>JBKEDT010000043.1:0-4603 GCA_047975565.1 Enterococcus sp. | reverse complement strand
CATTCGTTCGCTGGTCATCTGAGCTTCTAATTCAGCGAAACTCATTACCTGATTAATGAAAGTTCGGCCGTACGGTGTGGAAGTGTCGTAGAAAGGCTGACTAACTGCAAGCCAAGTTACATTATGAGCTTTAAGAATATCCTCGGTGTTCAGATAATGCTTCAACGATCTAAACCATCTATCTAATTTAGTGAACAGGATCATATCGATTAATCCTGATTTCACGTCTTCAATCAACCTGGTAAACTCATCTCGCTGTAACTTTTGTCCGCTTATCCCATCGTCTATGTATGTAGAATAAATTTTGTAGTCGTTATTGGCATTGACGTGCTCACTGAGCGTGTCTTGTTGCTCTCGCAGACTGTCACCGTGCTTTGCTTGTTGTTCGCTTGATACGCGAATATATAAAGCCACACGCTTCATATTCAATCATCTCACTTTCTTTTTATTTATTTCCCCGTGTTGGAGTCGAACCGATGGCACCAGACGGGGAGTCTAAGGAGCAATTATAATGATAATTCTGTTATATAATCGTTTCTCTTGGAAAAAGGAATAATATTGATATTTTCAAAATCAAGAAGTGACTTTATATCTGATTTTATATCTTTTTCAGTGTCATTGATAAAAGCGTAAAATTGTGTAGGTCTCTTTAGAACACCTGAAGTATATTTCACATCAGCGGTTAAAGCTTTAGCATACGTTTCGTTATTAGGTAAATTTAGTGTCTTTATTAATTTATCGGGTATATTTTTAATACCGGGGATAGAGAATTCAAACTTATGTGACATTCCTCCAGAGCCTGTAAATAATGCATTTTGGAAAGCTCGTATATTGTTATCTTCAAGAAAATCAGCAACGTCATCAAAAAAAACATGAGAAGTATTCTTTTTGTTAAGCATAAACATATCGTTGGTAAACAACATCGCTTGTAATAGTCTATGTTTGGCTTCTGGGAATCCTTTTAAATTTGTTAATACGAAAAGGTCGTTATCCTGATTATTTAATTTCACGCCATATGAAGATAATTGACTTTCAAATATTTTCGTCCTTGATTTAGATTTAAAGATATGAACACCACTTGATTCAAGGTCATCTACAACATAACCTCCATCTGTTAGCTTAATAGTATCGTTCTCTATTAAGGCGTATAATATTAAACTATCGTTGTGTCTATCAAAAAAAGGTGTATCTATCCTAATAGTAGTTTTTGCAAGTTCTTTATATTCAAATTCATTAGAAATCCAGTTAGCGTATTCTTCTTTAAGTTGTTTGCTGTTAATCATAATGTTTCACCTCAATTAGGATTATCTATTTCTTTTATATGAGTATACTCTAGAAATGTTATAAGCGCAGAAAATATAGACTCGAGGTCAGTAAAATTTGTTGGTAGAGGGTAAGCGAAAGCGTCTTTGGCGAACTCCGAGTCTTTATAAATGTGAATATGATTTTGTTGAATTGTTTTGCCGTCCGGATTTCTATGAGTTCCATTGTTTATATCCAGTCGAATTAGATGATCGTTGGTACTTTTAAAACGCAAATGAATACTAAATCTCTCATCGTCGATAGGGTGTCTGTATCTATGGAGTTTATACTCTATGTTGTCATAGGTACCTATAACTAATGTATCATCTTTAATTTTGCCGAATTGTGGCATTTCTCTAGGGATACTCTGTTTAACTTGTTTAGCTGATTTGATAAGGTTTTCAACCTGTACGTCAGACAGGTGATAAAGTGCATTCATATTTTTTCCTTTCTGTTTATATTTTCAATTCCCCAAGCCGGAATCGAACCGGCGTCGCCAGGTGGGGAGGGGGGGCTTATACAGTCGCTTTAAAGGATGCCGCTTTGTCAAATGACATTAGCGGTGAGAATTGAATTTCAATTTCACCAGTAGTTCCAACCGCAAAATGAGCTACTGCGTCCATCTGTTTTCCTGAGGCGATGGTGTTCATGGTGTTTTCATTTGCGTATGTTTTGCATTTTGCATCATCTGCATCGTAAACTTCGACATCAGCACCAACTGTTACGTCGTCATCAGAATCATTTTTTACAGTGTATTCAATTTTGACGACATTCTCAGGGCTTTCGTCTAGAAGGATATTTCTTTCATCGGTAAGAGAAACATTATTAAGTGTGTATGTTACATCATCTACTTTTACAGAATCTCCAATTTGATAGTATTCAGTTTCTTTTGAAGAAGATTCGCTAGATGAATTTTCACCAGCAGAAACTTTCTCGCCGCCATTTTCAGAACTGCTCGTTCCGATACCTGCAATAACAATTACTACTATTACCCAAAACCACACCTTTTTATAAAAAGGTTTCTTAGTGTTACCTGAACTTCTTGTTGCCATTTTTAATCCTCCTGAGATATAATATATTTGCTGTTATTAATCGCAGGTTGCCGCACGCGTAGTTGGAGCTATGTGTGCGGTATTTTCATGTCATTTTTAAAATCAAACCTCTCAAACACCCCAACCGTTCCATCTTCCTTAAACCACAAAGTGTAGTTGTCATTTAACTCCAAAAACTCAAATTGATTAGCGTAGACTTTGACAGCGCTCGTGAAAGTTTCAACAGAAATTTCTAAAAATTCCGCACATTCCCAAATCTGCTTGTATCCACTTTCGAAGCAACGCAAGATATCTTTAGGCTGTACCAACAACGCAGCGCTTAGGTTTCTAGCGACCATTTCTTGCTTTCTGTCATCGGCAGAAGTTTGATGCAAGATATTTCCGCAAGTCGTTTTATAATGTCCGTATTCCTCAGCAAGGATTTCACGCTTGCGAGGATAGCCAATTGAGCTATCAATATAAATGATTCCGTTTCTGTAATATCCTTCAACCCCCAAGTGAAGGAGGGGAGCCTCGATAACGGGAACCTCTTGAGTTACAGAATCAAGCATTTCTTCGTACGGGTTCACCAAGACACCTACTTTTTATGCTTATTCTCAAATTTTTCCTGTAGTTTTTGCAGATAAGCGTCAGCTTCTGCTATTTCTTCATCAGTAAACTGCTTGCCGTCTTCGACAGAGTGGGCGGCAAATGTTCCGACATCGTCAGCGGCTTTTGTTCTATAAAGCGGCAAGACATTATTGTTTTGTTCATCTAACTGTTCCTGGGCGAAGTTAACGACTTTGGTTTGCCTGTCACCGTCCAGTTGGTTGTAGATCGTTTCTATAGAAGAAATATTTTTAGATAAGTTTCTCGGGACATCATAACCTAATAGCCAAGGTTCGCTAACGCCCAAGGTTCTGGAAAGCAAACATAATTTGTATTGGTCGGGAGATGACTTCCCGTTTACATATTGGGATAAATGATTCTTAGCCATCGATACTTTAAGTTCTTTTTGGAATGGCAATGACATGTTCAGTATATCGACTTGTTTTAAATTTCTTTCTGACATTATCTGTTGTAGACGCTGTTGAGTAGTTTCTTTCATCTAATTACCTCCTCTCCTCACAAATAAGTATACAATTGTTTGAATTTAAGTTCAACAAGAAAGTTCATTTTTTTTGAACTTTCTTGTTGACAATGCTTTTTTTGGAGGTTATACTTTGGATACAAAGTTCAAACGAATTGAACTTGTTAGGAGGTTTTAGGAATGAGTTTTGACTATTCAAAACTATCTGGAAGAATAGTTGAAAAATATGGTACTCAAAGTAATTTTTCAACCGCTATCTGCCTTTCCGAGAGAAGTCTTTCTTTGAAATTAAATAATAAGGTTCCTTGGAAAAACACTGAGCTTCAAAAGGCTATTGAACTATTGGAAATTCCAGTTGAAGAGATAGGTGTATATTTTTTTAATGTAAAAGTTCAAAACAATTGAACTCAACTAAGGAGGAAACGAAATGAATAAATTAACACAAGTATTTAACTTTGAACAAAATGAGGTTCGTGTAGTAGTGATTGACGAAGAAACCTTTTTCGTTGGGAAAGATATAGCTGAGATTTTAGGATATAAGAAACCTAACAATGCTTTACGTGACCATGTAGAAGACTGTGACCGCAAAACGTTGGCCTATAAGGCTTACCCTGATTTAGGTACAAGCCTATGGAGCGGAAATGATTTCTCTAGCAAAACGGTTATCAACGAACCAGGGCTGTATTCATTAATTTTTAACAGCGAACTACCAAATGCTAAAAAATTCAAACGATGGGTAACAAGCGAAGTTCTACCATCAATCAGAAAACATGGTGCTTATGCAACGCCGGAAACGATTGAGAATATCATCGCAAATCCAGAGAACGGAATTAAGTTGCTAACTGCTTTACAGGAGTCTCAGACAAGAGCATTAGCAGCTGAGCAACAAGTTAATGAATTGCAACCTAAAGCTAACTACTTCGACACAATCATGAAGAACAAGAGTATCACGGCAATTAGTTTCATTGCTAAGAATTACGGTATGAGCGCACAGAAGATGAATAGCTTGCTTCATGAGTTAGGTATTCAATACAAACAAGGTAATTCATGGCTGTTGTATGCGAAGCATCAACGAGAAGGTTACACACACATTGAATATGTACCAGTTCAGGGGTCTGATAACTTGAAGCCAATCATGAAATGGACGCAAAAAGGGCATTTGTTTATCTACAACGAATTG
>JBKEDT010000005.1:0-7066 GCA_047975565.1 Enterococcus sp. | reverse complement strand
GCTGGTTTGCTCGGGGTATGAAAAACGAAGAAATGAACGCTTGAAATCAAGGAATGAGTACAAAGAGTTTGCGTCACAATTATCGATTGAACTTCCATGGTCTGAAGAAATGGACGCTGATTAACTGTTTTGACAAGAAAATGGTCACATGTTAGACTAAAAAGGAAAATAAATAAAACTTAAAAAACGAGGTATTTTGATGAGTGTAGTAGGTATCTAATCAAGCGAACTGAATAACCAATAGGCAAATCGACTGCTTATTTGGTGTGCGCATAGAAGATACCTGTCAGAACCAATCGTTTTCTGTAATATATATGGATGGGGCATGTCTTATTTGTGATGTGTACCATCCTTTTTTCTATTAGCCAGTTTTATTTATTTTTGAAAGACAGGTGTCTCTCAATATAAAGGAGAAGACATGAAAGAAACAATCGAAAAATTACAATTTAATCAAATCAAAGCAGATGTTCAAAGAAGAACAGTTGGGGATTATAGCAAGAAACGAATCGAGAGTGTGGCGATTCCGACAAACTTACAAACGATTCAAGTCTTGCAGGAAGAAACGAAAGAAGCACGGATGATTTTAGAGAGTAATCAGCACGTTCCCTTTATGGGACTGACACGAATCAAGGCATTGACAGAGCAAATACAAAAAGGATTTATTTTAACACCCGTTGAATTAACTGAATATGCAGATTTTCTCAGAAGCAGTCGAATGATACAGAAGTTTTTTGCAAAAAATCAGTACCAGACACCCACGTTGTACGCATATAGTAAAAGTTTGCCGGATATGCAGACGATTGAAGAATTAATTTACCAAAAAATTATTAATCAAAAGATAAGTGATCAGGCATCAAAAAATTTACGTAAAGTAAGAAAACAGTTACAAAATACAGAAAAAGATATTCAAGAGCGATTGATGAAATTTTTGCGCCATCCCAATAATAAAGAAATGATCCAAGAAACAATGATTGTCCAAAAGGGAGAACATTACACGATCCCGATTAAAGCTAGTTTTAAAAATAAAGTTGCGGGGACAATTGTTGAACAATCGAATAAAGGAACAACGGTGTTTGTCGAACCAACAGTGGTTGAAAAATTAAATAGTCAGTATCAATTACTGAAAGCCGAAGAAATTGCAGAAGAGTATCAAATTCTTGCTTTATTGACTGGGACTTTGGCAGAAAATGAACAAATCATCGATTTTATTATCGAAACGATAACTGCGATCGACATTATTTTTGCTCGTGGAAAGTATAGTCGAGACATAAACGGTACTACACCTAAAATGAATAAATCAGAACGTATTCATATCCGAAAAGGGCGCCATCCTTTATTACCAGAAAATGCAGTACCATTGGATTTTGATTTGGGGGAAGAATACCGAGGATTAGTCATTACTGGAGCAAATGCCGGTGGAAAGACAGTTGTTTTAAAAACAGTTGGATTACTGACGCTCATGGCAATGTTTGGATTGCAAGTTCCTGCAAAAGAAGGAACGGAGTTAGCCGTCTTTGATGCACTATTCGTTGACGTTGGTGACCAACAAAATATTGAAAATGCGTTAAGTACATTCTCCGGACACATGCAAAATGTATCAAGTATCTTACGTAACGTAAAAAGAAACAGCTTGGTTCTATTAGATGAAATCGGAAGTGGAACAGAACCAAACGAAGGGGCAGCACTGGCTATCGCAATCATGGAGGAAATGTATGCGAAAGGTGCATTGCTAGTAACTACAACGCATTATGGTGAAATCAAAAAATTTGCACAAGAACATGAGGACTTTATTCCAGCTGCGATGGCATTTGACCGAGAAGCATTAGCGCCAAAGTATATTTTGCAAGTTGGTGAGACCGGAGAAAGCCAAGCATTATGGATTGCACAAAAAATGAAGATGTCTACACCATTGATCCAAAGAGCACAGCACTACATGCAAGATAAGACCTATTCCGTTCAAAGACAAGAATTTCAACATGCGGCATCAACTAGTACACGTCAAGTACATCAAGTACAACGATTTGCAAAAGGAGACCGAGTGTTATCCATGGCACATCAAAAAGAAGGATTGATTTTTGAAGATACTGGGAAAGACACAGTCATGATTTATCTTGAAAAAGAACTGCTTGCTGTTCCTAGAAAACGGCTTGTTTTGAAAATGACTGCTGAAGAACTGTATCCAATCGACTATGATTTAGAGCAATTGTTTACAGCGTTTCAGGAGCGAAAGTGGCAAAAAGATTTAGCTCGAGGATCTAAAAAAGCCCACAAAAAATTGCTTAAAGAAGCAAAAAATAATTTATAGTACGTAGAAATGGGCATATCAAACGAGATATGCTCATTTCTTATAAAGGAAATAAAAATCTGTAGTGTGTCCTTTATTTTGACAAAAAGAAAAATGCTCCTTAATATAAAGTTGGACGTATTTGTACATAAGAAGATACGCGGCGACGATTTGCTAAATGGGAAAACATGGACGAGGTGTTAACCAAAAAAGCATATTGTGGCTGCTTTTATTATGAAAGGAGTTTACTTATGTTATCAAAAATAAAATCCTTGATTGTTTTATTTGCGGGTATTAGTTTGATGTCGATTGGTATTGCGCTAGCAAAATTGGCACAATTGGGAACTTCTCCAATTTCAAGTATTCCAAATGTAATGAGTTATATTACTCCGTTATCTATTGGAAACTTAACGATTTTGTTTATGGTTTTGATGATTTTTCTACAGATGATTATTTTGCGCGAAGTCAACATACCAATTGCTTTACAGATTATTCCAGGGGTTGTATTTGGCTGGTTGATCGATGTTTTTGTGGACGTTTTTACTCAGATAGGGTTGCCTTCACTGATGGGTCATTATTTAGAACAATTGGCCTTTACTTTAATTGGGATGGTTATTCTTTCTTTTGGAGTATTTTTAGAAGTCAATTCACGGTCGATTTTGATGCCGGGTGAGGGGTTGGTTGTAGCGCTAACGTTACGTACAAAGAAACCTTTTGGAAATTTGAAGATGATCACAGACTTGACAATGGTTGCGGTAGCTTTGATTATCTCACTTGTGTATTTCCATGATCTTGTTGGTATTCGTGAAGGGACGATTCTTGCTGCATTATTCACAGGGCGTCGCGTAACGATGTATGAACCGTTGATCCCCTTCATTGATCGCTTTACAACGAAAGAAACGAAATAGAAAACCAGTACTGAGAAAAAAACGTGCGAAAATCTAAAAAAGGATTTTCGCACGTTTTTTGTTTAATGAGGGCGGATGTGTTCACTATTTTATTACGAAAGCGTTTTTTCTGAAACATATCAGAAAAAATCTTCCGATTTCATAATTATTCCCTATTTAGAGCCAAAAAAATTGTCGGTCAAAATTTTTTTTACTATTATATAGAGTGAAATGGATTGTAGATAAATAAGAAAAAATACAGGAATGTGATGACAATGAAAAAGGGTTTGAAAAAAGGAGTTCGTATAGTTTCATTAGTGTTATTTTTTTTAGTTGTGTTTGCAACACCAAAAACAACTTATGCAGACTCAAATGAGTTCGGGATAACCATTGATGGGGCATTTGATGATTGGGATGACAAGCCAATGACTACGATTACCTCGAATGGTGATAATTTTAATATCAAAAAGGGATCGTTGCTTGCAGATACAACAGATGTGTATTTTTATTTGAATATGTCTGAAACAGGAATCGGCTACAATAATCTACAAACGGCTAACTATGAATTAGTGATTGCAGGGAAAACGTACTATTTGACGTTTGCAAATACGATTTCTAGCGGAGACTCTGTTGGAACAAGTAAAGAAATCAGTGTCAGTGCCTGGAGTTCCTCTGACAATCAAAATTATAGTTTACCAAATGCAAAAATTATTGAAACCAGAAGGGCTGTGGGAGACGGATATTCAGATACAGTTGAATTTTCGATTCCGTATGGGGACTTAGGGTTAGACAATACGATTGTGAATGAGATTTCTTTGACCATCAAAAACACAAACTTAGGGGAGCAGACGATTTCGACTACAGGGGGAAGTACTGGTCCGTATATTATTGCTGGAGTAGGTTTTGTAATGGCAGTTGGGGTTTTATTCATTACAAAACGAAGAAAAATTAAAGAAGCGAGCCTTAGTGAATGAGAATTATTCTAGTAATAATCATTTTATGTTGGCTGTATGGACTGTCTGTTTTGCGACGTGCCAAAATACCAGCTGCGCATTTTATTTTTGGTAGTATTGGATTATTTGTGATTTTATTATTGCTTAGTCGACCATATTGGGTTTGGTTCTTTACACATTTAGTTGCAGAAGGCATTGCATTATTTAGTAACGTTACGCATATGAGTGAAGTTTACTCAAAGTATGCAATCGTTCAGATTTTAAGTAAGACTTCCTCGGTAACAATGACGATTGATTACGAGTGTTCAGGGATCATTGAGACAAGTGCCTTTGTTGCTTTAACGATGTTTTATCCGATTTATACGCGAAAACAACGATTTTTCCTTTCTCTAAAAGGAATTCTATGGATTTATTTAGCAAATGTCATGCGTCTGATTCTCGTGATTCTGCTTGTTCACTTTAATGGGAGTGATTTTTATTTTGTTGCACATACGATTATTGGACGAATGTTTTTTTATGTTTTAGTTATTTACTTGTATTATCAGACATTTACCTATTCGGCAACTACGTATAAGGAGAAGAAGGAGCAAGTCCATTGAGCATACTACATGAATTAGATGTAACGATAGCCAGTATTTACTTTTGGATCAGTTGGTTGATTATCCCATTTATTGTGGAAGTTATTCCTAAGATTTATATATTTTTTAAGGTGCTAGTTGATTTTTTTAGAAAGAAAAAGAATACAAAAATAACTTTGACAAATTATCCATTTATTACGGTGATCATCCCTACATATAATTCTGCTGATTTATTAGGTAAGTGTATCCAGTCAATCGTAGATTCTACGTATCCGATTCATCGAATCCAAGTGATTCTTGCAGATAATCAAAGTACGGATAACGTCAAAGAGGTGTACCAACAAATTCAACAAATTCATCCAGAGCTATCTTTTCAATATATAAATGCTAAAAAGGGCAAAGCGAGTGGGCTGAATGCAGCGATTTATCATGCAATCGGTAGTTATATCATCAATATTGATTCAGATGGTATTTTAGAGAAGCACGCGTTGGAAACAATTGTGAACTATCTCTAAGAACATCCAGAAGTTCCCGTAGCAGGTGGGACAGTAATGACGAGTGATAAACAAGTGAAAAAGCAGGCATTTTTACAAAAAAATGAATTTTTTGAATATTGTCAGGTTTTTTTGTTTGGACGTCAATATGCTTCGTGTAAGCATGAAGTATTTACTTTAGCGGGGGCTTTTTCTGCTTTTCGAAAAGAAATATTGGTTCAAACAAAACTGTACAACACGGGGTCAATCGCGGAAGATACAGATATGACTTTTCAGATTCGAACACAGGTATCGGATAAAATCGCGTATTGTCGTGCAGCGATTTACTATACAGATGCGATTTCAAGCGTTCAAGCTTTATTTAGTCAACGGGATAGATGGCAACGTGGAGAGCTAGAAGTGGTGCAAAATTTTGCCCATGAACGATTGACATTTAAGAACTTTTTTAAGGATTTTGTGGTACGCCAATTGATTGCGGCAAACACATTTGCATTTTTAAAAATGATATGGATGTTCTCAAGTGTGATGTTTTTGATGATGCACCTTTCTTGGTTCGTCCTCTTGATGTCTTATGTATTACTTTATATTGTGTATGTCGTTTTAGCGGCTATTTATTGGGTAGGTGTTTTGATTATTTTGCCAAATAACTCTGAAAATAATAAAAAATTACGTAGAAGTCCACAAGTGATTTTTACTTTTCCAATCTACAATTTTATTACTTTTTGGTTTCGATTAGTGGGAATCATCAATTATTTTACTCGTACAGCAAATTGGAGTACAGCGTCTTTTGCAACAGATGGGAAAAGCATTCGGACAGTAATAAAAAATGATTGGCTAAGTATCTTTAAGGAGATAAAAAAATGACAGTGATCCGGCAATACGAAATGAAGTTCTTTTTAAACACGACAAAGGCGCTTACCAATTCGAGCATCCTTCCAATCTCCTATACTTGGGAGATTACTTGTAAAATCAGAGCAAGTAGGTTAGATACTGGGGAAATCTACCAAAGAATTGATCAACGTATCAATGAATTAAAAGAAGCGTTTGAGCAGAACGTAAATGAATTTGTTGCAGAAAATGTGGCGAATGAATTATTCAAAGTTTTAGTGGAAGATTTTCAAAAGGATAAATTGATATTAAATTATTTAAGAGTAAACAGTTCACCAATGATTGGGTATGAAATCATGGTTGACAACTGGGGTTAGCCAAATGAAAAAATTATATAACTTAGGTGTTCATACGATTCAGTTTTTCTGGATCATTCTATTTGGATTAACGGTTTTCTTTGCGTTGCTCTCACCCAACATTATATTAGGAGATAATCCAGTTTTTGGTACGAGCACAACATTGTTAACGACTATATTTATTCTTATGAGTATCGGAATGGTGGCATTGCTAGTCACATTTGAAAAGCTTCGGAAAAAAGTCGCTTCGGTTTTTATTGCGCATAAATATGTTGCAGCCAGTAGTTTATTGGTACTTGTATTTCTCTTACAAGTAATTTTTGTTTACTTTGTGCATCCAGTCAGTGGATTTGATGCAGGAATGCTGAACTATGCTGCGGTTGATAAGCAACATGTTTTAGAACCAAACGTAGCTGCGTATTTTAGCTTAAATCAAAACAATCTTCCAATTATGCTTTTTATGCACTGGATAGTAAAGGTAACTGGACAGACTTCTTGGCAATTTTTTGATTATTTGACGGTGCTATTCGTTGATTTATCGGTTCTCTTGAATCTTGTGACTATTAAAATCGTTGCGCCAAAAGCATTAGCGTTTGGCATGTATCTGCAAGCTATATGGTTACTTGTTTTTCCGAGTATTTTAATGCCCTATACAGATACATGGGCGCTTCCATTAGTATCAGGCT
>JBKEDT010000101.1:0-19628 GCA_047975565.1 Enterococcus sp. | reverse complement strand
GACCATACTCAGTCCTCGTGGACCAGCACCAATAACTGCAATTCTCATCGTAAGCCACCTCCTTTACTGCATTGCTTCTTCTTTATAAGTGTACCTAAATATTTCATAACTGTACAAAAAAAGACTTGGACCAGTGATCTGTCCCAAGTCTTAAAAACAAAGTTATACTATACAGTTTTACTTTTGATTTTTCCATTCCAACCTTCATAGCCATTTTTTAGGATATAAAGCTCTTTGTAACCTTCTTTACGTAAGCGATTGGCTGTACGAATACTTAATGATTTACGTTGATCATAAATATAGACAGGTTTATCTTTACGTAATGAACCTAAAGAATTTTTTAGTTGTGAATAAGGAATATTTCTTGCACCAAGAATATGTCCACTATCGAAAGCGTCTTTTTCACGAACATCGATGACTTGTGCCTTACGCATTCCTTCACGAAATTCTTCTTCTTCAATTGTTTTTGCTGAGCGTTTTGCCATAATACGCAAATACAATCCATTAAAAACAATTGCTAAAACAATAGCTAATAAAATCAGGTTAATCCAAATTAACATTTGTTACTTAACTCCTTTATTAAACAAATTGTAAAGCTAGGGAAGCTGCACCAATGACACCAGCGTCATTTCCTAAAACAGCTAATTTTACTTGTGTTGATTCTCTAACTTGTGGGAATGTAAATTCATTAAAATATTTTTCTACACGGCTGCGCAAGAATTCACCAGCAGCAGAAACGCCACCACCAAGTACGATACTTGAAGGATTCAATGTATTTCCTAAGTTTCCGCAAGCAAGACCTAAGTAGAAACATACTTTATCAACAACCATCAATGCAAAGGCATCTCCAGCTTCAGCAAGATCAAAAATATCTTTACTTGATACTTCTTCCCCATTGTCAAGCATTGCTTTTAATTTTGAGTCACCAGCATATTCTTCTGCTAAGAAACGTCCTAGACGAACAACACCAGTTGCACTTGAGACTGTCTCTAAACAGCCACGTTTGCCACATGTACATTCAAATCCAGTTGGATCAACAGTGATATGTCCAACTTCTCCGCCACAGCCTGCAGCTCCATGGATAAGATTACCGTCAGCAATGATTCCGCCACCGACACCAGTTCCTAGTGTAATGAACACGACATCTGGATTATTTTCGCCAGCGCCCTTCCAACGTTCACCTAGTGCGGCTACGTTTGCATCATTATCAATTGCAAATTTGATTCCAGTACCTGCTTCGATTTGTTCTTTAACCGGTTGCAAAGTTGTCCAGTTTAAGTTGTACGCACCAATAACAGTACCTGCTTCACGATCGACACTTCCTGGTGTACCCATACCGATACCTACGAAGTCTTCCACGTTCATTTTGTAAAGATTTAAACGGTGATTGATTGATTCGATGATTTCAGGAACAATGTGTTCTCCTTCATCAAGAATATTTGTATCAATGCTCCATTTTTGTTGAATTTCTCCTTCAAGCGTCATAATTGCAAATTTTGCTGTGGTTCCACCTAAGTCGATTCCAATAATTTTTTTGTCCATTACATGTTTCCTTTCTTTCGGCTTTCTTCAATTCGGTGCTCTCTTTTCAGTATACGCCACGCCGTTAGATACGTGTCTCGATCAATTAAACGTCCATCATAGAGATTTTTCAACTCAATGGTCATCAGTTCGATGTCATAGATACGTGATCCTACATAAACATAAATGCCAAATTGTTTGAATAACTGTTGTACGTCGTATAAACTCTCCACTCTAAAGCACTTCCTTTATATTATACAAGCAAACCATATTTTTTTAAACCCAATAAAAAACAAATTACCACAAGAAATAAAAAAATCAAGCCCGAAATGATTCTCGGATGAACCGAGTAGTTCCCTCTTTGCTGTGGTAGTGCGACAATATTGCCTAAAAGTAAGCCTCCAAGAATCCCTCCGATATGTCCCCAAATATCGATTGACGAATCGAAAAAGCCAAATAAAAAGCTCAAGCCGACGAACAATGCAAATTGACGAACCATATTTTGGATGGCTGGATTACTTTTAAAATGTGCTCCTAAGACCAAAAATGCACCAAATAAACCAAACAGCGCCGTACTTGACCCAGCTGAAATCGTTCCAGCTTGATTCATCGCAAAACTAGCCAAATTTCCTAAGATTCCACTGGCTATGTAAATAGTAAAAAAGCGCCAATGCCCATAGATTTCTTCAATTTGCGTCCCCATAAAATATAACACAACTGAGTTAACAGCAAAATGCATCAAGCCGAAATGAATAAATATGGGTGTTATAAATCGCCAATACTCATGATAGATGGCAACATATGGTCCAAACATACTTCCTGTTTGTTCAATAGACAAACTCGGAAATAGATACATCAAAAGAAAGACGACCGTCTGTATGCCTAAAAATGTATATGTCCAAAGTGGCTTTCTCAACCACCTTTGTATCGTTGTATTTTGCTGATTCATGCTTTCCTCCTACCTTTTACTTATCCGTAAAGATTTTATCCACTGGACGATCAAATTCCTCTTGTGTCCAGGTATCATTGAATTGTTCAGAAAACACGAGACTTACAGTCTTATTTTGATAATCAGAGAGGTAGCGATCATAATAGCCACCACCAAAACCAATTCGATACCCACTAGGTGAAAATGCTAATCCTGGAACAAGGATCAAATCAATCGTTTCTTTAGTATACCATTCATTTGATAAGGGTTCACGTACCCCAAAAGCAGAAAGTTCCATCACGGTTGTCTGATCTATTTTATAGAACTCCATTTTTCTTTTTGGTAACGTTTTAGGCACAACCATGATTTTTCCTTCTTGATACCCGCGTTCAATAATCGGCTCTGTATTTAATTCGATTGCATTGGAGAGCGTTATAGCTATCACTTCTGACTTTTGCCAGTAGTCACTTGAGAAAAGTTGCGCATAAATCTGGCTTTCTTTTTGCTTCTTTCTTTGAGGAATTTCAACTAAATGTTTTAATTTCTCGATCATTTGCTTTCTGATTTCTACCTTATCCACTCGTTCACCTTCTTTCTTTGATTGAATGGTAGCGAATTTTCCTTAAAATAGCAATTCTTTCTTAATCCTATTTAAAAAAAAAATCGACAAATCAGAATACACTTCTGGTTTGTCGAGTGAACGTTCATTTGCTATAAAGTACCCTATAATTTTTTTTGACGAGAAAAAAGTAAATATAGAAAATATGGTGCCCCAATAATTGCAATGATGATTCCAGTAGGTAACTCCCCACTTGGTAAAAGGACACGTGCAATGACATCTGCACAGTTGACCAATAATGCCCCAAACAAAATAGTCAGTCCAAATGCATACCCATTTTCTTTTTTTACTATATTCTTTGCCATATGTGGTGCAACGAGCCCAACAAATGAAAGACTACCTGCCATGGCTATGCTGCTACATGCCAGAACAACAGCAGTGAATAAAATGAATTGCTGGATTCTGCTTACATGCACACCCAAGCTTCGTGCACGCTCCTCACCAAAGGATAGGACTGGTAAATAACGGCTCATAATATACGCAACCGGAAGTAAAATCATTGCCCAAGGAAGTAATGCTAAAACATTCAACCAACTTGTTCCCCAAATAGATCCTGCTAACCACGAATTAACAAAGGAATAACTTTCTTTCGATAATTTTATCGTAAGTAACAGTGTTAAAGCAGACAATCCTGCATTCATTGCTATACCTGACAATAAAAGACGATTCATTCCAATAACACGTTTTTTTCTAGAAATAAAATAGACACATGTTGCAGAAAAACAGCCGCCTAAGCAAGCCACTAACGGTAGAAGCATTGCCATAGTATTTTGCGAAAAGAACCCAATATAAATCATTACGAACAATCCAGCACCTGCATTAATGCCTAGTACACTGGAATCTGCTAGTTCGTTTCTCGTAACACCTTGCAATAGGTACCCCGATACGCCTAAGCAAGCACCTGCAAGAATGCTGATAAATAATCGTGGCATTCGAAAGTCAATCACTAATAGTTCAGTAAACGAATCGCCATTTCCCGTTAATACAGACAACACTTCCGCAGGAGATAAAATGGGTGTACCAATCATTAAACTTAAGCAACTTATAATGAGTAGACCAATAAATAAGCTAATAAAAAGGTACCCAAATGATTTCTTTTTCATCCATTCGTCCTCCTTACTTGAACAAGCAAGAATGGTACGCCAATAATTGCAATGATCAATCCAAAAGGTGTTTCGAATGGTGGATTGATGGTACGCGCCACTAAATCAGCAAGCATCACTAGACAGCCACCCATAAAAAATACAGTTGGTAGTAAATAGCGGTAGTTCGTTCCAACGATTCCTTTTGCAACATGAGGAACCATTAACCCAATAAATGCTACTGGGCCTACAAGCGATACCGCAATTGCTGCTAAAACAGCTACTACAGAAAATACAATCAAGCGAATTTTTTGTGGATGCGCACCTAATGATAGTGCATGCTCATCACTCAAACTTACCAACGAGATTTGTTTTGACAATGCGAACGCCACGCAGGTCGCAATGAAGAAAAGCGGCATCGTCCAAGTCAATTGTTGCCAACGAATATTCGCAGCCCCTCCAACAAACCAAAAAGCAAGGTCTTGCCCTAAATCAAATAATTGTGTTAGAGCCTGACTAATTGCCGTAAAAAATGTACTAATTGACACCCCCGCTAAAAGCAACTGTACTGGATTTATGCCAATTCGTGATAATTTTAAAAACCCGAAAACAAGAAATGTTACTGCAAAAGAGCCAATTAGCGACGCAAATAAAACTACACCAGACGTAGCGCTTGGCAAAAACGCAAAACATAGTGCCGTAGCTAACGATGCCCCCGCATTGATTCCTAGTAAACCTGAATCAGCAAGTGGATTTCGACTAACACCTTGCATCAATGCTCCACTAAGTGCAAAACTACTGCCAACAACAAATGCACCTATAACACGTGGCAGCCGGATCATCCGAATGATTTGCTGTCTCTGATCCGTTTCATCAAAGTTAAAAATACTCTCTTTTACAAGGGAAAAACTAATTTGCTCTGCACCAAAAAACAAAGCAATCCCAAAAATCAAAAGAGTAAGAAGAACAATCAACCAAAGAATCATTCCTTTTCTTTTATTCTTCATAAATTCTCACCTTGCATCAAATCATATGTTAAAAAAACAGGTTTGCCACTTTCTGGTAATGGTACGATCGTTGCTTTGATATCAAAAAGTTGCTCCATTGATTTCTCAGTAATTACCTGCTCTGGTGTCCCCTCTACAATCAAGTCTCCATCTCTTAGTCCAAGTAGATAATCTGAAAATCTTGAGGCGTGATTAATATCATGAATCGACATGATAATTGTCGTATTTTTTTCCTGATTTATTTTAAGTAATAATTGCAAAATTTCTAACTGATGCGCTGGATCTAAATACGTAGTGGGTTCATCTAATATCAATATGCCAGTTTCTTGTGCTAATGCCATAGCAATCCAGACCCTCTGCGCTTGCCCACCTGATAAAGTAGACAGCTCACGTCCTCTCAAATCAGTTAATCGGCACGCATCGATGGCCCAATTTATCGCCGCATAGTCTGACTCATTCAATCCACTGAATGCTTTTTGATACGGATAACGTCCATAAGAAACAATTTCTTCTACCGTCATTCCTAGTGGTCCCTCACTACTTTGCGCCAATAACGCAATCTGTTTTGCAAGTTCTTTGGTTCCATAAGTAATCAATTCTAAATCGTTCAATTTTATTGTTCCTTTGGTAACAGGTAAAATATGTGCTAAAGCTTTTAAAAGTGTTGATTTTCCACTACCATTCGGTCCAATCAAACTTGTTATTTTTCCTTCAGGAATCTGAACAGACAAGTGATTGATTATTTGCTTATTTGGATAACCTACAGCCAAATCTGCTGCTTCTAATCTTGTCATCATTCAATTCTATCCTTTCCGTTGAAAATCATTCTCAATTATCTCTTTACTTCACAAATTCGTCAAGCTATTTTCCCAAAGTAAAAATTTTATTTTTCACAAATAAAAGATTGACATAAAGCGAATTTTCTTTGATAATACTCGTGAGAATCGTTCTCAATTACTTTAGGAGGCTTAAAATTTTGAAAGCAAAATCGAAATTATTCACAATTTTATCTACGGTTGCACTTATCAGTCTACTTAGCGCTTGTTCAACAGGTTCATCTTCTAAAAATTCGGATGAAACAACAAGTAGCAGTGAAACAACACACGAAGTAACAGATACTTTAGGCAATAAAGTTGACGTTCCAACACAACCTAAACGAATCATTGGAAGCTATTTAGAGGACTACCTCGTTGCTCTTGACGAAACACCTGTTGCACAATGGACAGTTGGTGGTGGATCTATTCAGGACTATCTACAAGACGACTTAGAAGATGTTCCTACCATCTCTTATGACTTACCTTATGAAGATGTCTTGAAATTCAAACCTGATTTATTATTGATTTCATCTTCTGCACAAGTTGAAGGTGGAAAATATGAACAATATAGTAAAATTGCACCAACTTATGTAGTTAAAAATGGAGACGGTGTTACTTGGGAAGAACAATTAAAAGATATCGGTAAAGTTTTAGATAAATCCGATGAAGCAGATGATGTGATTACCGAATACAATGACCATGTCAAAGAAACGAAAAAAGACTTATCTGATACAATCGATGGTAAATCTGCGGCAATTCTTTGGGTAACCAACAATTCTGCATTCATGGTAAGCGAAGAACGCTCTAGTGGCCGTATTGTCTATGGTGATTTAGGATTTGAAGTGCCTGAATTAGTTAAAGAAGTTTCTAAAACAGCAACATCAGACTGGTCTGCTGTTTCTTCAGAAAAATTAGCGACATTAGATGCGGATTACATCATTTTAGTAAACAGCGATCCTTCAGCTGCAATGTTTAAAGAAGCAACTTGGACAAACTTGAATGCTGTCAAAAATGATCAAGTAATCGAAGTTGACCCTGATTCTAGCTGGCTTTACAATGGACCAATTGCAAGTAACGATATGCTAGATGATATCGACAATGCACTTTCAGAAAAATAAACAGTATTAAAAAACACCTCATCATGATTAGAGTAAACACTCTATCGTTGGTGAGGCGTTTTATTTTGAGCTTTTTTACTGATTCTTTCTTCTTAACGTTTGAAAACGATGAGTGTACAGGTTTTTTTCATCAACAGGCCCTTCGATTTCTTGTGTCAGAATAAAATCAGAAAGATCCATGTCTTCAAGATATGCGTCACCTTCAAAAGTTTCATCAATCATCGTTCGCAAAATAATCGACGTATACGGAAGCATTTCCTTGAATAATCGTCCGCCACCAGCTAAATAGATGTCTTCATCCTTATTTTTAGCAAATTCAAGTAGTTCCTGAATTGAGTGCAACACTTTGGCATTTTCCCCAACCTTGAGTGTAGTATCTGATGACATCACAATAATTTGATGATACTCCTTACTTAGTTCCCCTAGGCCTTCATATGTTTTTCTTCCCATCACCAAGATGTGATGTAGTGCATGCTTCTTAAAGAATGCCATGTCACTTGGCAAATGCCAAGGAAGCAATCCATTTTTCCCAATCAGTCCGTTTGGATCTTGTGCCCAAATTGCTATAAACATTTCTCCACTTCCTTTGTCGATTATTTTAGTATGTATTCAGCATAGCAATTCTCTAGCCAAAAATCGATAGATCTTTTAAAGAAAATAATATTATTATAGTAAACTAAATTATTATTTTTTTTATTTAAGGTTCAATTAAGGTTACCTGATTATATTATATACATACCTAACAACCAACCTTTTCATTTTTCTTTTTCCAGGCCAGTCTATTTTTATAGACTGGTTTTTTTTCATCATTTAATAAATAGAATAAAAAAAGCTAGAATCCTTATCAATAAAGGACTCTAGCCAATCAATAAATTGATTATTTAGTTTCACGGTGTAAAGTAACTTTACGTTCACGTGGGCAATATTTTTTTTCTTCCAAACGATCAGGATTGTTACGTTTGTTTTTGCTTGTTAGGTAGTTACGTTCTTTACAAGAAGTACATTCTAAAGTGATGTTTACGCGCATGTTATTCCCTCCTTTATTCCTAATTCCTCTAAGATGAATCTCAGACTTTATTATTTTAGCATGAATGCCTTAGAAATGCTACAATTTTTTTGATTTTTGTTAAGTAGTTTTACTTGACGTTTTATAAAAAGAAAGAGAAAGAAACTCTTCTTTTACTTATCTTTATTTTTGTTGTTCTTATGCAATGACAAGTAAAACTACTTGTAAAAAAACGTTTGGAACATCAAAATGTCCCAAACGTTTTTTATTTATCTTTCATGAACATATCATAGTACGTATTCATGATTTCTTTTGTAATTGTTAAATTCATATGATCTTTTTCATCGTTTAGATTAGGTAACATCACAGCTACTGCGATTTCCGCATCGTCTGATGGTCCATATGCAACAATGTTACTGTTTACTGTTGTAATATCTGGATGACCTTCAGCTACTGTTTCCGCTGTACCAGTTTTCGCTGATAAATCCATTTCTGCATCGGCTAAACGAGCAGCAGTTGTGTAAGCATCGGTACCATGAACTGCTTGATAGAATCCTTCACGAATAATGTTCATTTCGTCTGAAGAGATATCTACTTGATTCAAGACTTCTGGTTCAATTGATTTTTTCAATTCACCAATATCTCCGTTTTCATCATTTCCGTAGATTCCAGTAACAAGATGTGGTTCTACTCGGCTACCTCCATTGGCAACAGTAGCAGCATATTGTGCAAGTTGCATTGGTGTATACGTATCAAACTGTCCAAAAGCCAAATCGGTATAGTTACCGGGTGTATACGCACTTGTACCAACTTCACTATTATACTTGACCATGCTATCTACTGGCATTTGGATACCCGTGAATTCATTTGGTAAATCGATTCCAGTCGAGACACCCATTCCGTATTCATTAAATGCAGAGCGTAGTGCTTTGTATCCTGATTCTTCATCTTGTAAGTCTGGTAATCCCATGTTGTATGTGTAATCTAAGCCAAGGATTTTCAGAGCTACTTTAATCATATAGGTATTTGAAGACAATTCTAGGGCTTTTACCGCATTGATTGCTACTTGACCTGAACGGTTGAACACAGAACTCTTTTCATTCGCCCCGCTTAGCTTGATTGGTTCATCTGTCAATACTTGGTTTCCAGAAATTGCTCCCGTTTGCCAACCAGCTGTAAGTGTTCCTGCTTTAACTACAGACCCTGGAACGAAGGCGCTTGTGATTGTTCCTAACGCATTTTCTGTGATTTCTGTTGAGCCTTCCTCGTGACTAAATCCAGTCATTGCAAGAACTTCTCCTGTTTTAGGATTTAAGGCAACTGCATAAGCACCTGGAGAATAGGTCGCTTTTCCACTGTCAATCAATGATTGATAATCTTTTTTCACGATTGCTTCAACTTTATCTTGAAATTCTGCATTGATCGATAACTTGATATTTGATCCCTTAGACCCAGCAAAAATTTCTTTTTTACTTGTGATATTTCCTTTGTTATTTAATGAAACTTCGTATTCTGTTTTGGTTCCTTGTAAAACATCTTCATATTGTTTTTCTAAATAACTTTGCCCAACACGATCATTACTTGAATATCCTTTAGCCAAATATGCTTCCGCATCTTCTGCTGGTAGACCTTGTGATTCTGATGTCACGCTACCCAAAATACTACGTAAAGACCCTGCAGCAGTGTATTCTCTTTCCCAGTCTGTCCCCGTTGACACACCTGGTATCTCAGCACTGTGTTCTGCAATGATCGCAAGCTCATCATCAGTTACATCTTCATTTTTGATGTATACCGTATTTAGATCTGCAGCTGCACTCATTCGTTTATAAATCGTAGCAGCTTTCAGTTCTTGTTCATCAAAATTTATTTCTGAATCTTTTACTTTATCTACAATGGCTTGATATTGCTTGCTTGTACTTAATTTCTTTTCTTTTTCAGACAGGCGTTTTGTAGCTTTCTCCAAATTATCTGGATCTGCTAACCAATAGTCTTTTTTATCTCGTTCTTGTAAATTATCGTCTGCTGGAACATCAATCAATGTGTTGACTTTATTTGCGATATCTAGCAGATCCTCAGATGTCATTTGATTCCCACGAGTAAATGTAATTGCTTGATTGGCTTGGTTTTGAACCAATGCCTTACCTGTAGAATCATAGATCATTCCACGAGGCGTGCTTTCTTCTACTTTTATTTTCGTTGCTGCAGTGACTTTTTCTGTCATTTTATCTCCATCAACGATTTGTAAATAACCTAAACGTCCAATTAGTGCTACAAATAATGCAAATATAATAAAGAAAAGGAAATTTAATCGAAAAGGAACATGTGAACGCTTAGACGCCTTACTTTTGGGCTCTTGTGTTCCCTTCCTGACTTTCTTCATCCAGGAGCTCCCGGTTAATTTTCTTTTAAAATCTTTCATGGCATTCTACCTTTCCGAGTACATACATTCAACGTTTATTGTACCTAAAAAAATCAGAATAAAAAAGGGGTAAACCCGTTGCTAATAAATTCTTTAACCTTTTTTCAATAGAAAACCCTGTCATGTTTCACAAACGGAATGAATGATTCACACAAAAAACAATAAAAGCTATTATTTCAGCAAATAAAGCTGACCCTTCCCGTGAAACATGTTTTCTCTAAATTGATTTGTGGAAAAGTTTTTGATTTTTTAGCTTGATAAAAAAATACCCTAAGATTTTTTGCTTGCTCTTATAGCCAACAAAAAACCTCAAGATATCTATGATTCCTTATCCTTTTCTCAATTGATCGAAATATACATCCAGCGAAGCTCTTGTAGCAATAACCTTTTCCGCTAATTCTTCATTTCTTGACATGTATACATAGAATAAAATATCTACTGTAATAAATTGTGCCAGCAATGAATTCGTTGCTGCGCTTCGATAGGCAAGTTCCTTTGGTCTTGATGTTTGGATAGATACATCGACCATTTTACTCAATGGATTATTTCCCAATTGTGTTAAAGCGAGTGTCGCCAAGGGAAGCTCTTGAACCGTCTCCGCCAAAGCAACCACATCGTTTGTCTTTCCAGAATTCGAAACAAGCCATAGCACGTCAGATTCTTTTGCATGAATCAACTGTGGAAGTAAGACATGTACGTTTTCTTCATAAATGACCTTTTTTCCAATTCGTGACCACTTTTGTAAGATATCTTCAACTACCAGTGAAGACGCAACAACACCATACAAATAAATCGTTTCTGCTTTTTCCAACAGCTGTACCACATTCATCACTGTTTCTTCACTAAGGATATCCACAGTCTCTTCAATCGCAATTTGCGCATTCTTCCCTAACTTGTTCTTTATCGAGTAAAAAGATTCGTTTGGGCCGATTTCACTAAATTCATCCGCTGAACCTACTTGTAGTTCCGTTGATAAGGCAATTTTAAATTCCGTTAAACTACTATAACCGATTTTTTTCGAAAAGCGAACAACGGTTGGTGCGCTTGATCCAGCAGCTTCAGCAAGTTCATTGGCCGTCATTGTTGGAATCAATTCCACATGACATTGGATATAGTTTGCTAGCTTACGCTCTGCTGCAGAAAATTCTTCTCCTAAACTTTCAATTCGTGTGAGCACACTCATTTCTTCACTTCCCATCTGTTTTTTTATAGTATAACAAGCATACCAACGGTTTGTCATCACAAGTAAGTAAATTTGATATTTATAGAGACGACTCAAGTCAGATGTCTTCCCTCAAATGCCTCTCTTTTCTAATGATCTTCGTGATAATTCGAAAAAAATCACTGCGCATAAGGCACAAAGTAAGTAGAAAATATAATGAAATCCTTTAGGCAATGTTTGAAGGAAAATCGCAGGTATCCATACGCTGGCGAACGCGCTAATTCCAAACCACCATCGATTTATTTTGATTTTTCTTTTTTCCATTTGGTTGACTAGAAAGTAGCCAATCAAAATCAGTGGTAAAAACAAAGAAAGACGTATCATTGCTCCAATCATTTTGTTTCCTCATTTCTATAAGTTTAAAAGTAAACAAGTCGCATCTATCACTTTCCAACGTAGTTAAGACGATTTATTTTGTGACTTCTATACCAGATTCACTCAAGTCATTTTGCTCAGTTTCTGGACTTGCTCCTTCTTGCTCAATCATCTTTCTGTCATAGACTTTTACAAATGGATAATAAACCACGCCGGCAATCCCTAAATTCACAAGCACAAGAAGAATCGCACGCCAATCATTTCCTGCAGATAGATACGCACCAATCGGAGCTGGTAGCGTCCACGGAACATTTGCGATAAATCCGTTAACTAATCCCAGTTTGACAGCAAAATAGCTTGTAGTTGTCAATAATAATGGATTAAGCACAAAAGGAATCGCTAAGATAGGATTCATGATCAATGGAACCCCAAAGATAAGTGGTTCATTAATATTAAAGATTCCAGGAATTAGTGAAAATCGTCCAACTTGTCGTAAAAAGGTGGATTTGCAGGTAAATGCTAGCAGCAGGCAAAGAACAAGGGTCGTACCAGCACCACCGATAGTTACCGTCCATTGATAAAATTGTTCTGGTGCAATATAAGGAAGTGAATCCAGTGATGCACCGTTGGCTACGGCTGCCGCATTGTCATCAAGCATCAATAGCCACATAGGGCGGACAATAGAACCTACAATACTCATTCCATGGACACCTGCAGCCCATAAGACATGAATGAGTAACATCGGCAAGAGAATACCAAAATAATTATTCCCCATAATATTACTTAGTGGTCTAAAAATCATTAATAATAATTCATTGATATCAAATTTTAAAAGAACACGAATAATCCATAAAGTAATGATGATCACGGCACCTGGAATCATTGCTTCAAAACTTCTAGCAACGGCTGGTGGCACTTGTTCAGGCATTTTTATCGTGATTTTATGCCGGGTAAAGAAACGATACGTTTCAACCGCAAAAATCATTGTTAAAATCGCTGAGAACATCCCCGCTCCACCTAGATATTGCATTGGCATAACCCAACCTAATACACTATCCGCAGGTAAAGACGCATCAACATTCATCGGTATTGTCAACATAAAAAATGCTGCTAACGAAAGAATACCTCCAGTGATCCCATCCAATTTATAGGATTTCGCTAAATTGTACCCCATAGCAAATGAAGCATACACAGCCATCAGTCCCATGGTAATTCGGTACGGCACAACAATATCCGCTGTATACGGCGCGAGAAACTCTGCAACAGCAGGAATCGGAATGTTCGCAAATACCATGAAGAAGCTCCCAATCAGCACTAATGAAAGTGTTGAAATCACTCCATTACGAATCGCCTTTAAATGTCGTTGCTCTGCAATACGCGCCATCGGTGGCATCAGTTTGAACTCGATCCAGTTCAAAAACTTAGTCATACTTATTCTTCCTCCAAAAATTTTGTTAAAAGAACTCATAAAACGCTTACATTATAAAATAAAAGAAAAAGTGCTCTATCTAATGTTATCAAGCGGTTATGTATCCCCTTACATATGGTAGAGTACCATTTAAGAAATTATATTTCAATTTATTTTTTCAAAAAAAGTAATTTAGTTTCAAAAAAGAGCAAAAAAAGAGAAAGACACGTATGTCTCTCTCTTTTATTAGAAATTACGCACGGCTATAATTGCCCACTTCAGCTACAATAGCGTCAATAAACATAGCTAAATCTTCAACAGTTGTTTCTTTACTTCCATAATGGCGTACATTGACTGTTGCATCTTCCATTTCTTTGTCTCCGACAACTAATTGATACGGAATTTTTTGTGTTTGCGCTGCACGAATCTTATACCCTAATTTTTCGTTACGATCGTCTACCTCAACACGAATACCCTTTTCTTGTAGACGTTGTTTCACTTCATATGCATAATCTCCATGTGCATCAAGTGATACTGGGATGATTGTTGCTTGTACAGGTGCCAACCAAGTTGGGAAAGCTCCTTTATAAACTTCTGTTAAATATGCAACAAAGCGTTCCATTGTTGACACGATACCACGGTGGATAACTACTGGGCGATGTGTATTTTCTCCATCTTCACCAACATATGTCAAATCAAAACGTTCTGGTAATAAGAAGTCTAATTGGATCGTAGATAATGTTTCTTCTGTACCTAAAGCTGTTTTTACTTGAACATCTAACTTAGGACCATAAAAGGCTGCTTCACCTTCTGCTTCGAAGTAGTCCAATTCAAGTTCATCCATCGCAGCTTTTAACATTTCTTGCGCTTTTTCCCACATTGCATCATCATCAAAGTATTTCTCTGTATTATTTGGATCGCGATAGCTTAAACGGAAACGATAATCTGTAACATTGAAGTCTTTATAGACTGCAACCATCAATTCAAGTGTACGTTTGAATTCATCTTTGATTTGGTCTGGACGAACAAATGTATGTCCATCATTCAATGTCATTTCACGAACACGTTGTAAACCGGATAATGCGCCAGATTTTTCATAACGGTGCATCATGCCTAGTTCAGCAATACGAATTGGCAATTCACGATAAGAATGGATATCATTTTTGTAAACCATCATGTGGTGTGGGCAGTTCATTGGACGAAGAACAAGCATTTCTCCATCTCCCATATCCATTGGTGGGAACATATCTTCTTGGTAATGATCCCAGTGACCAGAAGTTTTGTATAAATCAACATTTGCCATAATCGGTGTGTACACATGTTGATAGCCCAAGCTGATTTCTTTGTCTGTAATATAGCGTTCGATTGTACGACGGATTGTTGCACCTTTTGGCAACCAGAATGGTAAGCCAGAACCAACTTCAGGAGAAATCATGAATAAATCAAGTTCTTTTCCTAGTTTACGATGGTCACGTTCTTTCGCTTCTTCACGTTGTTTAATGAATTCTTTTAATGCTTTTTTATCAAAGAAGGCAGTTCCGTAAACACGTTGCATCATTTGGTTGTTTGAGTTACCACGCCAGTATGCGCCTGCTACAGATAATAATTTGAAGACTTGGATGCGTCCTGTTGAAGGTACGTGAGGTCCACGACATAAGTCAACAAATTCGCCTTGACGGTATGCAGTAATTGTTTCACCATCTGGTAATTCTGAGATGATTTCAACTTTATATGGATCGCTTGAAAACAATTCTAGCGCTTCTTGTTTAGATAACACCATACGTTCAATTGGTAAGTTTTCTTTCACGATTTTCATCATTTCTGTTTCAATTGCAGGAAGATCTTCTACGCTGATTTGGTTTTCACCATTATCCGTATCGTAATAAAAACCAGAATCAATAGCTGGTCCTACCCCAAAATGAATCGTTGGGTACAAACGACGCATTGCTTGAGCCATCAAATGTGCAGCTGAATGGCGAACGATTTGTAAAGCATCTTCATGATCAGGTGTCACGATTTCAAGTGTTGCATCTTCCTCGATTGGACGAGCCAAGTCAACTAATTGACCATTTACTTTCCCAGCCAAAGCTTTTTTTGCTAAACTTTTTGAAATGCTTTCAGCAATTGCTAAAGTTGTTACTCCAGAATCAAATTCTTTGATTGCGCCATCTGGAAATGTAATTTTTATCATAGTGTTTCCTCCTTAAAATTCATTGATTGATCAGATTTTCCATAAAAAAAATCCTAGTATCGTATAACGATACTAGGACGAAAATTCGTGGTTCCACCTAATTTTAAACACACTAAACACTGTGTTCCTCAAGCGTTGTAACGGTACGACCGCCTTTGTTTCGACAAAGGTCTATGGAAAGTGGTCATCCTTTGGTTTTCTTCTGGAAAAGTTTCAGCCGTGCTTTTCCTCTCTGGTAGAAGACTCTCAAGTTCAGGTGTCTTTCTCATCAATCAAGTATGGTTACATTTAACCACTAATATTTTTAAAATGCAAGTATGAAATAAAATTATTTCTTCCATTCTCCATTTACAGCATATGTTCCTTTTTCCATTTCATTGATGATTACATGGATGTGTTCTTTTGGTGCATTTGTATTTTTGTGAACAGCTTCTGTAATTTCTTTCATCATGTTTTCTAATTGTTCTGGTGAACGTCCTTCAACTAATTCTACATGGATAAATGGCATAATAATTTCCTCTTTTCGTTGTAGTTTCTATGATTTTTATGTTTGTTTATCACCTTATATTGTAGCATATCCGCTACCGCTTTGTAGGAAAAATTTAAATTCTGCTTAATCATTTTTGGCTCGCAATGCACTCAAAATCGATAGCGTATCGACAACTTCTTGTAGGATTGCCCCGACCAATGCAGGAATGTACCCTGTGCTTGCCCATAACATCAAGAAGATACAAATAAAAATACCTAACAATACGGATTGGCGTGCAACCTTCATCGTGTCTTGAGAAACACCAACAGCTTGTGATACCAAAGAAAGATCATCTTTTAAAATCACGACATCTGCACTTTCACTGGCAGCTGTTGCACCCTTAGCTCCCATCGCAACCCCAACGTTAGCGACCGCTAGAGCAGGTGCATCGTTGATTCCATCTCCGACCATCATAAGTGGACGTCCCTCTTCTGGAATAGACTGAAGAAACTTCAATTTGTCTTCGGGTAAACACCCTGCTTTTATTTGTGTTATCGCTACTTTCTTCGCAATTTCTTGTGCGATGTCTTCCTTATCTCCTGTCAACATCCAAATTGACTGAACACCTTTATCACGAAGGCCTTGGATCGTTTTTTTTGCTTCAGGTCGTAAGTCATCTTCAAATGAAATCGTTGCGACATGTGTATTATCAATTGCAAGCTCTGTTTGAATTTGATCTGTGCTACCTCCGGATTTTCCAATAAATGACGCACGTCCGATTTTGATTTCTTTTGCATCAATTGTTGCGTATATTCCTTCTCCCGTACTCTCTCGAATATCTTTTGCTCGCTTCAACTGAATGGAATGTTCTCTCGCATACGTAATGATTGCTTCAGATAACGCATGGGTTGAATTGATTTCCGCACTGGCTGCATATTGCATTACTTGTTCTTCTGAATAGTTTTCATACAAAGTAATCTGCGTAACTTTTAATTGACCACTCGTAATTGTTCCAGTCTTATCAAAGGCTACTGTTTTTACAGTAGCTAGTTTTTCAAGCGCTGTACCTGTTTTAAAGATGATCCCATGGCGACTCGATCGACTCATTCCTGCAACTAGTGCGATTGGTGCCGCTAAAATCAATGGGCAAGGGGATGCGACAACCAGTACCTCTGCAAAACGAACAGGGTCTTTCGATACCCACCACGCAATGCCCCCAATCAAGTAAGCAATAATCGTAAAAGGTACCGCATATCGATCAGCTAATCGAACAAAGTGTGCAGGGTTTTGCTGTGATGCTTTTACTAACTGAATAATTTGTTGATAGTGACTATCTTTTGCTAAGCTAGTGGCAACAACAGTTACTGGTGACTCCCCATTTGAAAATCCAGATAGCAGCATCTCTCCTACATCTTTTTTTACAGGTAACGATTCTCCAGTCAATGATGAAGTATCAAATAACGATGTTCCAGAAATTATTTGACAATCTACTGGCACAACTTCTCCAGATTTTACTAATAGTTTATCTCCTATTTGTAAAGAAGCAACCGGACAATCCATCAGCTCATCCTGTTCATAACGGTGCGCAAGTTGCGGTGTTTGCTCTAACAAGCTCCGTAATTCTCGACTAGCTTGACGGCTCGCATAATCCTCCAAGCTGTCTCCTCCAGTCAACATAATGAGAATCATCAGACTCGCCCAATACTGTCCAACTGCTAACGTAGCAACGATTGCTGTGAGCGCTAATATATCTACGCCATAGCGTCCAGATTTTAATGTCTGAATCATTTCTTTCATCATTGACAAAGCTACTAGACTTCCCGCAATGGTAACTAAAATATATGCCCAAGTTGGTTGGTTCAAAATGAACTCAAAAAACAATGCAATACATCCGATAACTACGGTTGATAAAAATTTTTTTAAATGCTTCATAGCCATCCTCCTCACTTTTAGCATAGTCTTTTCCATCTCAAATACCTTACAAAAGAGCTTAAATGAAAATAACTATCACTTTCAGTAAGAACTCTGCACAAAACATGACACTGTCTCAGATTACATACTTCTTTAAATTGCCAGATCATTTATTTTTGTTCTTTACTTTTTTGATACCACTCGTGGGTATACTCTATAATTGCTTCGGCTGTTTTACCGTCGTAAAAAAATCCTCGTGAAAAAGCATAAGATGCAGCTGTTTGGTGAAACCATTCTTGCGTACGAATCAAACTACGCCATAAGCTCTCATAGGAGTCAAATGAACGTAAGGCCAGCAACTGCTGGTTTTCTGCTTCTGACAGATAGTTTGGTAAATATTTATAACTCTTTCCTAGGTTAAGATTATAATGACGTTTTTCTCCTATCTGCCAGCTAAGTAAGCGGAGTAGTTCCATTTGACAATTCGAGAACAAGTGATCTTGCGCATACAAAAACTCTTGGCGACATAATCCTTTTACGACATATGTGCTGACCCAAAAGAATTCATTACAACAATCAGCAAATAATTTCTTTGTCGGTGTCTTTATCCAATAATCTTTATCCGTTGGTGGCCATATTTTAGGTAAAAATTGATGTGGATCGTCAAGAATTTTGATAATTCGATCTTCACTCAGCCAATGGTCCACTTCTGAATATGGGCAGAGAGTCAAATCAATCCGATTGCCATCTGTAAACAGCATCAAAAATGTTACTCGCTCATCTTTCGAATTTGTTTCAAAAAGCTCCATATCTGTTGGTACTTGCATCAATAAACGTTCCCCAAACTGATCCAACCAGTCTCTTTCTTTGACCAAGCGTTCCATATCTTTTACAACGTACACAATATCAAAATCTTGAAAAATATCTTTTGGTGCATGTGGATTCGCTCTAGATCCATTCATTCCTATCGCCACAACTTCGGATTGAGCTTTTGCAACCTGTATTATCAGCTCATTCATTTCGCCTTCACTACGTCGTTTCATAACACTCCTCCTAGGTTCTTCTTTCTTCCAGAATAGCATATCCATCGAGATTTTTTTCAAAAGATACCTATTTATCAAAATATGTGCTATAATTTTATACCGTTATTTAGGTACGGCGGAAGGAGCAATATTGTAATGAATGAAAGACAACTTGAACAAGTTCACGTGGATGAAACCATTCAATTAATCCACCTAGAAGAGCAATTATTACACAACAAACAAAAAAAACTAACCACTGATATGAATGAATCTACAAAAGAAACAGCTTCTCATCAAATTCGTATCGGTTCAGAACAATCTTTTTATGAATCTGCTGTTGAATACCGACAACACGAGCAAGAATTGAGTATCAAATATCAAACACTCGCTTCTCAAGAAAAAAGATTGCAGACACTTTCAGTAATGAAAGCAAATCCATATTTTGCTCGAATTGATTTTAAAGAATTCGCTGACGCGGAAACACTCTACCTAGGAATCGCTTCATTACGCGACTTGGAAGAAGAAACTATCGTTATCGATTGGCGTGCACCTATTGCGAATCTATATTATGAAGG
>JBKEDT010000052.1:0-2023 GCA_047975565.1 Enterococcus sp. | reverse complement strand
TAGTTAGTGTCTTTCCTACCAAACATGCGATTGGCCTACAAACAGCTGATGGGCTTGAAGTGTTGATTCATATGGGAATCGATACAGTTCAAATGAAGAATGAAGGATTCCATGTGTTTGTTGAAGAAGGGCAAACAATTCACGCAGGGGATAAACTTGCACAAATGAATCTAGATGTTCTTCGAGATGAAGGGAAAGAAGCAACAGTAATGGTGATATTTACGAATAGTGAGAAAGTGGAACAAGTGAATGTTTTACCGAAAAAATCTGTTCATCCACAAGAAAAAATTGGTACAATCAAACTATAATCGTTAAGAAAAAGAATTGGACCACTACCTAATGGAAGTGGGATCAATTCTTTTCTTTTGAAGGAGACGAGTAAATGAAATTAATGACGTTGAACACACACAGTTGGCTTGAGGAAAATCCAAAAGAGAAATTACATGATTTAGCAGATAGGATTGTTCAAGAAGGATATGATGCCATTGGACTTCAAGAAATCAATCAGCGTATCGATAGCCTTTCTCTTTCTGAGCTAGACAATTATTTCTGTTCAGTAAAAGAACAGACAGCCATTCATGATGATAATTTTGCCTATCAACTTATCCGAGAATTAAACAAGCGGGGTGTAAATTATTATTGGAGTTGGGAAATGAGTCATATTGGCTATTCTATTTATGAAGAAGGGAACGCATTGTTATCGAAACAACCGTTGACCTGTAATGCAGTACATGTGTCAGAAGCGACAAGCACAAGTGATTATCGTACACGTGTAGTCATAATTGGGGAGACCACTTACGGCAATCAGAAAATCCAACTTGCGAGTTGTCATTTTTCTTGGTGGGAAGATGAGGAGCGAGGATTTGCTTATGAATGGCAACGCTTTGAGGAAGCAGTGCAAAAAGTGAAGTATCCATTAGTTGTACTTGGAGACTTTAACAATCCAGCAAATCAAGAAGGGTATCAAATGGTTTGTGAAAGTCATGTGTCGATTAAAGATGCATATACCGCAGCAAAGCAAGTAGTTGGAGAAGCGACAGTAGAAAAGAAAATTGATGGCTGGGAAGAAAATAAAGAGAAACTACGTATTGATTATATCTTTGTTCCAACAAGTCATGATGTAGAAACATTTCAAGTCATATTCGATGGAGAAAACGGTCCAATAATCAGTGATCATTACGGAGTAGAAATAGAAATAGCGCTGGAACAATAAAAACTTTAAAAAAACTCGGATCTTTGTCAGATTGGACTGATGGAGTCGAATGAAGCATTTACTACGAGAATTTACTTTCGTAGTAAATGTTTTTTTATTTTAGCTAAATTGGATCAAATGGTTTGCTAAGAAGATGCGTGTCCGCATGTTTTTAAAGCTTCGAAAACCATAAGATACTCGTTTTAATACTTTGATATGCGTATGGATATTTTCCAGTTTACTATTGCTATTAGGTAGTTTTTATTCTAGGAGATTCGCAGATTCGTAGCTATAGAACGATTTTTTGATATGATTGAGTTCATCAGGTAGTTCTTTGTGCATTTGATGAAGTAGATGGAAAAATTAATGTGGATTTTTTTGATGGAACGCGGCTAAAAGTTCTTGATAAAAGGAATAACTAAGGCGTAATTCTTCTGAAGAAGAAAGTAGGAGTTCAATTACATCTGTTTCCGTTAAGTAACTCCAACCGAAATTACGCCACTTTTTTCGTTTCGTGTAATTCAAACGTTGTTCTGGTTTGATTAATAACCGGTTGAGTGATTTTAATTGGCGATAGATTTTTGCTTCTTCAGAGTTTCTTGGGTTCAGCTGATTCATGATTCTTTTCCGGACGTTATCAAAGCAACGATTGAGATGTTGAATAATATGAAATCTGTCTACGATTAGTTGGGCATTAGGGAAACAGGTTTTCATCACTGAAAAATAAGGGGCATTCATGTCTGTTACCACATACTTAACCGATAGGCGTGCTTGTTGTTCGAATTGCATAAAATAATGAACAAGGTAGTCTTTTTTACGACTAGGTAAAAC
>JBKEDT010000037.1:0-4152 GCA_047975565.1 Enterococcus sp. | reverse complement strand
GCCAATGCTGCAAGTGATGTTAATGTTACTAATCCAAAAATCTTTTTATTCATCCTATATCCTCCTTTATTTAACCTATCCAATTAACTTTATTACCCTAAGCGTTGACGTGCATCCGCAGAACGCTTGAATGCTTGACCAACATAATTTATACATAACATCAAAACTAAAATGAGCATTGATGCAGGTAACCAGATCCATTGTTTATTGACCAGAACGTCCCCGCTGCTGGCGTAACTAATTAAAGTTCCTAAACTTGGTACATTCGTTGGTAATCCAAAACCTAAGAATGTCAGTGTTGTTTCAATTCCGATATTTGCTGCAAAGTTCATTGTTAAGTTTGTGATGATCAATGAACTAAGATTCGGCATAATTTCGCGGAACATGATTTTAAAATCATTCGTCCCCATTGTTTTTGATGCACTTACATAATCACGACGTCCTTCAGAAAGTGTTTTACTTCGGAACAGTCGCGCTTTTCCTACCCAGTAAAAGGCACTCATGATACCAATAAACGACCAAACATTGTATTTAGGGATGATCGATACAAAAACAATAATAATCAGCATCATCGGTAAAATCATGACAAAGTCTACGATACGCATGAGAATATTATCAATCATTCCTCCGTAATATCCAGAGATAATACCTAGCCCTACCCCAATTATCGAAGTAATGATCGTGATGGTAAAGCCAATCAAAATCGAATTACGTGCACCAATGATCAGCTGTCCCCATACATCCCGGCCACCTTCATCCGCACCTAAAAGGTATTTAAATCCATCGGTCGAGACTGTTCCCGGAGGTGCGTACTTGTCTAAAATACTTACACGCATGATTTCTCCTTGATCCAGAACAACTGCTCCTATAAATACAAATAGTAAAATAAAAATTAAAAGAAAGAGCGATACTATCGCAATTTTATCTTTTCTAAATTCTCTCGCTATCATTCGGAATCCCATTGGAGGGATATTTTCTTGAACAGCGACATTTGCTTTTTCTTCTGCCATTTTATGCCCTCCTATTGAATCCTGATTCGTGGATCTACAATACTCATAATAATATCTGATAACAACGTTCCGACTAGAGTTGCAATTCCTAAAATCAACACTAGAGAGGTAATTACTGCGTAATCTCGCTGAACGATACTATCAATAAAGAGTTTTCCCACACCTGGATAGGCAAAAATCTGTTCAATAACCACCGAGCCTGCTATCAATGCAGTAATTTCGTAACCCATTTGAGACGCAATCGGTAGTGATGCATTTCGGAAGATATGTCTTGAAAAGACTTTCTTCGTTGGTACACCCTTTGAACGTGCAGTTCTTACAAAGTCTAATGATTTTGAATCAATAACTTCGCTTCGTAAGTATTGAATCGTTACAGCTGTTGCTAGAAACGCTTGAGCTAACGCTGGTAAAATCAAGTGATGGATACGATCCCAAAAGGCCTCCATTCCGGTTAAGCCACCAGAAACCGATCCACTTGTTGGAAACCATTCCAAACGATATCCGAAAATAAATAACATTAATAACGCAAAAATGAATAGTGGTACTGCAAAACTGAAGAAGTTATAAATCACTACAAACTTATCTAACCATGAATTTTGATATCTTCCTGCTAACATCCCCAAAGGAACAGCAATTAAATAAGTTAAGATAACTGTAAATAAAGATAACCATAAAGTATTGACGATACGTCCGGCCAATAATGTTGATACAGGTAATTTATAAATAAAACTTCTACCGAAATCTCCATGTAACGCATTTCCTATCCAACGGAAATATTGTGTATACCATGGATCATTCAATCCTGCTGCTTGCTTCATCTGTTCAATGACAGCTGGATCTTGGTTTGGATTGATCAACCCTGTAAAAGGATCTCCAGGCATTGCCTGTGCTAATAAGAAAATCAAGATACTTAAAATAATTACTTGAGGAATCATTAGTAATACACGTCGTAAAATCGTCTTCCACATTAACTTACACCCCCGTCTTTCAATGCTACCTTGTGCGTTGTCGTTACCTCACGTAAATCATACACACGACCAGTGGAATCATAATAGTCTTTTTGGTGCGTAATATATTCACGTTCAACTTGACGTCTACGCTCTTTGTGTTCTTCACGATTAGGTACATCGATTCGAGGGATAGCAGATAATAAACGTTGCGTATAGATATGTTTAGGATCTTGGTAAATATCTGTCCGTGTGCCGATTTCAACAAAACGACCTTTATACATGATGGCAATATTGTCACACATATGTTTAACAACACCTAAATCATGAGAGATAAATAAATAACTTAGATTAAATTCATGCTGGATACGTTTCATAAAGTTCAATACTTGTGCCTGTACGGATAAATCAAGCGCAGATACTGGTTCATCTGCAACAATTAATTTAGGGCTCGTTGCAACCGCGCGAGCAACCCCCAAGCGTTGTCGTTGTCCTCCAGAAAATTCATGTGGATATTTGTACAGTGCATCTTCTGGCATTCCAACGATGTCCAATAATTTTTTTACTTTTTGTTTTTCTTCCTGATCACTCAGTCGTTCAAAATTTCGAATTGGTTCAGCAATAATATCTAGCACTCGTTTTTTAGGATTTAAGCTAGACATTGAATCCTGAAAAATCATCTGGACGTCTTTGTTGTAACCTATTTTCTTTCGGCTGCTGGCTTGCGTTACATTCTGACCTTCATAAATGATTTCTCCTGAAGTAATCTTTTCGAGCCCTACGATTGCTTTCCCAGTTGTTGATTTACCAGAACCCGATTCTCCTACAAGGCCATATGTTTTTCCTTTTTCGATGACGAAGTCGACACCATCAACTGCGTAAACATGATCAGTCACTCGATTAAAGAACCCACTACGGATTGGATAATGTACTTTTAAATCATTGATACGAATCAATTCACTCATTTATAGGTCACCTTCTTCATCTCTAAAATGGAAATTCTTATAGCAGGAACATCGAACAAGGTGATTTGGAGATACTTCATGAAGAACAGGATTTTCTTCATGATCTTCTTCTGGTATCCACGGAATACGTGCTGCGAATCGACAGCCCGTTCGAGGCATATTTTTAAGTGAAGGTACAACACCTTCAATCACATGCAATTCTTCTTCGTACGCATCTTCTTGCGGCATTGAATTTAACAAAGAACGTGTGTATGGATGCTTCGGATGTGCGAAAAGTTCCTCTACTGAAGCAACTTCTACAAATTGTCCGCCATACATCACAGCTACTCTATCCGCCATCTCTGCAACAACACCTAAGTCATGCGTAATCAAAATAATCCCTGTTTTGGTCTCTTCTTGTAAATCTTTTAATAAGTCCAAAATTTGTGCTTGAATCGTTACATCTAGAGCTGTTGTCGGTTCGTCAGCAATGACAATAGGCGGCTTACAAGCAATAGCGATAGCGATAATGACCCGCTGACGCATACCACCAGAAAGTTCGTGTGGATATTGTCGTCCAACTCTTGCTGGATTAGGGATACCTACTTGCCCCAATAATTCTAACGCTCGCTGTTGTCGCTCATCTGCAGTCATTTTTGTATGATAGCTCAAACCTTCTTTGATTTGATCCTCGATACGCATTAACGGATTCAACGCAGATAATGGATCTTGGAAAATCATCCCGATGTCATTTCCCCGTATTTGGTTATAAAGTGTCTCATTTAAGTTTGTTAAATTAAGGTCTTTATAAAGGATCTCCCCTTGGATTTTTGTGTTCTCAGGGTCTAATAAGCCCATTATAGTTGTAGCCAGTGTACTCTTACCACAACCAGATTCTCCTACGATTGCTAGGATTTCATTTTGTTTAAGCGTAAATGATACGTCATCAACAGCATCATAAAATGTATCTTTGATTCGAAAGCCTGTATGTAAATTTTGTACCTCTAATAACAATTCACTCTGCAACAAAGCAATCCCTCTTTTCTCACCCAACAACTAATTGTTTTATAAAATAAAAGACTCTATTTCATATACAGGGTATTTATCTTAATCAAATATAATGTATTTTTAATAATTATATAGAAAAGCGGTTTATTTTGCAATAAAATATTTGACAAATAACTGAATAGTCAGAAAATATATTTTTATTCTAGTTATATCGTCAAAAAAGAAAGGCATGTATGAGGTTAT
>JBKEDT010000011.1:0-7359 GCA_047975565.1 Enterococcus sp. | reverse complement strand
ACACAAATTATCCCTTTTGAACTCATTCGTGAGCTTCACCTCCATCTTCCAAATGAACCTGTTTGTTCAACCTATTTTGGTCATGGCTGCTATTGGGAGCAATCCCTCAAAGATTTACGTGCACGTTATGATTTATCGGATAAATCCCTTGCTTTGACTTTTATCTTAGAACCAATGCATCATTTCCCAGAGCAACTGACTTTGCCATTAACAGATATTTCTATCCCACTAAATTATCAGGAAGAACTTACCGTAACAAATATGATGGTTGCGCTAGAGCAAGTATGCCTTTCTTCATTAAAACGTTCAAAACGATATATTCTCCTAAATAAAAAATAAAAACTTTCATTATAAAATCGGATAACTTATACAAACGTTGCTGTAAGTTATCCGATTTAATGAAAGTTTTTATTTATCGTGCATATACACCATAGAAAATTGTTTCTTTTTCTAATTTTACAAAGTGAAGTTGCGTTTCTTGTAAGTTCTTTGTATCTAACCAACGTTTATGAGTAGAAAGAACCTCCCAAAAATTTTCAGATGAAAATTTTTTGTAGGGATCTAATGCTTCAAAGAAATTTAGAGACACAGACTTACTCATTAATAGTTTCACCAGTGCTTTACCCTGTTCTTCAGATAATTCTGTGAGTTCACGTGAATAGAGCACATCTTCATGCAACATTTTCTGTTGTTCGAAAGTCAATTTTCTTTGCATTCCTCTTCGATTCGTCCACTGAATCACTTGATTATAAAACTCATTCATTTCGCTACTCTTCGTCAGAAATTCTAACTTGTAGAATGCTTCTTGGATTTTTTGTATGACTTCTTCAGGTGATTTTTCACTAAATAGCTCAGGCCAACAGTTGATTTGTGTCTGTCCAGATTCTTCCACCTGGATTCCTGGAATAAATCCAAATGGTGTTAATAATACAAAATAAACCATCTGTGCGGATTCATCCAATGAGCGATAGTCATCCCAAAGCCAGATTTCTTGAGAGGTAGCGTCTTGCGTGTCTTCCCACTGGATTGATTTTTGTAACGATTGAGTAATCTCTAGTTGTTCTATTGCTTCATTTTTTTGAATTGTTTGATGTAGCACTTTATTTACTTCAGCTTTGATTTTTTCTCGCTCTTGACTTGTCACTTCCACCTGACCATCCCCCTTTTCTTTGTCTTAACTATAACGGAAAACGCTCCAAAAAGGTAGGATTCATGAAAATTTTATCCGTTCTTCATTAATTTGTGTTACCAAGCTTTATGATTCCATAGCCTTCCATCTATCTCACCTTCAAGTTGAGTGATACGTCGTTGTTGCTCTTCAATCAAGCGCTTGGTTGCTTCCATCAATGCTCTGTCTTCATATGCTGCTGCTTGCTTAATTTGATTTTCTAACTGCTGTTCCAGCCATTTTTCCATTTTGATCACTCCTCCTTCATCAATTGTAGTGTATCCGTTAAATCTTCAATCTGATAGCTATTTTCTTCAATAGCAGTGATAATCAAGGAGAATTCTTCCATATTTGGTTTATCTTGACTTAATTTCCGCAATTTCGTGAGTATCCAATCACTCCGCTCAGCAAGACTTGGTAAGCGACTTAATGTAAGATATTGCTGATATGAAATCAATAACTGACTACGTTCTTCTTCTGATTGATAAGGAAATTGTGCACAGATAAATGGTGGCAGATACTCCATCTCAAATTTGTTAGCTATTCGTTGATACGGACGTAGAAATTCAGAAATCGTATATTCTTCTCGTCCACCTGCCTGGTATTCTTTTTGTGCCACTCCCAGCGTAAGAACGATGCCCAAGCTTTTGCCCTTCAACAAATTTCCTACTTTATCCAGCACTTGATCCTCCCATAACTTTAGGTGCGCCGGTGCACTATACCAATAGAAAGGAAATTGAAAAATGATGCGTTGGTGTGCTGCCAAAAGTCCAAGCTCTTTTGCACTATCAATGTTGAATAATGGATATTCTTCCTCTAAATGATGCCACGTAACATCCTCAGAAATCGAAGCAGCTTTAAAAAATTGTTGTGTCTCCGATTCTTCAAGTGTTGGATGGCTGACAATAATCAATGTTTTCATAATTTCTCCTTTAGTTTCTCTAGAATCATTGCTTTCAGTGTATCATTCCTTAAAAAAAATGAAGAATGACATGCTCAATTCTACAAATAGGACATTTTTTATACTTTTTTTACTGATTCGTACTATACTAAATATAGAAAGATAAAGAGGCGAACGAAAATGGCAAAATTTACAATTAAAGAAGTAGAGGATTATTTAACAAGTCGTTTAGGTGGAATCAGTGTTATCGATATCAACATAGAATATCCGGATAAACAACAAGCATTTCATGTTGAAGGCGAAAATGAATATTTCCTATTTGAAGAACAAGATAACTCTTATCACCTATTTGATGGTGCAAAGAAAGAAAAACTTTCTGGGACTGATGTAGAAGATTTTCTTTCTCACTGTGTTCATATTATTGCCAATGAAGAAGACACAACAACATTATAATTGTAAAAAAAAATCCTGAGCAAAACATCTAGATGTTTTGTTCAGGATTTTTTGATTAGGCGTTTATCTAAATGAATTATTTTGACGCACGTTTGATGTATGAACCTTCTGCTGTGTTGATTTCTAATAGTTCATCTGATTCTACAAAGTCTGGAACATTGACAACTAAGCCAGTTTCCATTGTAGCTGGTTTACCTGAGCCAGTAACAGTCGCACCTTTGATTGATGGTTGTGTTTCTACAACGCGTAGGATCACTGTTGTAGGAAGTTGTACACCGATTACTTCTTCACCGAAGAATTGGATTTTTACTTCCATGTTTTCTAATAGATATTTCATTTCATCTGAAATAGTTTCTACTGGGATTTCGTATTGATCATATGTTTCTAGGTCCATGAAGTACGCTGTATCATCCATTGTATATAGATATTGAACAGCTTTTGTTTCGATAATTGCACGTTCGAATTTTTCTTCTGGACGGAACGTTGTATCATATGTAGCACCTGAACGAACGTCTTTTAGTTTCATGCGCATTACTGTATTCCCTTTACCAGGTTTGTGGTGGCTTGCTTCTAAAACTTTGATTAATTTGCCATCTTGAACAAATGTCATCCCTGCTTTTAAATCACTTGCTGAAATCATTTATTTTGTCTCCTTCTTATCATAATCATACATTATTGTATCAGACTCTATTTAATAAAACTACATTATTTACTGGATAATAACTAAAAATCAAGCTTTTCGCCTTTCAATTCTCGCTGACTAGTGATAATACGTATGAAGTGGTAAAATTAAATCAGTTAATTGGATGTATTTATCCATTCTACTAGTAGTAAACAGAACAGGAGATTTAATGATGAGAATGAATGTAGAAAGTTTCAATTTAGATCATACAAAGGTAAAAGCACCCTATGTTCGGGTTGCTGACCGTAAAACTGGTGCAAATGGCGATGTAATCACAAAATATGATGTTCGCTTTAAACAACCAAACAAAGAACATATGGAAATGCCAAGCTTGCATTCCCTAGAGCATTTAACTGCAGAACTTATTCGTAACCATGCAGATTATATCGTTGACTGGTCTCCAATGGGCTGTCAAACTGGCTTTTACTTAACTGTTTTAAACCACGAAGATTACGATGATGTGTTAGATGTATTAGAAAAAACAATGAACGATGTACTTGTTGCAACGGAGGTTCCAGCTAGTAATGAAACACAATGCGGTTGGGCAGCAAGTCATACCTTGGAAGGCGCACAAGAACTAGCTAAAGAATTTTTAGACAAACGTAACGAATGGTCAACGATTTTTGCCTAATAAGGCGTACATTTGACTCACTATAATATGGAGGAATTTCTATGTCAATTTATGATTATGCAGTTACACTTGAAGACGGTACTTCCTATACGCTAGATAAATACCGTGGTCATCCACTAGTAATTGTCAATACTGCGACAAAATGTGGTCTAGCACCTCAATTTGAAGAATTAGAAGCACTTTATGAACAATACAGAGACAAAGGGCTAGTTATTCTTGGATTCCCATCAAATCAATTTAAACAAGAGCTCTCTTCTGCTGAAGAAGCTGCTCAAGCATGTCGAACAACCTATGGCGTTTCTTTCCCAATGCACAAAATCATCAAAGTCAACGGTGCAGAAGCAGATCCATTATTTGTTTACTTGCGTGAACAAGCTCCTGGCACATTAGGTGATTCAATCAAATGGAACTTTACAAAATTCCTAGTGGATAAAGAGGGTGCAGCTGTCACTCGCTTTGCACCAAAAACAAACCCTATGAAAATGACAGAAGATATCGAAGCACTTCTTTGATTATTATCTACTGTCTATCAAAAAAGCTGAGACGTAACATGTCTCAGCTTTTTTATATAGTGTTGATTTCTATGCTTCTTGTCGAGTTGCTGCAATATCTACTTCACGAATATTCACTTCTTGTGGCATATCATAAATAAATTTAACGACTTCTGCAACGTGTCGTGGGTCAAGTGTGATTCCACCCATTGATTCTTTCCACGCTTCATAATCTGTAAGTGCACGATCATCTGTAACATGTGTCAATAGCTCTGTTTCAGCAGCACCTGGGGCAACTAGTGAGATACGCACACTTTGCTCTGCTACTTCTTGACGAACAACTTCACTCAATCCATGTACCCCAAATTTACTAGCGACATAAGCTGTATGATCTTTAAAGGCTTTAAAGCCAGCAATCGAAGACATATTAATGATTGTTCCGTGATTTCTTTCTTTCATTCCTTCCAAAACAAGCTTCATTCCATTTAATACACCTAGTACATTGGTATTCATCATTGTTTGCCATTCAATAGGATCTTGTGTCAAAATATTTCCCAAAAGCATTACGCCTGCATTATTTACCAATAAATCTGTCGGTCCAAAAACTGCTTCCGCTTCATTAATTGCTTGTTTAAATTCCTCTAAATCAGTCACATCTACTTTTTTAATCATTACTTTTTCGAAGTCTAAAGGTAGCTCTGCGATTTTTTCTGTTCTTCTTCCTACTAATAATAAAGGATGTCCTGCTTTGTTAAATATTTTAGCAATTTCTGCTCCAAAGCCAGAGCTTGCACCTGTTACAATAACTAATTTTTTGTTCATTTTCATTCCTCCGATTGATTTTATAGACAAATCATACAACCTCAAGTAAACTTTAGGTCAAGCGAAAGGAATGATTTTTATGAATTTTACTATTGGGGAAATCTCTAAACAATTGGATATTCCAATTCCGACCCTGCGCTACTATGATCAAGAAGGATTACTGCCTTTTGTTGATCGCGATGCTGCTGGACGCCGTATATTTAAAGAAAATGATTTAAATTATTTAGAAGTTATCAAGTGTTTAAAACTCTCAGGTATTCCTGTAAAAGAAATCAGCCAATTCATCCAATGGTGCATGGATGGTGATTCTACACTTGAACAAAGAAAAAATTTTTTCAATGAAAAAGAAGCTACTCTTGAAGAAGAAATTGCCCAACTAGAAAGTATGCTTGCATTTTTACAGTGGAAAAAATGGTATTACGAAACAGCTTACGAAGCTGGCACTGAAAATATTCATTTTAAACCGGGGACAAGAGAATTTGATCCAGCTAGTCAGGAGTACTATAACAGTTTACAATCAGATTCCAAAAAAATAGTCGCTTTAGATCCACATCATTTGAATCAATAAAAAAATCTGGGACATAAACTGTCTCAGATTTTTATTATATAAGCCATATATAAATTTTATAACTCTACAACTTTTGCCTTTTCATTTTCTGCAAGTAACAAACTACCAATAATCCCACTTTCATTTGGTAATCCCCAACGAACGATATAGTCTTCAACTGGTGGAGTTTCCATATACCCCGCCATCAACGTCACAAATTGTTGGCGAATTTTTTGAAGTAAATGGTCCTGATTCATGACACCTCCACCTAGAATAATTTTTTCTGGTGCTAAGGTCAATGTATAGTTCATCAATGCTTGTGCAATATAAAATGCTTGAATATCCCAAATAACATGATTTTCCGGAAGATCTTGTCCTTTGGTTCCTGTGCGTGCTTCTAGTGACGGCCCTGCTGCAAGTCCTTCTAAACAATCCGAATGATAGGGACACGCACCTACATACGTATCTTCTGGGTGTCTTTTCACAAAAATATGCCCCATTTCAGGATGTGCGATTCCAGAAAAAATCTCCTGATCAATCACGACTCCTGCGCCAATACCAGTCCCAACTGTTAGATAGATACAGCTTTCTTTATCTTGAGCGGCACCTTTTTTTAATTCACCATAGGCAGCTGCATTCACATCCGTTGTCCAAGCAACGGGAATTGTATAACGTTCTTTGATACTCCCTAGGAAATTATAGTTTGTCCATCCCTTTTTAGGTGTTGCCAATACATATCCATAATTTTCATTTCTTTTATCAATCCCAATTGGTCCAAACGAGCCAATTCCCATTGCTTCAATTGGATATTGATCAAAAAATTCAAAAACATGTTGCAAGGTTTCTTCAGGGGTCGTCGTTGGTATACTTACCCGATTTAAGATGTTTAGATTTTCATCTGATACTGCACAAATAAATTTTGTGCCACCTGCTTCTATTCCGCCATACATTAGGTTTCCTCCTCAAAGCCAATCGTCCGAATTTCATATGGATCAATTGTCGATACTATTGGTTGATTTACTTTTTTTTCTAAAAGATTCAATACTATAGCTGAATGATTGGTCAATTGAATAGAGAGTTTCTCTAAATGACTAGACATATTAAATCCTCTTAACACTACTTTATCACTATTTAATTATATTTAAAAGGACAAACAGTAAACGTTTTCTAATTATTTATGATTTTCTAATCGAACAAAAAAACCACCGAATAAATTCGATGGTTTTTACATTGCGTAACGACGTCCTACTCTCACAAGGGGCAACCCCTCACTACAATCGGCGCTAAGAAGCTTAACTTCTGTGTTCGGCATGGTTACAGGTGTATCCTTCTTGCTATCGCCACTACACAATTGTGATGATTCAATTTTCAATTCAAAAAAAGAACATCGATAATTCGATGTAATAGCATCACTGCGTGGCGACGTCCTACTCTCACAAGGGGCAACCCCTCACTACAATCGGCGCTAAGAAGCTTAACTTCTGTGTTCGGCATGGTTACAGGTGTATCCTTCTTGCTATCGCCACCACACTGTGGTGTTATTTAGTTTGAGTGATTCACTCAAAACTGGATTTGAAGTAACTCGTTATCTACCCGAGTCAATCTTGGTTAAGTCCTCGATCGATTAGTATCAGTCCGCTCCATACATCACTGTACTTCCACTT
>JBKEDT010000079.1:0-12580 GCA_047975565.1 Enterococcus sp. | reverse complement strand
GATAAGTTACTTTCTCAAAAAGAAAAGCTTGAGAAAAAGATAGAACAAGAAGACTTTAAAATTAGACAATCTGAATACTTTGAGAATTCTAAAAAGCGAAAAGAAAGAACTAGAATATTAATTCAAAAAGGAGCTTTACTAGATAAGTATTTTGAGACTGAAAATTTAACTCCTGATCAAACAGAAGAGTTTTTAAAGATATTTGTAGATTACGTTAATTCGAATAAGCCCGATAAGTATAAAGAAGATAGAAAAAATATTTAGATTTTTCTATCTTCTTTTTTTATTTAATTTTTTTGATTTTCTTTCTTTTCTCCAAGTAGCTACCTTTTTTATACGATCTTGTTTTTCAAAATAATGTTCTCGTGGCTGAAACCAAAAAGTAAATGGAGCAAACATTACATAAAATAAAATAGTCATTAAAAGAGGCGTATGGTCTACATATGACTCGTTAAAATATACCCACTCAATGTAGAAGGTAGGTTCTATAAATATTGTCATACCAACATTTTCGAGTAGTTGTTTTATTTTGGCGACAGTATTGGCGACAGGTTCTTTTTCACTGCTTGATTTCCATTAAATGCGACACTGCTTTTCTGTGCTGTTTTAATTTTGATATTTCCATTCATAACTTGTGCAATTTCTTGGTCTATTCCTGAATACATATGAGAATAATGTTTCAATGTAATTTCTGGACTTGAATGACCAAGGCGTTTGGACAATATCAGAACAGACACGTTGAATTCATTAATGAGGTAGCTTGCATGACTATGGCGAAGTCCTTTTGCTTCAATTTCTGGAACTCCTGCTAGTTTTGCATAGCGTTTGACAATACGGGCAATTGTTGACTTAATCATTGGATTTCCATCATAGCTAAATATAAAATCAAGATTGCCGACTTCTTCGACTTGACGTTTTTTCCAAACTTTCAAAAGTTGAATCGTATCATCATCAAGGCTAATAATACGACTGCCTGCTTCTGTTTTTGTGTAAGATTGCCGTTGCCAGTTTTTCTTACTTTCAAGTATCAACATATGCGTTACTCGCAAAGTTTTTTTCTTAAAATCAACATCATTCCACCAAAGCGATGTTCCCTCATTGACACGGACTCCTGTATTAAAGTAAACCCATAGCATGACAAAGCAAAGGTGTTCATATAAATCATCGATGCAAATTTGATTGATAACCTTTTCAAAATCTTGTTTAGTCCAGTACGCTACTTGTGCTTTACCTTTAGGGATTGCTTTTACTTTCATGGCAACATTGGTTTCCAAATATTGTAAATTAACTGCCATGCCAAGAATTTTCTTCAAAGTTGAAAACATCAGACTTGCATAACCATTCGAATAGTTTGCACCACCTCGACGTTTTGATAAGAGCCACGTGCGAAAATGTTGTACATCCTGAATGGTAATTGCTCGAAGCTGTTTCTTACCGAAACGGTTCATGATGATTTTTAGCATTGGTTTTCGGCTCTGATATGTTTGTTCAAGCACTTCTGTTTCATAAAAAGGTAAATATACATCATTCATGAATTGTTCAAAGGTCATATCATAGTTTGAGTACCCATTTGTTTGAAAGAATTCACTGCGAACACGAGTTAATTCTTTGTAAGCTTCTCTTGCAGATGAGAAACGTTTTCCATTCTGATTTTTGCGTGCTTTTTTCTTAATGCGTTTCCCTGTGATAAGATCAAAACCGAGACTAGCTTCATAGTAAAACTGTCCCTTATCATCAGTAAACACACCTGAATATTGTGTTGTTGGCAATTGTTATTCCTCCGTTTCGGACGACAATTCAATATCACCGATAACCGATTTTACCGCCTTCAAAGGAACAACGGAAACCCGCTTCCCTTGATAAAACTCATATCCTTGTTTTACCATAAAAGCCTTGCCTTGTCGAATGATACTTTTCGCTGTGTATGGTGGAAAGCCCAATCGTTCTAAATCTTGCCAATTTACCATTTCTTTATTCATCTTCATCACCAACATTCTTCGTTGTTTTTCTTGTGCTATTTCTTTCCTTCCGAAATTTTCTTGAATCAAGTAATCTTGCAAAGAAATAGGTTTTATCGACTATCAAACTTAACAACAGGGAGTTGTTTTTCCTTGCATACCTAACAAGTGAATCAAAATTAGTGAAATCTTGTTCCTCAATAATATCAATTACTGTATTCAAAAATGTTCCGCTTTCTTGCTCCATTAAAAATTTTGTAATATCAAACCCTGAACCGCTCTCGATATCTTCAATATTATAAGGTGCTTTATCAGCGGATTGTGCATGTATAAAATAATCGTACATTCCTTTTGGTGAATGAACTGGTTCAACGTGTTCCGGGGCATTCAAATTTTCGCTGATTATATCTGAAACTTGCGAATAGCTTTTTAAACTATCAAAGAACAGGGCTCCATGTTTATGAGCTTTATTTATTTCCCCTGTTTCTCTATTAACATCTTTATCATGCCACGGGCTCAATATAAATGGCACTTGCATTTCTTCTAGTATGTCCAGATAATTTTCTGGGGCACTTTCCTTGTAAATAATAAACGTCCACTTACTAGAACGCTTCTCTTTTTTCTGTTTTTTCATAGTATCTGTTCCTTTGATTATTGATTACTGGTACATATTGTCGTAGTAATATGTACCGTTATATTCTTCCTTAAAACACAGTGGAGCTTCTTTGCTCTTGCCTGTGGCAAGCAAAAGCTCCACTGTTCTATTTTAATTAATTCTTGTCCCATCAAGCCTTAGATAGCTTTTCACTCTCTCAATATTTGAAAATGAATACTCGGTAAGTCGATTAGCAATTTCATCACGCATAACGTCTTTGTTGTCCAAAATCATACCATGTATCCCAAACTCATTAGGGAGTTTGATAGTAAACACAACACTTTTATTGCGAACGTCTACAATGGCTTTATTAACTGCCTTGTTGTACCTAAGTATCACGTTTTCATTTTCCTCGTAGGTTGCCTTCATCTGTAAAAACTTTCTTATTCGGAAAGTAAGCCAGATTGATTTACCAATGTTTATCACTGAATCCTTCAAAATTCTTGTAATGATTTCGGGTAAGATAATCAGAAGTATGATTAAAATTGAAATGATTAGTACCTGTTGCAATCCGTGTTGAACAATCACCACATACTTATTAAGGTAATTACTGTATTTAACCGTAACGCCATTTTCTTGCCCTTGTAGAAATATCCCAATCAACTTAAAACAGAAATCAGCAACAAATAGAAATACAGAAATTAATAGTAAGTAGCCATTCAAACGGAACGTACGCATAAAATATGATTTTTTCATTTTACATTATCCCTTCTAATTTATTAAATGTAGGCGTTAGCAACGGAACAATTTGAAAAGGATGTTCGGAGTCTATCACCTGTATCAATCCCGTACCGATTCCTTGAGGTATAACTATTCCTTCAAGCGATAAATCAGGAAACAAAAATTGAGTGGTTTTAGAATTAATGTTACCGACTTGGATGAGCACATTTAATTGTTCTCGGCAAGAAATTGGGAGGGCATTATTATCGAATCTTTGACTCACTAAGAGTAAGTGGCATTTTGTAGATCTCCCTAAAAGCGAAATTTGAGAGAGAAGGCTGTAAAAGGATTCCTTGATTGGCTTTGCAACCCCATCACTTAATGCTAGTAGCTCATCTATCACAATTGTATGGTGTTTAAAATCAGCTGTTGGGTCGTTATACAAAACTTGTTGTCGGTGCTGAATTAATTCAAGAACCTTGCTTAATTCACTATTCACTTCTGACACAAAATCGGACTTGCTTCTACTTACATCAGGAGCGATAACAAGCACGTTATTCTCCCTACCCCAACGACTTGGCAGATCGAATTTAGGGTCTACAATAACGAGCTTAGATGATCGCTTTAAAACACAGAGAAAATAGGTAAGGGCATACGATTTTCCTGATCCACTGTTGCCTGCAATAGCGATACTTGTTACTTTATTTAAATCAATTGTTAGATTTTTCATAACAGGAATCCTATTGAGTGGTAAACGGGCAATAAAGCTTTCAATATCAGAGATGATAAGACGTTCGGAAATCCCCTTGACCCATGGGAAGAAGAAAGCACGTTTCACGTGAATATCGTTAGTATCCAGTGGAACGAAGTATGCTCCTGATTGTTTAAGCAAAGTATAATCTGGATAAAGCATGGCATTCATGATGAGAAAAATTTTCTGATACAGGTCGTCATCAACTAGATAGCTTGCAGGTAGACGGGGGATGAAGAAAACTCCTTCATCCGCCACCTTTATATCAAAAGAATTTGTATAACTAGTTTCTCCGCCAATCTGCAATGCCATATTTAACCCATGTAGTAAATACTTTGCTAATTCAAGATGTGTATTTATTATCATTTCACCACACTAACCCCTTCAGCACGAAAGTAAACATTAGAGCGAATTTCAATCGCTTCTAAGTTATCAAGTTTCACTTCTGAAAGAAACGGTGGTAATGACGGCATTTTTGCAAACTTCACGGCAAAAGGATTTACTCCTTCTTGAGAAAAGTAAAGTTTAAAGCCCTTAACTTCATCCGTACGCTTTTTCTCGATATAATTGTACTGAGTTTCGACTTCAGATGATACATTATAAATTGGCTTATCATCTGCAATGTATTTAGCTGTAGTTTCTTGGCTGTAAGAGCTTTGTGAATTGCGTGTTTTCATGGTTTTGTACCTCATCAATTTAATAGTATCGGCTATCAGCAGTTTGCCGACCGCCCGACAATTTGTTTGCAACCAACTTGTCAGTTTATCATCAAGTCCTACTGTACTTGATAAATTAAGTATGCCAATTTTTTCCTTGAGAGGTGAGGGGAGAGGAAAACAAAAAAAATAAAACCCCCGCACTTTCTGCGAAGGTTTTATGGTTGAATTATTTCTTATATATTTTTTTTATCTTTATTCTTGAAACATCCTGCTTCTTTTGGTTCTCTTGCTCAAAATGTTCATTAAAATCATCAAAACCAATGCGCCAAATAAAAGACAATAGAATTTCTTTAATAAATACATCTAATGAGTCAGGTAAATTCTCAAATGTGAGTGTTTCTAAACTTACATTTTTAAGTCCGCTTTTATCAATTTTAACTTCTTTTAACTCAAAAACATCTCCAACAGGCTCTATGCTTTCGTGAACATTATAGGTGAAATCAATAAAACGTGATAACAAAGACTGGCTTCTTTCACCATCATTTAGAATTTCATCTTTATAATTCCGGTAAAATTTATCAACATCTTCTTTTGTCGATAATGGAATATCCCAAAAGTAACCACTATAATCTTCTGATTCTTGCATTTCCAAAAGTAACGTAACGATATAATCCTTAAAATAAAATTGCGGGTCTCCCCAGTACACTTCGTTTAAGTCTTTAAAACCTAGATTCGTCACTAACGCCTTTGCCAAATCCAAGCTAACCAGTTTAGAATAATTTCCATCATTTATTTTCTTAGTTATGTGGTATTCCAATACATTAGTCAGGAGTTTAGTATCGGCATATACGTCTACCTTTGCAGGACGTTTTGGTTGACGCTCTGCCCACTCATTGTATTTTTCATCAATGCGTTTTGAAGCTTGGGAATAAATCAATTGAGTGGTTTTCGGATATCGATTTTCTTTGATTAATTTAGCCATCTCACTAATCCTCAGCATCATAACCAATAGAGTTTTCGGAAACCGTTGGTAAATCATCTTCAATCATAGCTTGATAATTAACCGACTTACTATCGTTCACAATTTCAAGAGATGGAAGGCTGTTTACCAAATCAACAGTCTGCATTGACACGTTGATAATACTCAGCAACAAATTCAAAATATATTTCGGGTCATCTGAAAAATCGTTCGGGTCATCAGTCAACCCATTTGAATATTTGCTTACTTTGTACTCTTCCATTAGCCATTTAATTGCTGATTTTCCATTTACAACATACTCGTAAGCTTGCTCAGGAATATCAGTAATCGTAATATCGGAATTAAAAATAATCGTATCTAACTTCCCTTTTTTAGGATGTTTCATTTTATTAACTCGATAGCTAGGATTGTCATTCATGACAATTTTTAATTCAGAGTAAGGTGGAACATCTTCATAATTCAAATGTAAATCAGCAAGTTTTCGCCCGACCTCTACAAAATCATGAAAATTTTTCAGGCGTGGAATTTTAGGATAATCCTTTTGCAAATCGTTCGAATATTTTTCTAGGTATTCTTTTGAATGCATTAACCCGTATAAAAGATATAAAATTTCATCATTTTGTAAGTCATCATACTTTTTCACAAACGAATCTGAAATATTCGCAACTAATCCGAATGAATCCTCTTCAATATACTGAGCGAAACCTTTACCATTATGTATTAATTGAAGGCTAGGTAACGTTTCTGTGATTAAGGTTGAGAAAACTTTTTTAGAACCAGCACCTTGCATATAAAGAACTTTTCCCATGATATTTTCAATACCACGATAACTACTTGCACGTTCATTCAAAACATCATCCCAATACAACCATTTTCTAACGAAAGGCCTATGCAAATACGGAACAACTTTTCCTGATTTTTCCAAAGGTTGATTTTTGCTAAATTTATCATTTAATTTAGCTGACCACTTTATAAACTTTTCATTTGTGTTTCTCTCTGTAAGTCGTTCTTTTCGGTCATTGACTTCTTTCAATCGTTCTATTTCAGAATTATAATTATCAATCAACTTTTCAGCATTTTCCTGAGCTTTTTCTTTGTTAAAACATACAATCCAATTATCACGTCCAGGATAGACCCCCGTAATTTGTTTTTTGAAAATAGAACTATTCAAATCGCTTTCATCATATAACGGTTTAAATGACGAATACGATTCATCTCTTTGATTTATCCAATCATTATTCAAATCTGGATGTACTTTATTCCAAGGAATCGTTTCTATTGAGTCAAAGTCCTTGATAATTTTTAGCTTCATTTCACGAGTTAGGTAATCACCAATATCATGATAGTAAATTTCATGTTTTTCTGAGTTATCTTTTACTAAAATTGTAATTGAAACGGGAGTACGACTACCTTCACCAAAAACGTTTCCTCCTTCTTTTCGGCGTAGCTCTCCTGATGTCCGCTTAGCATCACCTCGTAAATTAAATACATATATATAGTTAAACTCTTCTTTCCAACATTTCCTTAAACCATCTGCACTTTGACTATCAATAAATCCTGCGTTTGTTATGAAACCAATAACACCTTGGTTGTCAATTCGGTCTGTCGCCCAACGAAAGGCTTTTATATAGGTATCATTCAAACTCTTTGTCAGCTTTGCATTTGAATATTTAGAATAAGTATCTTCTACACTTTTTTCAAGTTTTGGATATGATAAATTTGCGTTATCATCATTTACACTAGATTGTCCAATAGAATATGGGGGGTTACCAAAAATCGCCGTAATAGGCAAGGATTTCTGTTTAGTTAATCGTTCATCATTTGTACCAAAATATTCATCATCAAGAGTATCTTCGGTTTCTGTACTTTCAAAAGTATCAGTCAATACAATTCCTTCAAATGGAACATAGCCTTCTTCACCGTTGATTTCATCAAAAGTAGCTTCGATATTAATCGCTGCAATGTAGTAGCTCAATAATACAATTTCGTTGGCATGAAGTTCTTGCGTGTATTTTCTAGTAATATCAGCAAGGGTGATTTCATCATTATCCATTTGTTGCTTCAAGTATGCTAGGGTTCTGACAATAAATGTGCCCGTGCCTGTGAATGGATCTAGTATATTCACGCCTTCATCAGCCAACGATTTACCAAAATGTTTTTTCAAAACATCATCAACTGAATGAACAATAAAGTCCACCACCTCAACAGGCGTAAACACGATTCCTAAACGCTCCGTTGTTGATTTAAAACCAGTAGAAAAGAACTTATCATACAAGGTAACAATAATTTTCTGTTTACCTTCCGCATTATCAATCCCACTAGCTCGAAGTTTTACCGACTCATAGAATGGTTCAAGTTTTTCTTGCTCTTTCTCGAAGCCTGCTTTCTGTAATTCGGCAACGATTGACTCCATAGCTGAAGAAACAGGGTTATTATTGACAAAACTGTATTCATCAAACAACGCTTCAAAGACTGGTTTTGTAATCAAATGTTGTGCCAACATTTCAACGGCTGACTCTTGCGTGATACTTTCGTTGATATTATGACGCAGACTGCTAATAAATTTATCAAATTCTTCTTTGATAGGATTGTCTTTATCTTCTAAGCGCTCATTGATCCAACGAATGTATCGTTGGGCAATTTCATTGACATCTTTTGACCAATCTTCAAGGTAACGGCGGTCACCAACTTTTTGAACAATCTTCCCAAAAATAGCGTCCTCAATATTATCCCAGAGTTCTAACTCCATTTGTTGCGGGGTATCAACATCCACACCGTTTGAAGAATCTGTTTCAGAATATGGTTTTCTTGGACGACCTTTGCCGGGGTTGATGATATTAATGTTTTCAGGTTTTTTCTTATTTAACTGCAACTGATTTACAATCGCATTGAAACGTTCATCTGTGGAACGAAGTGCATTCAGCACTTGCCAAACTGCCGCATACGTCTTGTTATCATCTAAGACATTTTCAGGCGTTACGCCCGCAGGAATGACAATCGGTAGAATGATATAACCGTATTCTTTGCCTTCAAACTTACGCATGATACGCCCAACTGCCTGCACAATATCCACTTGTGATTTTTTAGGAGAGAAGAAGATAACTGCGTCAAGATTTGGCACGTCAATTCCTTCCGTCAAAAATTTAACGTTAGAGAGCACACGGGCTTCATCGATATCAATATCACCTGCAAGCCAATCAATTGCATCTTTTTTCTGTAAAGCGTTCAATGTACCGTCTACGTGTTTCACTTCAATATGGAAACTATCTTCTGCGTTATCACCAAGATATTCATTTACCACGGCATTGAATTTTTCAGCAATTTTTTCAGAATTCTTGATTGTATCAATGAATGAGATAGCCCGTTTCATAGGTGTACCGCTAACTTTACCCGTTGCGCCTTCGCGTTTAATCATAGCGTTCCAAACACCAACAATCCGCCCGACATCATCAATATCTAAGCCATTTTCTGGGTCAGCAAGCGTTTGTTGAAGATTTTTTGTCATAGCTTCTTCTTCAACAGTAAGCACCATAACTTTATAGTCTGTCAGGTAACCGCGGGCAACGGCTTCACCAAAACCTAGACGGAAAATTTCAGTACCAAAAATCGACTCATCATCCATTGAAGCAATGACAACACTCTTTTCAATGCCTTTCGACTTTGCATCATCAGAATAGATTTTTGGTGTAGCCGTTTGGTATAAGCGCAATTTTCCTTTTACGTTCTTGTTGCTATGGACTTTTGCAAAAGGACTTTCTTCTTGGTTCTGCTCATGAAAACCTGTTGTACGGTGTGCTTCATCCGAAATAATGAAATCAAATTTTGGAAACCCATTTTCTTGTGCTTCATGCATAACATCAATGGATTGATAGGTACTAAACACAACATTCAAACGGATTTTATCACTTGTTTCAGGTAAACTTTCATAATTTTTAACAACATCCGTAGCTCTTGTAGTTGCAGGAAAACCAATATCAGTCGCTTGAATATCAGCGTCATCATCATTAGCTTTTTTCTTGGTAGCCTTTCTATCCGAAGTTACCGCAAAGGAATTAAGTTCGAAATCATCCAATACATCTGAGTTCCAACTAAAAAGTGTCTGTGTTAATAATTGAATACTAGGTACAAGATACAAGACGTTATAAACTTTTTGACCGCTATCTTTTGCAAACTGTTCAACCATTTTTAGAGAGGTAAAAGTTTTCCCTGTACCCGGAGCCATTACTAACATTCCACGGTCATGAGTGGTGAAATATTCCTTTGCTTTTTCAATTGCTTGTTTTTGATAATCACGTAAGCCTTTATGTGACTTAACAATGATTTCTTTCGGTTTTTCAAAGTTGACACTCGACCAGTCAATTTTTGAATGGAGTAAATCTGATAAGCCAATCATCTGAACTTGCTTCGTTTGCTCTTGAACCGTAGTAAGTGCATTTTGATTCCATTCATCTGTTGTCGATACAATCATCCCTGATGAATAATAATCCTTTCCGAGTTCAGCAATGAACGAATTAATTTCAGCTTTGCCAACTTTTCCGGAATAGAATTTTGCCTGTATTGCTGTTAGTTCACCCGTATTTTTATTACGGGCGACTAAGTCAACACCAGTATCTTTTTTAGAAATACCGTATTCAGCAGGAACTTCATGAAGTAACCAAACATCTGAGTAGAGATTTTTATACACGGGTTCATTTTGGAGATAAACTTCAACAAGTTTTTCGAAGTATGTTCCACGGTCACGTTGAACGCTACCTGCCGACTCGTTTATTTGTTTGAGTATTTTATCAAATATTTTCTCTGAATCATTTGATACTTGATAATCCGTCATTTCTTCAGACATTTACGCCACCTCCGATTTCAAGGTAATATAAATAGTCGAACCTGATAATTTTAGCTTTGTTAATTCATGATTTAAAAAATACTCATTAATTACGCTGTGTTGTGCTGTGCTATACTGTGTCATTTTACGGCTCCTTTATAATCTATCAATTATTTTTCTAACAGATTGAACTTTACTATATAGTTTATTGTATCATCTAACAATTTTATTCGCAGTTCACGAAGAACGGTTAAAATTGTACAAGTAAAAAGCCATCCCAGAGGAACGGCTAAAATGTTGGAGACATTTTTGGAGACAATTCAAACGTGTTTTCAGCTTTTTTTGTTTCTTGAGTTTTATCTAAATGGCGTCAAATCAACGTTTTCAGTAATAGATTTTGTCCTAATGGTATAGTCGCAGGCATGAAACTTAAAATACTAAGAATAGATACTATTATATGACCTAATCGAACAACCGAGTGGCTATTATCGCTAATATATTCAAGTCTAAGCTGTATTAGATATTCTAGAGGGAATAATGCTCGTCTTATTGTAAAACGTTTCTCAGGAACTCTTAGCCGTCTCATATAAAGCAATGGTACAAAGTATATACAGAAAATATAAAAATAAAGCCAATAATCTATCAAAGTAGTCTTCATAGAATCTCTCCTTTATTTATTCATATAGATACTTTTCCTTTTTTTAAATAAGATATCTCAGATATTAAAAGACAGTTTTTTAACCTATTTCAAGTTTTTATAGGAATTGTGTTTTTGATTTTCTAGATTTTTAATTTTTAGATAAAAAAGCGAAGCCTATATATATTTATCTTATATATTTTAATCTTTTAATCTTTTGCGGGATTTAAAACTCAGTTGTTACAAGTGTTCTAACGATTATATAGCTACAAAAAAAAATGTATTTAGCAACAAAAAACAATGTATATAGCAACAAAAAACAATGTATATAGCAACGCAACAGTAGACAACGTTGCTATATTTTTGTATAATAAAAGCATAGAGAAGAGGACGACTAAATCTGTTTCTCTATGCAGAACTAAAACACACAACGGAGTGTATTTTTCATGAAAATGATAACAAATAATGATCAAAATAGCAAAGAGAGGACTGTATGTTCTTTGAAAGAAATTGAAAAGAGAAAAATAGTTGAACATAATGATCTAATTACTAGTGTTGCAAAAATGGATAAAGTACCATTAAAGATTTTTGAATTAGCAGTCTCGTGCATTGACACGGATAATCCCCCCAAAAACAATACAATCTATTTGTCAAAAGATGAGCTATTTAAGTTTTTTGATGTATCTGACAATGGAAAACATAGTCGATTTAAATTGGCCGTTGAGAAAATGCAGAAACAGGCTTATTTTGAAGTACGAGAACAAACCGGAAAAGGATTTGAATTTGAAAGTATTGTGCCAATTCCGTATATTAAGTGGAATAATTATGATGATAAAGTAACTATACGTTTTGATATTGCAATTATGCCTTACTTAATTGAATTAAAACAAAATTTTACTCAATATGCACTATCGGATGTTATGGAATTAAATAGCAAATATAGTATTATTATCTATAAATGGCTATGTATGAACTATAACCAGTATGAACATTATAGAAATAGCGGTGGACGAAGGAGTAGGCAAATTGAATCTTATAGAACCCCCTCTATCTCTATCGAAGAATTACGAACATTAACTGATACAGTTAATGAATATTCGAGATTTCAAAGTTTAGAAAATCGAGTACTAAAACAAGCAATTAAGGAAATAAACGACTATACGCATTTTACTGTTTCTTATGAAAAAATAAAAAAAGGACGTTCAATTGATTCAATTCAATTTAATATCACAAAAAAATACGTAGCGAAGGATGAATTTTATAAGCAAGAACAACAAGATCCTGTTTACTTACAGGATAAAGAGAATAAAGAGCAGAGGGAAAGAGCTTTATTTGTAGAAGCTATGCAAAGTAAATATACGACTATTCTTATGGAAAATATGCTAATTGGCTATAAAGATATGCAGGATATTAAAATAATGGCGGAACTACAGCAGGTAGTCTATCCTTTATATGATGAATT
>JBKEDT010000020.1:0-12586 GCA_047975565.1 Enterococcus sp. | reverse complement strand
CTTTATCCAGCGATTCTCTGGAATGATGTTCGAACAACGAAGCAATGTGAAGAAATTACTTCTACACTAGGTGATAAGTTGCTAAGTATTACTAAAAATCGAGTATTAGAGGGATTTACTCTACCTAAAATTCTCTGGCTTCAACAAAATGAACCCGCTATTTGGGAAAATGTTGCCACGATCATGATGCCAAAAGATTACTTAAACTATTGGTTTACTGGGAATTTATATACTGAGTACAGTGATGCTGCGGGTACATTGTTACTAGATATCGAAAAACATACCTGGTCCGAAGAGATTCTTTCAACATTTTCGATTGCTAAATCACAATTACCGCAATTAGTTTCTTCGATGACAATGACGGGAGTCGTTAGAGAAGATATTTGTAAACGGTTTAAAATAGAAAATACGGTCAAAGTCTTTGAAGGCGGAGCAGATAATGCATGTGCTGCTTTATGGGCTGGAATTATTGATGAATAAACAGGACTCGATTCCATTGGGACCAGCGGTGTATTTAGCTCATTTGAACCTATCAATAAAAATTATCATGGAAAACTCCACTTCTTTAATCACGTACTTCCCAATGTATATTACTCAATGGGTGTTACTTTAGCCGCGGGAAACTCACTGAATTGGTATAAAAAAACATTTGGCAAAGGACAGACTTTCCAAGAATTATTGGCCGATGTCTATCAAGTACGTCCAGGAAGTGATGGACTTTTATTCACACCATATATTGTAGGGGAACGAACACCACATTTTGATAGCAAAATCAGAGGTAGTTTTATTGGTATTGATACACATCATGAAATGAAGCATTTTTCTCGCTCTGTGATGGAGGGGATTACCTTTAGTCTAAAAGATTCTCAGACGATTATGGAATCTGAAAAAGGGATCAAATTCAAACGATTAGTTTCTGTAGGTGGAGGAGCAAGAAATCCAGATTGGATGCAAATCCAATCGGATATATTCGATGCAGAAATGATTCGGTTAGAAGTAGAGCAGGGACCAGGAGCAGGCGCCTGTATGCTTGCAGCGCTAGGCTGTGAATGGTTTTCTACAGTGGAAGAAGTTGTAGATGTATTTGTATCCTATAAAAAAGCTATCTTTTATCCAAATAAAGAAAATGTTGCAGCCTATAAACATATTTACGCTACTTGGAAAGAAATTTACTCAGCAACGAAACATATTTGTAAGAGTTTATGAGAAATTAAAACTAAAAATTTTGCGTATATAAGGAGTATAAATTATGCGACTATCAAAGAATTTGATTTATTTTTTTGGTGCATTAGGGGGACTACTTTTTGGGTATGATACGGGTGTGATCGCAGGTGCTCAGATTTTCATCCAAAATGAGTTTCATTTAACGAATGGGCAAATTGGATTTGTTGTAAGTTGTGTACTAATTGGTGCAGTTGTTGGAGCGGTCTTGATTTCTCCACTATCTGATAAATACGGTCGAAAAAAGATGGTCATGTTAACCGCAATTATCTTTTTACTCGGCGCTCTAGGTAGTGCATTTGCAACAACCGTATTCTTTTTAAATTTTTCTAGACTATTTTTAGGTATTGCGGTAGGTGGGGCAAGTGCATTAGTCCCAATGTACCTTGCTGAATTAGCCCCGGCAAATCAGCGTGGAAGCTTATCCTCGCTTAACCAACTAATGATTATGATTGGTATGTTGATTGCTTATAGTGCCAATTACATGTGGAGTACCTCTTCGATTGGTTGGCGCTTAATGTTAGGGTTTGCCGCAGTTCCAGCAGCGATTTTGTTTATCGGTGGGCTTATTTTACCTGAGTCTCCACGCTATTTAGTAAAAATCGGGGAAAAAAATGCCGCAAAAAACATTTTGTTAAATATTCGCACAGAAGAAGAAACACAACAAGAGTTATCAGAAATTGAGGAGCAGAGCACGCAAGAAAAAGGAACATTAAAAGCTGTCTTTTCTGAATGGGTTCGTCCAGCCTTGGTAGTTGCCTTTGGGTTAGCAATCCTTCAGCAATTTATGGGGTGTAACACTATTTTTTATTATGCACCACGTATCTTGATGAGCGGTGGTACGGATGAAGGTTCTGCCATGCTTACTCAGATTGTTTTAGGTGTCTTCTATGTGATTGTGACAACGATAGCTGCGATTTATATGGATCACTTCAAACGTAGAACTGTTTTAACAGTGGGCGCGATTCTCATGGGCCTCTCGTTTTTTGCACTTGCGTGGGCATTTACCGTGGAAGCACATCAATCAGGTTTCCATATATTGACGTTCATTTTTATCGCTACATATATTTCTAGTTTCTGTGCAACTTGGGGTCCTGTAATGTGGGTAATGATTGGTGAAGTCTTCCCATTAAAAATTAGAGGATTAGCCGTAGGGATCGCTTCACTCGTGAACTGGATTGCAAACTGGATCGTCTCTGTCAGCTTTCCTGCATTAGAGACTAGTATCGGAGATATCTCGCTGTTCATTGGATTTGGAATAATTTGTATAGTTGCCGCATTCTTCGTAAAAGTCTTTGTGTTCGAAACAAGAGGGTACAGTCTAGAAGAAATTGAAGAGGCATTAGAAAACAAGCGAACAAAGTACTTAAATACATCTGTCTAAAATGAAACAGTAGGTAAATAAATTGACTTATCTATTTTACTCTGATATTTTAAATTTAGCTGTATGACTGACGGAAGTAGATTAACTACAGGGAGTACAGTGATTAAAAGCCGACCGTCTGGGCATCTCTATATAGAGATGCCCTTTTTGTTTGTTTTCATGACACAAATAAAAATCATGAAGATACACAATCATATAGGGAAACTTTAGTGAATAGACTAGCTTTAGGAGTGGAAAACAAATGGATTATAAGCAACTTGATCAGGAAGTCTGGAATGCAATCGAAAATGAATTTACTCGTCAACAAAATAACATTGAATTAATTGCTTCAGAAAATATTGTTTCAACGGGTGTTCTAGCAGCTCAAGGAAGTATTTTAACAAATAAATATGCGGAAGGGTATCCTGGGCGTCGTTATTATGGTGGCTGTGAGTATGTAGATATAATCGAAAATCTGGCAATTGAACGAGCAAAACAACTCTTTGACGCCAAATTCGCAAATGTCCAACCACATTCAGGATCACAAGCAAATACTGCAGCATATCTAGCTTTAGTAAAACCAGGGGATACAATTTTAGGAATGGATCTTTCAGCCGGAGGACATCTGACACATGGTTCTTCTGTGAATTTTAGTGGTAAAACCTATAATTTTGTTAGTTATGGTGTTGATAAAGACACAGAAATGCTAGATTATGAGCTGATTCGAAATTTAGCACACAATCACCAACCAAAATTGATCGTAGCGGGAGCTAGTGCTTATTCAAGAACAATCGATTTTGCTAAGTTTAGGGAAATTGCAGATGAAGTCAATGCAAAATTAATGGTCGACATGGCACATATTGCGGGGTTAGTTGCTACAGGACTACACCCATCGCCAGTCCCTTATGCAGATATCATCACAACAACAACGCATAAAACTTTACGTGGTCCACGTGGAGGAATGGTGTTAACAAATGATGAAACTCTAGCTAAAAAAATAAATAGCGCAGTGTTCCCAGGAATTCAAGGGGGACCGTTAGAACATGTTATTGCCGGCAAAGCAGTGGCATTTAAAGAAGCATTACAGCCTGATTTTAAAGACTACTCGATGCAAGTTATCAAAAATGCACAAGCAATGGTCAAAGTTTTTAATCAATCACCTGAAGCACGTGTTATTTCTGGTTCAACAGATAACCATCTCGTATTGATTGAAGTATCTGATTTTGGTATCAACGGGAAAGAAGCAGAGGCAATTTTAGATAGTGTAAATATTACTGCAAATAAAAATTCCATTCCTTTTGAAACATTAAGTCCATTTAAAACAAGTGGTATCCGTATTGGTACCCCTGCAATTACTAGTCGAGGATTCAACGAACAAGATTGTGAAACAATTGCTCATTTGATTATTCGCGCATTAAGAGTAAGGGAAGATGCGCTAGAGTTAAGTAACATTCGTGAAGAAATCCAATCATTAACAAAACGTTACCCTATTTACCAATAACCTACATTAACTATTATGTTCAGTCTGGAGTGTAAAATGACAACTATAATCAATGGAAAAGATCTAGCACTAGAAATGCAAGTAGAATTAAAAGAAGAGGTACAACAATTAGTATCGCTTTATCGTAAAAGACCTGGATTAGCTGTCCTCTTAGTAGGAGATAATCCTGCAAGCAAAGTCTATGTAAAAAACAAGGGACTAGCAGCCGAAAGAATTGGTTTGTATTCAGTTATTGAAACTTATAGCAAAGCAATTACTGAACAAGAACTATTAGATGAAATTGATCGATACAACAAAGATGACCATATTCATGGTATCCTTGTCCAATTACCTTTGCCTGATCATATCGATGAAAAGAAAATACTACTAGCTATCGATGCAAAAAAAGATGTCGATGGCTTTCACCCTATGAATCTAGGGCTTCTATTTTCTGGTTCACCGAGTATGTTGCCATGTACACCCTATGGGATTATTAAAATGTTGGATAAATACACTATCGAATTAGAAGGAAAAGAAGCTGTTATCATTGGCAGAAGTAATATTGTTGGAAAACCAATGGCACACCTTTTATTAGAAAGAAATGCAACAGTAACCATTGCCCATTCCAGAACGAAAAATTTGTCTGATATAACTAGTAAAGCAGATATTTTGATTGTAGCTATCGGTAAAGGAAACTTTATTACGAAAGAGTTCGTAAAAGAAGGGGCTGTTGTCATCGATGTTGGAATGAACAGAGATAGTAATGGAAAGCTAATCGGAGATGTCAAATTTGATGAAGTGTCAGAAGTAGCTAGTCATATTACTCCGGTGCCAAGAGGTGTAGGGCCTATGACCATTACTATGCTGATGCAGCAAACTGTTGACGCGTTTAAACAGATAATGAAAGAACAGCCAGAATTAGTTTAGAAACCATAAAAGTGAGTAGTCAGAGAATAGCTCTGGGTACTCACTTTTATTTTTGATTTATGAACAAATTTTCTATTGCTTGATATGCTATAATACAAGCAAGTACAGTGAAGTTTTATGACGGTGGCTATCTGATCGAAAGTGAGGTGGTGCGTATGTGCGTATCTCCAAAATCAAACGAAAGGAGAAGCCTTTTGCCAGTTGAAACAGCTCTAGCGCTAATGATTAGTTTCGGTTCTTTAATCGCGACGATTATCTTTGGCATTCTAGGGATTGTAAAAAACGACAAAAAAAGTAACCGTCTAACTTTAGCGAGTAACGGTTACTAAATGTAATTTGAAACATGCTACCGTTCTTAAAACGGTACTGTACCAAAGGGAGCTGTTGACGCAGCTCTCTTTTCATTTATATGATAGCATGTTGAAAAAATCTTTGCAATCATTGCAGATGAAACTACATCAAGAGATCCATATTGTAGGTATATATTTTAGTTTACATAAGATATGTTATACAAAGTATTAACAAATGAATTACTACGTAGCAGCTAGTTAAATAGAACGATACATCACAATATCATACATAAAAATAGTGTTCCTTTTAAAATTATCCGAGATCATTACATTTTATAGCGAGTACTCGTTACAATTAATTGGTAATTGGCGAATCAGAACTAGATTTAGATTAAAGATGAAGAATTGTTTTTTGGATTACCAGCATCAAAATAAATCTAAGCATAAACATTGTACATTCTATATCTTTTGAAACTTTCAATAAAACGCGTAAAGATTTTCTTCAAAAGATTTATTGTGCTGTACATATTCATTAACGAACCGCCTAAAGCGAAAAAGATACAAACGCTCATGAAAATTTTTATTTATAAAATAAAATATTTGATGTAAGGCCGCTATTTTTATTTCATTTGAGAAAAGACAGTCGATTATTTCGTTGACTAAGGCGATTATTTATCGGTTGCTATGTGCAGAAAGAGGAGTAATTTCCGTTCTTAAGTTTTATAGAAAATCAACGTTTTCTTTAAACCATGAAAATATAATTCCCGGATGAGCCATAGAAAGCCATTTTCGTCTTGACCATAGCTATCAATTATTTAGACTATTTTTTTGACTATTCATTTTATTTTTTTAGGAATAACTGAATTTCATGCTCCAGATACTTGTAGCTAGACTGTTTAACTACAAGTATCTGGAGCATGCTTGTTAGCAGAAATCTCCCTTTGATGATTTATCAGCTGGGCTCATTTTAACTGTACATATTTTAGAATAATTATATTCTACTGATTATACTGAAATTTATCTCTTGATTTCAATTTAATCATAAATTAAAATAACGATTTTTATTTTCAATTCATTATACATTTACTTTCTATCAATATATCTAGTATAGATATTCTGTCTATTTATATTTACATATCAAAGAATAAATTTTTGATTATCTAAATATAAACACTGATAAATCAACGCTTTTTGATATTTTCGGTTATACCTCTCTCCTGTTTTTTAATTAAATAACAAGCTTTATAGAAAGTAATAACTTTCCAAACAGCGTAATTATTTATTTTCGTAGTGACCTACCCTTATTTAAAATCACAAATATTTTTTCATTTAACCCTCTTTTTTAATTGACAGAATATTCAAAAACATGTATTCTTAAATCAGAACATACGTTCTCTACTCTTCCCTATTATTATTGAAAGGAGCAACTACAATGCAAGCATCACAATTAGAAGCAAAAACAAAAACCTTAGAACGAATCAAAGATTTTCCTTGGTTTGTCCAAGATTATTTCCAACAAAAAAACGATGATGGCTATTCTGCTGTTACGTTATTTGAATATGAAAAAGAATCACGTCGCTTCCTTTCTTGGCTCTTACGTGAAGGCTATACTTCGACACTTGAAATCAATGAGATTCCTCTCCGAGATTTTCAAAAATTAACTACACGTGACTTAAGCTATTACAAACGTGAATTAGTCGAACGAACAAAGCACTTACCAAAGAAACGCGAGGATTCACTAAAGCACTCAGGGGAAGCTCTACCTACCTTATCCAATGCAACAATCAAGAGACGGCTGACATTCTTACGCTCATTATTCAAGTATCTATCAGAAAATCAAAACTATGAAACAAATCAGCCCTACCTATCAACAAATCCAATGCTGGGGGTAAAAAATGTCAATGATACTATGAACATGAGCGTACGTAGCAAAAAAATGGAATCAATGATTTTCTTCGATCAAGAAGGATTGGATTGGTTAGAATTTCTTGACTTACATTACGAGGACAGCTTAACTACTCGCCAAGCAATCGCTGCATTTCGTAAGAATAAAACACGTGATTTAGCTATTATTGCTCTCTTCCTTGGAACTGGTATGCGTCTATCTGAACTTGTAAATATCAATTTGAATGATCTTCATGTTTCAGATGAGCGAATCGAAGTTACCGTGATTCGAAAAGGCGGACACGAAGATTGGCTTACTGTTGCTTCTCCGATGCTCAGCTATATCCAAGATTATCTCTTAGTTCGTGAGTCTACGTATAAACCAGATGGACAAATGGCTGCCCTATTTTTGACAAATTATGGCGGTACCGCAAAACGTTTAAAGCAAAATGCTATCGAAAAAATGATTGAAAAATATTCGTTAGCAATCAATAAACGTACCACCCCACATAAACTTCGTCATTCAGTCGGCACCCAAATTTATCGTAAAACTGGTTCTGTTGTTGCAACTGCAGAACTACTTGGACAAACGAATACAAATTCTACAACTATTTATACACATGTTGCGAGTACGCAAAAGAAAAATATCATGGATAGTCTTTACGACTAAAAGCTACTGAGGAATCCTATCCCAAAGGAATTCTTCAGTAGCTTTTTTTAAATGAATTATTTCACAAATACATCTAGCCAGCTTCACTTTTTTTAGGTAAAATGAATATTCAATAAACTGATTTTAAAGGAGACAAACAATGTCAAGTTTACCAAAATGCCCAATGTGTCAAAGTGAATATACGTACGAAGATCGTAACATGTACGTTTGCCCAGAGTGCGGTCACGAATGGAATGAAGAAATGGCTGAAGAAAATGCTGTATTAGTAGTCAGAGACAGCAATGGAAACCAACTTTCTGATGGAGATAGCATCACAATTATTAAGGATCTAAAAGTAAAGGGTGCAAGTAACGCCTTAAAACAAGGAACAAAAGTGAAAAATATTCGTTTGATTGAAGGAGACCATAATATTGATTGTAAAATCGACGGATTTGGTCCTATGCAATTGAAATCTGAATTTGTAAAGAAACTTTAGTCCATTCTTTTAATCATCTCAAATACGTCTACCTCTATAGGACATAGAGATAGACGTATTTTTATGTGTAATCTAATTATTTTCCTAAATATATAAATGGTGGTACTCTTTCTTTGTACAAAATAAAGCTAGGAGGACTCTATCATGGTTAAACGAATTTCATTAGAACCAGCAGCAATTGACTTTAGTGAAGCAAATGCACCGCATCCACGTATCTATGAACTACCACCAGCAGAAGGCCGCTCTTTATTAGAAGAAGTACAACAATCCCCTGTCAAAAAAATGGACGTTACATTCACAGATCAACTCGTTGATACAGGCACTTGGGGAGAAATCAATGTCCGGATTATCCGTCCAGAAGAAGAATTAGATACACTTCCAGTAATTTACTATATTCATGGTGCCGGTTGGGTATTTGGTAGTAAAAATACCCATGATAAATTGATTCGCGAACTCGCTGTACGGACGAATTCTGTCGTTGTCTTTCCAGAATACAGTCTTTCTCCAGAAGCAAAATACCCCACTGCAATCGAACAAAATTACGCAGTATTACAAAAGTTGACTGAACTTTCAAAAGAACATAACTTTGATAGCAGTCGTTTAACAGTAGCAGGAGATTCAGTTGGCGGAAATATGGCGACTGTAATGACTATTCTCACAAAACAGCGTAATGGACTTCCAATCAGCCAACAATTACTATACTATCCAGTAACTGATGCAAACTTTGATACTGGCTCTTATAATGAATTTGCGGAGGATTATTTCTTAACAAAAGAAGGAATGAAATGGTTTTGGAACCAATATACAACAGATGAAACCCAAAGAAATGAAATCACAGCTTCCCCGTTAAGAGCAACTGAAGAAGATCTTAAGGACTTGCCGGCTGCGATGATTCTAACTGGTGAAGCGGATGTGCTACGTGACGAAGGCGAAGAATATGCTCGCAAACTTCGTGATGCAGGTGTAGAAGTTACACAAGTGCGTTTCCAAGGAATGATCCATGATTTTGTTATGGTCAACTCTTTAGATCAAACACACGCGACTCGTGCAGCAATGAAACTTTCCACTGCATGGCTAAAAAAAAGAAATACGAAATAAACAAAATGGTGGCATCAGAAGAAATTATTTCTGATGCCACCATTTATTTTTTACTTATCCAATCTGACCTCGTTGGTATGAATGGTTATAGACTGTAAAATTTTTGTCATGCAAGACTTTTGCAGCATCCGCTAACCAATTAACATTGCGAATCAGTGCACGTCCTTCTAGAATCAAATCTGCTTGATTTGTCTGTAACAAGTACTCACACAAACCTGCATCATCTAGTAAACCTAATGCGGTTACAGGAATCGTTACTGCTTCTTTCATTGCTGAAGTAAATGGCACTTGATAGCCTGGATAAATTGGAATTGTTGGTTTCGCGTTCACAACGCCACCCGTTGATACATCAATACAATCAATTCCATCTTGCTCCAACCATTGCCCAATTTGTTGCCAGTCATGAATCGAGTTCTGTTCGTCGTCTGTTAAATAGTCACTCATAGATAGACGAATCCATAACGATCCCTTGTAAAATCCACGAACAGCTTCAATAATTTCCTTTACAAAACGATATCGATTTTCTAGTGTCCCACCGTAACTATCTTCGCGCTTATTCACAGCGGGAGATAAAAATTGGTTCATCAAATATCCATGTGCACCATGTAATTCAATCATATCGATTCCAGCTTCGACAGCGCGTTTCACTGCTGAAACAAAAGCACTTTGCACTTCTTTGATTTCATCAAGTGTCATCTCATTGGGTGTTCTATACTCTTCGCTGAAAGGGAGTGAGCTAGATGACAATGGACGAACAGCATCTTTCGCCTTACGTCCAGCATGGCTTAATTGAATCCCTACTTTTACATCAAACGACTGTAAATAATTAACGAATTTACCTAATTCTACCGCTTGTTCCTCATTCCACAATCCTAAATCGTTATTCGTAATTCGACCATCTGGCGTTACACCAGTCGCTTCTATAATAATTAATCCTACTTTTGAAAGTGCCCGTGCCCCGTAATGTGCATAATGAAAGGGAGCGATAATTCCATCCTCTTCCTTTACTTCATACATACACATTGGCGACATCACCACATGATTATTTAAAGATAGTTTAGCAATTTCAACAGGTGATAATAATTTTGACATTCTACCCTGTCCTCCTTCGTTTTCCTCAGTTCTTACTTATTCTATCAAATTTTGCTATTCTTTAGTTCGTTGAACCCTTACTCTTTCATGCCTCATAATCATTAAATCACGTATAAATAAAATTAATTTAATAAATAACTAAACAAGAACGATTATCTAGCGATTTTTCTTTATTATTAATAATTTTATAAATAAATTTAATAACATCGATATGTTTGAGCAAATCCTTTTTTCTTTACGGAGATAGGATATAATCCATTTATTCCATATTTTTATTGAAAGGAGTATATTTCATGCATAATATAATCAGGATAAGCAGTTACTTTTCTCTCATATTAATGTTACTTTCTTTCGTAGTTACTTTTTATTTTTTTATCAAAATCCAAATGTTTAAAAGAAAGATACTTAATGACTCTAAAAATGAAAATAGGATTCTATCCACAACGTCACACTTAAAATCAATGTCATTTGATAGGTTAGCAGAGTACAACTCTCTTACAGCCAAAACGGATTTTCTTATTTTTGTTGCATTATTATGTTGTTTTGGTGGATTCTATTTTTTAGTTTCAAGCAATTTTATTATCGTATCATTATTCTTTACTGCAGAAATACTTATTGCACTATTTACTTCTAAAAAATGGCGCTATCTTATATTAGTAATTCGCAATAATGAATTAATTGTAGATAATAAAAAAGAGTATTATTTATATATTTTTAAGGACATTAACGAAAAAGAAAAACTATTAGGCCTTCATAAAAAAGTTCTTTTTTATTTTTTTTCTATTATCATTTTAGCTGTTCTTTCAGTTTCTTTAGGTGCTCTCACTAAAATCATATAAAGAGCGACTTACATGGCTACAACTACTGTCGCACTTCTATTCCTCATAATGGTCTTGACTCCTACTGCAGATACCATTATTCGCCTTCGACCATTCGTGAAATTTCCAGGCATACGGCGTATTGATGAAAATTTCAAAATCCTAAAAAATAAAATTACACTTTTATTTAAATTAATCTATAAAAAACAAAAGAAGTTATCTATCTAAAGGATTTAAAAGCCTATTAGCGAATAATTTTTTTAGTTCACATATAGCTTATTCAAAACAATAGAGTTGCACTCGATCAATATATATATAGTTTTCAACAAGCTGTGTCCAGTCTAAGAATCACAAAAAATATTTTGTTAATATTTCTAACTCCAGTTGGGATTATATTCATTACAGATATAGTTACTAGAGAAGCTGCCAGCTAATTTTTGTTTAATGCTTTCCATTTTAAATACTAACCGAATATGAATATAAAGGAGTAGCTAATCATGAATAGAACTACAATACTATTTTTAATTTTTTTCATCTTTACTGTACCAACATACTATACGTTTCGTTATTTACGACCATTTCTATATTTTTTAAATTCTTGGACACCCACTATTCAAAAAAGAGCACTTCAAAAAACAAAATTTGAACTAATAAACGATAAAACAAAGAAGCAAATTTATGTTAACAATTTTAAACAATATACTCTCACAAGTCTTGCTTTTGTCGCCTTTATCTTATCCATCATTCTTACATTCTTTTTATATATAATTGGTTTCTTTCTAGAAGGTGCTACTCCTCCAATGATATATAGTATCTTTGGAAAAATCATTAACTTCTTCGCATGGTCAATGTTTGTAACAGGGTTATTATATTTTTTTCTTGCATACAATCTATTTCAAAAGAATTATGATGTATTTAAGAACTATATTCCGAAATTAGATAGAGTTATTTTTTTGTTACGAGTTACAATAGTTGATTGGTTGATAGTTCTCCTATTATTATTCATTTATTCAAAAGTATATAACATACATATGTTTTTTTAATATTAAACAGCTGCAACGGAAATGACTGCTGTTACTATTCTAACTATTGCTGATAAGATAGCTACGCTAAGGCTTATTCCATATTTTTATTGAAAGGAGATATTATCATCATTACTCTTGTTGTTCTGTACATGATTTTTTTCATAGTGATTTTTCCAACTTTTTATAGCCTAAAAAAGCTCCGACCATTTTTAATTTTTATTAAAACATGGCAAATAGATTTAG
>JBKEDT010000001.1:0-95662 GCA_047975565.1 Enterococcus sp. | reverse complement strand
TATGAATCTGCTGTTGAATACCGACAACACGAGCAAGAATTGAGTATCAAATATCAAACACTCGCTTCTCAAGAAAAAAGATTGCAGACACTTTCAGTAATGAAAGCAAATCCATATTTTGCTCGAATTGATTTTAAAGAATTCGCTGACGCGGAAACACTCTACCTAGGAATCGCTTCATTACGCGACTTGGAAGAAGAAACTATCGTTATCGATTGGCGTGCACCTATTGCGAATCTATATTATGAAGGTGAATTAGGAACAGCATATTATGAAACACAAGATGAAAAAATTGATGTAGAACTTTTATTGAAACGTCAATTCAAGATTCAAGAAGGCCAAATCACCTCAATGGTCGATACTTCGGAAGTAATCAATGACGACTTTTTATTAGAAATCTTGGACGACGCATCTAGTGCACATATGAAAAACATTGTTTCGACAATTCAAAAATCACAAAATGAAATCATTCGTGATACACATAGCAAAGTGATGCTGATTGAAGGAATTGCAGGTAGTGGTAAGACCTCTGCATTGTTGCAACGCATCGCCTTTATTTTGTATCATAATCGTAAATGGCTCGATACAGAAAATGTACTCTTATTTTCTCCAAACCACTTGTTTTCTGACTATATCTCAACTGTCTTACCTTCTTTAGGGGAAAGTGGTGTTCCAACAGAAACATTCCGTCTCTTTATTAGTCAACAATTGCGTGGCTTACAATTACTCGAAGAAGAAAACGTTGAAGCTGGATTCTTATCTGGTGATAAAAACCCAATATTAGAAGTCAAAAATGGTTTAGCCCTCGTCCAACTATTAGATGATTACATTCCTTCTATTACAAGCTTTGGACCGTTGTTCAAAGACATGCGCATCAACGGGCGAACGATTCTTTCCAAAGAAAATATTCGTAAATGGTACCAAGAAACCAATAACCTATTACCTTTGCATCAACGAATCAGCCTGCTACAAACGAAACTATTAAAAAAACTTGGTGGATTACAAAAAGACGAAGCAAAACAGCAATGGGTAAAAGATCAAGCAGAAGAAGAGTTACAAGAACTCTATGCAAACGATCCTAACCTCGAATATACAGAAGAAAAGGAACGTGCATTACGTCGTAAATTAGCAAAACAAATCGTGAAGAAACGCTTCCGTAAAGTTCATCGGGGTATTTTACACTACCAATTTGTCAATGTAACCAAACAATATTTGCATTTCTTGCAAACTGTTCCAACAGCTATTTTAGCTGACCATGGTATTTCATCCGATGTTTGGCAGGAATCGATTGTATCCATTCGTGAAAAACTTCGTCAACGAACGATTGTACAAGAAGATGCCGTGCTATTCTTCTTATTGATGCGTCGCTTATACCCTGTCACAGTTACCCAAAAAGCACGCTATATTTTCATTGATGAAATGCAAGATTTCGCACCTTCTCAAGTTGCTTTATTACGTGCGCTTTATCCAAAAGCAAACATTACTTTCTGTGGAGACTTGAATCAAAAAGTTTTCGGCAATGAAACAATCGTTGGTTCAATGGATGAACTATTCCCAGAACTAGATGTTACCCATTTTCAACTGACGACTAGTTATCGTTCTACAAAAGAAATCACTGATTTCGCCAATCATTTTCTTTCTGAAGATGACCGCGTAGAGACAACTGCACGCCAAGGTGATCTACCAGTTATTGTTGAAAGTACGGATCAACAAAAACAAGTAAACTGGTTGCAAGAAACGATACAAACTACCAAAGAAAAAGCAAAATTCTGGCGGACAGCGATTATTTGCAAAACACAAGAAGATTGCCAAACACTATATGATCAACTTCCTAAAGAAATGCTACACGATGTACAATTGATTCTTGATGAAACAGATTTCATGAAGCGTTCAATTATTATCATCCCCGCATTTTTAGCAAAAGGTCTAGAGTTTGATCGTGTATTCTTATGGAATATCAATCAAGCAAATTTTGCCACTGAACAAGATAAACTCGTGCTGTATACAATGTGTACTCGTGCGATGCATGAATTGACACTCTTCAGTATGTTACCTGAAAGTGAGTTACTCACTTTTATTGCACCTGATACGTATAAAAAAGAAATAATTTAAAAAATACCAAGGTAGCATACACTGCTACCTTGGTATTTTTGTTATTTATAATATAAAAATATGGCTATATGCTTAACTTTATCTCAGGATATCTCATCTTGATCAAGTCAATAATCAAACGAAGTTCGGAAATATTTTTTGTTGATGTTCGATCAAACACGCGACTATGCCGCCCAGGATGTTGATTATCAATCAAACGATATATCATATTCCACTCTTCAAACTGATCGATTGTCTGAAAGTTACTTAATGGATAGCCTGCTTTATCAAAGATTTCGGTCATTCGGAAAACTAAATATGCACTATCGATGATGATTTTCTTTTGATTGGTATATTCTGTACTTTTCTTGACAACTACTTTATCTGGTGCGTAATTTAGATGCCAATCCAATAAGTAAAAGAATGCCTCCATACGATACTCTTCTTGGAATAGTTTAAGACTCGCTTCAGAAGAACGAAAAACCAATGGAATAAGGTAACGTTGTTTATACATCAGCATAGGCACTCGCTCCACTTTACATTCTAAATAATGATTCAAGTAACCCGTTCCCACGTACCCGCTGATTTTATACCCTTCAATGCCAAAATGCGCATATTTTTTTTCTAAGTAAGAACAGTCTGAAATATCAATTGCTAATTCGTTTAATTTTTGAAAACCACTTAATATCCGGTCAAACGGTCTTAGAATAATCTGCTCTTCTATCATCACCCATACCTCACTGCCCACAATTAATTTTAATGAAACTATCATTTTATTTAGTATAGTTTTATAATAACACACTTCGAAAAAAGAAAGCGATAACAAAAAATCATTTTTTTCTTTATTCTTGTTTTTTTTGACAAACTAAAATACTGAAAGATAAAAAGGACTTGAAACAAATTTGTTTCAGGTCCTTTTTCATTGAGTAAATGAATTAGTCTTCTAGTTCAACGTTATGATACACTTGTTGCACATCTTCTAAATCTTCCAAAGCATCAATCATTTTTTCAAATGTTTCTTGATCTTCTGCAGACAAGTTTACTTCATTTTGCGGAAGCATTTGCATTTCTGCAACTGAAAATTCAGTGATTCCTTTTTCTTTCAATGCTTCTTGAATCAAATGGAAATCACCTGGTTCACCATAAACAATGATTTGACCGTCTTCATCAAGTACATCACGTACATCAATATCTTTTTCCATTAAGTATTCAAGGATTTCATCTGCATCTTCACCAGCAAATCCGAAAATAGCTGTATTATCGAACATATAAGCGACTGCACCTGAGACACCCATATTTCCGCCATTTTTACCAAACGCAGCGCGAACATCGGCCGCAGTACGGTTTACGTTATTTGTTAGTGTATCAACAATTACCATTGATCCACTTGGCCCAAAGCCTTCATAGCGTAATTCTGAATATGTTTCATCGCCAGCACCTTTAGCTTTTTCGATTGCTTTATCAATAATGTGTTTTGGTACATTATATGTTTTCGCACGATCAATTACGAAACGTAATTTTTGGTTAGCGTGCGGATCGGGTTCACCTGATTTCGCTGCCGCATAAATTTCGATACCGAATTTTGCATAGATTCGACTATTATTTGCATCCTTAGCAGTTTTCTTTGCTACAATATTTGCCCATTTACGACCCATATTCTCACTTCGCTTTCTTTTATTTAACTTGTTTCGTAACGCAAAACGTCCTAATCCATTATACAGTTGAACGCTCTTTATGTGAAGTTTTTTTCTCACTCTTCTTTATATTTCTTCTATTTATTTTCCATGCGCAACTAGCTGAGCCGAACTGGTTGTCTTCCAAAATTTTGATGCTTGATTTTTTCATTCGCTAGTTGATAGATTTCATCTGCACGAATAGTCATCGCCATCCTTTTAGACTCTGCTTTGCCAACTTTCGTAACGATTGGAACATTACTTGCTTTTTTGATTTGATTTAGATAATGCTGTCCCGCTTGCGTAAAGCCTAAGACATGAATACTCAACTTTGCTTGCTGTTCTTCGATTTCTTTTGAAGTGATGTTTAACAGCACATAACAAGCTAGGCGTTGAATCCTCGTCCAGGTATATCGTTTTGTTTTTACTTGTTCAACAAACATTTGAAAGCTTGAGCTTTTTTGCGCAGCAGTCTTCAAGCGAATTTCGATTCCCTCATTCATTTGATAGATCGTTTGTAGTTCCTCTAAAGAACTCGTTAATAGTCTGTACTTCAAATATGGCCAATAGTCTTCCCAACTTTGTAAAGTCGCTGTGGTGACATCTTCATTCGTTTGTATCGGAACGACTTCATTTACTGATTCGTCCGCAAAAATAGCTTGTCGAATCGCTGTTGCACTTGCAATTTTTCCTTTGATTTCTTTCTCATGGTATGCTGCATTCCTTCTTGCAATTGGATGAAGATCCATCGGTCTTGGATAGCGTGCATTTTCTTTTGCATAGCTCAATCCTAATATATGATTTGGTGTATCCATTGGGATCGTTGTATAAAGCTTTTCATAGACAGCAGTCATCTTTTGCGGATAATTCATAGTAGTCGTTGAAAGACGTTGAAATTCCTCGTTGATTTGTTTTTGATTACGTACAACAAACTTCCCAAAATCAGCATAATCGAATGCATCCGTGATATCCGTTCCAAAACACAGATTCTCACATTGCAATGCCTGTAACAATTGGACAGCTCCCTTTGCAAAATAATCTGCTGACTGTACTGCCCATTCTGTTGGTAGTTCTACAACCAAATCCACACCATTTGCTAGCGCTTCTTCTGCACGTTGCCACTTATCTAAAATCGCCGGTTCACCACGTTGTAAAAAATTACCACTCATCACTGCTATCACAACATCTGCTTGCGTCTTTTCTCTTGCTTGAGCGACATGGTACTGGTGTCCATTATGGAAAGGATTGTATTCAACTATAACTCCACAACTCTTCATATCATTGTTCCTTTCTTTTAGGTAAAAAAACCGCTGACCACCTACTGGTAATCAACGGATTCTTGTTCCTATTTTTGACAGACAAAAAACCAGCGACAGCTTGTATCTGTTGGTGTTTCATCGGTAAAATCTGCATATGCTTTTACTGATGAAAAGCCACTATTTTCAAGCATGACTAAATAATTATCCATTGTATATGTTCGTTCTTTATGCAATTCATCTTCACGAATAAAATGGTTTTCTTGCATTTCATCCGCAACAAAGAATGTTAAAAAATGTTCAATACTATGTTCTTCTTTACCAACATAGCTATCCCACAAAAATGCAAATTCATCTGTTTGATAGTGGTAACTGTAATTAGGAAATACAGTATCTATCTGATAAATGGAATGTACATCGAAAATAAATGTACCATCCTCTTCAAGTGCAGTATACACTTCATCAAAAACCTGCTGCACTTCTTGACGATTTGCCATATAACAAAGTGAATCAGAAAAGCATGTAATTGCTTGGTACTGACCAACTTCAGACAAATCTAGCATATTCCCTTCAACAAATTGAATTTGGGTTTCTGCTTCAGCAGAACGTTGACTTGCCATCATCAGCATGTCTTCAGACAGATCCAAGCCGGTCACATTGTAGCCTTCTTTTGCAAAAGCTACTGCTAATGCACCCGTTCCACAAGCTAATTCTAAGATTTCTTTTGTACCTTCTGGTAAATGTCTTTTAGAAAAATCTAGCCATTTGCCATAAAGTGTATCATCCATTACTTCGTCATAGACAAATGCAAATGTCTCGTACGCCATAATTAATCAATCCATTCATGAATATCAACTAGTGGAGCATCCGCCCATAGTTTTTCTAAATTGTAGAAGCTACGTTCAGAACCATGGAACACATGGACGATGACATCACCTAAGTCAATCAATACCCATTTTCCACCTTCTTTACCTTCTACGTGTTTCACAGCAACCTTTTTTTCTTCTTCTTTATCTATTACTTCTTCAATAATAGCATTCACTTGACGTTCACTATTTCCTGAACAAATGACAAAATAATCTGCCAATAATGAAACTTCATGTACATCTAAAGCCATAATATCTTCTGCTCTTTTTGAGTCGGCTGCTTTAACAGCGATTTCTAACATTTTCTTACTATCTATGGTAATTACCTCCTAGTAATTCGTATTACTTTTTAGCTACCCATTCATTATAGGTTTCAATTGTTTTTGGGTATATTTTTAATTCTTGCGCAATGAGATGCGTCAATGTGTGCTTTGTTTCAAAGGCAACTGCCTCGTCTAGATTTGCAAAAGCCAGTACACGTGCTTCATCTACACCTGGAAAATTTCTACCTGGTTCAATATAGTCAGCTACATAGATGATTTTATCTAACAGGCTCATTTTAGCAGCACCGGTTGTGTGTACACGAATAGCTGTTAAGATTTCTTCATCTGTGATTTTTAATTCACGTCTTACAAATTCTGCTCCAACAACACCGTGCCAGATTGCATTTCCGTAATTCAATAAATCTAAATCAAAACCATCACGTTCGATCGTCAGTCTAAATTCATCATCTGGGCGTTCTTTCGCATAATCATGAGCAAGAGCAGCAATGCTTGCTTTTTCTTCTGAAGCGCCATATTTTTTGGCAAGTGCAATTGCTGTTTCTTCCACACCTAAAATATGTTTGAAGCGTCTTTCACTTACACGCATTTGAATTTTTTGCATCAACATTTCACGATCTAATGCGGTATATTGTTTACTGTACTTCATCTTGATACAACCCCTCTTCTTGGATATAGTTTATCACATTATCTGGTAAGAGGTAGCGAACAGAGCACCCATGACTGATTTTCTGACGAATCTTTGTTGAACTGACATCCAACATAGGAACATCTACCCAAATGATGGGATAGGGCGATTCTGTTGCATAATTAGGACGTTTGATCCCTACAAAGTTTACAAGTTGCATCAATTCATCGATTTTGTACCATTTAGGTAGATACTCAACCATGTCTCCCCCGATAATAAAATAATAATCTGTATCTGGGTTTTTCTCAGTTAGAGCTTTCATCGTATCATATGTGTAGCTTTTTCCACCCCGTACTAATTCGATCGTTTCGATTTCTAAAAACGGATTGTCTTCCGTAGCCAGCTGTAACATGTCTAGCCGATGTTGTGCATCGATTGTCTTTTTTGTATCTACATGTGGCGGTTGGTAAGAAGGCATTAAGAATACGCGGTCCAGTCCCAGATTTTGTCCAACTTGCTCTGCCATGATCAAATGTGCAATATGGACAGGATTAAACGTTCCTCCTAGTATCCCAACTTGTTTTTTCTTTTGGTATCCTTGAGATAGAGGTTCTGTTACTACTTGTGAACGGATCGTTGCACTAGCTTGCGTACTCACTTCTAACAACTCCTTAAATTGATTTTACTTCACTAGATATGCGTTGGTATTTTTCTTTGCTAGAGGGTTTATACAATACCAAAACACGTCCAATGATCTGTACGATTTGACAATTGATTTCTTCTTCAATGATATGTGCTACTTCTTCCGCAATTTCATCTGTGTTTTGTAGCAATGTTACTTTGATCAGTTCGCGTTTTTCTAAGGCTTCATCCATTTGTTTTAACATTGCTCCGTTAATGCCACCTTTTCCAATTTGAAAAATTGGCTGTAAGTGATGTGCTTTGCTACGTAAAAAACGTTTTTGTTTTCCTCTAAGTTCCATAAAGAGCCTTCTTTCTTTAAATCAATGCTTTTCTAATTGTTACATCTACACCTTTTGGCGCCCACCCAGCGACGATCCCTGGTTCCAGTGCAGTTATCCAGCCTAAGCCAGCAAACACAATATCTGTTTTTTCTTTAATTGAAAATTCATAACGAACAAGTTCTGGGAAATAGTACACTTAATCTGGTCGTGGTGGTTGTAATTGCCCACCCACGTGTTTCTCGTAGAAACTGTCTGCATTGCTTAATTTTGTACGATGGATGTTGACATCATTGGAAACATAGCCAATAAATGAACCACGTTTTCCTTGAATAAAGTCAAAACGAGCAAGTCCACCTAAGAATAATGTTTGCCCTTCATTTAGTTGATAAACTTTAGGCTTGATTTCTTTTGTTGGTGCAATGATTCGTAAATCTTTTTTACCTAGGTAATGCGCCATTTGGTGGCGGTGGATAATTCCTGGTGTATCAAACAGGAAGTGTCCGTCATCCAAAGGTATTTCGATTTTATCTAACGTTGTACCTGGAAATTGAGAGGTTGTGATCAAGTCTTGAACACCTGCAGTTTGCTTGATAATCTGATTGATAAGTGTCGATTTTCCCACATTGGTAACACCAACTACATAGACATCTCGTCCTTCACGATACTCGTCGATTTTTTCTAGTAGCTCTTCCATTTCGTGCGGTTTTTTTGCACTTGTCAGTAATACATCTACTGGACGTAATCCTGCTTCGTGGGCACGTTCACGCATCCATTGAATCATTTTTGGTTTTTTCAGTGATTTTGGTAAAATATCTACCTTGTTCCCAACCATTAAGACTGGGTTATCTCCTACAAAGCGGTGTAATCCAGGAATCAATGAACCATTAAAATCAAAAATATCAACAACATTGACAATCAAAGCATCTTCATTTCCAATTTCATTCAACAAGCGTAAAAAATCATCATCTGTCAATGATACATCTTGAATATCATTGTAGTGACGTAATCGGAAGCAACGTTGGCAATACACTTCGCCGGTTTCCAAGCCCTTTTCTAATGCTGATTTTGGTGTGTAGCCTAATTCTCCAGGATTTTCTGTTTGAATCAGTGCGCCACAACCAATACAATGTAACTCTTCTGTCATTTAGTTAATGCCACCTCGCCATTTCATTTCTGGATGTTTATCCGTCAGGTATCGCATAATTTTTCGTTCAAAGAAACGATTGATTTGAGTTTTCCAGCTATCAGTACGAACAATTGGTTTTACTAAGATACTTCGAACACCAGCGCGATTGGCACCACAAATATCTGTCATCAATTGATCTCCTACCATAACTAATTCATCTTTTTCTAGTCCTAATTTCTTTTGTGCAGAATGAATTCCCTTTGCAGAAGGCTTCAATGCACGAGCCACATAGTTTAATTCAAAATTTTTGATTGCTCGTTCTACACGTTTCGAACTATTATTAGAAACAACCACTACTGGAATACCAGCATTTTTCATTTCTAAAATCCAATTCAATAATTCTTCTGTACCGTCCGGATTATCCCAGGCAATCAAAGTATTGTCTAAATCTGTTAGAACCGCTTTGATACCTAAACTTTTTAGTTGTACAGGGGTTAATTGATAGATTGCATCTATCATCCATGTTGGTTTATAATTTGAAAACATTTTGTCTCCTCATCTTCAAAAAATGAAGGAGCACACAAGGTACTCCTCAAACCAACATTATACCGCATTTTGTGAAAAAAAACTACTCTCTAAAAACAACTCAAAAAAAGAAGCAAAGATAAAACAAACAATGTTTTACTTTTACTTCTCTTATTTAGCATTTTATTATCATTTAAAATTTACGAAAACGTTCATATCGTTGTTCGATCAATTGTTCTGGGGAATGCTGTACCAACTCTGTTAATTTTTCAATCAACGCTTTTTTTAATATCAATGCTGTTTTTTGAGGAGGTAAGTCTTCTCCATTAAAAGTTTCCGCAATGACTTTATCGATTATACCCATTTCTAAAAGCTCAGGAGCTGTGATTTTCATCAACTCTGCTGCCTCAGCTGCACGACTTCCATCCTTCCAAAGTATGGAGGCAAAGCCCTCTGGAGAAAGCACTGCATAAATCGTTTGTTCCAGCATCCACACTTCATTTGTTAATGCTAAAGCAAGTGCACCACCACTTCCACCTTCACCAATAATCACAGAGATAGAAGGTACCCGAATGTCCGCCATCTCTAAAAGATTTTTGGCAATTGCCTCTCCCTCACCTCGTTCTTCTGCTTCAACACCACAAAATGCCCCCGCAGTGTTGATCAAAGTGATGATCGGTCGATTGAATTTTTCAGCCTGTTTCATCAAGCGAAGTGCCTTACGATAGCCTTCTGGATGCGGCGAGCCAAAATTTCGATCAAGATTTTCTGATAGATTACGCCCTTTTTGGATAGAAACAACTGTTACCGGTTTACCATCCAATGTAGCGATACCACCTACGATTGCATGGTCATCTCCATAAAGACGATCTCCGTGTAACTCAATGAATGAGTCAAACATTTCGTCAATAAATTCTAAACTTGTCCAACGTTCTGATTTACGTGCCAGTTGGACAACTTCATGTGCTGTTTTATCTACCAATGTTCCATCCCTTTCTGAGTATGCATAATTAGCAACTCGTGAATCACACGTCTTAACTCTGTCCGTACAACGATTTCATCAACAAAACCATGTTCAAGTAAAAATTCCGCTTTTTGAAAATCTTTCGGTAATTCTTGATGAATAGTCTGTTCGATGACACGACGGCCTGCAAAACCGATCAAACTTTGTGGTTCAGCCAAGATAATATCGCCTTCCATAGCAAAACTTGCTGTGACGCCACCTGTTGTTGGATCGGTAAGTACCGTCAAGTAAAACAGTCCTTCATTGCTATGCTTTTTGACTGCAGCAGATATTTTTGCCATTTGCATCAAAGAAAAAATACCTTCTTGCATTCGTGCACCACCAGATGCAGTAAATAATACCACTGGCAATTGTAATTGCGTAGCACGTTCAAATAGTCGGCAAATCTTCTCACCTACAACAGTTCCCATGCTTCCCATGATAAAGTTTGCATCCATGATTCCTATAGCAACTTCTTGTTCACCAATCAGTGCCTTACCTGTTAATACAGCCTCATGTAATCCAGTTTTTTCTTGCATGGAAGCTATCTTTTTTTGATAATCAGGAAAATCGAGTGGGTCTTTTGTCTTTAAATCATTATCCCATTCTTCAAAACTCTTTTCATTGATCGTCAAAGCAATTCGTTCCCATGCGCTGATTCGGAAACTGTATCCACAATGTGGACAGATTTTTTCTTTTCCCATTTCTTTTGTATATAAGATGCGTTTACAACTTGGACATTTTGCCCACATATTGTCTGGCACTGAAGGAGTCATGTCAGTTGGATCAAGGCGCCCAGGATTGATTCGAATATAATTTTTCTTTTTAAATAGAGACATCTAGCCAACCTCCTTAGTCAATTTCAGGTGTCCAATTTGGTAAAAACTCTTCTTGTAAAAATGCTGTACTATAATCACCTGTAATGATTGCAGGATGACTGATCAGATCCATTTGAAATTCTGCATTTGTGATCACGTTTTCTGTAACGATTTCACCAAGCGCACGTTGCATCTTCATCAACGCCTCAAAGCGAGTCTCTGCATGAACGATTACTTTCGCAATCATTGAATCATAAAATGGAGGAATCGTGTAGCCAGAATACATGGCACTATCCACTCGAATTCCCATGCCGCCAGCTGGTAGCAACAGATTTGTTACTGTCCCAGGAGAAGGAGCAAAATGAAACGCCGGATTTTCCGCGTTGATTCTACATTCAATGGCATGCCCTTCAAATCGGATGTCTTCTTGTGTTAATCCTAAGGGCTCTCCTGCAGCAATCTCTAGTTGTTTTTTCACTAAGTCAATGCCCGTGACCATCTCAGTTACTGGATGTTCTACCTGGATTCTTGTATTCATTTCCATAAAGTAAAATTCTCCAGATTCACTCATCAAAAATTCGATAGTTCCCGCATTTTCATAATTCACAGCCTTGGCTGCTCGCACCGCGGCTTCACCTAACATCTCACGCTTTGCAGGTGAGATAACAACGGAGGGTGATTCTTCTAAAACTTTTTGGTTGTTTCTTTGTAGCGAACAATCACGTTCCCCTAAATGTACTACATTTCCATAAGAATCCCCTAGCACTTGGACCTCGATATGTCGTGCAGGGTAGATGACCTTCTCCACATACATTTCATCATTACCAAATGCCGCTTTTGCTTCTTGTTGTGCCGAAGTAAATTGATGGGGTAATTCTTCTTCCGTCATTACCTTGCGGATTCCTTTACCTCCACCGCCAGCAGCTGCTTTTAACATTACTGGATAACCGATAGTATTCGCTACTTCTAATGCTTCTTCCACACTAGCAAGCACGCCATCGCTACCTGGAATAACTGGGACATTTGCTTCTTTCATTAAGCGACGAGCATTTATTTTATTTCCCATTGCATCGATTGTTTCACTTTTCGGACCAATAAAGGTAAGATTGCATTCCTCACACATTGATGCAAAAAGGCTATTTTCAGATAAAAAGCCAAATCCAGGATGAATCGCCTGAGCCTTTGTCACGATTGCTGCACTTAAAACTTGTTGTACATTTAAATATGAGTCTGTCGCTTTCGCCGGACCAATACATATTGCTTCATCTGCTAGTTGCGTATGCAACGCTTCTTTATCCGCTTCTGAATATACAGCTACCGTTTCAATCCCTAATTCACGGCATGCTCGGATAATACGAACAGCGATCTCTCCACGGTTAGCGATTAAAACTTTTGAAAACATATCTCACCTATCCAATCATAAATGTTAACTCTGCCTCAGCAACTTTTTTTCCGTCTACTCGAGCGATTCCTTTACCAACCCCAGCAGAGCTACGAACTTTTATTATTTCAACTTCTAAATATAATGTATCTCCAGGTGTCACTTTTTTTCTAAATTTTGCTTTGTCTAATCCACCAAAATAAGCTGTTTTTCCTTTAAATTGATCAAGAGAAAGTAATGCTACTGCTCCAGCTTGTGCCATTGCTTCAACGATCATCACACCAGGCATCACTGGTTCTTCTGGAAAATGCCCTTGGAAAAATTGTTCATTGACAGTAACATTTTTCTTAGCAACAACTCTTTCTCCTGCTTCTAGTTCTTCAATACGATCAATTAATAAAAATGGATATCGATGAGGAATGATTTCTTTGATTTCTTGAATGTTCATTGTTAGCCTCTTTCCTAATTTGGTTGAATTCTGAATAATGGTTGTCCAAATTCAACAACCTCTTCATTTGAAACTAAAATTTCTGAAATAGTACCATCAACTTCACTGGTGATTTCGTTCATTAGTTTCATCGCTTCAATAATACAAATTACTTCGCCCTTTTTCACAGAAGAACCAACTTCTTTAAAACTTGGTTTATCTGGAGAGGGTTGAAGATAAACGACACCTACAATAGGTGATGTCACTTCTACACCATCAAAAGAATCCACTTGATCTGCAGGTTGAACTACTTCAGGTGCTACAGTATCTGATTTTTCTTGTGTTGATGTTTGTCTTGGTGTAGACACGACTTGCTCTTCTACCACAGAAGAAGTTGCTGTCTGCGTTCCTCGACTCATAGAATTTTTATTCATATATAGCTCAAACTGTCCATCACGTAAGTCAAATTCAGTTAAAGATGAATTATCAAATTGTGAAAACAACTCTTTTATTTCATTGATTTCCATTGTCTATGCCTCCCAGCGTTTCATACAAATAACTGCATTATGTCCGCCGAATCCCAAAGAATTACTCATTGCATAGGTCATGCTCTTTTCTTCGCTTTGATTTTTCACAACAGTTAAATCGATTTCTGGATCTTGTTCAACAACATTGATCGTTGGTGGAACAAATTGATGTTCTAGTGCAAGTAATGTTGCAACTGCTTCTACACCACCAGCTCCGCCAAGTAAGTGTCCTGTCATTGACTTCGTACTACTTACTGCAGTATTACGGAAATCTTCACCTAAAGCTTTTTGAATAGCTACAGCCTCCGCACTGTCATTTGCGGGAGTGCTCGTACCATGGGCGTTGACATACCCAACTTGATTTCCTTCGATTCCAGCTTCAGCCATCGCTAATTTCATTGCTTTTGCAGCTCCACTACCATCTGGTGTTGGTGCAGTCATATGGTACGCATCACAATTTGATCCATATCCAACGACTTCTCCTAAGATTTTCGCACCACGTTTTTGTGCATGTTCTAGTGATTCTAATACCAAGATACCTGCTCCTTCACCCATGACAAAGCCGTTTCTATCTTTGTCAAACGGAATAGAACCTCTTGTTGGATCTTCTGAAGTAGATAAAGCTGTTAGGGCGGCAAACCCTGCAATACCAAATTCACAGATTGTTGCTTCGGTACCACCAGCTAACATCACATCAGAATAACCATGTTTGATATTTCTGAAAGCTTCACCAATTGAGTTTGTTCCACTCGCACAAGCAGTAACGATAGCTGTACAAATACCTTTTGCTCCTACACGTAGCGCGATATTTCCTGCTGCCATATTTGCAATTGCTGTTGGCACAAATAATGGTGAAACACGTTTAGGGCCTTTTTGGATCATGCGTGTTACTTGTTCTTCGATTACTGGTAAACCACCGATTCCAGATCCAACAATTACGCCAAAACGATCTGCATCGATTTTATCTTTTTCGATTCCACTCATTGCTAGAGCATCTAGTGCAGCGTAAATACCAAAGATAGAGAACATGTCCATTCGTTTACGATCTTTTTTTACAAAATATTTATCAAAAGGAAAATCTTTGACTTCCCCAGCTAGTGTGATACCTGTTTCTGTAGCATCAAATTTTGTGATAGGTGCAATCCCATTTGTTCCTTCTTTTAAGCTAGCAAGAAAGCTTTCAGCATCGTTACCAATAGGTGATGCCACTCCATAACCTGTAATGACTACTCGATTCATCGATTCATACTCCTTTTTATGCATGCATGACTAGGCCGCCATCAACATTGATTACTTGGCCAGTCACATATGGATTTTTTGCTAAGAAAATTGCGGCTTGTGCAACATCTTCTACTTGTCCAAAACGTTGTAATGGAATTTGTTGTACTACTTGTTCTTTTACCTTGTCACCTAATACTTCAGTCATATCCGTGTCAATAAAACCCGGTGCAATCGCATTACATGTCACACCGCGTGCTGCAGCTTCTCGTGCTACTGATTTTGTAAATCCGATAACGCCAGCTTTACTAGCTGCATAATTTGCTTGTCCGACGTTACCGATCAATCCAGATACACTTGAAATATTGATGATTACTCCTTCGCGTTGCTTCAACATTTTTTTCAAGACTTGTTGTGTCATATTGAATGTACCAGTCAAGTTGATATCCAAACATTTTTTGAAATCATCGCTACTCATACGCATCAATAATTTATCGTTTGTAATACCAGCGTTATTTATTAGGATGTTTACAGGGCCTAACGTTGTTTCTACTTCCCTTAGCATCTCGCCAGCTTTATCATAATCAGCAATATCTCCGCTGACTCCCACACAAGAAACACCAAATGATTGGATATATTCGATTTTTTCTGTTGGAATTTCTTTTCGACCATTTAAGACGATATTTGCACCTTCTTTAGCAAAGGCAATCGCCATTGCCTCACCAATTCCTCGCGTACTTCCAGTAATAAACACGTTTTTCCCTGTAAGCTCCATACTTACCTCCTAGATGATAGTGCAGTTAGTGTGTCTGTCAATGTCTCGCTATTTTCTACACGATAGACAGGCATTGCACGATCTATTTTTTTCATAAATCCGCTTAAAACTTTTCCTGGACCAACTTCAATAACTTGTTCGATTCCCAATTGCTTCAATGTTTCAATGCTCTCATAGAAGCGTACAGGTGACATTACTTGTTTCTCAAGCAATGGTTTGATTTCTGATTTGTTCATTACCTGTGCTGTAGTATTACTGATTACAGGAACTGTAGGCTCTGAAAAATCAAGTTGTGCAAGCTCCATAGCTAACTGCTGTGCTGCAGGAGCTAGAATTTTCGTGTGAAAAGGGCCACTGACATTCAATGGAATCATTCGTTTCACACCTTGTTCAGTCAATAATTCAAGTGCATAGTCTACAGCTGCTACTTCTCCTCCAATTACAATTTGTTGTGGCGTATTGTAATTAGCAGGTGAAACGATTCCTCGAATGGATGCTTTCTGACAGCACATTTCGATAACATCGATGGGTGCATTCATGATTGCAACCATTTTTCCGCTACCAGTTGGTGCCGCTTCTGTCATAAAAGCTCCACGTTTTGCAACAAGAGCGACCGCGTTCTCAAATGATAAAGCATCACTTTCTACAAGTGCTGAATATTCACCTAAACTTAATCCCATCATAGCATCCGCTGAAACGCCATTTTCTTTTAGCAAACGTGACAGAGCAACGCTGACTGTCAATATTGCGGGCTGCGTATATTTCGTTTGATTAAGTTGATCATTTTCTTCAAAACAAAGTTCCGCCATGTCATAGCCTAAAACTTTACTTGCTTGATCAAATGTATCTTTTACAATTGGTTCTTTATATAAATCAGCTGCCATACCTGGGTATTGTGCTCCTTGACCGCTGAATAAAAATGCAGTTTTCATAAAATTCTCCATATAATCATTCGTTAATTTATTAAAAAAGGCCGAGACCATTAAAATCGTCCCAGCCGCAACCGTTTGATTGATAATTATGCAGTTTGTTTTTCTACATAAGTTACTAAGTCTTGAACAGTTGTAATACCTTCTTCAGTTTCGATTTTCACATCGAATTCATCTTCGATCTCATTGATGATTTGGAATAAATCTAAGCTATCTGCTTCTAAATCTTCTTGGATGTTTGTTGTTAATTTGATATCTTCTTTCTCTGTACCTAATTCTTCTACGATAATATCTTGAATTTTTTCGAAAATCATGTTTTACTTCCTCCGGTTAAATAAATATAGTTTTTAGTTTTTTATTTTATTTACAAGTTACATTCTATAAAGAAGGCTTCCCCATGTCAGCCCACCACCATAGCCTGCGAACAAAATAGTTTGATCACTACCAAGTTGGATAACGTCTTGTTTCACTGCTTCATCAAGTAAGATCGGGATGCTTGCAGCAGATGTATTTCCATATTTTGTCATATTGACCAAAAATTTTTCTTTTGGTAGTTTTACTTTTCGTGCGATTTTTTCAATGATTCGTTGATTTGCTTGATGTAGCAATAAGTAATCAACTTCATGTGCTTCTTGGTGTTGAAGCGTATCTTTAATATTATTTGCAACATCACGAACGGCAAAGTCAAAAATAGCTCGTCCATCCATCTGCAAATAGTAAGAAGATTCTGATTCTTCCTTATAAAATGGGTTTTTGTTTCCTTTACCCCCAGCAGTCAACGATGTATACCGGGTCCCATCAGCTTGAAGATTCTCCGCTAATAGATGTTGTGTTGTAGTGGCCTCTAACAGCACGCCACCTGCCCCGTCACCGAATAAAACAGCGGTTGAACGATCTGTCCAATCAATTAATTTGGATAGCGTTTCGCCACCAATCACCAATCCGCATGATGCTCCGCATCGAATCAATTTCTCGCCTAGACTCATCGCATAGACAAATCCAGAACATGCAGCACTGATATCAAAGCCCATCGCATTACTTGCTCCTAAACGTCCTTGGATTTGAACTGCAACAGAAGGCGTCAAATAGTCTGGCGACATTGTTGCAACGATAATAAAATCCAATTGTTCAGGTAATAAATTGCGTTGGTCTAAAAGTTTTTTTGCCGTTTCAAAACACAGATCAGATGTTGTCTGGTCTACAGCAATCCTTCTTTCTTTGATACCTGTTCTTGATGAAATCCACTCATCTGATGTCTCCATCAAACGAGTAAGATCGTGATTGGTGATGACTGTTTCCGGCAATGTACTCGCAGTAGCTGTAATTGTTCCGAATTGTTTCATCAATGTCCTCACTTATATCCCTGCAAAAAATCATGCAGATTCTTTAGTGCTTTTAGTAAAGCGACTTCTTCATCTGAACTCATGCCAATCAAAATATTCTTGACCATTTCTCGATGAAAATGTTGATGGACACGAAAAAGTAGTTTTCCTTTTTTTGTTAGCCCAAGTTTAACTACTCGACGATCATCTTCACTTCGAATACGTTCAACGTAGCCTTTCTTTACTAATTTGTTAATGGCGGTAGTCAATGTGCCCGCTGTAATCGATAATTCTTTAGCAACTTCTGATGTCGTCTTCTTCTTATACATACCGATAGCTTCAATCGTATGCATCTCAGTAATTGATATATCTTCAAATTGAGATTTCTTGAGTTCCGATTCTTCAATTGTTAAAATATCATTGAATACACTAACAAGGTAATCATTGACTGTTTTTAAATCTGGTTCCATGGGCCACCATCCAATTACTTTGATTATCAAATCATTTGATGTTCAAACTATATCTTACTTTTTTTAAAAATGCAACACCTCTTCTGAGATTTTTATTGTTTTTAATCATTTTGCCACAAATTTTTCCATTTTAATTCCTTGATTTTCCTACTTTTCTTTGAATCTAAATTAAAAAATTTGTCGATAAATTTATTTTGAGTATCAAAGTATTTTTTGCGTTTTTTGTTTCATGTCAGCAGAAAGGGAGGAACGTGATGTTAAAAGAAAAAGCTAAAAAGTTACCACTTCTACCAGGAGTTTATTTGATGAAAAATCATTTTCAGCAAATTATTTATGTTGGTAAAGCAAAGATGTTAAAAAATCGTGTAAGTTCTTATTTCCAAAAAAATTCACAGCACTCAAAAAAAGTTCTTCAACTTATCCATCAAATCGATGATTTCGATTTCATTATCGTTGATACTGAATTAGATGCTCTCTTACTGGAATGCTCTTTGATTCAGCGATACCATCCTTTTTATAATCGTCAAATGAACTATTTTAAAAATTATAATTATATTCAATTCACGGATACTGGCTTCCAGATTTCAGATAATCCAACAAAAAACAGTTATGGCCCATTTCGTTCCTATAAAAAAATACCCGCTATTTTAGCAATTATTGAGGAAACCTATCAATTACCTTGGTTGCCAGAAATTACACGACTATCCTTAGAAAAACAATTACCATTGCTACAAACAATTTCTTTTGAACAAAAGAAAAAAGAAATCCAAGAATTATTTCTAGGAAAAAATAAAAAAATAATCGATTATCTAAAAATGAGACAAGAGCATTTTATTGCACAGTTGAATTTTGAAAAAGCCGGGAAAATCCAAGCTGAATTAGAACTACTTATCGCATTTATCAATAGGATCGATGAGCAACAAGCCTTTTTGAAACAAAAAGAAATTCACTTTGCTCTACCTCTAGCAGCTGATTCTAACTACGTAAAACATTATTTTATTAGCTACGGTCAATTAATAGAGACAACAATCGCTCCTAGTGAAACAGAAGTTCTGACTTTCCCTACAGTTGGAACAGATTTTCTTCTTCATCAGACACATTTAACAAAAGAACAAATTGATCCCATTCAAATATTGATCAGTTATCAAAAGAAGCTAAAAAAAGAACTTGAACGTTAAAAAACAACGTCCAAGTTCTTTTTTGATTCATCATTGTTTATTGAATCAAATCATAGATTTCCATAGCAACGATATCAATATTATCAAATTGGTATTGTTGATGTGAGTCTGTTTCTGTCAATTCAAATGTATCTGTAGCTTTTTCGAATGTCACAGTACATTTTTCAGCGCCTTCTTTTTCAAAACGACGAACTTGAATTTCGTTATCTGCTGATTCGACCATAGCTTCTAGACGCTTGATGATAGCAACTAATTGTGAATGTTTCATCGAAGGTCCTCCTTTTCTCTATTTCTGTTATATTGTAACAAAAGCTCGAACGACTTGCATTGATTTTCGTTAAAAAAACACGTTTTTTATTTATTTTTTGTAGGAATCTCTCCATCTGGCCACCATAGTTTTATCAATGCCTGTGTTCCATCGTTCTCAAATCCTTGTTCTGCCAATTGTTCATACAATTTTTCTGCTTGTTTTGTTGCAGGAAGATCCAACTTCATTTTTTTTGCTTCATCTAAAGCAATTTTTAAATCTTTGATAAAATGTTTTACAAAGAATCCTGGTGTGTACTCTTCTTTCAAAATTCGAGGACCATAATTACTCATGGACCAATTCGCTGCACTTCCTCCAGCAAGTGTTGCAATCACTTTTTCTAAATTTAGTCCTGCAGCTTCAGCATAGACAAGCATTTCAGTCATGCCAGTCATGGTCCCTGCAATCATCAACTGATTCGCCATTTTTGTATGTTGTCCTTTACCGGCATGCCCATGCAGCGTAAATGTTGTACCTATCGATTGAAAAATAGGAAGGATTTTTTCGAACGTTTCGGATTCTCCGCCTACCATGATTGTTAAGGTACCATTTTTTGCGCCCAAATCGCCTCCAGATACAGGAGCATCAAGTGCGGCTCCACCTTTTTGTTCTGCCGTTTGCGCAATCTTTTCAGCTAATGAGGGGGTACTTGTGGTTAAATCAACAACGATTTTATCTTTGATATCTGCCGAAAAAATTCCATTATCTCCATAATAAATTGCTTCAACATCTTGAGGATAGCCAACCATTGTAAAGATCACTGTACTTTGTTCTACAACTGCTTTGGGTGTATCTGCCCAAGTAGCACCTTCTGCTACGCACGGCATTGCTTTTTCTTTTGTCCTATTATAAACAGTGACCGTATAATCATCTTTTAGCAAATTTTTGATGACACTACTTCCCATAACGCCAGTTCCAATAAATCCGATTTTCATAGAATACCTCCTAAAAATAAAAAATCTATGACTCTAGTATACGCTAGAATCGTAGATTTTAAATGAAAAAGCTTTATTTTTTTAACGAGGTCAATTTGACTTTGATACGCTCAATAGACTGTTCGTTCTCTTTTCTTTCTTGTTCCTTTTGATGATAAACCATCATATCTTGATAAAAATCAAGCATTGACTTGCCGAAATGTTTTGATGAAATTTCGTATAGTTTAGATTCCAAGATTTCATTATCAACAGGTACCCCTGCATTGATGTACTCAATCAATGTACCAGAAAAATCCGCATCTTCTTTAAAAGTTACGCCTAAAGAGTCTTGATCAAATAAGTGATCCAGATAACTATTTCCTTCAACGACACACTGTGTTCCAGCTGCCATCGCTTCTGTATATGTTAGGCCTTGTGTCTCAGAAGTCGACGTGCTCACAAAATAATCAGCTGCTTTATAGTAAATCGCAACTTCTTCATTTGGTACTTCGCCGATAAATGTAACATATTCGCTTAATTGCTGTTCAAAGACCAGCTCCTGCAAATCTTCTGAATATGGCCCCTTCCCTACGATAACAAGACGAGCATTAGGGAAAGCTTTGATGACTTTTGGGAATTCTCGAATAATTGCTTGAATATTTTTTTCATATGAAAGTCTGCTTAAAGAAAGAATCATCAATTGATTTTGTTCTAGCCCAATCTCTTCACGAAGTGTTGCAATTTGATCAGAAGTTATATCCTTACGTCTAAATCTTTCAATATCAATTCCAGTTGGGATCACACGCAAGGGTGAGACCACACCATATGACCGCAATGTGTCGATGACACGTTCACTTGGACAAACCACACCTGTTGAATGATTTGCGAAAATGCGTGATAAATATTTTACATGTGATTGACGTAAAACTTTTCCATTCGCAATATAGTGAAGATAGTCTTCATACATCGTGTGATATGTATGGATTACTGGAATTTTTAGTTTTTTACCAACCATTTTACCTAATATACCGGCACCAAATTCCGTGTGTGTATGAATCAAATCAAGCTCTAATTCCTTCGCCACAAGATATGCATACCACATTCCTCTTACAACGATTCGACGATCTCGGAAAGAAACAAACGGGACACTTGGCATCCGTATAACATCTTTCTCCATTTCATCGGCATTTGGATCAGTCGTTGTAAAAATAAACACATCATGCCCATGTTTTTCTAATTCATCTTTTAATGTTTTGATTGATGTTGCTACACCACTAACTTGAGGAAAATAGGTGTCGGTAAAAAAACCGATTTTCATTTTTATCCCTCCAAACTACCTGTCGAAATTTTGTTTTGAGCCTATAGAGATAGTATCACTCTCAGTTAGGACTGCTTCATAGATGTTCTTCAACTCTTGACCAATTCTTTCAATACTTCGCGTTGTTGCAACAGTATATCCTGGTTCAACCAATCGAGGTACGCGCTTCTCCACAATTTCTTCGATCAACGTAATAAATTCTTGATTATTCTTACCCATGTAACAATTTTCATTATTCCTTAACCAACCTTCATAGACAGGAATATCACGAACCAATACATTTTGTTTGCTTGCAAGAGCTTCTAATACGACGATTCCCTCTGTTTCTTCATATGAAGGAAAGAAGAATAAATCAGCCCCTGAGTAAGCACCTTCCAACACATCACCCTTTATATAGCCTGGAAAAATGACGTTCTCAGGATGGGTTTCTTTTACTATCATCCGAATATTTTTTGGTATAGAATACAACGGCACATGACCAAACCAAATAAATGTATATTCTGGAAGCTGCTCAGCAATTTTAACAAAATCAATAATTCCCTTACGTTCAAAAAAGAGGCCTACACAAATAATCACTTTCTGATCAGGCTTCAAATGAAAGTACTCTCTAAAAATTTGCTCTTTTGCAGGGTTCGGCTGATACTTTGATAAATCGATTCCGTTAGATACCGATTGAATTGGCACCGTTAACCCGTAACTTTCCAATAATTCCTTTGAATATGGTGTCGGCGTAATCAAATAATCTGCCTTTGAGTAGAGTTCAACTAGATATTTTTTTACCAATGGAGCCAATTGATTCGACCCAATAAAAGAATTGCGAAAATCTTCTTCAGTTGAATGCGCATGATAGATAATTTTTTTATTTTGTTTCCGCGCTCTCTTGATCATACTATGACTTTTTAATCCATAAGTGTTGATATGCAAAATATCGTATGAATCATCGCTATCTAATGTGTAAGAAATGCCAGCATCCGTCAGGGCGCGTTTTTGATGATCAAGAGCTCTGCCAATACCAGACTTCGCCAAAATTCTCTCTGCTTCAAAATACAATAAAACTTTCACTACACGTCCCTCCTTCACTTCCATAGTATAACATAGCTTAAGAACTGTCACTCAATCTTAAGGCTGATTTTTCAGTAAATACTCGGAAAATGCAGTATCAAAAAGTGACAAGCTTTGATTTAGTAGTGATTTCTATCAAATAATTATTTTTTTACAAAAAAAAGCCTTGAATCAAAAAGATTCAAGGCTTTTAGTCAACTTATTTAACGTATTCGTTTACAAGTTCTACGACATCTTCCATTGTATCGCAGTCATTTAGAGCGCGATCTGCAAGTTCAGCCATTTTTGTTGTATCTAAACGTTTCATTAAGCTACGAGTTTTAAGAACAGATGTTGCACTCATAGAGAACTCATCTAATCCCATACCCACTAGTAAAGGAACAGCCATTTGATCTCCAGCCATTTCGCCACACATACCTGCCCATTTACCTTCAGCATGCGCTGAGTCAATAACATGTTTGATCAAGCGTAAAATAGATGGGTTATATGGTTGATATAGGTATGAAACACGTTCGTTCATACGGTCAGCAGCCATAGTGTATTGGATCAAGTCGTTTGTTCCAACTGAGAAGAAATCAACTTCCTTAGCGAATTTATCTGCAATTACAGCAGCCGCTGGAATTTCAATCATAATACCTACTTGGATGTTATCAGCAACTGAAACACCCTCTGTAGTTAATTTTTGTTTTTCTTCTTCAAAAATTGCTTTTGCTGCTCTGAATTCTTTCAAAGTAGCAACCATTGGGAACATGATACGTAAGTTACCATGAACAGATGCACGAAGTAGCGCACGCATTTGCGTACGGAACATTCCGTCACCAAGTTCTGATAAACTAATACGAAGTGCACGATATCCCAAGAATGGATTCATTTCTTTAGGTAATTCTAGATAAGGTAGTTCTTTATCGCCACCAATATCCATTGTACGAACAACAACAGGTTTTCCGTCCATACCTTCTAGAACAGCTTTGTATGCTTCATATTGGTCGTCTTCTGTTGGGAAGTCGCTTGAATCCATATATAAGAATTCTGTACGATATAAACCAATTGCTTCAGCACCATTGTTATGAACACCAGTTAAATCTTTAGGTGTACCAATGTTTGCAGCTAATTCAAAATGTTTGCCATCTGCAGTTTCTGTTTTAGCATTTTTTAGTTTTTCCCATTCTGCTTTTTGAGCTGCAAAATCTTCACCAGCTTTAAGGTATGCTGCTTTTTGGTCTTCAGAAGGGTTCACGATTGCTTCTCCTTCAATACCATTTACGGCAACGATATCGCCTTCTTTTACTTTTGAAGTAATTTCTTGAGTACCTACGATTGCAGGGATTTCAAGAGAACGAGCCATAATAGCTGAATGAGAAGTACGTCCGCCGATATCTGTTACAAAAGCTTTAACGTATGTGCGGTCTAATTGAGCAGTATCACTAGGAGTTAAGTCGTGAGCAATCACAACAACTTCTTCGTCGATCATTGATGGATTAGGTAATTTAACACCTAATAAATGAGCTAATACACGTTTTGCAACGTCGCGGATATCCGCAGCACGTTCTTGCATGTATTTGTTGTCATCCATCGCTTCAAACATACCGATATACATATCTGTTACTTCTTTCAAAGCAGCTTCAGCGTTGACTTTATTATCTTGGATATTTTGTTTGATTTGACCAATCATTTCTGGATCTGAAAGAACCATTAAATGAGCATCAAATACTTGAGCTTCTGCTTCGCCTAAGCTTTGAGCAGCTTTTTCACGGATTTGTGTCAATTCTTTAGTAGATTGTTCTAAAGCATCGTCTAAACGTTTTTCTTCTGCTGCTGTATCTTCTACAGAAACTTTAGTAAACGCTAAATCCGGTTGCACAAGCAAGTAAGCTTTTGCAACAGCTACACCATCGCTTGCAGCGATTCCTTTTAATGTATCAATCATTATTCAGACAAGCCTTCTTTTTTCATTGTATCAGCAATTGCAGCGATTGCATCTGCTTCGTCAGCACCTTCAGCTGAGATTGTTACGTCAGAACCTTGACCTACACCAAGAGACATAACGCCCATGATAGATTTTAAGTTAACTGATTTGCCTTTATATTCTAAATTAATATCAGAGTTGAATTTGCTTGCTGCTTGTACTAATAATGTAGCTGGGCGTGCGTGAATCCCTGTTTCTGCTACTACGTGAAATTCTTGTTTTTCCATAATTAATCGGTCTCCTTTAATGGTACTTAATTTTTATGTGAGGGTTTTCTTATTTGGTATATATCATAAAATATTAACCCTTTCATTTGTAAAGATTACCATTTTTTTTTATTCGTTACAACAGTTTTTCCTTAAATTTGCCTATTCTTCTAAAATGAAAATATTTTCTATTTTTTTCATTTCTTTTTCATTACACAACCGTACGAATTATCGCTTTTTTTCATTAGTTTATGTAAATAAACACTCAGCAAAATTCTCGAATTATTTCACAATGCGATGACTTATCTGTCCTTTTTCGAGAATCCTATCATAATCATTGCAGATTATTTTTGTTCATTTTATTTCTCACTTTTCCAAAGTATTTGAATGATAAGCGTAATTACTTGATTCTTCTATGATTATTAGTATAATAAAGTCAAAGGTCAAATTTGGTCAATCATTTCTTTGCCTTTTTTTGATCTGCTTAAATTTTTCACTAAACCTAAAAATTACTATTATTATGAGTGTTTCTTTTTACCTAAGAATTTCTTAGCGTTAAACTCTACTTATAATATAGAAAGAAAACAATTTTTCGAAAGGACGTGAAGCTATTCATGCTTTGTCAAAATTGCGGAAAAAACGAAGCGACCATCCATTTGTATGCAAATGTCAATGGTCAAAGAAAACAACTAGACTTCTGTCAGAGTTGTTATCAAAAGTTAAAAAATGAACGAAATGGAGGCTTGAATAATATGATACAAAATAATTCTTTCGGACCTCATGATGATCCGTTCGGCTTTGGAAACTTAGACGATATTTTTCGTTCAATGTCCCAACAAATGAATTCAAATGGTATTTCACCGGATCAAACCCCTCCTACTCAATTTGGTGGCGGAAATGGTGGACAACCACCACGTGGAAATTCAAATGGTTCTGGTTTACTAGATGAGTATGGTATCAATATTACTGAACTTGCTCGTAAAGGAGAAATCGATCCCGTTGTAGGTCGTGATGAAGAAATCACACGTGTCATCGAGATATTAAATCGTAGAACAAAAAATAATCCTGTATTGATTGGCGAACCTGGTGTAGGTAAAACGGCAGTCGTTGAAGGTTTAGCACAAAAAATAGTTAATGGAGATGCACCGCAAAAATTACTCGATAAAGAAGTTATTCGCCTTGATGTTGTGTCACTTGTTCAAGGAACTGGAATTCGTGGACAATTTGAAGAACGAATGCAAAAATTAATCGAGGAAATCAGAGTTGCAGAAAATATTATCCTATTTATTGATGAAGTGCATGAAATCGTTGGTGCTGGTTCTGCTGGTGACGGCAATATGGATGCAGGAAATATCTTAAAACCTGCTCTTGCTCGCGGTGAGCTACAGATGGTTGGCGCAACGACGCTAAACGAATACCGCATCATTGAAAAAGATGCTGCGCTTGAACGCCGTATGCAACCTGTTCGTGTGGATGAACCAACAGTAGATGAAACAATCACAATTCTAAAAGGTCTTCAAAAACGCTACGAAGATTACCATCATGTTAAATATACTGACGAAGCGATTCGCTCTGCTGCTGTCTTATCAAACCGCTATATTCAAGATCGCTTCTTGCCAGATAAAGCAATCGATTTACTTGATGAAACAGGTTCAAAAAAGAATTTGACAATTCAACTTATTGATCCGAAAACAATTGAAAAGAAATTAACTGAAGCTGAAGCACAAAAACAAAAAGCATCACAAGAAGAAGATTTTGAAAAAGCTGCTTACTATCGTGACCAAATCAATAAGCTACAAAAAATGAAAGAAAAACAATTGACTGATGAAGAAACACCTGTCATTAGCGAACAAGACATGGAACAAATTGTCGAAGCACGCACAGGTATCCCAGTCGGAGAATTGAAAGAAAAAGAACAAACTCAATTGAAGAATCTCGGTGAAGACTTGAAGAAACATGTCATTGGTCAAGATGATGCAATCGACAAAGTATCTAAAGCCATTCGTCGTAATCGAGTTGGATTGGGTAAGAAAAATCGTCCTATTGGCTCATTCCTCTTCGTTGGTCCTACAGGTGTTGGTAAAACTGAGCTTGCCAAACAATTGGCCTATGAATTATTTGGATCAGAAGATTCAATGATTCGTTTTGACATGTCTGAATACATGGAGAAACATAGTGTGGCAAAATTGATTGGTTCTCCTCCAGGTTATGTTGGCTATGAAGAAGCTGGACAACTGACTGAAAAGGTCCGTCGTAACCCATATAGCTTGATTTTATTAGATGAAGTTGAAAAAGCGCATCCAGATGTGCTTCATATGTTCTTGCAAATCTTAGATGACGGTCGTTTGACAGATGCACAAGGACGTACAGTCAGCTTTAAAGATACTTTGATTATTATGACAAGTAATGCTGGTACTGGTAATGTAGAAGCAAATGTTGGGTTTGGTGCAGCACGCGAAGGCATCACTCGCTCTGTATTAAATCAGTTAAATAATTACTTCACACCAGAGTTCTTGAACCGTTTTGATGGTATCATCGAATTCAATGCATTGAGCAAAGAAGATTTAATGACCATCGTTACACTTATGCTTGATGACGTAAATCAAATGTTGAATGAACAACATTTGCATATCGATGTGCCTACCAACGTAAAAGAAAAACTAGTAGACTTAGGATATGATCCAGCAATGGGTGCGCGTCCACTACGTAGAACTATTCAAGAACAAATCGAAGATGGTATTGCTGGCTTCTACCTAGATCACCCAACCATCCATGATTTAAAAGCCAAACTAGACAAGGAAGACAAGATCATCATCACTTCTAAGCCTGAACGATTGGTAAAAGATGCAGATTCAACTGAAGCGAAAAAACCAGAAGAATAAATTTTGATGAGGGTAGCGCTCGCTACTCTCATTTTTTTATTACCTTATTTTTATCCGATTCTCAAAAAAATCAGCTATTTCAAGACGAATCGCTTTTTTTTTAGAAAAAAAAATTTTATAATTAGATAAAGTCTAGTAAAAAAAGAGGTGAGCACGATGAAATTTGTAAATGTCACAAATAGCCATTCTCGTTTAGTTTTAAATCAACTAGAAAACACTGACGCACAAATGGTAAAAGTATTCACAGCGGGTAATACAACAATTATTTTTACCGTTGCTCCAGAACATAATGAGATTCTATTAGTAAATAAAAAAAGAGCGATTCGCCCATTAGAAATCGAAGAAGCAAAGAATTTTTTCTTAGAAAAAATGAAACCCGGGTCTTTCAATCACGAGGAAATCACGATTATTGAATTTGAAGGATTAGCAGAAGTATCGATTCCTAAACATGATACAAATAGCGGCCTTGCAGTCTAAAAAAAAACCATGACAAAACTAGTCATGGTTTTTTCTTTTGTACGATTCGCTGCACTTCCTTTACTATCTCAGGATACTTATCCCAATTTTCTATATTCAGTAATTGGCAAAGTCGTTGCATCTCTAATTTTTTGCGTAGTTTTCTTTTCTTTCGATCTTCTAATGCTGAAAATTCTGTATTTTCGTTCATGCGTTACTTACCTCCTTTTTCCTTACATAATAAGATACGCAAAAGAACAAATAATTTTAAAAAAGTTCAAGAATTCTTGAACTTTTTTTATGTATTTCAGTAGTTAAATCACAAAGGAACCTGGAGTATCCTTTACACTCCAGGTTCCTTATACTTTACTTTCTATATTCCATTAACCAATATGGCTCATCGACGGTCGTATCTTCACTAATTTTTAGCCAATTATTTTTTTGATAAAATTCGAGCGCTCGTTTATTTTTTGAGACGACTTTCAGTTGGGCAGTCTTCGGAAGTTCTTGCAGCGCACGATCAAGCAAACTGTGTCCGATTCCTTGATTGAAGAACTCAGGTGCCACATACAAGCTATGGATAAAATCATCTGGAAGATAAATTCCTACAAATCCCACAATTTCCTCGTTGGATTCTGCTACAAACACAACTTCATCACGCGTTACTTCATCAAAATCCCACATCTGGTACTGGCTAGGCTCTTCCCAAAAGAAGGCGGCTTTGCGACTTGCATTGAACAATTCACGTAAAGCAGGCAAATCCGCTTCTCGACTATAACGGATCTCCATGTATTTCTCTCTCCTTTTGATAAAACACCAGTCACATTCGCAAATGCTTAAGACATCAATTCATGCAACTCTACATCTGGATATTTGTCTGCAAACCAACGCATCGCAAATTGATTTTCAAATAAGAACAACGGTTGGTCGAAACGGTCTTTCGCCAAAATATTTCTACTTGAACTCATGCGTTCATCTAAGTCTTCTGGATCGATCCAACGTGCGATTTTATTGCCCATTGGGGTCATGACTACTTCTGAGTTATATTCATTTAGCATACGGTATTGGAAAACTTCAAATTGTAATTGCCCTACAGCACCGATGATATATTCATCTGTTAGGTATGTTTTGTATAACTGGATAGCTCCTTCTTGAACAAGTTGATAAATCCCTTTATGGAATGATTTTTGCTTCATAACATTTTTGGCAGTGACCTTCATAAAAATCTCAGGTGTAAAAGAAGGTAATTCTTCATAGGCAACTTTTAATTTTCCTTCATATAAAGTATCCCCAATTTGATAATTTCCCGTATCATAGACACCAATAATATCTCCAGCTACCGCTTGTTCAACATTCTCACGTGTATCTGCCATAAACTGTGTTACATTACTCAACTTCATTTTTTTACCAGTACGCTCTAAGTTGACATCCATCCCACGCTCAAATGTTCCTGAACAGATACGAACAAAAGCAATTCTATCTCGGTGTGCCGGATTCATATTGGCTTGGATCTTAAATACAAACCCAGATAATTCTTCTTCATATGGGCTGATTTCTTCGCCTGATTGCGTCTTGTGCGCATGTGGTGATGGTGCTAAGTTGATAAAAGTTTCTAGAAATGTTTGCACACCGAAATTTGTTAATGCAGAACCAAAGAATACAGGTGTTTGGTCTCCACGAGCAATTTTTTCTTGATTGAATGCATCGCCAGCTTCTTTCACTAATTCAACTTCTTCTAATACTTGGCTATAAATACCGTCTTTTGTTAAACGATGGCCTTCTGGTAATTCTCCGTTCGCATCTAACGCCGCATACTGCTCACCATCATAATTTTCAGGACGATAGAATTCGATACGATTATTATAAATATCATAGATTCCTTCTAAGCCTTTACCCATACCAATCGGCCAATTCATTGGATAAGATTCAATATCAAGTAATTCCTCTAATTCTTCTAATAGTTCTAACGGTTCACGACCATCACGGTCTAACTTATTAATAAATGTAAAAATCGGGATACCGCGTTGTTTGACAACTTTAAACAATTTTTTTGTTTGTGCTTCGATACCTTTTGCACTATCGATAACCATCACTGCGCTATCCACAGCCATCAGTGTGCGGTATGTATCTTCAGAGAAATCTTCATGTCCTGGTGTGTCCAAGATATTGATCCGTTTTCCTTGATAGTCAAATTGCATCACGGAACTAGTTACGGAAATCCCACGTTGCTTTTCAATATCCATCCAGTCTGATTTTGCAAAATTACCGGTTTTCTTTCCTTTTACAGTTCCGGCTTGACGAATTGCTCCCCCAAATAAAAGTAATTGTTCTGTTATTGTTGTTTTACCAGCATCCGGATGGGAAATAATCGCAAATGTTCTACGACTATCCACTTGCTGTTTTAATTCTGGATTATTCATTGCATAGCTCCATTTCTTTTTCTCTTATCTATTTGTTTATACAGGTTATCCTGCTTGTACTCATAACTAATTTAGTATAGCACGAAACCCTCAATTGAAAAAGATAACTCCGTTAGTTTCTTCAGACTATACACATCTAAAAATGAAAAAAATCGAGCAAAACGTTTCCGTTTCGCTCGACCTTTTACCTTCTTGGTTCATCATCTTCGAATTCTTTTCGAAAATAACGACGTTCTTCATCTGGTTCTACTTCTTCATATTCTTCTAGATTATGAAACTTCACACGAATTTTAACAATACGTGATTCTTCCATTTCTTCAGAAATCAACGTGACATTGTCAACATCGAAAGACATTTTTTCACCTTCATCAGGAATCATACCTAATGCTGTAATCAAATAACCTGCCATCGTATCAACATCACTCATATGCAAATCTGTATCGAATGCCTCATTGAATTCATCAATCAACATTCGCCCTTGAATCAGATATTCTTGATCATTGACCTTTTCATAAAGGTTCTCTACCTCATCGGACTCGTCATCGATTTCTCCTACAATTTCTTCGAGTAAATCTTCTAAAGTAGCAAGTCCTACAACTCCACCGTACTCATCAAGTAAAATGGCCATTTGATTTTGAGTTTTCTTTAATTCATACAATAAATCATCAATAAAAATTGTTTCTGGAACAAACAATGGTTCTTGCATGATTTTATGGATATCTAGATTATCAAAGCCGAAACGATGTGCTGCTTTCAATAGGTTCTTGGTATGAAGCACACCGACAACTTTATCTTTGTCTTCGTTATATACAGGAATTCTTGAATAGTTTTCAGATAAAACTTCATTGATATTTTCTTCAACAGAATCATTGATATCAATCATAAATGCATCTGTACGTGGTACCATAACTTCTCGTGCAACTTTAGTATCTAATGAGAAAACACCTTGGAGCATCTCTAACTCATCATTATCTAAAACACCTTCTGTTTCCAAAAGATAGCGCATTTCATCACGCGTCATTTTAGAATCTTCATCATCAAATTTCATTGGTGTCATACGTGATAATAGATTCGTAGATGCAGAGAGCAACCAAACGAATGGTTTCGCAATAATACCAAGGAAACGAATAAAACGCGAAGTAAATTGAGCAACTTCTTCTGATTTATTCAGTGCAATTCGTTTAGGATATAACTCCCCAAAAACAATGGATACATAGGTCAAGATGGCTAAAACAATAATACTTGAAATATTTTTTGCAGCAGCTCCTCCACCAAGCAACGGTGCTAAGCGGCTAGACAGGCTATCTGCTAAGGAAGCCCCTGATAAAATATTGACTAATGTAATCCCCACTTGAATTGTTGATAGAAAATTATTCGGATTTTTTAAAATCTGTAATAGTTTTTGTGATTTTACATCACCTTCTCCTGCTTTTTGCTCAATACGGTTCTTGTTTACAGAAACAACCGCAATTTCTGAAGCAGCGAGAAAAGCATTGATCATTGTTAAAACAATCAATAATAAAATTTGCGCTAACAGCGACTGACTCGCAGGGTCAGCATTCATAATCGCATTCTCTCCTTATTATGTCGATTCTTAGATAGAAAAAAAGCGTAGCTAGAATAGCTACGCTAAAAGCGTATCACAAAGTTTTATTCTTTGCAATAGACTTACTTTAGTGTGATCTTTTTCGAAGTTTCAGCCTCTTGATTTTCTCGAACCATTCGTACAATATACGTAATAATCGTTTTACAAATTGCATAAAACGGAACACCTAAGAAAATACCAAGAAGCCCCGCAATATTTCCGGCAACTAATAAAACAATAATAATGGTCAACGGATGGATTTGTAGCGATTTTCCAATTACATTTGGATAAATGATATTTGAATCAATTTGTTGAACCACTAAGACGATGATACAACAAAAGATTGCTTTCACTGGTTCATTGAAAATTGTAACAAAAAATGCTGGTGCGAGGCCTAGATACGGTCCCAAGTATGGGATTAAATTAGTTAGCCCTGCAATAATACCGAACAGAAATGCATAATCTATTCCAAAGAGAAAATACCCTAGCATTGTAAATGTTCCAACAAATAAACATTCGATTGCTTGTCCACTGATATAATTTGATAGCGTTTTGTTCAATTGACCTAATAGTTCCACAATTTGAGTTCTTCTTTTTTCTGGGAAGAAATTTTGGATATTTCCGGCCAAACGATTTCCATCTTTTAGCATATAAAAGAGAATAAATGGTGCAGTAATAATTACTACAGTTGCAGATGCAACAGTTCCAACGATTGAACCAACACTAGTTGATACACCACTTAAAAATTGTTGGAAAAGCGTTCCATAGGAAATATCTAACTCATTGAGATACTTGTTGATATCTACATCAGTAAATATCGGTAATTTAGATAGTTGATACAACCAATCCTCAACCCGATTAAAAAAGGCTGGCATATTTGATGCGAGTGAAGAAATTTGTTGTACAAGGTTTGGGATCACGCTGAGCAATATCCAAATAATTGCAGCTATCAAAAGTAAGAAAACAATAATAATCGCATAAATACGTTTCATTTTTGTTTTCATTAAAAGATTCACAATTGGATTCAAAATATAGTATAAGAATCCAGCAATCAGTACTGGTGCAAAAAGTGTTGAAAAAAAGGTTGCTACTGGTTGAAACACAAAATTGATTTTTGAAGAAACAAGAATGAATGTTGCAATAATAAGTAATTCAACCGACCAAAACATTACTCTTGATTGGCGGATTTTATCAAACATAGTATTCCTCCTTTTTATTTTTTTAGTATAAATCATCTTAAGGAAAATTACTCACACTTTTAATAATTTTCTTGAGAATTTTTTTGTTTTTTTGTAGGGCATGCTCCTATGTGAATTTACCTTTTCTCCACTTTTCAGTATACTAGTTTTAATGAAAGGTGGCTACTTTATGAAAGTTGTTCAAACAAAAGATACGATGAGTGATATCTATTTAGATGCTCTTCGCATTCGCAATCAAGTTTTTATTGTCGAACAGGGAGTTCCTATGGATAGAGAAATCGATCAAGATGAGCCTTATAGTATTCATTTCGTTCTTTATTCCGATAAAAAAGAAGCACTCGCAACGCTACGTTTATTACCTCTTGATACAGAAGAGATAAAGTTACAACGCATGGCTGTACGTGAGGAAGCCCGCGGACATGGTTTAGGCCGCGTAATCGTTCATGATGCAGAAAAGTTTGCTAAAGGACAAGGATTTCAAACCATCATTCTAGGTGCACAGTTAACTGCCGTTGATTTCTATAAATCCCTAGGTTACACAACCTATGGAGATATATTTGTTGATGCTGACATGGACCATATCCATATGAAAAAGAGTCTCTAATAGTAAAGAAAAAGCAGAGGAAAGATCCCTCTGCTTTTAATTTCATTTGCGCGACAATTGCTTGTATCGGTCATACCAAATATCAATATAGCCCTCTGAGAACGGTCCTTCTCCATTATTGATCCAGTCAACCAGAATCTTCACATTTTCTTTTAGGATAAAGTCAATATCTTTTGGATACTGCATAATCTTGCTATGTGCTTCGTATTCATCAACATCCAATAATCGCTTTTCTCCATCTGGAAAAACCTTGATATCCAAATCGTAATCGATATACTTCAAGGCTTCATCATCCATTAGAAAAGGTGAAGCTAGATTGCAATAATAGGAAACGCCTTTTTCCCTGATCATTGCTATTATATTGAACCAGTATTTCTTGTGGAAATAAACGATTGCTGGCTCTCGAGTAACCCATCTACGACCGTCTGATTCAGTAACCAACGTATGGTCATTGACTCCGATCATGGAATACTCACTTGTTTTTAATACCATTGTATCGCGCCACGTCCGATGCAAATTGCCGTCGTGTTTGTAACTTTGTATGGTTACAAACTCTCCTTCTTTAGGAATTCCCATAAATAGACCCTTCCCTCAAGCAAATTTGTCTGCTTTTTGTTTGGGTGCTCAATTACACCGACATCGTAATTATTATATCAGTAAAATACTTGTTTGCCTAGAATGTATTCCTTGTGTTTCTATTTTTATTTAACTGTTCCACCAATTTCATCTGTGGTTTTGGAAAAACAAGCGTATCAAAGTCAGTCATCTTCACCCATTTTCCAGATTCTTTTGGGTCAAAACTTTTCAGTGAACGTCCATAAAACAGCAATATATGCCACTTCAGATGACTAAATAAATGCGTCACTTCTCCTAAATGTCTTGATTGCCAAACAACTGCGTATTCTTCTAATTCAGGAATAGTCATTGTTTCTGCAACATGAGCAAAAGTTGCTTCTTTCTCCCAATTTTTTTTGATTTGTTGATACTCTGTATCGGTTACTTCAATTAAAGGAAATGTCCACATGGATGCCAATAATCCCTCTTTAGGACGTTGTTCTAAGTAAAAAGCACCTTGTCCGTCATCAATTGCCATCGCTACATAATATAACTTCTTCGGTTTGGATTTTTTTGTTTTGACTGGAAAGTTTGTCTGTGTTCCTAATTGATTGGACAAACAATAAGAATGGATTGGGCATCGCTCACATTCAGGCGTTGTTGGTGTACAGATTGATGATCCTAGATCCATCATTGCTTGATTGAATTCTCCAGGATGTTTTGGATCGATAATCGTCCGCATTGCTTGATCGAATACCTTTCTGCTTGAAGCTTTCGCTATGTCCTCTTCAATACAAAACAATCGACTAACTACACGCATGACATTGCCATCAATAGCTGGTTCTGGCAAATCAAAAGCAATACTTGAAATTGCTCCAGTTGTATATGGGCCTATTCCTTTTAAGGTCTGAATTTCTTCTGGTGTCTGAGGCATTTCACCATTGAATTCTGTCATGATTTGTCTAGCGGCAGCTTGGATATTTCTTGCCCTAGAATAATACCCTAATCCTTCCCAAGCTTTGAGTAATTTTTCTTCAGGTGCATTTGCTAAAGATTCAATATCAGGAAACCATTCCATAAAGCGATAAAAATAATCAACCACTGTATCTACACGTGTTTGTTGTAGCATGATTTCAGAAATCCAAATTCGATACGGATCTTTGTTATAACGCCACGGTAAATTTCTTTTCTCTAATTCATACCACTCAATAAACTTTTTTTGAAAGTTTTCAGTTTCCTCCACTGTCCATTTTTCCCAAGCTTGTTCAGTCATCTTCTTGCTCCTTCAATTCGATGAATTGTTGGATAGCATCCAGTTGAAATCCTTTTTGGTATAAGCTCTGTTTGACTTTTTGGCGTCTTTTTGCTGGTTCAAAGCGAGCATTCTTTCGCCATAACTTCTCACCTTGTATGGTCAGTGCGTCTTCTTCTGAATCACTATCCTGCTCAAACGTTGCCTGTTCGAGCGCATTACTGATTGTTTCACTTGTAAAACCTTTTTTCATCAACGTTTGGCGAACTTTATTGATGGTTTCTTTGTAACTCTTTCCATGTGTTTTATTAAACGTTTTTTCAGCTGTATGTGTGGCAATTTCTAATTGTAGCTCCTCTTCATAAAAAGTCAGCGCTTGGCTGATTACATGTTCTTTTAGACCTTTTTTCTTTAATTGTTGCGCTAAATAATTAGGTCCTTTATCGCTTAATCGCATTTGTGTACGTACAAAACTATCTCCATAAACTTGATCATTTATCAAGTCCAATTCTTTTAAGCGAGTTACGATGTTATTTCTATCTTCTAAATGAATTTCCTTCTCTTTTAGATATGTTCGAACATCTTTTTCGGAACGTAATTGATAACTGATGTAATTCATTGCTTGTTGTAATCCAAAGTCATAGCTACTATTTTTTTTGATTTCAGCTAAACTATCTTCGGTTAGTTCTTGTCCTTTTAACAAACGATATTTAATGAGAACATCTTCAGAAACTTGTATTTTTTCTCCAGTAGTTAAGTCAACCTGATAAAAGGGACCTTTTCCTTTACTGATTCTTTGAACGGTAATCATGCTTTCCCTCCTCGAACATATATTCTCTATCATACCATAGAAGTGACAATCGCTGAAAAATCAGCGCCTACATTTACTTAGACATCTTTTGAACAAATAAAAAAATATTTTTTGAGTTTTTTACTTGACCTAGAGTCGGCTCCAGGTTTTAAAGTAGATTTATCAACTTACGAAAGTAAGAAAAATAAAGGAGATTTTTTATATGAAATCAATTAAATGGCCAACAGAATACTTACCAGGAACTACAGACAACTTTGTATCTAATGAAGTTATCGCTAGCGGGATCACACTTGAAGATATTTGGGAAAATCTAGTCAATACAAGTAAATGGGAATCTTATTATGACAATGCTGCAAACATCCATTTAGATGATACGACTACACCTCGGTTAAAATTTGCCGAACATTTTCGTTTTGATACATTCGGCTTTCCGATTGATGCACAAGTAATGGAACTCGTTGCACCAGTTGATGGAAAAGTAGCACGAATTGCTTGGCACGGCTGGCAAAATGGCGATGAAGATACACAATTTGATGTCTATCATGCCTTTGTTATCGAAAAATTAGCTGACGGTCGTATTCGCTTGCTTACACAAGAATCACAAATTGGTAAACCTGCTACTGAATTGGCAACACAAATCCCAAATCCAATGTTAAATGGTCATCAAGCATGGCTAGATGGTTTAGTAAAAGCTTCACGTTAATTTATTGCAAAAAAAGTTGGTAAAAAACAACCAACTTTTTTTTGCTAAGCTCAATTGAATAAAGGAGTTTAAAATGAAAACAGTCATCGTAAATAAAAATCGAGAATTAGTCGATAACATTGTAGAACGTCCCATTCCTAAACCATACGATCTTTTGGTTAAAATTGATGCATTATCAGTTAATCCAATTGATTTAAAAAGGATTCATCGTATCACAGCAGCTGATTCGCGTGTATTAGGCTATGATGCACTAGGCGAAGTTGTTCAAATCGGTTCATCCGTTACTGACTTTCACGTAGGTGATCACGTATTTTACGCTGGCGATACAGCTCGTGACGGTTCATATGCTGAGTATCAATTAGTCGATGCCCGTATTGCTTCACTAGCTCCCAAAACTATTGCAGCAGAACAAGCTGTTGCTATGCCACTTACCTGGTTGACTGCATACGAAATTTTAGTAGATAAACTACATTATTTACCTCAAAAAAATATGAATAAAGGGACACTACTCATCATTAATGGTGCAGGCGGAGCGGGGTCCAGTTTCACACAGCTTGCACATTGGATGGGGCTTACCGTTCTCGCAACAAGTAGCCCAAGAAATTTTGATTGGTTGACTACACATGGAACCGACGTCCCCATTGATTACCATGAGGATATTGCTTCTCAACTAGAAAAAGCTGGCTATTCAGAAGTCGATCATGTCATCAACTTGTTCAACACCGTTGATTATTTTGAAATAGCTATTCAGTTAGTACGGCCGTTTGGTCACATTGTCAATGTTGCCCAAGCCTCTCAACCTTTAGATATGAACAAGCTCCAAGCAAAGTCAATTAGCTTTGATTGGGAACTGATGTTTACAAAACCAAATTTGACTATCGATTTAGAATCACAAGGTAAAGCATTAGAATTATTAAGTCATCTATTAGATAATGGGGACATAAAATCTACAACCACAAAAGTTTTTTCTGGTACACTAACAGCAGAACTAATCAAAACAGTACACAATGAATTAGCAAGATCCACTACTGTTGGTAAATTAGTCATTTCTTACAATAAGGAGGAAGCAAATGAATTATAGTATTGGACAGGTATCTGAGAAACTAGGTGTTCCAATCGATACACTACGTTATTATGATAAACAAGGATTACTGCCCTTCATCGAACGAGATAAAAACGGACGGAGAAAATTTACAGACAATGATATTCATATTATGCGGACAATTATTTGTTTGAAAAATGCAGGTGTATCTATTGCAGATATTTCAAAATTCGTTCATTTGCGCTTAGATGGTGACCAAACGTTGGTCGAACGGGCACAACTTTTAAGCAATCACGAAAAAAATTTACGTCAGCAAATCAATGACTTAGAAGAAACACTAAGTTATCTAAAATTCAAAGAATGGTACTATAACACTGCTGTTTCTGCAGGCACTGAATCAATTCATTTTTTACCTGATTCAAATGAGGTCGACCCAGACATTGATATCCAATATGCAGATTATTTGCAACATACTGGACAAGAAAATGAACTAAACAGATTTCTAAATATCAAAGACTATCGAAATCGTGTATCTGTAAATGAATAGCTAAAAAGCACTTTCTCTACTAAACGAGAAAGTGCTTTTTTATGTCTATTGTATAAATATCGTTGGTAAAAATAATTATTGACTAATAGCCTCCGCCATTTCCAGCATAAGCGCCTGGATCTGTCGCACCTTGACCATATGTTGTTGTATCCTGTCCAGTTGTATCACCTTGACCATATGTCGTGGTACCTTGACCATACGTTGTTGTATCTTCGCTGTATGTTGTTGTGTCCTCAGCTGAACTATAACTGTAGTCGTTTTCTGATGAGTCTGTAGTGCTACTTCCTCCAGGGGATATCAGCGCACTCGTTCCATAATCATAATGTGTTCCGATATCAATCTCCGTATCTGAATCATCGAAGAATAACATCGAGGAAGCATCGTCATTTGACAAATTCGGTAACGTATCACTTGTTTTTAGCTCAAGTTGTTTTTTTAGTTTATTTTGCATTTTTAATAAACTATTTTCACCAAGGATTTGATAATACACGCCATCGATCATTTCACCCTGCCCTTTTACTTGGTCCTGTTCGATATCTGTAAAGGCTGCTGTATAATTAGTTGCTACATCTAGCATGTCATCCCAGTCTAAGTCTGTACGAACATTATCTTCAACTGCTTTTAACAATTTTTTATAATTGCTAACACCATCTAGACTTAATACTTTATTGACGATTTTGGTTACAACCTCACGTTGTCTTCTTTGACGGCCAATGTCACCTTCGGGATCTTCATGACGCATCCGCGCATATGCAAGACCTTTTTCACCATCTAAAGTTTGCTTTCCTTTTGCAACATGAACACCATCTAAAGTAAAATCGATTTTGTTGTTTACCTCGATTCCACCAACTGCATCAATCAAATCTTCCATTCCATCCAAATTGATCGTTACATAATGATCAATAGGAATATCAAGCATCTCTTCCACTGTATCCATTGCCATATCGACACCGCCATACGCATAGGCATGGTTCAATTTATCAGTAGAATCATACCCTACGATATTTGTATATATATCACGGTCTAAACTAACAATTGTCGATTTTTTCTTCTCAGGATTAATCGTTACCACCATCATCGTATCTGAACGACCTTGCTCTGTTCGCCCTAATCCGCCTGTATCTAATCCCATCAGTAAAACAGAAAATGGTTCTTGATCATCAATACTCACTTCTTCTGTTCTTTTAGAAGATAAACGATCGATTTTTTCTGTAATATTCCCAACGGTTTTACTTGCATCACCCATGAATTTTACTCCATATATGGATACTCCCACGATTAGTACTGCAAATAATCCGAGAATAGTTAATACTATTTTTTGCCAACGTTTCATAGTACACCTCAATCTACCATATTCTATTGTATTTTCTCATACAATTCTTATCGAGCAACTATCTAAGAGTCATTATAAGAAAATTTTAAAACAATATTTATACATTTTTTGAACCTTATGTATTTTCTAAAAATTCTTCACTATCATACCATAGCTTTGTCAATGAGAAAAGTTATATTATAGATAACAAAAATGGTGTAGCTTCCTTGAAGAAACTACACCAGGATTCAACAAAAAAAATTATAATTTAGTTACTTCAGCAGCTTGAGGGCCACGTGCGCCTTCAACGATTGTGAATGAAACTTCTTGTCCTTCTTCTAAAGACTTGAATCCGTCTCCTTGAATAGCTGAAAAATGAACAAATACGTCATCTCCACCATCTACAGTAATAAAACCAAACCCTTTTTCATTGTTAAACCATTTCACTGTTCCATGTTCCATAAAAATATAGCCTCCAAAAAAATTCTTTTGCAAGTTGACTTGCATAGTATAATTATACTGAAATCAGAAAGCGCTCGCAAGTAGGGAAATATAAAATTATTAAAAAAGACTTAAAACAGAAATTTTGTTTTAAGTCTTTTAGTGTATTATTTTGCTGCAGCGTAACGTTTGTTTACTTCATCCCAATTTACAACATTCCAAAATGCTTCAATGTAGTTTGGACGAACATTTTTATATTTTAAGTAGTATGCATGTTCCCAGACATCTAGTCCTAAAACAGGTGTTTTGCCTTCCATCAATGGAGAATCTTGGTTAGCAGTTGAAACAACTTCTAATTTTCCGCCATTTACAACTAACCATGCCCAACCAGAACCAAAGCGTGTAGTTGCTGCTACTTTAAATTGTTCTTTGAATGTATCAAAATCACCAAACGTTGCTTCAATTGCGTCCTTGATATCCCCAGTCGGTGTACCACCTGCATTTGGTGCCATGATTTCCCAGAAAAATGTATGGTTTGAATGTCCACCACCATTGTTACGTACAGCTATTTTGATATCTTCAGGAATAGCTTCCATGTCTGAAATCAATGCATCTACTGATTTATCCCCTAATTCAGGATGCTTTTCGATTGCAGCATTTAAATTCGTTACATATGTGTTGTGATGTTTGTCATGATGCAAGTGCATTGTTTCCTCATCAATGTATGGTTCCAATGCATCATATGCATAAGGTAAATCTGGTAATGTGTAAGACATAAAAAAATTCCTCCCTAAATTTGTAACTCTTCTTATACTAAAAGAGTAGCAAAGTAGACAGGAATCTTCAAAAATTATGCTTGTGATTCACTAGTAATTATTTATCATCCAGATTTTTTTTTAGTTTTTCTACTTGATTAAAAATAAATAGCTTACTAAAAACATAATTTGCTAAAACAACAATGATTTGTGTGATTATTTTAGCTACGTATTCGTTTGTTCCAAGTAACTCAGTAAGGAATAGCATTGTTCCCATATCTATCCCATAGGAAAGCAAGCGATAAAAAATAAATCGGCTAAATTCAAGAATCAGCTCTTTAGTTGTACCAGTCTTAGAATGAAACACCCATATCTTATTCGTAATAAATGCAAACAAAACTGAAGCAATCCATGAGACCGTATTTGCCGCAATCAAGTTTATCCCTAAAAATTCTCTCATCAAGAAAAATACTGCAAAATTGACAAGCGTTGTCAGTCCGCCAAAAAAGATATAGATAATCATTTCCCAAAGACCTTTTTCATCTAAATAAGATTTTATTTTTCCAATCATCTCATTATTCCATCCCATCTCTATTGATTCACCTTCATCATACCTTATTCTTACAGTAAATTCATCTTCATTTTTTTCGTATCAAACAAATTTTAGAATTTAGTTATTCAACTATGGACTATTGTAATTCATGACCTACTCGGCTAGAATAACTTTGAACGTACATTAGGATAAGGAGATACTATGAATACAAAACAATTGATTACTAGTTCACTTTTTAAATTCAATCAATTAAAGGATGCCAAAAAAACTTCTTTTTGGAAAACTATTCTTTATCTGATTGCTCTTAGCGTTATTCTGGCTTTACCACTTGCCTATCAAGTAGGTCAGGTTATCCATGACATCCAAAAAGATGGCCAAAAAATCGCTAAAAAAATCCCTAACTTTGAAATTGTTGACGGGAAACTTGCTACAGATGATGCAGATGGTTTCATCTATCAAACAAATTCCATCATTTTTACATTTGATCCTCAAGGAAAACGAACAGAAGAGGATATAACAAACGATCTTATTGGAAATTTTGTTAGTGTCGGACTACTTGAAGACAAGGCAGTTCTTGCATTACCAAGTTCTGGTATCACTAGTTCACTTTTCGGAAGTAATGAATTAGCAATAAATTATACTTCTGAACCACTAAGTAGCTTAACTGGAACCGATGTCCGTGCGATGTTGAATCAAACAACGCTTCCATTGTTTCTAAAAATAATGATTCTGCTTGTGTCGATTTATCCAACTTTCCTTAATTTATTGATAACAGTATTTATGGCAAGTTTGGGTGGGCTCATCTATGCTCGCTTACGTATGAACAAAATCACATTTTTTGAAACACTCAAAATAATGGTTTACGCCGTGACACTACCTACATTGATTGCTACTGTTCTTTACTTCCTACTGCCAAGTTTTGATACAAGTTTATTTATTACACTTGCAGGACTATTCATCTTCATTCAAGCAGTAAAAGAACCCACCCCAATCAGTTAGTTGATAGTACCAACTTTGAAAGATCAAGCTGCTTACGCGGCCTGATCTTTTTTCATTTCTTTTATCAACTAATTTTGCTACACTCAAAGTAATAAAAGGGAGGGTTTATTTATAATGAAGAAAAAAATTATCTTTAGCACACGGCCTTTTCGTGATGAATTCATTCAAAAAATCTATCAGATTGCACCTGACTACGAATTTAGAACAACTGCGACCTCTGATGATTTTTCACAAATTGAAATCAGTATTGGTTGGCAATCAGACATCCAGGATCGCTTACTAGCTACAGATTCTTTGCGTTGGGTACAAGCTTTGTCAGCAGGTGTAGACTATCTTCCTCTCGACTCGTTTAGCCAGCAAAAAATTTTACTGACAAACGGAAGCGGAATCCATGCACAATCAATTACACAACATGTTCTAGGTACGGTCATTGCATACTACCGAGGATTATTTCAAAGCTTACAAAATCAACAACAGAAGCTTTGGGCACAAGATGAAATTTTTTATCAAGAGTATTCGGAGAAGACCATGTTGATTGTTGGCACAGGTCAAATCGGGAAAGAACTTGCGCAAACTGTTCGTGCACTTGGTATCCATACTATCGGAATCAATACTACCGGACATTTTGTCGAAGGATTCGATGCTACTTTCTCACTCGAAGAACTTCCCTCTACTTTAGAAAAAGCAGACATCGTTGTAAATATCCTCCCATTGACTCAAGCCACGCATCACCTATTTAATTTACAGTTATTTTCTCATTTTAAATCGGATGCGCTATTCATCAATGTTGGGCGTGGCGCATCTGTAAATACGGCTGATTTGATGACAGCTTTATCCAAAAATTACTTTGCGTTTGCAGCATTAGATGTACTTGAAGAAGAGCCCCTACCACAAGAACATCCACTTTGGGATTTTGATAATGTACTAATTACACCACATATTGCTGGATTGACACCCGGTTTCCAACAAAAATTCATGGCTATCTTTTTACCTAATCTAGAAGCATTCGTAAATGATCAAGAATTTCCGATCAATCATGTAGACCTTTCTTCTGGTTACTAGATATAAAAAATAAAAGCTGAAACAAATGATCCTCATCATTGTTTCAGCTTTTATTTTTAGATTTTTAGCTTTCTGAATGAAAATGATAGCTTGGTTCATCCAGTTCAGGATCATAGTCGACAACTAAATCATATCCCTTGAAAAACCAATCATCTGTTTCTTCAATAAAGAAAGTTATTCCATTAAGTGTTACTTCTTTGAATATATTTTCTGGTTGTGCAACGGACATCCCGATTGAAAAGCCATCATGCACATCCGTTTTCCCATATACCTTGCCAAAAAACCGAATACCAAATCCATCAGATAAAGCAATTTCTTCTTTAAACCAGTTTTGTGCTTGAGGTGTTATGCTTAATTTCAACGAAGTTCCTCCTAATTATTCATTTTACTATCTAATAAATCAACATCATCAGTCGTTCCGATCACTAACAAATGATCATTTTCTTGAACGATCTCCTTGGAGTCTGGGGATACAACAACTGTACCGTTTCTCCTACGAATAGCCGCCACAGTCAAGCCAAAATTCTGTCGAAAGTTTAGATCACCTAATGTTCGATCGAAAAACTTAGGACTTGTAACACGTATTTCTGCTAATGAATATTCATCGGATAATTCAAGATAATCGAGAATATTTTTCGAAACCAAATGATGCGCAATCCGAATCCCCATATCTCGTTCAGGATGAACCACACGATCTGCCCCTATTTTTTCTAAAACACGTGCATGGTATTCATTTTGGGCTTTCGCCAAAATATTAGGCACACCCATTTCTTTGACCATCAATGTAACTAAGATACTTGCCTGAATATCTTCGCCAATCGCTACAATCACATGGTCGAAATTTCTAATACCAAGAGAGCGTAGTGTCATCTCATCTTGAGCGTTTGCAACAACAGCATGTGTTGCTATATTCATATATTCATTTACACGATCTTCACTATTATCAATCGCTAATACTTCTTGTCCCGCTTCGACTAGCGTTCGGCAGATACTTCCGCCAAATCGCCCTAATCCGATAATTGCATAATTCTGTCTCACATGTTTCTCCTTTCAAAACAATATCCACCAACAGTATAACAAAGCACTTGCAAAAAATAAAATATCCTCATCCAAAAAGAAAAATATAACAAAAGGGATAAAAAGAATTACTCTCGAAAACAAAGCATTTGCTTTTTTCAAGAGTAATTCTTTTTATTTTACGATGCCATGCTTAAATGCATAAATCGCAGCTTGTGTTCGATCATCTACCTCTAACTTAGATAAAATATTCGACACATGTGTTTTTACTGTTTTTAGGGTTATGAATAATTCATCCGCAATTTCTTGATTGCTTTTTCCCTCAGCAATCAATAATAGGATTTCATTTTCTCGATTTGTTAGGTCATCATGTAGAATAGGCTCATTTTGATGACTCATTCGTTCAATCATTTTATTTGTTACTTCAGGTTCTAGTACACGTTCCCCACGTTTCGTTGCTCGAATGGCATCTGCAATTTCATGCGCTGTCGATGTCTTCAAAAGATACCCAGTTGCACCAGCTTCAATCGCTGGATACACCTTTTCGTCATCGATAAAACTGGTCACGATAATGATCTTAGCACCTGGCCAATCTTTCAGGATTGCTTTTGTCGACTCAATACCATCCATACCATCCATCACAAGGTCCATCAAGATAACATCCGGACGTAACTCCATTGCCTTCTCATATCCTTCTTGACCATCAGCGGCTTCGCCTATCACTTCTATATCCTCTTGGATCGATAAGTAAGAAGAAACGCCTAAGCGTACCATCTCATGGTCATCCACCAATAACACCTTAATCATCCGTATTTACCTCCTCTACTAAGGGGATTTTAATTTCAATACTTGTCCCCTGACCTTTAAAACTAATAATTTTACACGTGCCACCGATTCCAATAACTCGTTCTCGAATATTATTCAAACCATAGCTTCCAGCTTTTGATTGTTCTACATCAAATCCGACACCATCATCTACTACACGTAAGAGTATATTGTTTTCGATTCGATGTAAATAAACTTCAAGTTCATCTGCCTTAGCGTGACGTAATGTATTGGATAACAGCTCTTGCACGATTCGAAATAGATGGTCTTCAATTACTGTCGGCAATGTGACATCTTCAACATCCCATTTCAATGAAATTTGGATTTTTGTTTGTAATTCTCTTAATAATTGCTCAATCCCTTGTTTCAATCGCTTACCTTCTAGATTTACCGGACGCAAATGCAGAAGGAGCGCACGCATCTCAGATTGTGATGCGTTGATGATATCTGCCACCAATGCAAGTTGCTTGCGAAATTTCTCTGGTGTGTCATTCTTTTGTGCTTGTTCATTTAATGCAGACATCATCATCATTGCTGCAAATAATTGTTGTGAGACAGAATCATGTAACTCACGTGCTAACCGATGTCTCTCTGCTTCTAGTATTTCTTCACGTGTTTCTCCTGCAACATACTGCGGACGGCTGTTTAATGTTTGCAGTTCACTAGACATTGCAAGCATCTTTTTCTTGATATTCTTGATATCATTTTCTATTTCAGTTAAGTAAACAGTTTCTTCTGTTGTATCAATTGCTTTGTCTAATACTTTCGCATCATAATTACCAATCGATAATACGCGAAGCTTTTCTTCTATTTTATTATAGTAGAACCGCTGCATCAAGGTAATCAACAAAAATGTAAGTACGCCCATACCAATAGATATAAGTAAAAGATAGACAATGATTGGGATATAAAAAATACGTGCTTGAAAAATCTCAGTCCATAGATTTACCTTATTGGTTGCATAAAAATAGGTCATTAAAGAAAATAAACTTAGAAAAAATGAACCGAGAAATACATAAACTGAGATCATTTTTCGAGAAAGCTTATGTATCATACTCGGATCACCTCAACATCTCCAAATAATGTATCCGTGATGATTTTTAGGCGACGTGGATTTTCATCGTAATCATTACTGTAGACTTTTAGGCATTCTGTCTTTACAGGATAGGTCTCTTCTTCAAAAATAATATTGCCGATAAGACCCGTATGTTCAATTGAAATAGCTGCTCCAAGAGGCACCAAGATTCTTGTGCGCCCAACTACCTTTCGAATGACGATGATATTGTCATCCTTAGGCAAGAGCGTATTCCCTAAATCGATGATCGTATCGCCAACGATCGTAACGATATTGATATCATCCCACTCATAAATATCTGTACCTATGCGCTGACTGCCAATCAATTTTTGTTTTATACGTGTACCATTATGTGGCTCTACTTGCTTCGTCTCAACAAAAATCATTTGTTTTTGCTTCCAGAACGACTGTTTATTCCCACCTAATCCGGAAAATTCAATGCCCTTAAGTCCAAAGAAAAGAACGGCAAAAACGACGATTGCCCAAATCGCTGGATTAAATACTACTGTTAAAAATAGTGTAAGATACCCTATCACTTGTAAATACGTACGAAAACGCGAATTCGGTTTTCTTCTTGATGCAAACCATAAACAAAATACACTAAAAATCAATAAAAGTAACAGTTCTTCATTATTGATGATTTGCCAGAACCCAAATAAAAGTAACAAGGCTTCAACTACAAAAAAGAAACGCCAAGACCCTTTCATTTTGTTCACTCCTTTCCAAATTGCTCTCTACTTTATCATAACGATATTTTTGTTTTTATGCTATCGGTCTTGAGATGTAAATAAAGAGACTCGGAACACGATGTTCCAAGCCTCTTAGATTGTTCCTCTCTTGAATAAGCCTATGCTTGTGATACTTTGGTGATTTTTACTGGCATATCCCCACCTGGCGTACTGATGTTTACTTCATCACCGATTTTTTTCCCGATTAGTGCTTGGGCAATTGGTGAATCATTTGAGATTTTACCAGAAAATGGATCAGCTTCAGCACTACCAACGATTACGTATTCTTCTTCTTCGCCATCAGGTAATTCAATAAAAGTTACTTTCTTACCGATTGATACTTCATCAGCGTCTGTACCTTCGCTATCAATGATTTGTGCAAAACGAATCATTGTTTCTAATGTTGTGATACGGCCTTCAACAAAAGCTTGTTCATCTTTTGCTGATTCATATTCAGAGTTTTCGGATAAATCGCCAAAACTACGTGCGATTTTGATTCGTTCAATGATTTCACCGCGTTTTACGGTTTTAAGCATTTCTAATTCATCTTCTAATTTTTGTTTTCCCTCTTCAGTCATAGGGTACATTTTTTCTACCATGATTTTATCTCCTTCTTAAATAGCGAAATATCGTAAAAGGTAATCTTTTACGGAATAGTCCAAAAAAGATTACCATGGTTTTTACGAAATGTAAATGTTTTTATAAAGTAATATACGTCAATATCCAATGAAATTTTAGTTGTTATTGACATATTTGTCAACTAGTTCATTGTGTTCATCCAATGTCTTAGAATAATAAACTTTTCCTGTAGATGTATCTGCTACAAAATATAAATAGTCATTATCTGTTGGGCTTAACACCGCTTGTATCGATTGCTCACTCGGACTATCAAACGGTCCTGGTCCATACCCTGTGTTCACATAAAGATTATATGGAGAATCCACTTGCGTATCTTTAATTGTTACATATTCTTTGTGTTCACCCAATGCATAGAGAATCGAAATATCTGATTGCAACGGCATACCCGCTTCAATCCGGTTGAAGAATACTTGTGCAATATTCTTACGATCCGCTTCGGTCACACCTTCTTTTTCAACTAATGATGCTAAAGTCAATACTTCTTGTACAGTCATATTTTGTTGTTTGATTGTATCTAAATATGGTGTGATAACTGAATTTGTTTTCTCGACCATTTGTGTCACAAGGTCTTTTAATGAATCTTCTTTGTAATAATCATACGTTGCGGGGAATAGATATCCTTCTAACGGATAGCGTACCTCATCCGACGTATCACTAGCAAACAAATCAGGGTATTTCTCTGCTAACTCATTGAAGAATGCTTCATCCTTCATTAAATCAATGAAATCTTGCTTATCTTCTCCCGTTACTTTCGCGACTCTCGCAGCTATCTGAGTGATATCATATCCTTCTGGAATTGTGATTTTTCCATCAGCAACAGCTTGCGGTTCAGCAGTACCGCCTTCTTGAAGCTCTTTGCTCACTTCGTCAAGCGTCATATCTGGAGACAATTGATAGTAGCCAGCTTGAAAACCAGTTAAATTTTTAAATTTTGTATAATAATTAAAAATCATCCCACTTTTAATGACTTTATCTTTTTCAAGAATTTCACCAATTTGTTTGTTCGACGATCCACTAGGAATCTCTACTTGCACTAATTTCTCATCCGTTTTATCTAATGGTTGCAATCCTGCATTAACGTATCGATACATTGTAAAGCCAAAGACTCCACCAACGATCAAAAGGGCAAGAACGATAACGAGTACGATTTTCCCAACGATTTTATCTTCTTTTTTTCGGTTGATTTTTCTTTTGATCCTAGGATCACTGGCTGTTGATTGATTCTCTTCTTGAATGTCAGATTTTTCCTCTGGATGTTGTTTGTTATCAGACAAAACAACTCCTCCTTACCTTCTAGTTCATAACCCTTACTATTATACATTAAATCACGAATCTAGTGAATGTATTTTTGCTTTTCCAATAAAAAATTGTTACTTTTTATGATTTAGTAAACTTTTATAAATTTTGCAATTGTAAAAAGATTCTTAAGTCTATAAAATAAGAACATAATAAGAAAAGATTTGAGGAATTGTTCGCATGAAAAAATATAAACACGACGCTCCAAAAAAGTCGCGAGAGAAAACAAAAGAAATGCAAGATACATCGAAGCAAGAACGAAAACGAAAAAAGAAAAAAGTAGTTTCTGAGAGCGAGAATAAGGAACAAGTTGTTCAAAAAAAGAAAGAAAAGAAACAGAAGAAACAGAAGAAACGAAAAGTTTTTATTCCCATCATTCTGGGTGGTGCCCTACTCCTTGCAGTTGGTGTGATCGGTGGTGGCTACTATTTACAAGAACAATCAGAAGATAGTTCTTCTAAGAAAGAAACTGCACAAGGTGCAAGTACAAAACAAGTTGTCCACTCTGGTCTGACCACTCTAGAAAAAGAATTGGCAAAAAAATTAGATACTGAACTGAAAAATGAAAATTATGTCGGTATTGCGTATGTTCGATCAGGTTCACAAGTTATTTTGAATAAAGGATATGGTTTAGCTGATAATGAGAAAGGTCTTTTAAATAATCCGACGTTCTTTTATCAAATCGGCTCTGTTCAACTAAGTATGACTGCCACTCTTGTTTTGCAACAAATTCAAAAGGGTGCTTTAGCATTAGATACAACGTTAGATCAATTTTATCCACAAATTGACGGAAGTGACAAAATCACAATTGAAGACATGTTAAATATGACTTCTGGACTTTCTCGTACAGATTCAGCAACAGAATCACTCTACGATACTGAGTTACTTGATTATACAGTTAATCATCTGAAGTACACAGAAAGTGATTATGGCTCTTATACGTATGATACAGTGAACTATACATTGCTTGTAGGAATCTTAGAACGTTTGACTGGATTAACCTATGAAAATATGTTTAGCCAAAGTATCGTTACACCGCTTAATCTAACTCAAACTGGTTTTTATAAAGATCTAAAAGATTCATCGAGCCATGCTGTTTCCTATGAGATGTCACAAGAAAGCGATTATGCAAAAAGAATCACTGAGACAGATGCTGAAATCACAAATGAATTAGGTACAGGAAATATCAGTATGACTGTCAATGATTTAGATGATTTTTATACAGGTGTTTTGAACGGAAAAATAGTCAATAAAGATGTCTTAGCTACACTATGGAAAGAAAATGATGATGAAGAACCTCCATTTACCGGTGGTGTCTACAGTGGAGAAGATGCTATCAAATTCCAAGGAACTGTGAGCAACTTCCAAACAAGCGGTTGGATGACAAGAGATACTGATAGTACGATTATTCTTGCAAGTAATGTCGAAACTGACCCAAAAATAAAATTACCAACAGATTCTTTACGTGATGAATTGGTCACGATACTTGAAAGTGAATAAATAAACGACTCCTCTCAAAATTTGGTTTGCAAATTATTGAGAGGAGTCGCTTATTTATATAGAGATAGTTGTCTACCTTTGGTACTAGATGGATATTTCGGTCGCAAGATATTTTTTCATTCCGCTGCGCACATCATAATTTGGATGATAGCCTAACTCTTCAAGTCTAGAAATATCTGCTAATGAATCATGGATATCCCCTGCACGTGCTTCTTCAAATGTCACTGGCAGACTTACGTCTAGTGTTTGGTCAATAATTCCAATCAAATCTAATAGAGTTGTTTTCAAGCCTGTCCCAACATTAAATTGTCTGCCTAGTGAGTGCTCACTTGTCGCAACAAGCAATAACGCTTGGACAACATCTTCTACATACACAAAGTCACGTGATTGTTTGCCATCACCAAACATTGTAAAGCTTGCTGGTTCATTTGCTAGTAGTTTTTTGTATTGGTTTACCATAATAGAAATAACGCCACTATAAGGCGAACTTGGATTTTGATTTGGTCCATATACATTGAAGAAACGTACGGCGCTTCCTGGCAAGTCATATAACCGACAGTAAGATAGCACATATTGTTCTGCAGCAAATTTGTCGATTGCATAAGGCGTCAAAGGGCGAATGACTGATTCTTCTTTTTTAGGTAGCGTTGGTTCATCCCCATAGACCGCAGCAGATGAAGAAAAAACGATTCGTTGTAGATTCGTTTGGTAATGATGACACAAATCAAGTAACATCAATACGCTCTCAAAATTTACTGCATGTGTTTCTAATGGACGTTCAACAGAATCCGCAACACTGGCAATTGCTGCAAGATGAAAAATATAATCAAATTGATTCGTTTGAATGATTTTTTCCATCAATACACGATCTGTAACGCTCCCTTTTATAAATTCTAAATTATCTGAGTGGATCAAATTTGATTCTTCACCCATTGATAAATCATCAATTACCATAACTTGATGTTCTTTACTTAAATGATTGGCTAAAGTAGAACCAATAAAACCAGCTCCACCAGTAATCAAATATTTATTCACACGAGCACCTTCTTTATTAAATTTCAAATTTAGATTAGTTTTTGACTAGTTGGATAAATTCTTTCGTACTAGAAATCAATTTTTTATGAGTCAACACTAAATAGAGCATAAAGGCAACCACGTAAACGACCACACTTTGCCAAATTGGCAATAGCAGGTTCGCAATAATAAAAATAGCTGTCAATATAGTTTCAAGTGTTTGTGCTTTTAACAATTTGGATTCCATTACTCGTCCTAAGAGTAATTCTGCAAGGTTGCATCGCAAGGCTAAGCTGAAAATAATCAACACAACAGCTAATGTTAGGTTCCCGACTATGAAGACGATAAAATACCCTACGATGACTGTAACAATTAATGTAATAATATTTACTAATAGAATTGTTTTTTCTTGTCGTAATGTTTTTAAATACGTATTGACTAGTAAAGACATACGTCCTTCATAGACGACCATTGGAAACAAGATACCCATGAACATCAAGCTATCTGCATACTCAGGTAACCAAAGCGAAATGATGTACCGTGCTGGTCCATAAAACACTAAAATCAAATAAGTCATTGGTACAAATAAGTTTCGGAGCGTTATATACAAGCTAGGTAATTTTTCTTGATTTGTTCGTCTAAGCAAAGGAAACATCACAACACCCACTGCATTGATAAATGTCAAAAACATATTTGAAATACTTAGTGTGAAAGATAATTTACCAAATGTTTCAATTGTCCATTTGCGTTCCACAAACATTCGAATCGTACCGATAATCAGCATACTTGCAATACTACTCAACATCAATTTACTACCAATATTGATATTGTCAATAATTTCTGGAAATAATTTCTTTAGTTTTGTAACTGGTTGTTTCAATAGATCGCTGACTCGAGTCATTCCCCAAATCAACATGATAAGTTTAGATAAGATATCCATTGTAATCAGCCAAAAGAAATTACGTCCACCGAGTACAAAGTATACCGAGATGAATAAAACATACAGATAACGATCGTTTCTAGAAAGTTGTGCATATTCTTTGATTCGATTCGTTGATTGGAAGATATAAAGAATATAGGTCTTCATAATCGTAATAATCGAAACAATTGCAGTCATCATCAAAATAGTCGCTTTATTTCCATCTGGTAACACAAAAAGTGCCCAAAGAATCACTCCGAATGAAATGAGTACTTCTAACAAGGTCAAATACCAAAACTGTGATCCTAAGTTTTTTTTATCTAAATTCTCGTATTCTTCTCCACCTATCTTCAAGTAGATGCCATCAATCCATCCAAAATGTAGAAAACCCACGTAAGAGGAGTAGAATACATATAATTGCCAATAACTATATTCTGTTACACCTAGTAATTTTGGTACAAAGAGATTTAATAAAATAGATATCCCAAGTGTGGCAAAATTTGCCGCAACGGTATAGTATAGGTTCTTTACTATCGATTTTGCTTTATTATTCACTACTCTACCCTCAACTTCTCTTTATTTTATATATATGGTATAAATCAGCAAAGTAAGCAAAAGGTTCCCGATAGTCTAACGTATGTTGCACTACTTTCGAAAATTTCTTCGTTCCTAGTGAAGCAACTCTACTTTCATTTGTTTTGATCATTTGTGTGAGAATAGCCTGCTTTTTGTCTTTTTCTTGAATGTCCACATGGCGAGTAATAAATTCTTTTGCTGAATGAATTCGCACATTAAATCGTTCCAATGTCTGGATACGATTATCATAGATACCATTTTGTTTTTTTGCCGTATTCACTTCTTTTTGGAAAGAACTCGTCGCATGTCTTCTAAATTGGATCGTCGGCTTCTCTAAATAATATAGTTGATCATATAATAAAGCACTCGCCCACATTGCCAAATCATGTGCTGAGTTTTCCGCATGATCATAGTAATCTACAACTAGTGGAATAAATTCCTTACGAACTGCAAATACACAACCCGGACGTTTGAGTAGAACATTTTTACGCTCAAAAACAACTTTTTTCAAACCATTCTCAATGACTGTTTGAATCGGGCGTAGCTTGGCGGAACTTCCTGTCTCTTCAATCAATTCATCGTAATCGGACACAACAACAGAAACATTTTTTTCTTTCTCAAAGAGTTCTGTCATCGCTTCGATTTTGTCCTCATACCAGATATCATCTTGGTCACATGTAAAAACAATATCTCCAGTAGCTGCTTCCAATAGTTTCATAAAATTTAAGCGCCACCCTTGATTTATTTCATTTACAAGGACCTGCCAGTTCGCTAAATTTTCTTTTTCTATATATGATTGGATGATTGCAACTGTATTATCTGTTGATTGATCATCATAAATTAATACTTCATCAAGCTGCCGTGTTTGGTTTTTTAATGATTGAAGTTGTGCTTCAATATACTTTTCTCCATTGTACGTAGCCATTACTACAGAAGTTGTCATTTTTGCATTCATCTTCTAACCCTCGATTTTAAATTTATTCACCGCGAAAATAAAAATCATACGGATGGTGTGTTACTTGCTCTTCTTTAGGTGGTAACTCCATGTAATTTCCATAACGAAGTGTCAAAAAGTCTTTTCTGTTTTTGATAGCCATTACTTTATGTCCTTCAAATTCAACATCTTCGTAATGTTCAAACCATTCAACAGGGAATACTCCCCATACTTCATCTGCAAATTCAGTGTATCCGCAATATTTTGCTTTTTCATATGGATATGACGTTGCTAATTCTTCATATTTTTCTTTCCAAAAATGGTAATCCCCTATTTTTTTCATTTTTAAAAATTTAGGATAAAGCAACACACGCTTCCCGATTGCTTTGATTTTTGAGCGTGAGATTGCATATGAATGATTTAATGTAAACATCATATTCGCACGATATTCTTCACATTTTTGCGCATATTCGTGACGTTCATTCTCATCTGTTGGGAATCCATCAAATGGGAAGATATCCACAAATACACCCATATCAGGGTCTTCACTATGATTGTATTGCTTTGTTGTCACTGCTGTGTTCGGATCAATCAGTTTTGCGTAACAATATCGATAGTTGTCTCTTGTTTCAAAGCTTAAAAGTTTATACTCTGTACTATTTTTTAGTAAGTCAAGTAATCTTTCATAGTTTGGTCTAGTTAATACAATATCTAAGTCATCATCCCAAGGGATATAGCCTTGATGTCTTTCAACACCAATCAAACTACCGTAATAAATTGAATATTGAATATCATTTTCACGACAGATTTTGTCTATATACATCAAAATTTCAACACTGATTCGTTGTACATCTTTGTATGTCATTTTTTTCACGAAATAGTCACTCACTTTTTTGTTTAATTAGTTTTGGTGTTGAAATGCCACCTAGATATAACCAGAAAATAAAGCTTCCAATTTTATTTACTAATACTAATTCAGTTAAGAATAAAGCCGAAATAAGAATTGCTAAGACAACCATTGTATCCAGTAAAAATACATCATAAGATACAACATTTTCTGTGAATAAACGTTTTAATGTTTGCCATATTTTAATAATCAAAAATACAAGAAATGGTACGGTTCCCAAAAGTCCAGTTGTTGCTAATAAGTAGAATACAAAATTATGTGACGTTTGTTTCTTTGTTGCAATAAATGTTGTTGGGAGATTTTCTTCCGCGTACTCAAAAATATTTCGTGGAGAACTTCCCACGATTGGACTGCTTTCAAATATCTCAAAAGAACTCTTCCATAAGGCAAAACGATTATTAGAAACATCGTCCTTGTCTGCTACGTCTGCACGACGCAAACTGATTTCTTCTTTTGTTTTTGTTTCTGGATCTTGTTTGACTCTACCTGGTACGTGTCTTGCTGTAATAGTCGCTACTTTTGGTGCAACGTTCTTTCCTGCCTCAAGTACACCTAGCGTAAGCCCGGACACAAGTAATGCACAAAGAAAAGAAAAAAGTAGTTTTACTAGCATTGTTTTTGATAACCGATGATACATCATAAAGAACGCAACAAAGAATGCACATGTAAACAACGCGATTTCTGATGTACGTGAACCTGATAGGATAACATAGAGCGTTTGTAAAACAATTGTCAGAATACTATAAACAGATGTAAATTTGTTTTTCTTAGAAAGAAACATTTTCAATGCTAAGAAAATGATTGCTACAGAAGTTGCACTTGCAAAATTAGGATCTGCAAACATACCATATAGACGATTTTCTACAAATCCAGCACGAAAGCCATTATAGAATTTATCAAATGATTCAACATATGAGTAATTTACTACGAACATACCAAGTGAAATAAGAACTAATAGATTCCAACAACCAATTAGAATCTTTTCAAACAATGGAAAAATTGTCCGATGTGACGCATCTTTACCAATTCTAAATACAGCAAATAAATAAATAAATTGCCAAATCAGTAATTTAATATTGTCTACGACACCTGTTGGTCCATTTACAAATGTAGATATCAAAATAGCCCCTAAGAAAACAACCAGTAAGTAATCTGTCTTATCCAGTTTAAAATTTCTTGTTAAGATATCCATCATAGTAATAATAAATGCCCATACGGTAATTCCCGTGAATAATAATGTATCAAATTTTGACGGAATCAAACTATAATAATTCACGATTCGAATAATCAAAGTGATTCCAAAAACCAATAGGAAAGGATTTTTGCTCCGTTCCGAGTAGCTATGAATTTTTGTCAAATTCATTCCACACCCACCTAACTATTTTTACTTTTATGTTTTTCTTCTTCCAGAATTGCAACCCTTTTATATAATTGTCGATTTATTTTTAATAGCGTCGCAGCAATTTTTCTGTTTCTAGTGAAGTAAGGATTCTTCATTGTAAAAATATAATTTTCTCGTAAATAACGTACAATTTCTTTTGTCCCAGAGAAGTTTCTCTCCTCGTTACTCACCAGAATCTTATCTAGTACAATAAAATGCGCCCAACAGACACGTGTATGTGCTACTAAATTTAGTTCCGGATAACGAGTAGCTATCCATTCTTCATTCGTTTTCCAAACATTTATTGTGTCCAAATCCTTCACCGAAAATCGATTACTTGAAATGCTATTATCTCTGTGATAATAATAATATTTTTGTGCTGTATCGATGACAACTTTTTTCGTTTGATCCAATATCGCAAGTATCACTGCTGCATCTTCAGTAATCATACCTTCTGGATAACGAATCGATTGGAAAATATCTGCTTTATAAAGTTTATTTACTGCATGGACTGAAATCAATTGTGCTTCTAAAACTAATTTCATTGTTTCTTTTTTATCTGCAACGATATATTTAGCAGGGAGTACTTTCGGCTCTTTTCCTTGAAAAACATCAAAAATACCACAGATAGAGACATCTGCATCTTCTTTGATACTGTTTGTATAAAGCAACTCGTACATATCCGTAGCAATAAAGTCATCACTATCAATAAATCCTAGATAGTCCCCTTTTGCAGCTTCGATTCCTGCGTTTCGTGCACTACTAAGTCCGCCATTTTCCTTATGGATTACTTTGACACGTGCATCTTCTTTCGCATATTGATCGCACATGGCTCCTGAATTGTCCGGAGATCCATCATCTACAAGAATCAATTCAAAGTCTTTAAATGTTTGTGCTAAGATCGAGTCTACACATTTTTTCAAATATTTTTCTACATTGTATACAGGTACAATAATACTAATCTTACACATAACTTTCTTCACCTTTTAATAACTCTACTGTATGAGACAATGCTTCATCTAGCTCAAAGAGTGGCAACCAACCATTTTTTTTGATTTTTGCATTGTCTAATACTGCTGTATTTGCTTTTGAAAATCCCTGACTTTCAATTGCATCAGGTAATTCAAAGATCACCTTTCTATCACTGATAGCGGCTAATTTTTGTGCCAAATCTTTTAGATGTAGGTCAAATGACTCACTAGCGATATTGTATGCTTGCCCATTTTCACCATGTAAAAGTAAGTGAAGCAATGAAGAAACTGCATCACCTGCATAGATGTATGAGTAGTATTGGTTTCCCTCGCTCTTTAAGACGATATCTTCATCATGTACTGCATTCAATATAAACTGTGACGATGCCTTTGTATCAGATAAAAGCATCGTTGGTCCAAAGGTGCGGCATAAACGTGGGATGACAATGTCTAGCCCATATTTTGAGATGTACGCTTGGCATAACGATTCACTTACGCGTTTTCCTTCTGGATAGCCAGCACGTAATGTGTTGCAGTCGATATACCCACTATATTCCTCGGTAAAACGCTCAATGTCTCCACGATTTTCTCCATAAATCTCAACGGTAGACAAAAATAGCACACGTTCGGCATTTGTTGCAACAGCATGTTTCAATACTTGCTCTGTCCCCAATAGATTGGTCATGATTGTTCCAATTGGATCGGTTGCATATGCTTTAGGATGCGTATTGCTTGCTCCGTGAATAATGTAATCTACCAACAGATTTTCTGGTAATTCCTCCGTGACATCCCCTTCTATGATCTCAAAGAATTCAGAATTCAAATAAGAGGCAAAGCGGTGTTCTAAGCGTTCACGATTTCGCCCCATAGCATACACTTTGATTTGTAGATTTTCTTGTTGATTGGCAAACATCAATGCGTCAATAAAAAATGAACCAATCATACCTGAAGCGCCAATCATCAATACAGATTTCCCAGATAATTTCTCTAAATCCGGTTCATTTTTTATTATTCTCTTTAAGTCTTCTTGATAGACTGTTTGATTCATTAGTGTCATTTGTTCACCTACTTACTCATTCTAAGATATGCTTTAAACAATTCTAAATCTTCTGGGTTTGTTAGTTTGATGTTTTTGTCTGAACCTGCAGCAAAATACAATGTTTCTCCTAAATCAGCCATCATTGTATTTGTGTATGAAGAATCACTCATACCAATATTTTCTTTGACTGCACGGTCATATGCTGAAAGCAATTTTCCATATTGGTAGGCTTGTGGTGTAGATACACGACGCAATGTATTACGATCTACATATTGTTCCGTTGTTTCTTCCGTTTTTTTGATAAAAATTTGTTCATTATATGGCAAGGATGTGACACCGTTCCCATATTCTTTACATTTCACGATAACATCAGATAAGACAAGTTCATCTACTAATGGACGGATGCCATCATGAATAATAATCGTATCATCTGAATCAGAATAGTCTTTCAAGAATTGAACCCCATTATTGATTGATTCTTGTCCTTTCGAACCACCTGTGATGACCCATTGTACTTTGCTGATGTTATATTCTTTGATATATGCCCACATTGTTTCTTCCCAACCAGATTTGCAGACAACTAGAATACGATCGACTTGTGGATGGCTTTGGAATGACTCCAAAGTATAGATAATAATTGGTTTTCCTTCAATTGTGATAAATTGTTTTGGTATATCTTGTCCCATTCGTTTACCGACACCGCCGGCAATAATAATTGCAGTAATCATTGCTTATTCTCCCTTTAAATAGTATTTTCCTCTGTATAGAGTGTATGGTTGTTCTGGATCTAAAAATACTGCTTCATGATGTGCCACACGCGCTTCTTCTGGAGGTAACTCCATATAATCTCCAAAAGCTTGTTTCAAGTAGTCATCATAGCCAATAGGTATTGGCATCTGCGTATCTTCAAAAGGCACCCATTTTGCCTTTTCGAAATCCTTCCAAGGATACACATTTCCCATGTATCTGGGGCCAACGCATAATTCTGTGATATTTTGAGTTGGTTGTTGATTATATTTCGTCATTTGTTTCTCTGCGTAGCGCCAAATCTTATATTTCGTTTTAGCTGGAAGCGTTAATAACATTCGTCCTGCAACCTTCAATAGTGAGCCATGATTTTGTGGCACTTGTTGGCTACGATAAAGCGCATAAATCAATGCCCAACGTTTTTGTTTCTTTCTTTCACTCAGATCATCTGGTGCAGTATCCAATGGGAAAATGTCCAGCTGGATACCATGTGGTAAGTCTAGATCTGCCTGATACGTTTTGATAAACGTTGTTTGCGTGTCTCTGATAGTCGTAAATGAATTACGATCATTTAACTGCTCATTTGCGCTAACAAGCACGTACCGTTCATCCTTGTTCTTTCCCCATAATTGGATCAGTTTTTCATAATCATTCCGTGGCATAAAGAAATCCAAATCATCATCCCAAGGAATAAATCCATGGTGTCTGATTGCTCCTATTGCCCCACCACCACAAAAATAGCAAAGTAATTCATTTTCGTTACAGAAATCTACGAAGTACTGTGCCATTTTTAAATTCACTTCTTGAATTTTTTTTAGTTTTGGATCATTACTATACACATGCACTACCTCATTATTTTTAGTTTCAATCTTGATTATTTTCTCATAGTAGCCTTGTTTTTTCAATTCTTTCTAAATTTATATACTTTTTTTAACGAATATTTTGTTTTTACAAATAAAAATCGAAAGTAGAAAAAGAATAGATGAAAAAAGAGACTAGGCAGTTTCATGTCCTAGTCTCTCCATATAGCAACTAACTCTTGGTATTTCGTTAGAGAATCTTGATCAATACACACGTTTTAAGAGTGCCATAACTCCTGGTAGTTTCACTTCCACAAAGCTACCACTTTTGACTACACTTCTAAATATCCATTTAGGTGTGTTGTACAAAATTTTTGTTATTTTTTTTGTTGTTGTATCCGTGATTGCTACGCTCTTTGCATTGAGCAAAGCTGCGTCAGCTAAAATCTTATTGATTTCTAGATTTTTTTCTTTACGTGATAATTTTTCAGTTTCTAGTATCGAAAAAATCACGGATGTGGTTCCTTTTAAATGAAGAGCTGCCATACCTGCTTCACTTTGATTCTTGGTTAAACGATTGGCTTCTTCATAGAATTCTTTAAACGTCTCATACTTTCCAGACTTGTATTTATTTGTAATACCTTCACCACCAACAAATTCATATATGTATACGAGTTTTTCACTCATTTGAACTTGCTTACAGTGCGCGTAATACTCTAAATTAAAAATGCGATCTTCACAACTACTATAATTTTTGAACCGGATACCATAGTTCATTAAATGATCCCGTCGATAACACTTGTTCCAAACAACATACATGAGTTGCTGATTCATCAGTGTATACATGTCTTCAATAAATTCTTCATGTGTCGAATAAAGATGTTCTTGTGCAATATATTCTTTCTCCGAAACAACTTTTCCTTGATCAACGGTTTGAAAATTAAATGATCCTACAACTAAATCTAAATCAGGATTTCTTGATACTATCTTTGCATAATCTTCTAAAATACTCTGTTTGGGATAATCATCTGCATCAAAAAATAAAACATATTCCCCCGTTGCATGTTCAATACCTGTGTTTCGCGCCATACCAGGCCCTTGATTTTCTTTTGAAATCAAAGAAAAGCGATTATCTGAAGCAATCTGCTGTTCGATAATCGCCTTTGTTTGGTCCGTCGACCCATCATTGACTAAAATAACTTCATACGTTGGTGTACCCAAGTCTTTTAGTTCAGTGATGGTTCGCGTAATCGTATGCTCCGCATTGTAGACAGGTATGATGATGCTAAACATTGGTTTGCTCATCTTACACCTCATCATTACATATAAATTTTTGTTTTTGGAAAACTGATCTGTTCTAATGACTGAATTGCTTCATCATCTTCCAATCCTTGGGAAGACATCTTATCAAACAAAATTTTGATTGTTTGTAATAAAATCTTTAAGTCTAACAGTAATGAATATTTTTTGATATACAACAAATCAAAGCGCAATTTACTATTGTAATCAGAAACATATTTTCCGTATACTTGCGCATAGCCTGTGATTCCTGCACGGACATTATGACGTAAATAATAATACGGATTTTCTTCGTTGAACTGATCCACAAAGAATGGACGTTCTGGTCGAGGACCGATGATTGACATGTCCCCTTTTAAAACATTGATCAATTGTGGTAGTTCATCAAAACGGACTGCACGGATAAATTTACCAACTGGTGTCACACGCGCATCGTTACTTTTGGCTAAAACTGGACCTGATTTTGACTCTGCAGTTGCTGCCATTGAACGGAACTTATAAATAGCAAATTCTTTCTGTCCTTTAGTGATTCGAATTTGCTTATAAATGATTGGGCCTGGTGACGTTGCTTTTACTAAAATTGCTGTAATCAACATAAATGGTGAGGCAATAATCAGTAAAATCAATGAAACAACAATATCAAAGAGTCGTTTGAACATCGCGTCTTCTGCACGAATCGTGAATCCAGATGCTTCAATGATACTTTCATCTTCAAAGTTCATGATGTTTGGATTGATCATCGTCAATGTTTCAAAACTTGTATTTAAAAATAGTTTTTTGTCTTTTCTTGTTACTAGTTCATAAATCGCGAGTTTTTCATCTTCACTGATTTTTGATGCTAGATAAACAATATCGATAGAATCAATCAATTTTTTTGTATTCGCATAGAAATTATCGATAACTACTGCTTGTACTTTGTGCTTATTGTTTTTGCGAGAATTAAAGTTTTGGATTGCTGGCGCAACATCACTTTCTTCCCCTACAATCAATACAAACTTGTCTTGACTCAGCTTTAAATAGACTTTATAGACAATGATTCGATAAGCACTAAGTAATAGCGTGCCTATAACAAAGCTCAACAAAATAACCAAACGAGGAAAGGCGAACCAGCGCCCTGCAAAGGTGATTATCATGATGCCAAGTGCCATCAGGACTTGCCCAATAACTGTGACAAAGACAATATCGCTTGTAATTCGATTATAGAATACATACACCCCTAATAAGAGGTTTAATGCAATAAAGAAAATCGAAATAAAAATCGCTGAATGTTGAAATGTCTCAAAGTTTCGTGTCGGTATTTCACCGCTAAATTTAAACCAAAAGCTTAAGTAGATTGCCAAGTTATAGACTAGGACGTCGCCAACAATGATGGCGATTCGTCGTGCCGCACTCCACTCTCCATTTTTATTCATATATACACTCCTAACTCGAAATAATCCAAATTAATTTTACCACAGACTACTTAAAAAAAATAGTAACATTCCTAACACAGCAAGGGTTTAAAGAACAGAAAACTACCAATCTCAAAAATTTAGATTTTTGGTCTACTTTTGAGACGAGCAGTTTTCTCTTGATTATTATTAAAAGCGTGCACGTATTTTGTGGTAGATGCGTCTTGCTTTCTTTTCTGCCCTACCTAAACGACTTTGTTTTTCATTCGTACTTACAAGATTTGCAAGATGGCGAATTGGCTTTAATTCACCTGTTGTTTCTAGTTGGATATCATCGAGTATTTCTCTGTATACCTGTTGCACACTGTATTTTTCAGTTGCAATCAACTTGTTTTTTTGTGCAAATTCTTTTTCTTGAGAAAAGTTTTTTAAGACCTCTGCTATCGTATTTGCTAAGGCTACACTATCTCCTGACGGATACAATGAACCAATCTCAAATAATTCATACGCAGAAAGATGTCCTGGATTATCGGACAAGATAGTTGGAATACCCTTCAATACGGATTCAACATATACTAAGCCATATGTCTCTAAAGCAGAAGGAAATACGCAAATATCTTGATCTGTGATTTCTGCCCAAGGATTTGCCAAATTTCCAGTAAATGTAATATTGGTTAATTTATGTTGTTTGATGTATGCCAAGCACTGTTCTTTATATGCATCATCCCATGCCCCAATAAAAAGTAATTCGATTTCTGGTTGGTTTATTTGCGCATACGCTTTGATCAATTCAAGTTGATTTTTTCTTTCAGTTAATCGTCCCACAGAAACAATTCGTCTTTTTGTTCCCTTCTTAAGTGGTTCTGTATCCACTTTTGTAAATGGCGCAAAAGATTTTATCTCTCGAAGTGGGAATAATTCTTGTAATTCTTTTTGTAGGTTTCCTGTTACACTATATAATTCATCTGATAATTCGCTAATGAGATCGATTTTGCTTCGATAATAAGCAAACTCATTCTCCGGAAATTCGTGGATGAACCAATAATGTGGGATTTCTTCACAGGCGGCTGCAACAGCACCTTGAAACATATTTACCGTATTGGTGATGACCAATTCAATCTGCTCTTCTTGAATGATTTTGCGTATTTCTTGAATGTTTTCTCGATAAAAGAAAGCACGTTCTTCTTCAGTTGCCGGAAGTGCGCCTGGCGCCTCCTCCCACCACCATTTTAATGCTTGGATAAATCGTGTATCGATTCCTGATGCCTGATAGCGATCAAAATATTTTGCTTGGTTTTCATGATGGAATTGCGGTGCTACGTTTATTACTTGATGACCTGTATCCACCAAGTACTTCATTAAATAATAAATGGAAATTTCTGCACCATTATCAAATGTTCCGGTTGGAGAGATAAACAAGATTTTTTTAAAGCCCATTGTTACACCCCACTTTGTTAGTTACTTAGTTATTCGTTGCGCAACATATTCAGTAAATGCATCTTGCTGTAGATTTGTTACACAATGTTGACGTACGTAGCAATAGGCAGCTTCCCCGATTTGTTCACGGTGTTGTTGTGAATGCACTAACTCACGTAATTTTTCGAGCCACTGCGTGTCATCAGCTAAAATCCCTGTTTGATTCTCAAGGATCATTTCGCTAAAGGCACCGATATTACTTGCTATAGTTGGAACTTTTACTAATGCTGCTTCGATCCATTTGATTTCGGATTTTGCTTCATTAAAGATAGAGTCAACTAATGGTGCAATATTGATATCTACTAGACGAATCAACTGTGGCAATTCGTGCCATTCAACATACGGATGCATCACGATTTGTTGCTCCAATGATTTAAATTCTTTTGGTAAATCGATATGGCCTACTAAATGTAATTCTACTTGTTGATTTTCTTTCATAATTGTTAGTATCGCAGATTTTACAAGTTCAAAATTTTCATTATGTGTGATTGATCCTGAGAAGTAGCCAATCTTTATTTTTTCGTTTATTGGTGCTACCTGCAAACATTCTTGACTTAACTGTACCAATTCATTGCTTGCCAAATTACGATTTAGCAAAACAAGTTCTTTATAATCCATTAATTCTTCCGCTAGTTTAGTCGTTGAAGTAATGACGCCATCACATAACATAAGCATTTTTTTATAATTTTCAACACTTGCATCATAGTTTTCTTTTTCTATTTTTGTAAGTGACTGCGTATAGGCTAATTGATCCGTATACTTCGTGTCGATTACAAGATCATCAATGTCAAAGAGAACTGTCTTGTTGAAGCGTTTCGCTAAATTACATAGTTCTGAAAGTAGCTCATTATATCCATAACGATAGATGATGATCAATGACGCATGTTGCGCATCTAGCAACTGAAACTCAGAAATATTGACGGTTCGGACTGTATATCCTAATGAGCGTAGCTGCTCTGCTTTATTTAGCACTCGATAACGGGTACACTGTGGAATAATATTTTCAACACCATCAATAATCAGAATATATGAATCGTCTTTATTTTTGAAATCCTGAATAATTTCCTGAATAATTGAGGTTGGATACGTAGTTTCATTCTCTAAGTAAAGAAGCAGCTCTGGAATCTCTGAGTGTCTAGTCAAACCTTGCCATAGAAATTGCTCATCATCATAATTATTGAATGCCGAATACTTGATGAGTGGAATTCCTTCTTGGAGCATTTTTAAAGGATGAATATACATCGCACTATCTTGATTATTCATTGTAACCGCTCCATGAATGTAGCCTAGATCTTCAAAGTGACGAGTAAAGACAGTTTCATGTCTGCCTATAGCTTCCATACGTGTGTTTGTATCCGTTAAGCTCTCCCAATAGTTCAAAAAATGTGGGCTACGCATCAAAGATTTTTCGATTACTAAAAAATAGGATTGTAAGTGTAAAGGAATATAATTGTATTTATTATAGCCAGTAATATCTGGTTGTTCTTCTCCATAAGAGATTCCCCAAAAATCAAGTTTCTTAGTAGCCATTTTTTGAAACATTGGCTCTAAATCAGCAACTGGTCCAATATTCGTATCATTCACGAGCAATAATTCATCCCATTTGGATAACCCTTCTTTACCAAGCGTCAAGATACCTTGCCGAAATGCTGCAGTATCATAACCTTCATTCTTTCTCAGAATCACTTCACCATACTGAGCGAGTCTTTCCTGATCCTCTATATGAATTTCTCCATTTACAACAATCAGGACGTTATCACTTAGTTTTGCTAAAGCTTCTAAAAATAAAAGTTTGTATTCTTGGACACGTGGCTTTCCTTCATAAATAACATAAATCAAACAACGTGCGGGATGAGCATATTCATTTATCTTCCTCTGTTGCTGTCGGATTTGACGAAGAATGATTTTCTTCGGATTGGGTAGCTTTTTTGAACGAATCTTTACAGCTTGCTTCACCCTACTTGCAACTTTTTTCAAAAGACGTGGATTTTGAATAACCATCACCACACCTTTTGACACACGAACGACTTTATTTCCAAGTCGATACGAAGCAGATTGTAAGATTTCTTGTTTCTCAGTTGATAAATTATTTACCAACGTTTGCAACGTATTTGCATACTCTTCTTGTTCAGTTAGCATTTTTGATTGCTCATGGATCAATTTTTCTTGCGCTTTTACATGCGCAGTCACTTCATCCATGTGTGTAATCAAGTCTGCTAAACGATTTTCTAAAACCATGATATGTGTATTTACTGCTTCAAATACTTGGTCTGATTTACGGTTTACATATTTTTTTAAAATATATAAATACACGTCATAAAAATATTCACGACTTTCATGATTCTCTTTTCGTGAAATAGACTCAGGCAATACACGATAGTTTAATTTGGTTTCGCTTGTATATATTGGTTTCGCATTGTTTGAGATAATCAAATTTAAAAGAAAATCGTAATCTTCCATAAATTTTCTATTTAGCTTCATATCGTAACGAATATTGCCAATCTTTGATACACGTAACAACGAACAATTATCGATATAATTATTTTCAATCATTTTTTGGAAATCAAAGGTTTGCGCATGAACAAAATATTCTTCTTTATCTGGATCAAATAAATCTGTATAGACGATATCTGCTTGTTCATTTTGGGCAACAGTTACTAATTTTTCGATATAATCAGGATCTAAATAATTATCTGAATCAACAAATAACAAAAATTCACCCTGAGCCTGTTCGATACCAAGATTCCGGCTTGCACAGACACCTTGATTTTCATTAGAAAAATAAGTGGTCTTTTCAAAAGGTGATTTTGGCAAGAGCTTTTTGATTTTTTCTTCTGAACTATCGGTAGAACCATCATTGATTACACAAAGTTCAATTGTTGAATAACTTTGTTCAAAAATACTCAATAAACATTGGTCAATATAGTCTTGGTGGTTATAACATGTGACCACAACTGTCACTAAATCGTTCACGTTCGTTTCTCCTTTGACTAAGTTTCATTTTATTCACACTACAAATCAGGAAAGAACTTCCCATGAACCATTGCGTGTCAAAATACCTGTACTTGAATCACGTTCACTAAATGGTAAATCTGCTTTTGGTGAGAGAATGATTACCGGAGAATTTACTGAGTCAGCAATGGCTAGTGGTTCTTCTGAATCTCCTCGAACTGAAACAACTAATTTTAATTTACAATAATTAATGTGCTCTAAGCGACATTGGTAACGGAATTTTTTGACTCCGGTTCCTGCTGTCATTTGGTCATAAGAGTTATCATTATACATCCAAACATTTCTATCAATATCAGTTAACGAAAACGCAATATAGGATGACATTTCTTCTTTTACTTGGTAAGAAACTTCAAATTCTACTAATCGATCATCGCCGATAAGGACTTCTTCCGATAACAAGCGAACAGATAGATCCGTAATTGGTTGATATTTACTCTTTGTATCATTATTTTCTTCATGGACTTGTAGCACATTGTCTAAAGAGTATTGGTTTGCAACTTCTTCTGGTGTCCCAATGACTTTGATTTCTCCATCGTCGATCATCATTGCTTTATTACAATATTTTCTGACAGCATCCATCGCATGTGTAACTAAAATAATCGTCTTTTTATCTGCACGTGCTTGCATAAAGTAGTCGTTACACTTTCTTTGGAACGCTTCATCTCCAACTGCAAGAACTTCATCCAACACCAAAATATCGCTTTTGGCTTGAATTGCTACAGAAAATGCTAATCGAACTTGCATACCACTCGAATAGTTTTTTAGCTTTTGGTTCATAAAATCTTCTAACTCTGCAAAATCAACAATATCATCATACATTTCTGTTACTTCTTTTTCAGAGAAACCGAGCATTGCACCATTTAGATAAACATTTTCACGACCAGTCAGTTCTGGATTAAATCCAACACCTAATTCAATGAAAGATACAAGTTTTCCATCGATTTCAACAGAACCTGTTTCAGGCACATAGATTTGTGAAATGATTTTTAGTAAAGTTGATTTTCCGCTACCATTTCTACCAACGATACCGAAAAAGTCTCCTTTATTTACTTCAAATGAGATATCTTTTAATACCTCTTGGCTTTTATAGCCCTTTATACCTTGAAAATAATTAACAATCGTCCGTTTTAAACTTGTCGTACTCTCAGTAGGCAAGCGGAAAGATTTGCTAACACTTTCTACTTTTACTGCTACTTCATTCATATTAAATTATCTCCGCAAATTTCTTAGAATTTTTTTTGAAAATCCAGTATCCTAGTACTAGGACAACGAATGGAATCAGGTATGGAATCACAATGATCCATTTCTCCTCAATCAAACTCCACACAGTGACATTGACTGGACTCGTTAGCAAGTATCGCATGTCTTGAATGATCTGCGCCATTGGATTCAACATCAAAAGTTTCGCAATAGTTAGATTTTTGTCCATTACTAGCGTCACTGGATAAATCAAAGGAGTCATATACATACCTGCTTGTAACAAAACCTCCCAGATTGGTCCAATATCTCTAAATCGCACATAAATAGTTGCAAGGATAAATGCTGCACCTAATGAAAATGCAAATAGTTCAATCAAAAGTAGTGGGGCAACAAAAGCCATGTGCGAGATGTCCACACCATTAATCAAGCCAAAGATAAAAACAATGACAAAACTAATCACTAAGTTGATCAACGCATTGATTGCTACAGAAAGAACGATTATTTCTGTAGGAAAACTTAGCTTTCTTAATAAATCCCCACGTCCTACAATCGACATCATTCCTAGATTGGTTGTCTCCGTAAAAAAGTTCCATAAAACCATCCCTAATAATAAGGCCACGGCAAAATGAGGAACATCCTCCCCGAATCTTAGAAAGCGTACAAATACAACATACATTACTGCAAAAAGCAACAATGGTTTTAAAACAGACCAAATATAGCCAATAATACTTCCTTGATACCTTAATTTAAAATCTGTTTTTACTAGCTCGCGTAATAGAATTCGGTTTTTTCTTTCAAACATTACATCTTCTCCTTAAATCACTCGATGAATTCACTCATCGTTTCTTTGAATCTTGTTAATTGAAAAAAAATACTCACTCATAATATTGTTGATTATTTTTTTTAAATTAGCAAGCATTCTTTGCATGAATTACTAAAAATTAGTAAAAAAGAACGAGTGGCTAATAAACTACCCACCCGTTCTTTATTAAACCATTTTCCCCATAAAATTCATAGATAAACTTTATTCTATCCCTTTAATTCTGTTTCTTCTTTTTCAAGTATTGCTTGCTTTATCTCGATTTCTCTCGATTCAGCTAGTGCCAAACCTAAGAAAATATAAATAACCGGCATCCAAGACGCAACCAAGAAAGTGTCTTCCATCATTGTATACACACAAAGTAACAAAAAGGCAAATAGCAAGCTAACTTGTGTTTTTGTTAGTCTACTTGCTTGTTTTAACAATGTGAAGATAAAGAAACTCAATGTTCCAAACAAGAGGATATAGCCGATGATTCCATAATTTGATAAGGTGTACAAATAACTATTATGTGTACTTAATCCTTTATAATTAACAAACACACCTAATCCATTTAGGATATACTCCGTCTTTGTTAACCAAATAGAAAAAAAGTCATGCCAGATAGTTTCTCTTCCAGTAAAAATATCGATGGTCGTAGACTCAGCAAACCCATGTGCCATAAACGGCGTACCGATGAAAATAATAAAGAAAGAGAGTAGCCAAACTTTCATTTTTTGAAAAATCATTTTTGGCAAACAGTTATCAATAAAAATAAATACAAGTAAAATAGCTAAAGAAGTTTGTGACTGACAGGCCCACGTACCAATCAAACCGAGCATATAAATGGGTAGTACCATCAAATTCCACCAACGATTTCCATAACTCTTGATTAAAATAGTGGAGAGCATCACAGATACTAAAATACTTGCTCCAATCGCATTCACATTGATCCATAAGCTAGTCAATGTATTATCAAATTCTAGAATCGCTTGTAGATCGATTACTTTGGGTAACTCAATGACTAGACGAATCATCGTTAAGAGAACCGCACCTACTTGTATCCCCAAGAGGATTCCCTTCTCAACTTTATTGAATGGACAAATACGATAACATTCAATCATCAATAAAATCAAAGGAATAACGAAATTCAGTTCCGGTGTATCTGCATATTTGATTCCAGAAACTGCGGTACTATATAGTCCTGTCGCTATTGCAATACCGATTACTGCCCAGTCTGACCATTTCCACTTATGAATATTTAACAATAAAACAAGTGTTACTAGTCCTAACATCACTTGATTTCCTTGGAAATAAAAGAATGCTGGAAAAGTTGGATTATTCCCAAAAATCCAAATACTATAAGAAGACAAGACTGCAAATAATAATAAATACTGGCTTACTCGACTAAAATATTTATTCATTTTACTCTCCAGTCTAAACTATTTACTAGTTTCTTCCAACTGGATAAATGAAGCTAATGCTTCTTGCCAAGTAGGAATTGTAAATCCTAATGCCTTTGCCTTGCTTAGGTCCATCACAGAATATTGTGGTCGAGTTGCTTTTTGTGGGTATTCTTCAGAAGTAACGGGTGCAACTTCAACAGAGGTATCTTTTAAGATTTCCTTTGCAAATTCATACCATGAACAACTATTTTCATTTGATAAATGATACACACCGTAAGGAGCTTTATTTTTGATAACAAATGTCATAAATTCAGCGAGTGTACGTGTCCAAGTTGGGCGACCAAATTGATCATTCACCACTGTTAGACGGTCATGTGTTTTTGCTAATTTTTGCATTGTGTAAATGAAATTATGACCATAGATGCCAAAAACCCAAGAAGTACGAATAATATAGTAATCTTCCATAATTTCTTGTACTGCTTGTTCACCTAATAATTTTGTTCGTCCATATTCGTTTAAAGGATTGGTTGGTGCGTCTACTGCATATTCTCCATCCTTTAATGTGCCATCAAATACATAGTCCGTGCTGATATACACTAAAGTAGAACCTGCAGCTTTTGCAGCTAATGCCACATTACGTGTGCCATCGACATTGATTTTTTCATCAAGTTCTTTTCCTTCATCTTCCGCTTTATCTACGGCTGTATATGCAGCACAGTGATAAATAACTTCTGGCTTCATTTCTGTAATAAAACGCATTGTTTTGTCTGCATCCGTGATATCTAATTCAGTTGAATCAGTTGAAACATATGCACTCTTTTGTTCATCTAGTAAATGGCGTAACTCTGTCCCTAATTGGCCATTTCCTCCAGTTAATAAAATCATCTTTTTCCTCCTACTATGAAAAAAAGGCAGGAAGTCCTGCCTTTTCATCAACTATTTCTTACGAACCACCTGTGATCAGACAAGTCTATTGACCGTTTTTTGCATAATTTGCTTCTACGGCTTCTTTTTCTGCTTTCCACCACTCTTCATGGTCTTTGTACCATTCAATCGTGTGTGCTAATCCATCACGGAAATTAGTGAATTCTGGCTTCCAACCAAGTTCTTCACGTAATTTTGTTGAATCGATTGCATAACGTAAATCATGTCCTGGACGATCATTGACATGATCATACGCATCTAATGGTTGACCCATCAATTCTAAAATCAATTCTAGAACTGTTTTGTTGTCTTCCTCACCATCTGCACCAATCAAATAAGTTTCTCCGATAGCACCTTTGGTTAGGATCAACCAGACAGCAGATGAATGATCATTTGTATGGATCCAGTCACGCACGTTTTTTCCGTCTCCATATAATTTAGGACGAATACCACTCAAAACATTGGTGATTTGGCGTGGAATGAATTTTTCGATATGTTGGTACGGACCGTAGTTGTTTGAACAGTTAGAAATCGTTGCTTTTAATCCAAATGAACGAACCCACGCACGGACCAATAAATCAGAACTTGCTTTACTTGATGAATATGGACTTGAAGGGTTATATGGCGTTTTATCTGTGAATTTTTCGCCAGCTCCATCACCATGTCCTGGTAGATCTTCACGTAAAGGTAAATCTCCATATACTTCATCTGTTGACACATGGTGATAACGTACACCATATTTTCGGCATGCTTCAATCAATACATATGTCCCAATGATATTTGTTTGGATAAATGGAAACGGATCTTTTAATGAATTATCATTATGAGATTCTGCTGCATAGTGGACCACTGCATCTGCGTGTTCAACAAGACGATCAACTAATGGCGCATCTGCAATGTCTCCTACAACAAGCTCTACGCGATCACTTGGAAGACCAGCTAGGTTCTCCTTATTGCCGGCATACGTCAATTTATCCAGTACGGTCACATGGACATCTGGGTGGTTATTTACTACATAATGGACAAAATTTGAACCAATGAAGCCAGCACCGCCCGTTACGATAATGTTTTTCATAAGTGAATTACTCCTTTACTACTTAAATTTCGCCATAAACGAAAGGATTTTCTGATTCAAACGCTTTTAGAGTTGGATGATGGTGGTCTTTGTCTGACATGATGGCTTTACTGATATCGATTGGCCAATCAATTGCTAAATCTGGATCATCAAAGGCAATGCCGCCATCTGCTGCTGCATCATAGTAGTTATCACATTTATATAAAAAGTTTACATTTGGTGTCAATGTAACAAATCCATGCGCATAGCCTTTCGGTACAAGTAATTGACGATGGTTATGTTCAGACAAAATGAATCCATCCCACATACCATATGTTGGGCTACCTTTTCGAATATCTACAATCACATCAAGGACAGCTCCCGTTACTACACGGATCAATTTTGTTTGAGCAGATTCACCTTTTTGGAAGTGCAAGCCACGCAATACTCCTGCTTCAGCAGATAATGAATGGTTGTCTTGAATAAAATCGTAATTTAAACCCACTTCTTCAAATTTCTTTTTTGAATAGCTTTCAGTAAAAAATCCACGATGGTCTCCGAAAACATCCATTTCAATGATTTTTACATCTGTTAACTTTGTATCTGTTACTTTCATAAGTCTTGCTCCTAACTACTCTGCAGCCAAACGTAATAAATATTGACCGTATTGATTTTTTTTCAATGGTTGTGCTAATTCAAATAATTGTTCTCTCGTGATATATCCCATTCGGTAAGAGATTTCCTCTAGACAAGCTACTTTTAGGTTTTGTCTCTTTTCAATGGTTTCAATAAAAGTTGATGCTTCTAATAAGGATTCATGTGTCCCAGTATCTAACCAGGCAAACCCACGTCCCATCACTTCAACTGATAGCTCATTTTTTTCTAGATAGGCTTTGTTTACATCTGTGATTTCTAGCTCACCACGTGGTGAAGGTTTGATATTTTTTGCGATTTCTACTACTTGATTGTCGTAGAAATACAATCCAGTTACGGCATAATTTGATTTTGGTTCTTCAGGTTTTTCTTCAATAGAAAGTGCGCGCATGTCATCATCAAATTCAACGACACCAAAGCGTTCTGGATCGTTCACATGGTATCCAAACACGGTTGCCCCAGTTTCTTTTGCAGCAGCACGTTGTAACATTTTGGATAATCCACCACCATAATAGATGTTGTCTCCTAAAATCAAGCAAACACTATCCTCACCGATAAATTCTTCACCGATAATAAAGGCCTGTGCTAAGCCATCTGGACTTGGTTGTACAGCATACTGGATGTTTAAGCCAAGTTCATTCCCATCTCCAAATAATTCTTCAAATCTCGGTGTATCTTGTGGTGTAGAGATAATCAAAATATCTTTGATACCTGCAAGCATAAGTGTTGACATTGGATAGTAAATCATTGGTTTATCATACACCGGCATTAATTGTTTCGATGTTGCTTTTGTTAGAGGGTATAAGCGTGTGCCACTTCCTCCAGCTAGAATGATCCCTTTCATTAGAAAAAGCTCTCCTTTTTAAGTCATTTTTACTTTGTCTTTGCTATTATCTCATCAAATAAAGCATTTGTCATTGTATTCTGAAATTTTTACAGATTTCATTACTTGAATTATTTAAGATGCAGGCGACGTAAAATGATCGCTTGTGTCAACTGCCAACGCCATGAAAGTTTTTGCATAAAACTTGTAGTTGTTTTTATCTCACTCACGTTGTCTTCATGACGCCGATAAAGTGTCAATGGTTGATAGATAAATCGTACTTGATTGCCAGCCATCAAGCCAATCCACATATCGTGCATAGGAACCTTCGCAGGTATCGGTAAGACCGTAGCCTTCATTGAGGAACGAAAAGCCATCCCAGCACCGATATAATTGCTCCGAATCAAGTTATGTACCCATCCTTCTTTTGCCTTTCGGAAAGAAAAATAAGAGGATTCTGTCACTGATAACTGACTATCTACAATAACTAAATCAGATACAACCACCATTGTGTTTGGATTTTCATTAAACGTGGTTGTTATTACCTCAACCTTATGTTCCAGCCATACATCATCTTGATCTGCCAAGAAGATGATATCTCCTTTTGAAGTAGCGATTGCATGTTCAAAATTAGCAATTACACCTTTTCGCGGGCCATCCAAAAGAACGATCCGTTCATCCATTTCTTGATATTTATTTAAAATCGTCAAGGTTTCATCTGATGAACCATCATCTGAAATGATGAGTTCATCTGTCGGTGACAACTGGGTCAAGATGCTCTTCAGTTGCTCTTCGATGTACTCCTGTCCATTAAAAGTGGTCATGCAAACTGATAACACGTTGTTACCCCTTCCTCGATCGTAAAAATGTGCGTACTGTTGTTCTCCAGATTTGACGCTCTTTGATAGTAAAAAATTGCTTCACTGTTCGTAGAAGCAATTGTTTTTGATGTCTCCGTAAATATTTTTTATCGTATACTTGATAAAAACGCATTTCTGCATCAACGATTGACTGGTATCTTTGTAATGAGATCTTTGTATAATCGAATACAGACAAATCGTGCGTGAATGTTTCATCAATCAAATAGACCGCTTTTTTAGATTGATCACTCTTCCAGAAAAACCAGTGATCTAAAAAATCTAGCGGAAATTCTAAATTAAAGCCACCGATTTCTTTTAGAAAAGAAACGGAAAATGCCGTTCCAGAATTAATCGCCATCACACGTTTCCTTATCAGACCTGGTGTACATATTGGCTGTGCTTGATGATCAATATAATCACTTGCATCCAACGGAGAAATCTGCTGCTCATGACTCATGATACGAGGAACGATGGCGCTGATTTCAGTAGTCAAAGGAACAGATTGTAGCTTTTCGATATAACTAGCTGAAAAAAGAGTATCTTGATCGAAGACCACGAGTAGCTGTTCCTCTCGTATATTGGCTAATGCCCAATTGTACGCAACAGCGAGTCCCGGATTACTTGCATCATGTTTATACTGCACATTAGTAGCTGAAAAAAGTGCATCCGATTGTTCTAATGGACTATTGTCGTAAATAATTAGTTGGATGTCCTTTTTTTCAGCAAGCTGTCGTATCACGGGGTAGGCAGGAATTTGCTGAATTGATTCTTTATATAGTACTAAAACGATCATCAGTGGTGTTTTACTCAAAAGAACTGCCACCCCCATTTATGAAAGAATTTGTACATCGATGACAAAAACACTCGAAATAACTTAAAGTTACGATGTGCGCCCTTTCCGTACAAATGAACCACAGACTCTAGTGGTGTATAGAGTAATTTTTCATCGTGTTCCTCAAATGTCAAACATAGATCATTGTCTTCAAAATACATAAAATAGCGTTCGTCAAAGCCAGCTACTTGTTGGAATTTTTTGATATCAACAACCATAAAGCTCCCAGAAATCATGCGAACATAATTCTCCTGTGTATCTGACAAATCTCGGCATTCAAATTTTCTCAATCGTTTTTGAAATACCCTTTTGACAAATTTAAAAGGAATAAATCGAAGTACATAATCAAAAATCGTCAAATTTTCTCGAATCAAATATTGAGTTGTTTGATCATCATTTAGTATCTTTGGTGCGAGCATTGCACACTCCGGATGTTCTTTTAATGTCTTGACAAGTGAAATGATCGTCTTTTCATCCACCAAAATATCTGGATTAAAAATGACCCCATATTCTCTTTGGCTCGTCAATAAATTCTTGTTGTGTCCATAACCAAAGCCATTATTTTCTTGATCAAAGTGAATGTTGATATATGGATAACTTTGATATTCTTCAAGTCTCTGCTTGTACTCTGGGTTCGAGTGATTGTCGAATATCAAAATCTCAATTGCTGGATCGTCACCGATAGTTTCAATCAAGTTATCTAAAGTTAGAAAAATTTTTGAACTATTTGCCGTAACAATACTGATCAAAATCGGTTGAGTTCTATTTTTATTCATTCATGATGGTCCCATTTCTTAAAATATTTCTTCATAACTTGCGAACGATATTCTCGATTCCCTAAAAACCGTAATGTCTTTAATATGATTTGGTGCTTCTCGCTGATCAACCCAATCAACTCTAATAGTAAAATAAATGCAAATAGCATTGCAAAAATCAAAAATGCTGTTCCTACTAATCCAGTATAATGCATAACCATTGCAGTAAATGAAAACATCAGTGCAATCGCATAAATCGTCAATACAGCGCCACGATGTGTGAAGCCCAAGCTTAGTAAGCGATGATGCAGATGCTTCTTATCTGCTGTTGAAAAGGATACTTTATTCGATTTTCTCCGCACCATTGCGAAAAATGTATCTGTCACTGGTACACCCAAAATAACAAGTACTGAGATCAAAGAAACGAACGTGACATTTTTTAATCCTTGTAATGAAAGAACTGCAATCATAAACCCTAAAAACAATGCCCCTGTATCTCCCAAATAAATTTTTGCAGGATAAAAATTATAGGGGAAAAAGCCGATAATACTTGCTACTAAACAAAAAATAACGATTGGAATAAATATCGTTGATGAATGCAGGAAGAAGTAGCCAGTGATTCCGATCGTAGTCAACCCAATTAACGATACTCCTGCGGCTAACCCATCTAATCCATCTATCAAATTCACTGCGTTGGTAATTCCAAAAATCCAAAAAATCGTCACTGGAAAACTCAACCAATGAAGATTAAAATGTCCCAAAAACGGCAACGTAAATGAATCGATCCGAATATCCGAAAAGAAATAGATAATCAAGGTAGCAAGCAAGATTCCTAAACTCTTTTGTTTTGGTGTCAACTCAAATTTATCGTCCAAAACACCAGTAATAATGATGACTGTTGATGCAAAAAGAATTGGAACGATATAAAATCTTGGAATGATGTCATGGAACAAAACAAGCGTAGATACAACAAAAGAAACAAAAATGGGTAACCCTCCAGCGCTAGGCATCGGGACCTTATTGATTCTTCTTTCATTTGGTTTATCTACTAACCCAGCTTGAACAGAAATAATCTTAAAAATCGGCGTCAAGATCAATGACATTACTATGGTCAAAAAATAACGTACTACCATACTGAAAGATACTAACATATAGCCACCTACTTTAATTTAAAGGTACATAGATAATTATAAAGAACTTGTATGTATTTACAAGCGTACATTGACCTAAGCAACTCTATTTTTCCTTTTTCCTAATCTTTTTTTTCACTGATTGCACGATTTGACTATCGATTCCTTCACGTTCCACCAAGTTATTCCCAGTAACATACTCTTGCACGACTGCATTGATAATTCCACCCATAACAATGATAAGCGCTGCGAAGTTCAGCCATAGCATCAAAACAATAAAACTTCCGATAATTTGATATCCACTGATACTGCTTGCAAAATACTCTGCATAGATTCCAAAACCTTGTGCTAAAAGCATCCAACCTATCGTGGCAAAAATCGCACCTGGAACAATTGCACGTATTTTTAATTTTGCGTTTGGCACAATATAATAGATGACAAGTAAAATCATCAAAAGAACAGCTAAGGTCAGCGGCCATTTTAACTTCTGGAAGGTTTGGATAAAATCCAGTGGTATATCGATCAGTGGCTGTACAGAAGTCAAGATCAATTTACCAAGTCCAAGAACTACAGTTACTCCAACTATCGCAATCATAAATAATAAAATCACGACGATTGAAACCAGTCGTATGACAATAAAATTTTGTCTTGGATCTACTCCGTACGCTTTGTTCATTGCAATCTGAAGTGCATTGATACTTTTACTTGCTGACCATAAAGCCGCCAAAGCAGAGATTGAAAGTAACCCTCCTGAACCTTGTGTCAGTAAATCTTTGATTGCAGGTCCGATAAATTCAAAAACTGTCTCTGGCATGATTTCTTGGACATATGGAAGAACTGTATTTGGATCAATATTCAGAAATGGCAAAATATTCCCAAAAGCAATAATCATCGGAAATAACGACAACAACAAATAATAAGCAACCACGACAGAGGTGGTACTCATCTCAGAGGCTACGATGCGTTTTTGTGTTGTCTCAATAAACAGCCATAACTTTTCATGTTTTTTCAATCGATTAATAATACCCATATGCCCTCCAAGACTCACTTAAACTTTATTTACTTTTCAACCTAGTATGTTCCTTCTTCGCCTTGAGAAGTCAAGATACGCGGACCATCTTTTGTGATTGCTAATGTATGTTGATATTGGCATGTGTTGCCACCATCTTGTGTATACGCTGTCCAACCATTTGGATCCATCTTCATGCGCCAAGTTCCCGTATTGACCATAGGTTCGATCGTAATGACCATACCTTCTTTTAGTCGTAATCCTTTACCAGCTTCACCATAATGAGGTACAGCAGGTTCTTCATGAATCGTTGGTCCAACACCATGACCAATAAAATCACGTACAACAGCTAAGTTTTCACCTTCAACGTAGGTTTGGATAGCATGACCGATATCGCCAATACGATTTCCTACTTGTGCTTGTTCAATACCTAAATACAACGCTTTTTTCGTTACGTCCATCAAACGTTTGATTTCAGGTGTTACTTCTCCTACTGCGTATGCCCAACATGAGTCAGAGATTGCGCCTTTTAAATCAATACACATATCAACTTTGATCAAGTCACCATTTTTTAATGGCTTGTGTTTTGGAAATCCGTGACAGATTTCGTCGTTCACACTTAAACAGGTTGCATATTCATAGCCTTCAAAGCCAATTTGAGCTGCAATTCCGCCATGGCTTTCAATATAATTACGCACAAATTTTTCGATATCCCAACTTGTGATACCTGGTTTGATGAATGTACGTAGGTTTTTATGCACATCTGCTAATAATGCGCCTGATTCATCCATCATTTCTATTTCTCGTGCTGATTTTAATGTAATCATTTTCTCGTCTCCTTTTTACAAATCCTCCTTATTTTACCATAGCATTCAGTCTTTCGCCAAACTACAAATTTTCTTTTCACTTAATGGGTTATTTCCGAGTTATTTTCTTTCTTGAAAGCTTTTGTTATAATGATACAGATGAGTGCAGAAACACTCTGAATATAGGGGGAATGAATCATGGCTTTAGCAAAAATCGTCTATGCTAGCATGACTGGTAATACGGAAGAAATTGCGGATATCGTTGCAGAGGCATTAGAAAACTTAGATATTGAAGTAGAAATGAACGAATGTACACAAGTAGATGCAGATGAATTTGAAGATGCAGATATTTGTATCGTTGCTACATATACTTACGGTGATGGAGAATTACCAGATGAAATCGTAGACTTCTATGAAGATCTAGAAGAAGTAGATCTATCTGGTAAAATCTACGGAGTTTGCGGTTCTGGCGATACTTTTTACGATGAATTTTGTCAATCTGTTGATGACTTTGATACAGTATTTGGAAAAACAGGGGCTACCAAAGGTGCTGACAACGTCAAAGTTGACTTAAATGCTGAAGAAGAAGACATCGAAAACTTAGAAGCCTTCGCCAAAGCTCTTGTAAGTAAATTATAAACAGCCAGAGAACTCAAATAATTTAGGCTCTGACATATAAAAAACTTGGAACAGATTCATGTTCCAAGTTTTTTTGTTCTAATAATTTAATTTGATTGCATTTTCTTGATTTAAAATACTGTGGATACTATCACGCATGATTTTTTCGATTTGTTCGTCCGTTGGATGAATGATCCCAGAAGACATCAACGCAGCGATACCTGTAGCAACGATCCATGAACCATTATGCAAGGATTCAACTTCTTCACTCGATAAGTGTGCATACTCTGGATCTGCTTTCACTCCCTGAGAGAAATATTGATAAGAGAATTCCTGCATCTCTTCTCCTCCACCGTACTCTTCAAGATACAATGAACGATAGAGTTTCTTTTCTTTGTTTGCAAAGTGGATATAATTTAATGAAAGGTCCACTATTGTATTTCCCGTGTGTTCAATCGGAAAGATTTCTGTCGCTAGGTAATGATAAATCATTTGGAATAACTCTTGTTTTAGTTCTTCCATATTTTTAAATTCTAGATAAATCGGTTGAGTGGAGCATTTCATCTTATTGGCAATATTCCGTGCAGTAAAACGAGAAAAGCCTTCAGTTGCAACTACTTCATATGCCGCTTTTAAAATTTGATCTTTCGTAATCGTTTTTTTTCTTGCCATAATCATAATCTCCTCAAACATTTAATATAACGCTTCCAGATTTGTATAGACTTATTGTAACATGTTTTTTTAATAATGCAAAACATGTTTTTTTATTTAATTTCCTAAATTTTTCAATCATTTTTTTGTTATTTTTTTCAAAGAAAGAATCGTATTACATAAATTTCAATTCTTTCATTTTTTCAGCAGTGTGCTAATTGTCCGTATACACTTTAAATGGTATCATATCGTTAAGTTCTAAGTTCTTGCATCCAAATTTAAGGAGGAAATTGTATGGTATTACCAGATTTTCATTCAAATTTAAAAAAATATGCACACTTAATCGCAAAAACAGGTGTCAATGTTACAAAAGGACACACCGTTGTCGTACAAATCAGCGTGGATCAAGCTCCACTTGCTCGCTTGATTACAGAGGAAGCTTATAATCTTGGTGCGGCTGAAGTCATCGTTCAGTGGACCGATGATTTTATTCAACGTTCATTTTTAACACATGCAGATGAAGAACGAATCAAAACTGTTCCTCAATATAAAATCGATCAAGCAGATGATTGGATCGAAAAAGGGGCCAGCCGAATCAGCGTTGTCTCTTCTAATCCAGATGCCTTATCCGGTGTAGATGGCTCGCGTGTTGCTGACTTTCAAGCCGCTAACGGCAAAGCAATGATGAATCTACGTAAAGCAACACAAGCAAACAAAGTCAGCTGGACAGTTGTTGCCGCTGCCGGTGCAGATTGGGCAGCAAAAGTGTTCCCAGATTTAACAACCAATGAGGAACAAGTAGATGCTTTATGGGATCAAATCTTCAAAACCACACGCGTCTATGAAGAAGATCCAGACCTTGCTTGGTCAATTCATGATAAAAAATTGGCAAGTAAAGCTGCCGAACTAAATGCTGAACAATTTGATACATTACACTACACTGCACCTGGCACTGACCTGACTATTGGATTACCAGAAAATCATCTATGGGAAGGCGCTGGAAGCCTTAACGCACGTAACGAAAAATTCATGGCCAACATGCCAACTGAAGAAGTATTTACTGCACCTGATTACCGTAGAATCGATGGCTATGTCTCTAGTACCAAACCTTTGAGTTATGCAGGCACAACGATTTCTGGAATGAAATTTACTTTCAAAGATGGAAAAGTGACTGAATTTAGCGCACAAGAAGGGCAAGATGTTTTAGAGAAATTATTAGCAACAGATGACGGCGCGCGCAGCTTAGGAGAAGTTGCTCTTGTACCTGATCCATCCCCTATTTCTCAATCAGGAATTATTTTTTATAATACACTGTTTGATGAAAATGCCTCAAATCACTTAGCGCTCGGTTCTGCTTACGCGTTTAGCGTGCAAGGTGGAACAGAGATGAGCGAAGAAGAATTAGCAACTGCTGGATTAAATAGAAGCCAGACACACGTCGACTTCATGGTTGGCTCTGCTCAAATGTCAATTGATGGTATTCGAAAAGATGGAACAAGCGTCCCAGTATTTCGTAATGGAGATTGGGCATAGGCTTACTCAAAAAAGGGCGGATAGTTTTCTATCCGCCCTTTTTTGCTTGAATCTATATTTTACGTTCCCGAGAGGAATTGAACCTCCGACCTACCGCTTAGGAGGCGGTCGCTCTATCCTACTGAGCTACGAGAACACTACCCTAGTTATTGTAGCTTTTTTGTAAGAGCGTTGCAAGTGCTCGTCCAAAGAAATCCAAGCGGTTCGTTTAATGAACTCTTTAATTTTTCATTTAATAGAGCACATTCATTTTCTCTATATACCATGCATGATAAAATGAAGGTAGTAATAAAAGACTTTCATACATGAGGTGGTTCCTATGAAATCCAAAGATAAAATTTATGCAGAGCGTTTAAATGAGTCCAAAACTACACGTGAAGATATTATGAAAGATGCCGTTAAAGAACACAAAGACCATATGCCTAAGCCCCAACCAACTCAAAAAATTAAATTTACAAAAAAGGGAACCCTATAAAATGGGTTCCTTTTTTATCAGAAGTAATCTTCCAACACTGGTCGTTGTTGTGGGATAACTTGCGTGAGTTGTTCAATAAGATACGTATCCGAACTGTCGATTTTTTCATGAAAAGCCAGTTCTTCTGGGCTACGGTAGCCTAAGAAGAGTTGCGTTAAACCTTGGATATCTCCTCGGATCATAGGTAATTCAGGTTGCTCGCCTTTTTGAATCATTGCTTCCCCAGCAGTGATGTTCACAATATAGGTACCCTCATTCCATTCTCCATACGCATCCGCAGTAACTTCCAAAGAAAATTCGAGAGGCATTGCTTCTTGGAATGGATACTCTTCAATAAATTTTTGTAAATCAACAATTCGTGCCATCATCTCTGGAACAATTTGCATTTCTGCAAGCGGTGATGCAAACAAGTAATTCATTCCTGAACCAGTATCGCCACATGAATACATGATTTCTTGGAACGAACTTGCATGCGCCCCAACAAATTGAACCAAGCTAGAAAACGCATGGTGATCTAGGTAGCCCCATTCAACAATATGGAATCGCGTTCCTTCCATTTTATAAACAATATAGCCACGTGTTTTATTTTCTTCATCTTTGTATAGCGCATACTTATTTTTTTCATCTTTTTGAAATTTATATGCTTGCCACCATTCTTCTCTTTCGAGTGCTCCACGATGATGGATTGGCATAGCTTTATAGACCAAGTCAATTTTATCTATTGCTTCAGCCAATGTACATCGTATCATCTGTCCATAATTCTGTTTCACAACTGGCCAATCTGCGGCTGTAACTCGATAATTTGCTTTTTCAAAAACTAATTCATAACCATATCTCCGATAAAAAGGGTAAGAAAATGGTGCAAGATACGATAGCGCAATCCCTTTTTCACGGCAATCACGCAACAATTGTTTCATGATTTTATTGATAGCTCCTTGCCCTCTTGATTCTGGATAGGAGGATACACTACCTATTCCAGCCATTTGGTATGTTCGTCCATGAAAATTCACAGGAAAAGGTGTTGCGATCACCTGGCTAACTAAATAATTCTCTTTGTTAAAGAATCCGTAATTCCACGAATTTTCTAACAAAGTGTGAAACCTTTTCCTTCTTTCATTTGATTGCTCTTTATTAAATGCATAAGATGCTAACTCGAACATCTCTTGCTCTGCACTTGTTCCTAATTCTCTTACTCCACTCATTTTATCAACCTCACCTAAACAAAGAAACAATACAAATTATTGAAATCAAAAAATTTGTATTGTTCCCCCTTTTTTAATTTATTTGAATCAATAGGTTTCCTCAATCATTGTTAACATTTTTTTGAACTGGCGCCGTTTGAAAAATCCTAAAATCGTCCCTAACAGCAGATCATTTAATTTTTGGATCATTCCATAGGATTTCATCGATTCTGTGTAGCAAACCTCACAAGAATGTTCATCGATTGGCTGCACCTGATATTGTGCAACAAATTCATTTTTAGTTGTAGATGTCTTAAAACGATACACTTGATTCTCCACAACATCTTCGATTGTAATACGTGCGCGGCTTGTTTTGGAGAATTCCTTTACATATTCAAAATCTTTTAATTGTTTTTTTGTCAATGTCTTTCCCGTCGCTTTTCGCACATCAAATAGTACGGAGTCCATCACTTTATTATAAAAGTAAGGAGCGGGAATATTTAATTTTTGTTTGATTTCCATTTAGTATCTCCTCCTTTTGCCTCTTCTCGTTTTTTTCCTTTAAAGAAAAAGAAGCCACCAATTGTAATAAAGAAAAGTCCTGTTACAAAACTGTACCAATCATATGCAGCCATTGGGTTTAAGCTAAACAAAACAATTAAAAAACCAATACTACAAAGGAACAATCCATTTTTAAGCATCTTAATCCCATCCTATCTTTTTTTGACCTCTTATACCGCAACTGATTGGAAATAAAGTACCGTTCCCCAAGGTTGAGCTTTAATTAACTCTTTTGCTTTTTTTGCAGCATCTTCAGGAATACCAGTTGTTTCAAAAATCAATTTGATCCCTTGTTTTTCTTTAAACGTATAAGAAAAATCACCTTCATTGTAGTTTTCCAATAATTCTTTAATGGCGTCTTGTTGCATCGCGCTTGCAATACTAATCATTTGTTTTCCTCCTCTAATTGCTCGTTTTTATTCAAAGAAAACCGCAAATTCCCATAACAATTACGCTACGGGAAATGCGGTAAAAACAGGTTGTTTTTATACTTCCCCAGCAGATGGATCAATCTTATTCGCTGAGATAACAAATGGTGCCCAGATAAAGAATGTCACGACCATACACACAAGTGTAACGATTGGTGCACGCCAGTCTGCCCCTGTTGCTAAGAATGAGAGTAAGAATGGCGGTACTACCCAAACTACTTGTTGCGATACTGGTGCAACTAACCCTAGGTATGTCGCAAACCAACCAATTGCTGTTGCAACTACTGGTGCAACTAAGAATGGAATAAACATAATTGCATTCAATACAATTGGTAAACCAAACATTACTGGTTCATTGATGTTGAAGATACCAGGACCCATTGAAAGTTTTGCTACTGTCAAATAATCCGCACGTTTTGAGAAGATTAGAATAGCAATCAGCAGAACGATCGTCCCACCAGATCCACCAAACCATGCGAATGCATCGAATGAGCCACGTACCCACATGTATGCTTTGCCATCTTCAATCGCAGCAAGCACTGCAGGTGTACCAGTTTGACCTTCATATCCTTTTTGGAAGATATCAATGTTGACCAATTGCGCTTGTCCCCAAATTCCTTCAAGAACTGGTGCCAATACATTTGGTCCATGAATACCGAAGAACCAGAAGATCTGAACAAAGACTGTTACGATCAACACAGCGCCTAGACCTTGTGACAGCCCTAAGAACGGCTCTGCGATGTATTTTTGTACTAAGTCAATAATCAATTGTCCATCTGTAAATTTCGCAACAACAAAGTTGATAATTGCTACTACATATAACGCAATCGTTGCTGGAACGATTGCTGCGAATGCTTTTGATACTGCTGGCGGTACTGAATCGGGCATTTTGATAGTGATATCTGCTAACATTAATTTACAAAAAATAATAACTGAAATCGCGCCCATAATCATAATCGTGAAGTATGCATTTGCATTCAAATGATCTAATTTTAGCCAACCCCATCCTGTAGCTGTCATGCCACTGGCGGTTGCTGACCATCCAGTATCTGCAGTTGTGCTGTTGATTGCGTTCATCACATTTGCAGGTACGGCTACTTCTACTACACTTTGATAAGAAAAAGCAATTCCTTGAAGAAGTGTCGCAATACCAACGATACCTCCGGCTAAATCATTTACACCATATGCACGTGCCAAATTGTAGCCCCAAGAAAAGGCAAAAATCAATCCAGCTACGGCCAAGGTACCATTCCAAACATAACCATTGATTCCGATGATTACATTCAGTACTGCAAAAAATCCTTTGTCTGCCGCAAGACTATCTGCATAAGTGCTAATAAATTGTTGCGGTAAATCACGAATAATGGCGTTGATCATTACTGCAACAGATCCCGCCATCGTCGCTGGCATCGTACCAATAAAAGCGTCACGTAAAGCAACTAAATGCTTTTGGGCACCAATTTTACCGGCAATCGGCAGGAGATGCTTCTCCATCCAACTAGTCAATCCATTCATTGTGTTCCCTCCTATAAGTTCTATTTATATAAGTGTAAAAATTACACGTTATACCATAAGAAAAAATCCGTTCAAAGATTTTCTTATCTTTCTCCCGTTCAAAAAAGAAAAATAAAGTATGACACTCTGTTCGAGCTAGTTGTTATTCAATTGTTATTTGATTTCTATTCAATGTCCATACGACGGTAAAGATCAATAATTTCTTTTGCTAAGTCCGTAAAAGCAATTGAAGTCATTAGATGATCTTGACTGTGTACTGTAAGTAACGTTACTTCCATATGGTTTCCTTGTGCTTCTTGAGTTAACATTTCAGTTTGTGAATGATGTGCTTGAACCAATGATTCTTCTGCATCAACAATTTTCTGGTCTGCTAATTCAAAGTCACCTTGTTTCGCAGCCGCAATCGCTTCCATTGCATCGCTCTTTGCATTTCCGCCAAACATGATTAGACCCATGATGGCCTCTAGATTTTTTTGATCTTCCACTATCGTCTCTCCATTTCTATTTCATTAATTTTTCAGCTTGTTCTAATACCTTTTCACCATTCATCATGCCATAATCTTGCATGTTGATTACGTCTAAAGGAATTCCTTTAGGTGCAAGTTTTTGTTCGAATTGTGATTTCATAAAGCGAACTTGTGGACCTAATAATAAAACATCAACATCTTTTGCGGCTAAGTTATTATCTGCATCTGAAGCGGATACTGCAAAAATATCTGCATCTACTCCCTTAGCTTCTGCTGCTTTTTGCATTTTTGTTACAAGTAAACTTGTGCTCATCCCAGCTGAGCATACTAACATAATTGTTTTTTTAGTCATTTTTTCCACCCTTTCTAATTTGCCTTACACTATTTTATAATGCAAAAAGCGTGCCAAAAGATTTCCTCAAAAAGATAGCGCTTTCTAAGTGTTTTTCTTCTGTTATCTGTGCGCACACAGCAAAAAAATATTGCACACTAATTTGAAGTGTGCAATCTTTTTTTATGCTTTGATTTGATTTTCTAATAACATTTGAACAAGGAAGGCTATTTCATCTTCTGGAATCGTCACATGGTACATTCGTTCTAATGGCAACATGTTTGCATGAATGACATCAAATTCCCAGCGATGTAGTTTTATAAATTTCTCTAGTTCATCAAATGTTCGTGATGCTTCTTTTTTTACTAATGCATCGAGCATAAAAGCTGTATGGATCAAGATTCCAGCATCTACGCCCGGCTCGATAAAAATAGATAATTCTCCTTGGATCTGTTGAAGCATTCCATCTAAGAATGGTACTAATGTATCGATATACTCTAAAGAATCAAGTGATTGCTCTAGTGATTGCGTAATTTTAGCTACCGGTAATTCATTTTCAGTAATTTGTTGGATCATTGATAATTTTGTATCATCAAACACATCGTATGCGGAGAAAAATGGAATATTTTGGTAATCAATATCAACCGTCCCAGCAATTGCTTTGATGTCATAGTCATCCTGTAACGCATTGATTCGCTTCTTAAAGGACTCGCGTTCAAGGAATTGCATCTGGATGATCTTGGTTTTTGTTTGATTGATTACAGGCTCCAAACGTTGGTATAATTTTGCTGCAACGCCTTCACCAGTAAAACATGTCACGACGATTGCTTTCATTTTTTCAGAATCTTTTTTCTTTGGTTTAAATTGGTCTCGAACAACCGCTTCAAATGACATTTGTATGCTTTGATGGATGTCTTCTAAGGTACGTCCATTCGCTGCCATGCGCAATGCATCTAAGACAATCATCGTACTCGTCATTGACACAGCTTTTGTTCGGATACCTGTTTCTTTGTAGATTAGATTACCAAACGTATTCAATGATCCCATATCCGTCAATAATAACAATCCATTCGCTAATTTATCTGCAGATTCACGTACTTTTTCTAATACTTGATCATACATCGTTTGTACATCCATCGAAAGTGGCATATCTATAGCAATTCCCTTATCTAAACCGAGTAGTTCTTGCGCAGTCGCTAGCATGCTTGTTGCAGTAGAGTCCCCATGCATCAATAAGATAACTCCGACACTATCTTCTTTCTCTCGAACATGCTCCCCTAAATCAATGGATAAGAACATACTAATAAACCCGATTTCATCAAAAGGTACTTCAATCTGCTGTTCTTCTTCTAAAATAGAAGACAAATCTAGTGCTACTTGAAATTCTTTGCGCAACTCTTTACGTACCGTATTTAAATCAGGGTGCACAATGATATGCCCTTCTTTGATTCGGTCGATGGTACTTTGGAGATGAAGCGCAAAAGCAAAACGTGCTTGTTCATTATAGTTACGATCTAAGCGTTCCTGCGCAACATCATATAATCGGTTGGTCAGTTCCCAAATACCATCTGCTAATAAGTCTTTAGGGATTTTCGTTTGTGCCAATTTATGGACATATGTCTGGAAGTATTCATCTACATCCTTTGAAATCAATGTTTCTAAGTCCAGACTATCCACACCTGTTTCAGACAGCGAAGCCACTTTTTCTTCAATCGTATTGTAGACTTGCATGTCGCGTTCTTTATCTTGCGACCAGACAACATTTTCTAGTCCTGTTTCAAATGTTAGATAGCGACTTTGGTTCTCAGAGAAATACTCAAACCGTTCTGGTAATTCTTTGATTTTGAGTAATCCTTTTTGGACTTGTAATGATAAATCTTTCTTTCGAATCGTCAATAGTTTCTCATTATGTGTCCGATAATGTAGGAATGCTTTCGCACAGACCAGTTTTAAGTCACGCTTGATTTGCCCGATATTACCTTCTGCATCATAGAGCATAAAAGCAAGAACAACTTCTCTTTCTACATCGATTCGTTGGTTCAATCGGTTGGCTTCTTGTTTAATAAATAAAGAGACGATTTCGTATCTCTCATCAAGCGAACGCATGGATAGATTAGGAAGTGTGATAGCCATCGGGATTCGTCGATTAAACGTTGTTAAAAAATTATTTGATGATTCTGTTGTCGCCCCAATAATCTGGACAGTTGCTTCGTGGACCTGTGCACTTTCTCCTAGTGGACGATAGATTCCCTTATCAATAAATGTGAAGAGCATTTCTTGGCCTTCAGGTGGTAAACGATGAATTTCATCTAGAAACAAAATGCCTCCATTGGCTTTTGCGATCAAGCCTGGACTATCTTCATTCGCTCCAGTATAAGCACCTTTTTTGATTCCGAAAATATGCCCAAATAATAGCTGTGGATTTTGCGAATAGTCCGCACAATTAAATGAGATAAACGGTGCATCTTCAGGCAATGTCTCTGAACTAACTGCAAAATGATACATACATTCTGCAAACATGGACTTTCCGGTTCCTGTTTCACCAAAAATAATCGTATGTAATCCCTTGGGAGGGTATAAAATCGCTGCTTTCGCTTGTTGGATACTTACTTTCAAGGAATCATTTTCACCAACTAGTTTATCAAATGTTACCATTGTAGAATTATCTACGTGGACCTTTGTCTCCTCACTTTCTGAGTGAACCGAATAAACCACTGGTCTCCCAGCGGTTTTTTCAATATGTTTTGATTTGTATAATTCGCTCATATAACGGCTTGCATTGCTACGATCAATCATCAATTTTTCTGCAACTTCTGCAGCAGTCATTCCGTTTTTACTTTTTGATAATAAAGTTAGAATTTCTTTTTTACGAGAATTCACACAAAGACCTCCTAAGATTTAGCAAGTGACACGTGTTTATTTCCCTATATATTACCATATAAAAGCGCTTATTTGCAAAGTGCTTATTTGCGTCTTGCACCTTTATTCTTTTGCGCTTTTTTTCTTTTTTTGATTTTTGTCTTTTGTGGTCTATTTTCACCAGATTCTCTTGTCAATTGTTTTGGTTTAGTTTCTGATAATTTTTCTTTTGGTTTTTCTTTTGGTTTTGTTTTTAGTTTTTCTTCTTTTTCTTTGACAGGTTCTTCCAAAAGAAGTGCTCCACCATGAATAAAGATTTCATTTGCGGTTATTTCTAGGTCTCTCATCATTCGTTTAAAGTCACGTAGATTATTTTCTTGAACAAATGTAATTACTTGCCCAGAAGCGCCCATTCGACCTGTTCTTCCAGAACGATGTAGATAACTTTCCGGGGTCATTGGTATTTCTGTATTTACAACAAAAGCTAGTTCTTGAATATCTAACCCTCGAGCAGCTACATCTGTTGTCAACAATTCAACGATTTCGCCTTCTCTAAATTTAGAAAGAGCTGATTTTCTGACTAATTTGTTTTGATCAGATGCCAAACTCATCGCAGCAATCCCACGATACACTAATTTTTCTTCTACTGTGCCTAACTCCCCTAATTGATTGAAGAACACAAGCGCTTTGAAGTTGTCTACATGTGCGAGACGACGAAGATATTCATCTTTCTTACGTGCAGGGACTTTTAAATAAAAATGAGTCAATTGGTTCCTTGAATGATCCTCATTTGTTACATCAATCACTTTGATTTCTTTTCCTAGTAGTTGATTGATTGCATCAATCGAACGATCTCCTGTAGCTGAGAAGAAGCTTAGTTGATAGTCTACTGGTGCCTGATGCAACAGTTGTTCAATCAATGCATCATTTGGTCGTTCAAATAATTGATCGGCTTCGTCAAAGGTGATTTGCTTGATTGTGTGCATTTTTATTTTTTTTGCCTTCACTAACTCCAAAACACGTCCTGGTGTGCCGACTAAAATTTCAGGCTTTTTTTTCAATCCTTCGATCTGACGTTTTACATTTGCCCCACCAATCAAAGTTTGTACACGTAGTCCTAGCAGACTTCCCCATTCTCTTGCTACCTCAGCGACTTGTACAGAGAGTTCTTGCGAAGAAGTCAAAACTAGCAGCTGACTCCCTTCGTTTGGTACGATAGTTTGTAGCTGTGGTAATAAATAAGCCAATGTTTTCCCAGAGCCCGTTGGAGAAATACCAATTAGACTTTCTTTTTCTTTTAATGGTTCAAAAACTGCCTGTTGGATAGCTGATAGTTCTTGAAATCCTCGTTTTTTCCATTGTGCTTGCCATTCTTTTGGAAATGTTGTTAAAAAATCTGTCATTCTATTCTTCCTTATCATCGGCATCAAATGTGATACCGCCATTTTTTCGTAATTCATATAGAACATGATGCACATTTCGTGCGAGTTCTACCCATTCTTCATATTGAAGACCTAATTGATTGTCTTTAGGATTTTCTATGATTCGAGCAAAATCTGCAGCTTCTTCTGCCATAGGATTATCGGTTGCTTGAATAGCTAATTGTTCGATCGTTCCCTTATTTCGATCATGATATTCTGCATGTTCAATTGCATTCACACCATTTAAAACAAGTGTTCCAGAGTCGAAATAAATTTCTGATGAAGCAAATGAATCGTTGATTTTCCCAGGTTGTAATACCACATCAAATAAGTCATAGCGTAAAATAGCTGTTCCTAGCCCATCGACTCCTGTACGTATCTTACGGTTAAAATAATAAACCTGCTCTGGCATACCAAACCAAGCCACCGAAGCATAAACAAGATAAACGCCAAGATCCATCAATGCACCACCAGAAAAATGTGGAGAAAAGATATTTGGTTCTTCTCCATCTAATACTTGATCATAACGAGAAGAGTATTTCATATAGGTAAAATTAGCACCAAGGATTTGGTCTTTTACAGGAAGGTGCGCATTGACTTTCTTAAAACCAGCTTCATGGATATTTCGTGCAGCTTCAAAGAAAAAAACATGTTTTTCATTTGCTAGTTGAATAATCGTATCCAATTCTTCTGGTGTCGAAAAGGCAGGTTTTTCGACAATGATATTCTTTCCTGCATGAATTGCTTGTCTTGCTTGTTCAAAGTGCAAACTATTTGGCGAAGCAATATATACGGTGTCCATATGCGCAATACCAAAAAAAGTGGCTAACTCAGTGGCATACTCAATGTCTGTGTGATAGCGTTGACCAAATTCTTGTGCACTCTCAAGTTTTCTAGAATAAACTGCCGTCAATTCATATTTTTTAGTGTGTAGCGCAGCTTCCACAAATTGATGTGTAATCCAATTTGTTCCAATAATTCCTAAATGTATCATATCCCTCAACCTTTCTTTTTTTATTCCAGTGGAGCACATCCGTAATAAACGTGAATCCAATTATTTTCTCCCTACTCCTTCACGTACATCCTACCACAAAACCTGTAAAAAGACCTGAAAAAAATAAGTCTTTTCCTACAGAAAAATAGTCATTTGACTATTTTTTTGTTAAAATTACAATGATGGTTTTTCGGACCATGAAAGGATGAATTCTAATGACGCCAAATCGCGAAGATTATTTAAAAATTATCTTAGAACTTGGAGGTGACACTGCTAAAGTAAATAATAAACAAATCGTCTCTGGACTAGCAGTTTCTCCAGCTTCAGTAAGTGAAATGATTTCAAAACTTGTCAAAGAATCACTCGTTGAACATTCACCTTATCAGGGTGTTCAGTTGACCGAAGCAGGCTTGGAAAAGGCAAGTATGCTCATTCGAAAACATCGTCTCTGGGAAGTTTTCCTTGTTGAACATCTAAAATATACATGGAATGAAGTGCACGACGATGCAGAAGTTCTTGAGCATGTCACTTCTGATCACTTAGCTGACAGAATCGAAAGTTACTTGGACCATCCTGAACATTGCCCACACGGAGGGATAATACCTAAGAAAGGGTCACTTATCCATGAGGAAAAGCGTCAAACTCTCGATACTTACCCAGTTGGTACAACAATTCGAATCGCTCGTGTTTTAGATGAAAAAGACTTACTTGATTATCTAGTAGTCATTGATGTAAACATTGATGAAGTGTATACGATTACAGAGATTGCTCCTTATGAAGGACCAGTAACAATCAAGAGCGAAACAAAAGAAATCGCTGTAAGCTATAAAGCAGCTAGTACGATTTTCGTTGATAAATTATAAAGGAGTGAATTTGCTATGCAAGAAGAACAAGCTGTATTATTTACAATATTCGGCGGTACCGGCGATTTAGCCAAAAGAAAGCTTTACCCTTCTTTGTTCCGCCTTTTTAAAAAAGGAATTTTAAACAAACATTTTGCGGTCATTGGAACAGCTAGACGACCATGGACAGATGAACATTACCAAGAAGTCGTTAGAGAAACACTAATTGATCTACAACCCACAGAAGAAGAAGCACTTGATTTCTCGAGTCACTTTTATTATCAATCACATGATGTAACTGACTCAAATCACTACGAAACCTTGCGTGCACTCTCCTCTAAACTAAATGACAAATATCAATTGAACAACAATCGCGTTTATTATCTAGCAATGGCGCCACAGTTCTTCGGAACAATCGTCTCACACTTAAAATCAGAGAATATCTTAACTGATACTGGCTTCAATCGTGTCATTATTGAAAAACCATTTGGTTCGGACTATGAATCTGCATATGCGTTAAATCAAGAAATCCGTCAAGCTTTTCCAGAAGAAGATATTTTTAGAATCGATCACTATCTTGGAAAAGAAATGATTCAAAATATTTCTGCTATCCGCTTCGCCAATAATATCTTTGAATCCCAATGGAACAATCGATATATCGATAATATCCAGATTACATTTGCTGAAGATCTTGGTGTAGAAGATCGCGGTGGCTATTATGATCATAGCGGTGCATTGAAGGATATGGTACAAAATCATATTCTACAAGTCGTTTCATTACTTGCTATGGAACCTCCTGTTGCTTTCTCTGAAAAAGAAATCCGTACAGAAAAAATCAAGGCGCTAAATGCTGTGCGCATCTACTCAGAATCTGAAATTGCTGAGAATTTCGTTCGTGGACAATATGATGCAGGTAATTTGGATGATTCATCGTTTATTGCCTATAAGGATGAAGAAAATGTTGATTCAAACTCAACTACAGAAACTTTTGTTGCTGGTAAATTTACGATTGACAATTTCCGTTGGTCAGGCGTTCCCTTCTATATTCGAACAGGTAAACGTCTAACAGAAAAAGGAACGCGTATCAATGTTGTCTTCAAACAAGTTCCTGTCAATGTTTTCAAAACAGATATTGATGCTTCATGCAAATCAGAATTGTTACCACCGAATGTTTTAACCATTTACATCCAACCAACAGAAGGTTTCTCTTTATCTCTAAATGGTAAGGAAATCGGTCAAGGATTTGATACTGAACCTATCAAGTTAGAATATCGAAATAGTTCAGAAACTATGTCAAATACACCTGAAGCCTACGAAAAATTATTATTGGATGCATTGAATGGTGAACGAACAAACTTTACTCACTGGGATGAAGTTGCTCAATCATGGCATATCGTTGATGTTATCCGCAAATTCTGGGATAACGAAGCTCCAGATTTTCCTAATTACAAAGCCGGCACTATGGGCCCTCAAGCAGCATTTGACCTTCTTGAAAAAGATGGTTTCGAATGGATCTGGCAACCTGATAATTGGTACCGTGAACGGTCTAAATTAGATTAAACTTTATCTACTCTTTCT
>JBKEDT010000086.1:0-30967 GCA_047975565.1 Enterococcus sp. | reverse complement strand
CGAGAAATCGAAGAACGTTACGGCTATCTTGAAAACTTAGAAAAACGTAAACAAGAAGTTTTACGTATTATTAATGAACAAGAAAAATTAACTCCTGAATTGGAAAAAGAAATCCAGGAAGCAGTGAAATTACAAAAAGTGGAAGATTTGTATCGTCCATATAAACAAAAAAGGCGGACCAAGGCAACGATTGCCAAAGAGCAAGGGCTGGAACCTTTTGCGATGTGGTTATTAGATTTTCCTACCGAGGACGTCTACGCAAAAGCAAGTGAATTTATTACAGAAGAAGTTCTGGATGAAGCACAAGCCTTACAAGGTGTGCATGAGATTCTTGCAGAAAAAATCAGTGATGATGCAAAATTCCGCGCATGGATTCGCTCCTATACATTTAATTATGGACGTTACGAAAGTACGGTAAAAGATGCAGAGAAAGATGAAAAAGGCGTGTATGAAATGTATTATGCATACGACGAACCTATTCACAAAATCGTATCACACCGTATTTTAGCAACGAATCGTGGAGAAAAAGAAGAAATCCTAAAAATTTCTTTGGCAATCGATGAAGAAAAAATCTTTAATTATCTTGAGCGTCAGCTGATCAAGGTGAGTGATTCTAGCGCTACACCATTTGTTCGAGAAGCAATCCAAGATAGTTATAAACGCTTTATTGGTCCAGCAATCGAACGTGAGATACGAAATGAATTGACAGAAAAAGCAGATGAACAAGCGATTGCTATTTTTGGCGAAAACTTACGAAATCTACTATTACAACCACCATTAAAAGGAAAAGTTGTTCTAGGATTTGACCCCGCATACCGTACAGGATGTAAATTAGCGATCGTTGATGCTACAGGGAAAGTGCTAGCTATTGAAGTCATCTATCCACATAAACCAGCGACAAAAGAAAAACGTGAAGCAGCCGCACCAGCTTTTCGTGCATTGATTGAGAACTATCACGTAGACATGGTGGCTATTGGTAATGGAACAGCAAGTCGTGAATCAGAAGTTTTTGTAGCAGAGCAATTGAAGCAAGTAAAACAAGAAGCGTATTATGTCATCGTAAATGAGGCCGGTGCATCTGTCTATTCAGCAAGTGATGTCGCACGTGAAGAGTTTCCAGATTTACACGTTGAAGAAAGAAGTGCGGTCTCCATTGCACGTCGTCTTCAAGATCCGTTAGCTGAACTTGTGAAAATTGATCCTAAAGCTGTTGGTGTAGGACAATATCAACATGATGTGTCGCAAAAACAATTGGCGAAGCAACTAGATTTTGTTGTAGAAACAGTCGTGAACCAAGTCGGGGTCGATGTCAATACAGCAAGTCCGCAATTGCTACAACATATTTCAGGTTTAAACAAAACTACAGCACAGAATGTTGTGAACTATCGTGAAGAAAACGGCGAATTTACTGCCCGAAACCAGTTAAAGAAAGTACCACGCTTAGGACCAAAAGCATATGAGCAAGCAATCGGCTTCTTACGTATTCCAGGTGGGAAAAATATTTTAGATAACACTGGTATCCATCCGGAAAGCTATACTGTTGCAAAAGAAATCTTGAAACAAGCAAAAGTGAACGAAAAAGACTTAGGTATGCCTGAAGCAGAAGAAAAACTAAAAGCAATCAATGCGAAACGTATGAGCGAAGAATTAGCTGTTGGATTTGAAACAGTCGAAGACATTCTGTCAGGTTTGACTCGCCCAGGTCGTGACATGCGTGATGGCATGCCTGCACCGCTTTTACGAAAAGATGTGTTAACAATGGAAGACTTAAAACCTGGTATGGAATTAAAAGGAACGGTGCGCAATGTCATTGATTTTGGCGCATTTGTAGACATAGGTGTGAAGCAAGATGGATTGGTCCATATTTCTAAATTAAGCAATCGCTTCGTAAAACACCCAACAGATGTAGTCTCTGTTGGGGATGTCGTAACCGTCTGGGTAGATGGAGTGGATGTCAAAAAAGGACGCATTAGTTTGACAATGCTTACACCAAACGAATGATACTGACACAAACGCAACTACAACAAATGGTCGAGAAAATATCTCTGGATTCATTTTCTCGTCCGTTCGTTCACCAAGCTACTTTTAACCGACGTCTAAAGACAACTGGAGGACGGTATCATCTAAATGATCACCATATCGATTTTAATGAACAACTTTTTTTTACGTCGGATATAACTGTGATTACTGGAATCATTAAACACGAGCTGTGCCATTATCATTTGCATTTAACAAATCGAGGATATCGTCATCGAGATGCTGATTTTAAAAAGTTATTAAAGAAAACCGGAGGAGCAAGATATGCACCGTCAACTGCTCCTAAAAAGATAGAGTGTTATCGATGCCAGTCATGTGGGAAAGTGATTTCGAGGCAACGAAAAATCAATACTGAGAAGTTCCGTTGTGGGCATTGTCGAGGAAAACTCGTATGGATCGAAACAAACTATAGAGAAAAAATGGATAGGTGAGGAAATTAAATGATTGAAGATTGGAATCGATTGATCACTTTTTTAACTGATGTACCGCAAATGGCGCAGACACATGAAGGGGAAACGTGTTTAGTTTTAGCAGGAAATTGTTTGCCCTATCTTGCGGATGAAGCGGCAAAGGCTTATCTTGAACAAAAAGTAGACCGACTATTTTTAGTTGGAGGAAAGGGCCATGCGACGCAAAGGTTACGTGAGAATTTCAGCAAACAAGGTGTGGTGTTTTCAGATGAACTGAGTGAAGCAATGATGTATCACGAGTATTTAAGTAAGAAATATTCTCTACCTGCATCTGCGTTTTTGCTAGAAGATCAGTCGACAAATTCTGGTGAAAATGCACAGTTTGCGCTAGATATTTGTCGTGTGGCCTATTCCAACTTGCCTGCTCGCCTTGTTTTGATGAATGATCCACTTTTGCAAAAACGAACGGATGCAACGTTTCGCAAGGTTTGGCAAAATGAATCGCTTACGATTGCGAACTATGTACCGAAACGGCCAAAACTTGTTTTTTTTGACGGTAGCCCTCTATTTACGGATCCAGTCTTTGATGATGCTTGGACACCAGAGTATTTTACATCTTTAGTATTAGGTGAACTAAATCGATTGATTGATACACCTGAAGGCTATGGGCCAAGAGGTGCGGGGTACATTGGTCATGTGGATGTTCCAGAAGATGTTTTGGCCGCATTTCATCGATTGAAAAAAACCATAAATTGGAAAAATAAACGCTAAATAAGCACTAAAATTTGGAATGTCATTAAGTTCGGATAAATATTGTTGAAATTTTTCTTTATTTATAAGATAATGATGACCGTGTTAATCTTAATTTAAAAAGTACTATTAAAAAAATAGTTTTAGTGATAAGAGAAGAGGATTAGAATGAAAAATCAAGATATACTACATCACTTTGTCGGCATTAAAGGCTCTGGAATGAGTTCACTTGCTATGGTTCTACATGATAAAGGGTACAAAGTTCAAGGATCAGATATTGACAAATATTTCTTTACACAACGAGATTTAGAACAAGCAAACATTCCAATCATGTCATTTAACGCAGATAACATTCAACCAGGCATGATTGTAATTGCAGGAAATGCTTTCCCAGATACACACGAAGAAATTCAACGTGCCAAAGAATTAGGCTTAGAAGTTGTTCGCTACCATAACTTTATCAGTGACTTTATCCAAGACTATATTAGTATTGCAGTAACTGGTTCACATGGGAAAACAAGTACCACTGGATTACTTGCACATACATTGACAGGTGTTAGCCCAACAAGTTATTTAATTGGTGATGGCACCGGACATGGTGATCCAAATGCGAAATTCTTTGCGTTTGAAGCCTGCGAATACCGTCGTCATTTCTTAGCTTATTCACCAGATTATGCAATTATGACAAATATCGATTTTGACCATCCGGATTATTATAAATCAATCGATGATGTGTATGATGCTTTCCAAACAATGGCACATCAAGTGAAAAAAGGTATCTTTGCTTATGGTGATGATCCTTACTTGCGTAAATTAGAATCAGATACACCAATTTATTATTATGGTATTAACGATAATGATGATATCCAAGCAAAAAATATCCAACGTACAACAACTGGTTCTGAGTTTGATGTTTATCATGGAGAAGATTTTGTTGGTCATTTTTCGTTACCTGCATTTGGTAAACATAACATTTTAAATGCATTAAGTGTTATTGCTGTTGCTTATTTCGAAAAATTAGACATGACAGAAGTAGCGCAAGAAATGCTTACATTCCCTGGTGTAAAACGTCGCTTTAGCGAAAAAATCGTTGCAGATATGACAGTGGTTGATGACTATGCCCATCACCCAGCAGAAATCCGTGCAACAATCGATGGCGCACGTCAAAAATACCCAGACAAAGAAATCATTGCTGTATTCCAACCACATACATTTACACGTACAATCGCGTTAATGGATGAATTTGCGGAAGCACTTGATTTAGCAGATAAAGTCTATCTTTGCGATATCTTTGGTTCAGCACGTGAACAACAAGGAGACGTGAAAATCGAAGACCTTGGTGAAAAAATCTCTAAAGGTGGTCAAGTAATCAAAGAAGACAATGTTTCTCCTTTGTTAGATTACCATGATGCCGTAATCATCTTTATGGGTGCCGGCGATGTTCAAAAATTTGAACAAGCCTATGAAAAACTATTAAGCAACACAACAAAAAATGTTCTTTAAAATTTTTTAAACAATTGACGAAACCAGTACCTGGTTCGTGAGAAGGTGGAAAAAGTGAGTTTTCAAAACTTGCCTTTTTCCACCTTTTTGGTACAATTATTTCGATACTATATAACTGGAGGGTTATTATTTTGACAATAGGCAAGCCGCGAAAATTAGGAAAAACAATTAATGAATTAGAGGAAGGAGACTCGTTATCCTTAACTGAGTCGATTGAAGACAATCAATTACTGCTATATCTTGGATTAACCAATGATGCAAATCCATTGTATATCCAACATGACTATGCAGATAAAACGGAGCATCAGGAACCAATCGTACCATCGGTAATGTTGATGGGAATCATCACAAGTGCGATTTCAAAACATTTGCCTGGACCTGGTTCTCATGTTGTAAACTTTTCTGTTAATTTTATTGAACCTGTTTCTCATTACGAAACACTAACTTTTCATTTTGAAGTAATCAAAGTGGATAAGATGAAGGACGTAGTGACGATTTCCGTGGAAGCAGAAGATACACAAGAGCATCGAGTTTTAGATGCTGTCGTGATGGTACAACCACCACAAATAGTCGATTTTGAATTAGAAAGTGAAGGTGATTTAGATGGATAATCAAGCAGCTGTACAAGGCTTAAATCGATTTTATTCAAAAGTATACGGATTTATGGGAATGGGCTTAGGACTGAGCGCAATCGTCTCTTATCTTGCCTTACAAGTTTTCCCAATACAAGTAGCACAATTTGTGAATAGTTTTCCATTAGGATTTATGGGACTATGGATCGTTGAGATCATCTTAGTTATTGTTTTAGGTGCTAAAGCACAGAAGAATCCAAGCTTAGCAATCGGTGGATTTATCGCTTATGCGCTGATCAATGGGTTGACACTTGCTGTCACATTATCGATTTATGATTTAGGAAGTGTGACTCGCGCATTTATTGCTGCCACAGGGATGTTCTTAGGAATGTCAGCAGTGGGGATGTTCACGAAACGTGATTTGAGTGGTGTTGGTCGTGCGGGATTAGCTGCTCTGATCGGTGTCATTATCGCGATGTTCTTGAATATATTCATTTTACACAGTAGCGCTGTTGAATTCTTTATTTCGTTGTTGATGGTTGTTATCTTTGCCGGATTGACTGCATATGATAACCAAAATATTCGAAATATCTATTTCCGTTCAAATGGAACAGCACACAATGGAATCGCCGTTTTTATGGCTTTACAATTGTATCTTGACTTTATCAACTTGTTCTTAGCATTCTTACGAATCTTTGGGCGAAACGATTAAATGGAACGCTTGCTCGTAACTGAAATTTCAGTTACGGGCTTTTTTATTTTCGCATTCAGCACTATTCTTTGTTAGAATAGAAAAGAACTTTAGAGTGAGGAGTTAATACGAATGACAAAAAATAAATTATTATTAGTAGATGGAAATAGTGTAGCTTTTCGTGCATTTTTCGCACTACACAATTCATTGGAACGCTTTAAAAATAGTAGTGGGTTACATACAAATGCAATTTATGCATTTAATAACATGTTTGAAAATGTGATGCAAAAAGAACAACCAACACACGTATTAGTAGCTTTTGATGCTGGCAAAACCACTTTTCGTACAGAAATGTATGCAGAGTATAAAGGTGGACGCTCGAAGACTCCAGGCGAATTCAAAGAACAAATGCCTTACATTCGTGAATTGTTGACAGGATTAGGTGTACAACACTATGAGTTACCGAATTACGAAGCAGACGATATTATTGGTACACTTGCTCATCAAGTGGATAAAGAGCTCTTTGACGTGGTTATCTTATCTGGAGACCGAGATTTGACACAATTAGCGACAGAGGACATCAAAGTGGATATCACGGTCAAAGGGGTCAGCGATATTGAAAGCTACACACCGGAACACATTGCTGAAAAATATGATGGATTGAAACCACTCCAAATTATCGATATGAAAGGTCTAGCCGGAGATAGTTCAGATAATATCCCTGGTGTGACTAAAGTTGGTGAAAAAACAGCAATTAAATTATTGAAAGAATATGGCTCTGTTGAAGGTGTTTATGCACACATCGATGAAATGAAGAAAAGCAAGATGAAGGAACACTTGATCGAAGATAAAGAGCTTGCTTTCTTATCAAAGACCTTGGCAACAATCAACGTACATGCACCTGTGGAAATAAAAGTAGATGAATTAAAGTATGAGGGAAAAGACCTCGATAAGTTGGTGCCATTTTACAAAGAAATGGAATTCAAGCAATTTTTGGAAAAACTCAATGTAGTCGAAGAAACACCAGAAATGCAAGACATTCTATTTGATGTTGTGCATGACTACACACCGGATATGTTTGCACCTGATATGGTACTTTATGTGGAAATGCTAGGAGAAAATTACCATATTGAAGATATCGAAGGTGTTGCTTGGGGCAACAAAAATAAAATCTATGTAACGAATGATTTAGCTATCTTTGAAAATGAAGCTTTTAAAAACTGGCTGTTTGATGCTTCACAACATAAATCAGTCTATGATGCGAAACGTACGTATGTTGCTTTGAATCGCTATGTAGGAAGAACAGAAGGAATTAAATTTGATGTTCTTTTAGGTGCTTATTTACTAGATACGAATGATAAAGCAAGTGACATCGAAGGTATTGCCAGACATTATGACTATACAGATATCCAATCGGATGAAGCAGTGTATGGTAAAGGAGCTAAAAAAGGGTTACCAGAAGATGAAGAAGCTTATTTTGCGCATTTAGCTCGAAAAGTTGCTGCAATTCTATATTTGACACCAAAATTAGATGAAGAATTAGCTTCAAAGAACCAGCAAGATTTATTCTACAAAATGGAATTGCCTCTTTCAAAAATCTTAGCTGAAATGGAAATTGAAGGTATCACAGTCGATGCGCAACGTTTACAAGAAATGAAAGGTGAATTTGCCGAAAAGTTAAGTGAAATCGAACAAAAAATCTATGCAGAAGCTGGCGAAGAATTTAACTTGAATTCACCAAAACAACTAGGGGTCATTTTATTTGAAAAAATGGGACTACCTGTCATTAAAAAAACGAAAACAGGTTATTCCACAGCGGTAGATGTATTGGAACAACTTCGCGAACAAGCACCTATCGTGGATGATATTTTAGTGTATCGTCAAATCTCGAAAATCCAATCAACGTATGTAGAAGGACTTTTAAAAGTGATTCAATCAGATCAGAAGGTACACACACGCTATGTACAAACGTTGACACAAACAGGACGATTGAGCTCTGTTGATCCGAACCTACAAAATATTCCTATTCGATTAGAAGAAGGACGAAAAATTCGTCAGGCATTTGTTCCTCGGAAAAAAGATTGGGTCATTTACTCATCCGATTATTCACAAATTGAATTACGTGTACTTGCGCATATCTCAAATGATGCGCATCTAAAAGCGGCCTTTTTAGAGGGACAAGATATCCATGCAAGCACAGCAATGCGTGTCTTTGGTATCGAAAAAGCAGAAGATGTGACTCCAAATATGCGCCGTCAAGCAAAAGCCGTGAATTTTGGGATCGTTTATGGTATATCTGATTATGGCCTATCACAAAATCTAGGTATTTCTCGAAAAGAAGCACAGAATTATATCGACACATATTTTGAGAAATATCCAGGTGTAAAAGACTATATGGAACGAATTGTTCGAGAAGCGAAAGATCAAGGATTTGTTGAAACGTTGTACCATCGCCGTCGTTATTTACCTGACATCAATTCACGCAATTATAATATTCGTTCATTTGCAGAACGAACAGCAATCAACACGCCAATCCAAGGAAGTGCTGCAGATATTTTGAAGATTGCGATGATTGACTTGGCTAAACGATTGAACGAAGAAAAACTAGAAGCGACAATGTTATTACAAGTACACGATGAATTGGTTTTTGAAGTTCCAGAAAGCGAAATCGAACAACTTGATCAATTAGTCAAAGAAGTGATGGATAACGCAGTAGAACTCCATGTACCTTTACTAACGGATAGTAACTGGGGCAAAACATGGTATGATGCGAAATAATTAACTAAGCGAAGGTGAAAAGATGCCTGAATTACCAGAAGTAGAGACTGTTCGTAAAGGATTAGAAAAACTCGTAGTAAATAAAACAATCCAAAAGGTTCAAGTTTTGTGGCCGAAAATCATTGATGCACCAGAAGTAACGATTTTTGAAGCACAACTTGCAAATGAAAAAATTGAATCCATTGGTCGACGTGGAAAATTTTTGATTTTTCATTTAACGGATTATGAGCTGATTTCTCATTTGCGAATGGAAGGAAAATATAAATTTTACGAAGAAAATGTTCCTTTGGATAAACATACACATGTGATTTTTCATTTTACAGATGGAACACAGCTCCATTACAATGATGTCCGTAAATTTGGCCGCATGACTCTGGTCAATAAGGGAATGAGCACATCCTATAAAGGAATCATGCAATTAGGACCAGAACCTTTGCCAGAGACATTTACACTCGATGATTTTTCAAAAGGGTTAGCGAAATCAAAAAAGGCGATCAAACCTTTATTGCTCGATCAAAAATTAGTAACTGGATTAGGAAATATCTACGTTGATGAAGCGCTCTGGGAAGCGAAAATCCATCCAGAACAACCAGCGAATACGTTGAAGCCAAAAGAAGTTGCCGTGTTGCGAAAAGCAATTATTGATGTGTTGCATCGTGCGGTAGAAGCGGGTGGAACAACGATTCGAAGCTATCTAAATGCATTAGGCGAAGCTGGTCAATTTCAGTTATCACTTCATGTATATGGACAAACAGGAGAACCTTGTGCACGTTGTCAAACGCCAATCGTCAAGGTCAAAGTGGCACAACGAGGAACACATTTTTGCCCTAACTGTCAGAGAATAAAGATCGAGAATCAACCAACTAGCTATGTATTAGGTGTGACAGGTGGGATTGCGACTGGAAAAAGCACAGTAGATGCTATTTTTCAAAAGTATGGGATCCTGATCATTGATTCAGATCGTATCGCTCGCGAAGTAGTTGAACCACAAACGCCAGGACTACAAGCAATTGTCGATACCTTTGGGCAGACAATGATACAAAAAAATGGTCAATTGAATCGTCAGAAACTTGGTGAGTTGATTTTTCAAGATGCAACGAAACGAGAACAACTGAACCAATTACTCGATCCATTCATACGAACAGCAATCAAAAACGCAATTGCAAAGAACAAAAAAACACATCCGTTAGTTGTTGTAGACATCCCGCTACTCTTTGAAGGACACTATGAATCAACTGTAGATAGTGTAGCTGTCGTCTACACAACCCCGGAATCGCAACGTACGCGTTTGATGAAGCGAAATAAGCTGACTGTAGAAGAGGCTCAGGCACGCATAGAAAGCCAACTACCAATTGAAGAAAAAAGAAAACGTGCGGATATTGTTTTTGAAAATACAGGTACAAAAGAAGAACTAGAACGTCAAATTGTGCAGTGGTTACGAGAGTCTAAATTTATTTACTGATTCGCCACTTAAATCGTTCAGAAAAAATAGAAATAGAGAGACTACTAAAATTGAGTATATAAATTTTGGTAATCTCTTTTTTCGTTCAATATCTTTGAGTATCTAGGCAAAATTTGGTACGCTAAATGCAAAGAGAGGAAGTGAGCTTTCATGGGGAACATCAAAAACAAAAAAGATGAAGTCGTCGGTGTGACAAAGGAAAAATTAGGTGAGCTACTGAATAATGAAGAACTAGAAGCAAAAGGAAAACAACAAAATCAATTAGGAAAAGAACACAGTCACCAATTAAAAAAACGTATCGAAGAAATTGAAGATGAGCAAGCAGAAACAGATGCACATTACCAAGACTTGACACGTGAATTGCCGGATAATGAAAGACGTGAAGAACCCGAAAGTTCTGCGCACACCCTCAATCGCGAGAAATTGGAAGAAGAACGGATGAAACATTATACTGGAATAGAAGATAAACTCTAGCTTTGCTAGAGTTTTTTTGATAGATTCAATCGCTAAAGAAATATTTCGTGTTATAATAAAACTAACTATAAAAAATACGTATTCTTTTAAAGAACGAAGAAACTTGAAGAGGTGAAACCAAATGCGTTGTCCTAAATGTCAACATAATAATTCACGAGTAATCGATAGTCGCCAAGCAGATGATGGACGTGCAATTCGCCGTCGTCGTGAATGTGAAAGTTGTGGGTTTCGATTTACAACATTTGAGCGAATCGAAGCTGCACCATTATTAGTTATCAAAAAAAATGGAGAACGTGAAGAATTCAATCGCGAAAAGATTTTGCGTGGTTTGATTCGGTCTGCCGAAAAGCGTCCAGTTGCGATGGAGCAAATGGAACAAATCGTCAACAAAGTAGAAAACCGTATCCGCAATAAGGGAGATAATGAGGTCTCAACAACAATCATTGGGGAATATGTGATGGAAGAACTTGTTGATTTAGATGAAATTGCGTATATTCGTTTTGCGAGTGTGTATCGTCAATTTAAAGACATGTCTGTATTTCTGAAGGAACTGCAAGACATCGTTGACAAAGCAAACAAAAATTCAAAAGAAACACCATCTGAAGAATAGAATAAAAGGAGGCATTTTCTTGGAAAATGCTTGGGAAAATATCCAACCTAAGAATATTTATCAAGGGTTGAAGCGTACACCATTAAAAGAAGAAGCACGGGAGTCATTGCTCTTTTTGTATCAACCAATCATTGCCGGCGATGCACTTAGTTTATATCTGACGCTATTAAGTGAATGTTCCGCAGATACCGGGAAGAGTCAAGAAAGTTTACATGCTGATTTGTTTAGCAGCCTCAATTATGGGGTCACACAATTTTATGAAGCAAGAAAGAAATTGGAGGGGATCGGTCTTCTAACTACCTATGTCAAGCAAGATACTGGCTTAGGTACTATCTTTTACTATGAGTTAAATGAGCCGATGAGTCCTATGAATTTCTTTAAGGATGCAGTGTTATCCTTCTTACTCCTAGAAAAAGTGGGGGATCGCCGTTTTGATGTACTTAAAAATAAATTTGAACCAAAACAATTCAACTTTTCTGAGTATACGAATATCACGAAGAAATTTTTAGATGTGTATCGTTTCTCTGAAAAAACTTTTGCGTCAGATAGCGCTAAGATAGAATCTACCGCAGCAAGTTTTAAGGAAGAAAAACAGCCACAACTTATAGAAAGAAAGCAATCGCTTGACTGGGAATTATTGAACAGCTTGCTTTCTAAGAAATATATTCCAACTCTTGATCAAGAAGCAATCGATCAAGCAGAGCTTTATCATCAACTTTACGGTTTAGACACAATGGAAATCGAAGAGCTACTTGTTTCAGCATATGATTTTTCAGCACAAAAAGTAGATTTGAAACAGTTACAAAATTCAGTCAGAAAACATGACCGAAGAAGTCCTTCAACGCCACAGGAACAAGAAAACGGCACATCAAATGAAAAACAAGCTAGTGCGTCTGAAGAGACAGTAAGCACTGAACTACTGACAGAAAATACGAATGATCAAACACTGATAAATGAAAGTCGGCAATATGCACCGATGATTTATCTTGAAGCAATTAAAGCTGGAAAGAATGGGTTTGTTTCGAATTCAGAAAAATATCTATTGAAGAGCCTTGTCCAAAACTCGAACTTACCAAATAGTGTGCTAAATATCTTGATCAATTATGTATTAGTGATCCAAGATAATGCAAGTCTTACTGCAACCTATGTAAATACGATTGCAAATGAGTGGGCTCAAAAGAAAATCACTACACCAGAAGCTGCAATCGCGCATATTCGTGAAACAAGAACGCAAGCAAAAAAACGTACAACGAAGAAAGCAGCAAATTCAACTTATCGAAAAGTGCGTAGAGAAAAATTACCTGACTGGGCAAATAATCCAACAGTACCTACAGAAGAACCAGTCGATAACGAGAAACAAGCGGCACTCGAACGAAGATTTAACGAATATATGGCGAAGAAAGAAGGCGACAGCTGATGGAAGATGTTGGGAAAGAAATGAAGAAATTAATCAGCAAAAAAAACTATCAACAAAAATATGCGGAAATGATGTCAGCTGTCTTAGCAGATGAAGATGTTCGTACTTTTTTAGAAGAACATAAAGAACAGCTTACAGAAGACGACATTCAAAAAAGCTATGCAAAACTTTATGAATTTGTCCAAGAAAAAAAGAAGTTTTTAGCAAATGATAAAACAATGATTGCTCCAGGCTATGAACCCAAATTAACATTGAATTTTCACTATGTTGATGTTACATACGTGCCAACAGAGGCATTGTTGATTCGACAAAAACAAGAAGAAATTCGAAATCGGGTGCATGCAATTGATATGCCCAAAGATATCCAACATGCCTCAATCGGAAATTATGAACGAACAGCAGGGCGTGGCGAAGCATTATTAGATGCGATGGACTTCATTGAAAGTTATAAAAATAATCCTAAAGGTAACCATAAAGCTCTTTATCTGGTAGGAAGCTTCGGAATCGGAAAAACGTATTTATTAGGTGCAATTGCGCAAGATCTAGCTGTAGCTGGCTATACAACAACTCTTTTCCATTTTCCAACTTTTGCAGTGGAGATGAAACAAGCAATTGGAAAAGACCAAGTTGCTGAAAAACTTGATGCGGTAAAGAAAGCGCCTGTTTTGATGATGGATGATGTGGGTGCGGATGCTATGAGTAGTTGGATTCGTGATGAAGTATTTGGTGTTATCTTGCAGTATCGTATGCAAGAACAATTACCAACGTTCTTTTCATCAAACTTTACGATGGACGAGCTTGAACAACACTTATCGGTAACACAACGTGGCGATGAAGAACCACTGAAAGCCAAACGAATCATGGAACGCATTCGCTATTTAGCAAAAGAAGTCAAGATGACTGGAGAAAATCGACGAAACAAAGAATAGAAACAGAAGAAATGGCATTCAAGGGAACGCAACTTCTCTTGAGTGTTTTTTTTATAAAAGAAGTAATGGTATAATGGAATGTGTTGAAGGAGTGAAATGATGAACCATTTAGAATTATCCAATCGATTAAAAAAAGTGGGGGATTTTGTCCCGAACAATGCACGTTTAGCAGATATTGGCTCAGATCACGCGTATCTGCCAGTGGCATTGATGTTACAAGGTAAAATTTCTTTTGCTGTTGCAGGAGAAGTAGTCAAAGGTCCTTTTGAAGCTGCGACGAGACAAGTAGCAAAAGATGGCTTACAAGAGAGTATCACGGTTCGTTTAGCAAATGGGTTAGACGCAGTCCAACTAGAAGATAATATTTCTGCAGTTACTATCGCAGGAATGGGCGGCGCATTGATTCGTGACATTTTAGAAGCTGGGGTAGCGAACCAACGCCTTTCAGGTTCGGAGCGATTGATTTTGCAACCGAATGTTGGTGAAAAAACGGTACGCCAATGGTTACAAGAACATACGTACCAAATCGTTGACGAAGCAATTCTTGAAGAAAACAAAAAGACGTATGAGGTCATTGTTGCAGAAAAAGCAACAAAACCTGTAAACTATACAGAAAAAGAGCTTTTATTTGGACCATATTTGTTGGTGCAAGATTCAGAGGTTTTTTATAACAAGTGGCTACACGAATTAAAACAACGGCAGCATGTAATCAACCAAATGAAACAAGCACAAGAGGTACCTGAAAAACGCATAAAAGTACTTGAAAAAGAAATCCAAACAATTATGGAGGTCTTAAATAATGGGGAAAATAGTTAGTGGTGAAGAATTTATTCAAGTTTTTGAATCCTATTGTCCACAATGGTTAGCAGAAGAGGGCGATCCAGTTGGCTTACACATTGGTACATTAAATAAGCCGATTCACCGAGTGATGATGACCTTGGATGTTCGACCAGAAGTAGTTGAAGAAGCAATTGAAAAGAACATTGACTTGTTGATAGCAAAGCATCCACCGATTTTTAAACCGGTTGCCCGTTTGACAACAGATGATCCACAAGAAAAAATGTATGCCGATTTATTAAAACATGATATTGCAGTGTATGCTGCGCATACGAATATGGATATCATCGCAGACGGATTGAATGACTGGTTTTGTGAAATGCTCGATATCACTGTTGATGATTATTTAGTGAAGACACATACGATCCAGTACAAAAAATTAGCTGTTTATCTGCCAAGAGAAGCTGCTGCACCTATGCGAAAAGCGTTAGCTATAGCAGGTGCAGGTATGCAAGGAGAGTATGAAGCGACGAGTTTTACGAGCATTGGGCAAGGACGCTTTACACCAATGAACACCGCTAACCCTACAATTGGTACACCAAATGTAGCAACTCAAGTAGAAGAAGCAAAAGTTGAAGTTATTTTTCCAGAAACGATTGAACAAGATGTCCTAAAAGCAATGTATGCTGCACATCCATATGAAGAACCTGCTTTTGATTTGTATACGATTGAGTATCCAACAAAAGAGTTTGGTCTTGGTCGAATAGGTCATTTGGCTGAACCAATTGATTTTGAAACATTTGTTTCTCGTGTTAAAATTACATTTGAGTTGGATGGTCTTAGAATCGTCCAACCACAGACACCTGTACAAATGGTTGAAAAAATTGCGATTTGTGGAGGCAGTGGTGGAAAGTTTTATCCAGCTGCAGCTGCCAAACACGCAGATGTCTATATTACTGGTGATATCTATTATCACACCGCACATGATATGCAGAGTCTGGGGCTAGCAGCAATTGACCCAGGCCATCATATAGAAGTTGTTTGTATTGATAAATTCATTGAGAAATTTAATGGATGGAAAGAAGCACATGATTGGGAAATTACCTTTTATCCTTCTGAAACCAATACAAATCCATTTCAATTTAGATAAGTGATAGGAGAGAGAAAGACATGTATGAAAAATTATTACCTCGTTTTTTACGTTATGTAAAAACAGAAACACGCTCAGACGCTACAAGCACTAGCACACCATCAACACAAACACAGGTTGCTTTTGCGCAAACATTAAAAGACGAATTAATCGAGATTGGTTTGAGCGATGTATTTTATAATGAAGCAAATGGCTTTGTAATGGGTACATTACCAAGTAATTGTGACAAAGAAGTTCGTTCAATCGGATTTATCTCTCACATGGATACGGCAGATTTCAATGCTGTAAATGTAAATCCACAAATCATTGAAAATTACGATGGTGAATCAACAATCAATCTTGACAAAGAAGAAAATTATAAACTAACTATCAAAGATTTTCCTAATTTAGCAAATTATCAAGGACAAACATTGATTACAACAGATGGATCGACATTGCTTGGTGCAGATGATAAATCAGGGATTGCTGAAATCATGACAGCAATGGAGATCTTAGTTAAAAATCCAGAAATCAAACATGGAATGATCAAAGTTGCATTTGGACCCGATGAAGAAATCGGAATTGGTGCAGATAAATTTGACGTAGAACAGTTTGCAGTTGATTTTGCCTACACCGTTGATGGTGGTCCTCTTGGAGAATTACAATATGAAACATTCAGCGCTGCACAAGCTGACATTACGATCCATGGGAAAAACGTTCATCCTGGAACTGCAAAAGATACAATGATCAATGCATTGCAATTAGCAATCGACTTCCAAAACCTACTTCCACAAGATGAAGTACCTGAAAAGACAGAAGGCTACGAAGGTTTTTATCATTTGATGAGCTTGAACGGAAATCCGGAAGAAGCAACAATGAGCTACATCATCCGTGACCATAACCGTGAAAAATTCGAAGCACGCAAAGCAAAAATCGAAGAAATCCAGAAACAATTGAACGAACGTTTTGAAGAAGAACGTGTGCAAGTAAACATGTACGATCAATATTACAACATGCGTGAAATCATCGAGAAAGATATGAGTATCGTCGAACTTGCAAAACAAGCAATGATCGAAGAAAATATCAAACCAGTAATTGAACCTGTTCGTGGTGGTACAGATGGATCAAAAATCTCATTTATGGGTATTCCAACACCAAACTTATTTGCAGGTGGCGAAAATATGCATGGACGCTTTGAATTTGTTTCACTTCAAACAATGGAAAAAGCAGTGGATGTATTAGTTAAAATCGCAGAATTAAACGCGAAATAAAAAGTGAAAAATGAGTAAAGCCACTATAGCTTTACTCATTTTTCTTACAGGAGGTGCGAGGGATGGAACGTATTTTGGTCGTCTATAATTCGTCTTCTGGAAAAGACGAAGGGAAAGAAAAGGCAAAAAGATTTGCAACCTATAGCACGACAAAACACCCTGAACTTACCGTCATATTACAAGAAACCGGACCAGGTATTTCTTATGATACGTTAGTAACCGCTGCAGAAAAAAATGAGATAGATACGTTGGTCGTCATTGGAGGAGATGGCACACTTCATCATGTTGTCCAAGCTTTTGAAGCCACGATCGACCACTACACTATTGGACTACTTCCTGGTGGCACAGTGAATAATGTGGCACGCGTCTTAGAAATTCCTTTGGATGAAACAAAGGCTAGTGAAGTCATCTTAGCTGGCAAGACACGTGGTGTGGATTATGGAAAAGCAAATGACACCGTCATTCTATCGACGATGACAATTGGTATATTAGCAGATACCGCTGCAAAAATTAGCCAAAAAGAAAAGCAAACGTACGGGGCACGAATTTTTATCAAGCGTTTCTTTCAACTTGTCACAAAAAACAAACATTATTCGTTACGTATTGACACAGACAATGAGGTCTGGAAAGGTAAAGCACAAATCATTACGGTTACGATGTCAAATTCTGTTGGTGGGTATACTCGATTTGATGAACATGCAGCACCAGATGATGGTATGCTGCATCTCACGATTTTGCCACAACTTAAAAAAGTCCATTTACTTCGTTATATAGGGAAGTTGCTTACCGGAAATATTCGTGATATTCCAACTATTCACTATATAGCTACGAAAAAAATCAAAATAACTAGTACAAAAGGTACTATCGGAACACGTACAGATGGAGATCCAAGTGATGATCTTCCAGTAGAACTCACCGTGATTCCGAAGGGGCTTAACATACTTATCCCCTAACATAACAAACGCTATATCACAAAATATAGATTGGAGGAACATATGTCAGCTTTGCTTCAAAATCCGTTATGGCTATACTTGATTGTATTAAATCTCTATCTTTTTTGCCTAATGGGCTATGATAAACATCAAGCGCGGGTAGGTGCTTGGCGCGTCCCAGAAGTCAATCTGCTACTTGTCGGGTTACTCGGAGGTGGCTTAGGTGGACTGATTTCCCAAAGAGTCTTTCATCATAAAACAAGAAAACCACGTTTTACTGTTGTCTTCCTACTAGGAATCGGCACTGCATTAGGACTGATTTTTTTCTTCCATTGAACGAAAAGAGGGTATAGATGAAAAATTCGAAGAAAAAATTAATAGGGAATTTTCTATTATTAGCAATTATATTAGCAATTATTTATTATTTATTAAGGTATTCATTTGCAGATATCCTGGCAGAACTTGCGACTACAAGTCCACTTGTTTTGATCATCGTTATCTTATTCGGAACGCTTTATCAATTAGCTGAGGGGAAATCAATCCAAGAAATCGCAAAAATATTTCAGCCAAAATTTACAACAATGAATGGGTTTTGGACTACGTGTATTGTTGCTTTTTATCGTGTGGTAACCTTTGGCGCCGCCACGATTCTTTCAGAGATTTATTTTTATAAGAAAAAAGGTCTCAAAATGTCTCAAGGAACAGGTGTCACTGCATTACACATGATCATGTATAAAGCTGCTGTTGTAACGTATGCAATTATTGGTTTGATTATTCAATTTTCTCTGCTTTATACACAACAAAAAGGAATGATTATTTTTGTATTGGTAGGGGTAGTATTAAGTATTTTAATCATGATTGTTCTCTTAGGTGTATCCAGTAGTGTGAGGTTGCATGTGTTTTTGATTCGTGTAAGCAACCGACTCTTTAAAAGTGAAAAGTTACGTGGATTAGTCGATTCGTTAAATCTTCAAATCTATTCACTGCGAGAAACAATTCAAGCTGTGATGATGGATAAAACAGCGATGCTTCGTATTTACTTTTGGAATATGGTCAAGCTTGTTTTTTGGTATGTCTTACCGTATTTGATTTTGATGAACGAACACCACCATCTTGATTTTCTCCAAGCGTTTGCCTTTACCAGCTTTGCAGTCGTGATGGCAGGGGTCATTCCTACTCCAGCAGGAATCGGGTCGTTTGATTTTGTTTATTTATTGTTCTTTCGTCCGTTAGTTGGAACAGTGGATGCAGTCTCTTCCTTACTACTGTATCGCTTTAGCTCATATCTGTTACCATTTATATATGGATTTTTCTATACACTTGTTGATAAACGAAAGACAATTAAAGAAGAAATAAAAGAAAGTAAATAAGAAATGGTTGAAGTAGACGTACCTCTATAGGGGAGCATCTGGTTCAACTTTTTTTAATTACTAGCGTTCTGATTTCTATTATTATTAAAAATTGATAAGATTTAAATGAACAAATAATAATAGGAAGAAGGGCAACTGAATGATAGATGAACGTGATACTCGGAAAACGCGAAAAAAACGATTGATAAAAGGTAGTTTGATACTGGGTACACTATTGTTTTTCAGCTGCCTTATCTTAGCTTTCCTTTTTGTTGCACAAAGTAGAGCAACCACGTCAAAAACACAAGTAACAGTCAGTCACCAACTGAAAGAAAAAAAGCAGACAGATGCAGAGCTGATTCAACTAAAGCAGCCAACCAATAAAGAGAAACCCCAAGAGGAACGTCCATTTTCAGTAAAATTAGACAGTATTCAATCAAGCGGACGCTTTCTATCTACAAAGGGAACTCTGAATAATCAGATACAGCTTGCTTTTTCAAGTGATGCGAATGGTACAGAAGATGAGACAAGTACTGGGACTATCACCTTTACAAAAGGAAAGGACACCACGATCTATCTGGCAAAATATGTGAGTATCCCAACAAAAGCAATGAAAATCTATAATGGACAATCTGGGGAAATACGTACGGTACTTGTCAATACAGCTATTGTACCAACTGCACTTGTTAAAGGAGAAGAAATTCCAGCATATCAGCAAAGTATTTTTGCGTACTACACAAATATGGAGAAAGAGGTAGCTCTAGCTAGCCCGAATCACGAACAGAATATACCGAAAGATGAACAAGAACTCTTGATTGAATTCGTATCAAAGAAGTGAAAAAGAAAAGATCAAACTATAAGTCAAAATTTTTGACCATTATTGACCAAAGATGTATACTAGTTTTTGTAAGGCGATGAGCTATTTACGAATAGCGTAAACTCATTGACCTTTCTTAAACCTTTTCTTAGGAGGTAATGAATTTTGAATAGTGAACAAATGACAACAACGCTTCAAGAAGCACTTGCAGAAGCGCAACAGGTTGCTGTGACGAGAAAACATCAAGAAATCGATATCGCACATTTGTGGAAGATATTTCTAGAACCAAATCATTTTGGACGTAATTTCTACACAGATGCTGGGTTAGATGTTGATGCATTTGAACAAGAAGTGGATACTGCTTTGGATGAATATCCGAGTGTTTCAGGCGGAAATGTCCAATATGGTCAAAGCATGAGCCAAAATCTATTTAATCTATTGAATGAAGCAGATCAGCTTCGTCAAAGCTTTGGCGATGAATTTCTATCAACAGAAATCGTCCTTTTAGCTTTAATGAAATTAAAAAATTATCGGTTGACTAAGTATTTAGTGAGCCATGGACTAACAGAAAAAGAAATAAAAGCGAATATTGAAGAGATGCGTGGAGGTGAAAAAGTGACCTCAAAAAATCAAGAAGAACAATACAAGGCACTTGAAAAATATGGTGTTGATTTGATTCAACAAGTAAAAAGCGGAAAACAAGATCCAATTATTGGGCGTGATGAAGAAATTCGTGATGTGATTCGTATCTTGTCACGTAAGACAAAAAATAATCCTGTTTTGATTGGGGAACCCGGTGTTGGTAAAACAGCAATCATCGAAGGTCTTGCCCAACGAATCGTCCGTAAAGATGTACCCGAAAATTTAAAAAATAAGACGATTTTTTCATTAGACATGGGTTCGTTGATTGCCGGAGCCAAATTCCGTGGTGAATTTGAAGAACGCTTAAAGGCTGTGTTGAAGGAAGTAACAAAGAGTGAAGGAAAAATCATCTTATTTATTGATGAAATTCATAATATCGTAGGTGCTGGTAAGACAGAAGGTAGTATGGATGCAGGTAACCTATTAAAACCAATGCTTGCACGTGGGGAACTTCACTTGATTGGTGCAACAACGTTAGATGAGTACCGTCAATACATGGAAAAAGACAAAGCATTAGAACGTCGTTTCCAAAAAGTATTGGTCAAAGAACCTAGCGTAGAAGACACAATCAGTATTTTACGTGGTCTAAAGGAACGGTTTGAAATCCATCATGGTGTGAATATCCATGACAACGCACTTGTTGCAGCTGCAACTTTATCTGATCGGTATATCACAGACCGTTTCTTACCAGATAAAGCCATCGACTTGATCGATGAAGCGAGCGCAACGATTCGTGTTGAAATGAATTCGATGCCAACAGAACTCGACCAAGTAACTCGTCGATTGATGCAATTGGAAGTAGAAGAAGCTGCTTTGAAAAAAGAAACAGATGATGCAAGTAAGAAACGTTTGACAATTCTACGCAAAGAATTGGCAGAATTACGTGAAGAAGCAAATGCAATGAAGATGCAATGGGAAACAGAAAAAGAAGAAGTACACACTGTATCAAACAAACGTTCTGAGATTGATAAAGCAAAACATGAATTAGAAGATGCAGAAACCAATTATGACTTAGAACGTGCAGCAGTGCTAAGACACGGAACGATTCCACAACTTGAAAAAGAATTAGCGGAACTAGAAGAACGGGCAAAAGCTGAAGATATTCGTATGGTCCAAGAATCAGTTACGGAAAATGAAATTGCAGCTGTAGTTGGCCGATTGACAGGTATACCAGTGACGAAACTTGTCGAAGGTGAACGCCAAAAATTAATGAAATTAAACGAAACACTTCATCAAAGAGTGATTGGACAAGATGAAGCAGTTGATGCAGTCAGTGATGCAGTGATCCGTTCACGGGCAGGACTACAAGACCCCAATCGTCCGTTGGGTTCATTCTTATTCCTAGGACCTACTGGGGTCGGTAAAACAGAATTAGCCAAAGCCTTAGCACAAAACTTGTTTGACTCAGAAGACCACATGGTACGTATCGATATGAGTGAATATATGGAAAAACATTCTGTGTCACGGTTAGTTGGAGCACCTCCAGGTTATGTTGGATATGAAGAAGGAGGCCAATTAACAGAAGCTGTACGAAGAAATCCATACACAATCGTTTTATTGGATGAAATCGAAAAAGCACACCCAGATGTATTCAATATTCTTCTTCAAGTTTTAGATGATGGTCGTTTGACTGACTCTAAAGGCCGAGTGGTCGATTTCAAGAATACGGTATTGATCATGACAAGTAATATTGGCTCACAACTATTACTTGAAGGTGTAACCGCAGAAGGAACAATTCCTGAAGCAGTTGCTGAACAAGTACAAGCAATTTTACGTGGAAACTTCAAACCTGAATTTTTGAACAGAATCGATGACACGATTTTATTTACACCACTAAGTTTAGAGGATGTAAAAGGCATCGTAGACAAGATTATCCAACAAGTTGCAAGTCGCTTGGAACAACAAGATATTCAATTAGAAATCAGCGAGGAAGCCAAAACATGGATTGCTGAAAATGCGTATGAACCTGCCTATGGTGCACGTCCATTGAAACGATTCATCACGAAAGAATTAGAAACACCACTAGCAAAAGAAATCGTTTCTGGGAATATACCACCGAAGACAAAAGTCAGCATTACTTTACTTGCTGATCATTTAGTATTTGAAAATCAAACGTTAGATTTAGAAGACTAATAAGCAGTAGTAAAAGATTGGGATAAGTAATTATTCCAATCTTTTTTTATACTATTTTTTAAGAAAACGTATTCTTTGTTTATTCCCTAAAAATAGCGTAGAATTTTTGGTAGGAAGAGTCGTGTAGGTTTCGAAATTGGAGGGCTATGTATGAGGGGGTTATTCAAAGGAATCGTCTTGCTTATTTTAGGCTGTATCCTTTTGCTGTCAGTCGTCTTTATTAGTCAGTTGACGCGTATCCCAGGAATGTCACCACTCGTATTTGTATTTGGGCTTAGGTATCCGTGGATCTGGACAGTGTTTCAAATTTTATTACTCGTACTCTGTGGGTTTTTGTTCATCTGCTTGGTTGCCGTTCTTTCACAAAAAAACGGGAAGAAACGGATACGTAGAGAAAAAGAAGTCGGAGATATTGTATTTCCTAAACGAGCACTTGAGTCAATCGTAGCAATAGCTGTCGAAAACAAACCGTTCTTGACACCCAAGAAAATCCAAGTCACTATTTCAAAAAAAAATCAACTACGTATCTACGTAACCGTATCAATAGCAGAAGAGAAGTCGTTTGAACAAGTAGGCGAACAAATACAAGAGGAAATTGTCCAAGCCTTTGAGCAAATCGCAAATCTTCAAGTAGAAAAAATTGCACTTCGTTTTGAAACAGAGTTGTTGCATGGGAGCAATGTGAATAAATCAAGAAGACAAGTCATTTGATGGATTCAGTCATTCGAGATGTTGGAACACTGCTTGTATGAAGAAAGGTGAGTCTTATGGTTGAAGAAAATAACGTAACGCCCGTTCCAGAATTAAAAACTGAACTAACTTTTGATGATCAGGTGATTCAAAAAATTGCTGGTTTGTCGATTGCATCAATTCCGGGGATTTTAGGATTGAGTGGCAACACGATTGCTAATTTGACCGATCGTTTTCGTAATACCGGTGATATTACAAAAGGTGTCAGCGTGGATGTAGGCACAAAGCAAACCGCAATTGATTTGTCTGTTATTTGTGAATATGGGGTCAATATTTCGGATGTGTTTGAAAAAGCGGCACATAATGTGAAAAAAGAAGTGAAGCATATGACCGGTCTTGATGTTATTGAATTCAATATGACGGTTGATGATGTCATGACAAAGGAACAATATAAACAAAAATTTGAAGGAAATTCAGGGGATGGCGATAAGAAAAATCGTGATCTGGAATAACTAAAAGTGACAAAAGAAAAGGGACCTGGGACATAAAGGTTCTTAATAAGACAAAACCGGCGTAGGAAATTTCGATTTCCTACGCCGGTTTTTTAGTTAGACTTGAGATTTATGTCCCAGGTCCCTCTTTTTGTTTCATTTGTCTTTTATTCTGCACGCAATGCGATTGCAGCATCTTTTTTCGCCGCCATACGCGCCGGGATGTGTCCACCAAGCATTGTTAAAACAGTTGAGATTATAATTAAAACAAGTGCGTGGATTGGATTTAATTGTGCAACGTTCTCTAAGTCCGTCATACTGTAAAGAATATGATTGATTGGGAATGTAGCAAGCCAAGCAATGAGTACACCTAGTAAACCAGATGAAATCCCTAAAATACATGTTTCAGCATCGAAGACACGAGTGATATCTTTTTTGCGTGCCCCTAGAGCTTTTAGAACACCGATTTCTTTTGTTCGTTCAATAACAGAAGTGTATGTGATGATACTGATCATGATCATACTTGTCACTAAAGAGATACCAGCAAATGCAATCAAGACATAGGTGATAGCGTCCATTAATCCGCCTGTCAAATCAGTCATTGTTCCAGCAAGATCGCTATATACGATTTTATCGTCAGAAGATTTTCCTTTGTTGTACGCATCTAGGTAGTCTAAAACTTTTTCTTTGTCGTTAAAGTTATTTGGATAGATCATGATGCTAGAAGGAATACTATCGCCTCCAAGGTAGCTGATCAATGAATCTTTGGTTGAAGCATCAACTTTTTCATTTGACATCACATTTGTATCACTATCTTTTTGAGCTTTGACGATATCTGAATTTTTATTTTCATCAACGATATCCGTCGTTAATTGATCGCTATAGGCAATTCCTGGTGCTAAAAGATTCATATTTGAAGAAGATTTCACACGTAAAATACCAGAAATCGTTAATTCTTTGTTTGAATCATTTGTATACATTTTGTCATAATCCGTTGATGGAATAAAGTTTCCAGTAGGGATTTTTTCGTAGTACGTATTGTTGTTTACTAATTGAATCGTTGTACCAACAATCGAATCGAAATCTAATGTATCGCCGTCTTCGATATCAAATCCAAGATTTTTCAGCGCATTGACGTTCGTACTGTTGTTTTCATCAACAATCAAAACAACATCCGTGCTTTTTGTTGGATAGGCACCATCAAGTAATGAGTAGTTGTCTTTTAAGAAATTATTTTTCCCTGCTTTTAGTTGTGTAGGGAAGGACGAAACATTTGTACCAGTCATAGATGACATGGCGCTACTCATTGACATAGAAGAGCTATTGTCAGGATCTGTGTTTGAGAATTTTACTGCTTCAACTTTTCCGTCCACTTTACGAAGCAAGTTCATGCCAGTAGTACGTGTAAAGCCGATATTATTACTCAATTCTGGATCGATATCTTTGACATAATCTACATACTCTTGAGAAATTTTATTGGTATGTTGTGCTTTGTCTTCATCACTTAATTTCGCTGTGATCGTTTTTGTATCTGGGAAATCGCCATCATCAGAACCAAGTGCAGTACTTGCTTCATCCGGAGAAGGAGTAGAAGTAGCTACTTGAGAAATCGTAATCGGGAATTTCGATAATGTTTCTGATTGAGTATCATCGATTTGTTTTTGAAATCCACTTGATAGTGCTAAGACAATCGCAATACTGATAATTCCGATACTTGATGCGAAAGAAGTTAAGAATGTTCGTCCCTTTTTCGTTCGAATATTGTTAAATGAAAGTTTTAAGGCAGTCCAAAAGCTCATTTTTGTTCGATTTAATTTGAATTGATCCTCTTTGGGTTGTTCGATATGTGGGTGAGAATCTTCTAGGATTCGTCCGTCAGAAAACTCAATGATTCGATCCGCATATTCATGTGCTAATTCAGGATTGTGTGTAACCATGATAACTAGCTTTTCTTGTGATAATTCTTGAATCAACTGCATGATCTGGATGCTTGTTTCCGTATCTAAGGCACCAGTTGGTTCATCACAAAGCAAGATTTCTGGATCATTGGCAAGTGCGCGCGCAATGGCTACACGTTGCATTTGACCACCAGATAATTGGTTTGGTCGTTTATGCATGTGGTCTTCTAAGCCTACACGACGTAGGGCATCTTCTGCGCGTTTTCGTTTTTCTTCACGAGGTACACCACTAAGTGTCATACCCATTTCTACATTTTCGATGATGCCCAAATGTCCGATTAAATTATAGCTTTGAAAAATAAATCCTACAGAGTTGTTTCGGTAAGCATCCCAATCAGAATCTTTGAAGTCTTTGGTTGATTTTCCGTTGATAATCATATCACCAGAATCATACTGATCAAGTCCGCCAATGACATTCAACATTGTTGTTTTACCTGAACCACTTGGGCCAAGGATGGCTACAAATTCCTTTTTCCGAAAGGCTACAGATACGCCATCTAGCGCTTTTGTTATGGTTTCGCCAACTTTATAATGCTTTTTTATATCTTTTAGTTCTAACATAAATGTTCATCTCCCATTAAAAAAACTTCACTAATTTGATACAATCAAGTAGCAGTGTTTTAAGAATAATTAAGTTATATGAACTAAGTATGAACAAATGTAATTTAAATGTAATTTTTGTGAAAAAGTTGGAGGAAATGCGATGAATACGGTATTAGTTGTAGAAGATGAGGAAAATTTGGCACTCTTGTATCAGTCTGTTCTGACACGTGCCAATTTTACAGTGCTACTTGCAGAAAATGGACAAGAGGCATTAGCGATAATGGAATGCCATCATATTGATTTATTGATTACAGACATTATGATGAACAAAATAGATGGGTTTGAATTGACCCAACTTGTTCGTGATTTTGAGGGAGATGTTCCCATTTTGATGATTACAGCGAAAGATTCTTTTGAAGACAAAAAAAGAGGGTTTCGTTTAGGCATTGATGATTACATGGTCAAACCAATCGATGTGAAGGAAATGCTACTTCGGGTCGAGGCATTGCTGAGAAGAGCGAAAATCAATCATAGCAATATGTTGATTGTAGGAGATACCAAATTAAATCAAGAAAATTATACAGTAAGCTTTGCTGATTATGAGACTGAGCTCCCGCAAAAAGAATTTTTACTTTTGTATAAGTTACTTGCTTACCCAAATAAGATTTTTACACGGCAACAATTAATGGATGAAATTTGGGGCCTGGATTCTCATACTGATGAACGGACAATCGATGTGCATATTCGTAGATTACGTGACCGTTTTAAAGAGAATAAAGATTATGAGATCACAACGATTCGCGGTCTGGGGTATAAGGCGGTCATCCACTCATGAAAAAAATACATCTTCAACTTTGGATATATTTTGCAGGAATCGTTTTTGCCTTAATGATGGTGTCCATACTGATTACGATGTTTATCTGGACAAAATTTCGGTTTTCACAGCCTGAACCAAATCATCCAATTTATTCATTGCTATTATTTGGATGTATCAGTAGTGTTATTGGAACAGGTATTGCGGGGTTTGTTGCCCAACGAATTTTACGTCCTATCAATCGGTTACGCATTCAAATGAGTGAAGTGGCTAAGGGGGATTTCACCCGACATTTAGATGAAAAAAAAGCGATTTACGAAGTGCAACAACTCTATCAAGATTTTAATACGATGGTGACAGAATTAAACAGTATTGAAACGTTGCGAAATGACTTTGTATCAAATGTCTCACATGAATTTAAAACGCCGCTAGCAACCATTCAAGGCTATGTGCAATTGTTGCAAAATGAGTCTCTTGATGAGGAGGAACGTAGTCGATTTTTGCAACGGATTCTTGCAAGTACCGCACAGTTGTCACAACTTACTGAGAATATCTTAAAAATAAACAAACTTGAAAATCAAGGCGCAAAGTTTGAGAAGAAAACATACCGGTTAGATGAACAGATCCGAGAAGTGATTCTCTTTTTACAACCAAAATGGGAGAAGTTGTCGATTGAGTGGAATATTGAAATGCCACTATCGTTATATAACGGAAATGAAGAGTTATTGTATCAAGTTTGGCTAAACGTGATCGATAATGCAATCAAATACAGTCATGAAGGCGGATTGATCAAAATTGTTTTAACTGAATTGAATGAGTCCATCGATATCACGATTATAGATACAGGAATTGGGATGACGGAAGAGACCAAAAAACATAGTTTTGATAAATTCTACCAAGGAGATACAAGCAGACAGAGCGCAGGAAACGGTCTGGGTCTCGCGCTGACGAAAAAAATCCTGACGATTATTGATGGAGAAATCACCATTGAAACAATCGAAGGACAAGGTACGGCAGTTTCAATCCACTTAACGAAATCAGAAAACGAACGGTAACTACGTTCGTTTTTTTTTATATAAAGATGAGTGTTATGTGAATAAATATCTAGTTATCTTTTGTCCGTACATTGACAAATAAAAATTGTAGGACTAGACTTTAGTTTGTAAAAAGAAAGCGTTTTATACCATTGGAGGTCTTTGGATGAAATCAGATATTACCTGGCTTGATACACCAGAAGTATTCCGTATCGGTCAATGTCCAGCACATAGTGATCACGAGTATTTTGCTTCTTATGCAGAATATCAACAAAAAGAAAGTTCATTTATCCAATCTTTGAATGGTTCGTGGTTCTTTTGCTTTAGCAAGAATGCAGAGCAGAGACCAAAGAACTTTTATTTAGAAGAAGAGGCGTGTACATCTTTTGATTCAATTCAGGTACCGCAACATATTGAGTTAGCAGGGTATGACAAAATCCACTATATCAATACGATGTATCCATGGGAAGGGCATGCTTACCGCCGCCCAAAATTAGATGAAAACGAGAGCATGAGTGGCATGTTCAGTCAAGCAGAGTACAATCCAGTAGGCTCCTATGTTCGTAATTTTGACTTAGATGAAGGCCTGCTGCAACAAGAGAAAGTGATCCTTCATTTTTCAGGCGTTGAACAAGCGATGTACGTATGGTTGAATGGCTCCTTTGTGGGCTATGCAGAAGATTCTTTTACCCCATCTGAATTTGATTTGACACCCTTTATTAAAGAAAAAAACAATAAATTAGCGGTAGAAGTACACAAGAGAAGTACGGCTGCTTTTCTCGAAGATCAAGATTTCTTTCGGTTCTTTGGTATTTTTCGAGAAGTATACCTTGCAGGACAACCCCAAAATCATTTAGCTGACCTTTGGATCAGACCTACGTATGACGTGCAGACTTTAGAAGGAACAGTAGCTATTCAAATGAAATTTACAGCACCATCTGGTAGAGCGAAAATAAAGATTACTGCCGATGATGGTCAAGAAATTGGTGAGAAGAGCTTCCACATTGATGCGCAAGAAATGACGATAGAAGTTGACCTAACTGAAAAAATAGCACTTTGGGATAATGAACATCCAACGATATATACCTGCTGGATTGAAGTTTATGACACAGAGCATCATCTCGTAGAGGTAATTCCTAATACGCTTGCTTTTCGTACAATTGAGTTGGTGGATAAGATCATGTATCTAAATGGAAAACGGTTGATTATCAATGGTGTCAATCGACATGAATGGAGTGCAGAATCTGGGCGCACTGTGACGAAACAAGAAGAGCAGGTAGATATCGAATGTTTCAAGAGAAATAATATCAATGCTGTCCGGACGTCCCATTATCCTAATAATCCGTCATTTTATCGATTATGCGATGAAAATGGTATTTATATGATGGCTGAAACCAATTTAGAGTCACATGGTTCTTGGCAGAAGATGGGGGCAGTTGAACCTTCTTGGAATGTTCCTGGAAGCAGTTCTGTTTGGGAAGCTGCCACACTTGATCGAGCAAAAACAAATTTTGAAACATTTAAGAATCATCCGTCGATCCTCTTCTGGTCATTAGGAAATGAATCCTATGCAGGAGACGTGTTAGCGAAAATGAATCGGTACTACAAAGAGCAAGACCCCGGTCGTTTAACACACTATGAAGGCGTGTTTAGAAATCCTGCATACAAGGCAGAGATTTCTGATATGGAGAGCCAGATGTATACGACACCCGAAGATGTCCGTTCATATTTGGAAAGTGATCCGCAAAAACCATTTATCTTATGTGAGTATATGCATGATATGGGAAATTCGTTAGGTGGGCTAGGTTCTTATATGCAATTGCTTGATAAGTATCCAATGTATCAAGGGGGCTTTATCTGGGATTTCATTGACCAAGCACTTTATAGAACAGATCCGATAACCAACCAACGTGTTCTTCGTTATGGAGGAGACTTTGATGATCGACCATCCGATTATGAATTTTCAGGCAATGGCATCATGTTTGCTAATCGTGTGGAAAAACCGGCAGTGCAGGAGGTACGGTATTATTATGGACAATACAAATAAAGAATTACAGATCATCTATGGAGATGTTACGCTAGGAATCAAAGGAAGCGATTTTCAGTATATTTTTTCTTACCAAACAGGTGGTCCAGAGTCCTTTTATGCAAAAGGGAAAGAATGGTTGTACCGAACACCTAAACCTACTTTTTGGCGTGCAACAACAGACAATGACAGAGGAAGCGGGTTTTCTCAGCGATCAAGTATGTGGTTAGGTGCAGATATGTTTCCTCGTTGTAAAGAAATTGCTGTTTCGATTGATGGGAAGTCTATTGCCGTCCCTATTGCTCCGCTGAATAATCAGTACCACGCAAAAGAATATGCAGAAAATGTACAAAACATGTATCGCTATGAACTCATGACAGTACCAAAAACGACTGTTGATCCCACATATGCGATTGATGCTACCGTAAAAATACATGTTCAGATGGTATATTCTGGAAAAGCTGGTTTACCAGAATGACCAGTATTTGGGTTACGCTTGATGTTACCCACACCGGCTGCTTATTTTCGTTATGACGGATTATCCGGAGAAACTTACCCCGATCGAATGAGGGGAGGCAAATCGGGAATCCATACAGTGAATGGCTTACCAGTGACACCTTATTTAGTCCCACAGGAATGTGGCATGCACATGGAAACAAATTGGGTAGAGGTGTATCGTCAGACTGTATTAGACAATCGTCATACCGTGGTACCAAAAGAAACTTACT
>JBKEDT010000009.1:0-8578 GCA_047975565.1 Enterococcus sp. | reverse complement strand
TTACGCATATTTATCAAAGTTTCTTGCATCACTGTGAACGATTGATTCCACGTGACGATTCAGAAAGTCTTGCTACTTACAGCCAGAGATTCAGTCATGCACTTACTTTAGATAAACGCTTTACAGAATTGACTGCCCGCTATGAACAAGAACTCTATGGTAGACAGGAAGCGCCTTGGACAAAAGATGAATTTAAACAACTGATGAAAGAAATCAAGCAAAAACAACGGGCATATAAAAAATTGCAAAAGCTAAAATTCAAATAAAATAAGGCATCGTAAGTCATTCTGCTTACGATGCCTTTTTGGTTGATTCTAACTAAGTTATTTTTTGATTCGAAAAGTCAATGCATAGATTGCAACAACGATCGTACTCAACGACATCAAGATAGCGCCAACTGCTGGATCTAAGACAAAGCCGATTGGTGCTAAGATACCTGCAGCTAGAGGGATTGCCACGATATTGTAGCCTGCTCCCCACCATAGATTTTGGATCATCTTCTTATGTGTTTGTTTGGCAAGATCTAAGAAATTCAAAATATCTTGTGGGTTGCTATTCGTCAAGACAACATCTGCAGAATCGATTGCTACATCTGTTCCCGCACCAATTGCGATACCGATAGTTGCACGTGCTAAACTTGGTGCATCATTGATACCATCCCCAACCATCACTACGCTCTTTCCATCATGCAAGTATTCTTGAACGATCTTTTCTTTTCCATCTGGTAATAATCCCGCATAAAAATGCGTCATGCCTAGATAGTCAGCTACCGCTTTTGCAGCCTTCTCATTATCCCCAGTCAACATAACTGGTGTGATGCCACGTTCTTTTAGTGAAGAAATAAAGGCTTTTGCTTCTGGTTTGATCTCATCACCTAACGCAATCAGTGCAACTAATTCTTTCTCAATTACTAAGAAACTAATTGTATTGCCTTGCTTGCTGTAATGAGTCATTTTACTTTCATCAAAAGAATAGCCAGCTTTTTTTACTGCCTTTTCATTCATGATCGTCACATGTTTTCCTTGAACAACACCTTCAAGACCGACACCAGCTAAGTTTTTTGATTCCGTGGCAGAAAAGTGTTCAATGTTTTTAGCTTTTAGATAGTCCATGATTCCACTTGCTAGTGGGTGATTCGCATTAGCTTCTAGTGCGCCGATATATTGCAACGCTGTTTTTTTATCGATACTGTCAGTAAATACTTCCACTCCGGTAACAGTAAATTTTCCTTCTGTTAATGTACCTGTCTTATCTAACATGATCGTATCCATTTCATTGGCTTGTTCTAAAGCATTCCTATTTTTTAGTAGTAAGCCATTTTTCGCAGCAATCGATGTGGAGCGTGCAATAACTAATGGAATTGCTAAGCCTAATGCATGCGGACATGCAATCACAAAGACGGTTACCATACGGTTCAATGCCGTACCCAAGTCAGCTGCAAACAACCAAATGATGAAAGCAAGGATCCCAGTCACTGCAGCAACATAGAACAACCATTTCGCAACTTTATCAGATAGTGTTTCAAGTTTTGATTTTTCACCCTGTGCTTGGCGAACCATTTCCATCACTTTGGCTAAATAACCACTTTCCCCTGTGCCAGTGACTTCGATCGTGATTGTTCCAGAACCATTGACAGAACCACCGATTACTTTATCTGATACCTTTTTGGCAACACCTTTTGATTCACCTGTAACAGCAGATTCATCAACAATGGACTCCCCTTTGATGATCCGTCCATCAGTTGGCATTTTATCCCCTGCACGAACAATCAAATGATCGCCTTCATGTACTTCCTTCAACGAAACAGTTTCTTCTTTGCCATCTTTCGTGAGACGTTTGACTGACTCTGGCAATAATTCAGCTAATTTTTGGATAGCATTACTTGCGTTTGAAATAGCGTTCATTTCGATCCAATGACCAAGTAGCATGATAACAATCAATGTTGCTAGTTCCCAAAAGAAATCCATTACGTGAACATGATAAAACTGTTGCATGATCAATGAATATACGCTGTAAATATACGCTACAGAAATCCCCATGGCAATCAGTGTCATCATAGCTGGTGACTTTTGCTGTAATTCCATTTTGGCACCACTTAAAAATGGTTGTCCTCCATAGATAAATAGAATTGTTGCTAAGACCAACACAACCCATTGTGAACCTGGGAAAGTAATTTGAAACGGTAAATCGATCCCCATCATTGGAGAAAAAAGAATAATTGGAATCGCCAAGACCAATGACAACCAAAATTTCTGCTTAAAATTTCCCATGTGCATGGAATGATCCATGCCTCCATGACTTCCGTGATCCATATGCATCGAGTGATCCATTTCTTCATGTTGCTCATGGTTCATATGCATGGAGTGATCCATTTCTTTGTGATTCATTTTCTTGTGTTCATCCTCTACCTTTTTCCCCATGATTACCCCTTCTTTCTACAGTTCTCTAACACTTATTTCTTACGATTTAGACTCAATGAATTCAATAATACGCTGACTGAGCTAAATGCCATGGCGCCTCCTGCAATAATTGGATTTAAAAATCCAAGTGCTGCAAATGGAATACCGATTGTATTGTAGATAAATGCCCAAAATAAATTTTGTTTGATTTTGCGTAATGTTGCTTTAGATAAATCAATTGTTTCTGCTACAGCAGTCAGATTGTTTTGCATCAAGGTAATATCCGCTGCTTCCATTGCGATATCTGTCCCACTTGCCATTGCAATTCCGATTTCTGCAGAAGCCAATGCAGGTGCATCATTGATTCCGTCACCGACCATGGCGCAGATTTTCCCTTGGCTTTGTAAGTTTTGAACATACGAAGCTTTGTCTTTAGGTAAGACTTCAGCAAAAATTTGGTCAGCTGATAACCCTAATTGACGTCCGATTACTTGAGCTGTCTTTTGATTGTCCCCTGTCATTAAGTACACTTCGATACCTTGAGCAACCAAATCATCCACGGCTTGTTTCGCTTCCGGTTTGATTTTATCTGCTACGGCGATTCGACCAAGCACTTGTGTATCATCAGCAAAGTACATCACTGTTTTTCCTTCTGATTCAAGTGTGTGTGTCAATAAGCCTTTTGGATCTGTAATTTGTTTGTCTTCTAACCAACGTTTTGTTCCTGCAAAGTAATTCACTTCGTTGATTCTTCCACTGATTCCAGCGCCAGGAATTGCTTGTACCTCTTCCACTGGTAAGAATTCAATTCCGGATTCTGTACCATACGTAACGATTGCTTGTCCTAGTGGATGTTCTGACGCATATTCAAGAGAACTGAATAATTGCAATACTTCGTTTGAACCTGTGAAATCTGTCACTACAGGTTTCCCTTGTGTGATTGTTCCAGTTTTATCAAAAACAATACTATCTAAATGCGCTGCACGTTCTAAGATGTCGCCACCTTTGATCAAGATACCCTTGCGTGCACCGAGACCTGTTCCTACCATGATTGCAGTTGGTGTTGCTAACCCTAATGCACATGGACAAGCGATAACAAGTACAGACACACTATGAATCAAAGCAAGTTCCCAATTTCCAGTTATAAATCCAGTTAAAAGTAATGTAACGAATGCAACAACTAAAACAACTGGGACAAAAATCGAAGAAATTCTATCTGCAATTTGTTGAATCGGTGCCTTACTTCCTTGGGCATCTTCGACCATTTGGATGATTTGCGCTAACACTGTTCGTCCACCGACTTGTGTTACTTGCGCTTGAAGCACACCTTGTACATTCATCGTGCCACTAAATACTTGTGCATCCACTGTTTTTTCAACAGGCAAACTTTCTCCTGTTAGCATACTTTCATCAATCGTTGTACGACCAGTTAAGATCCGTCCGTCTGTTGGGATTTGTTCTCCTGGACGCACTTCCACAATGTCGCCTACTTTGATTGCTTCAATTGGAAGTGTCTGTGCCTCTCCATTACGAACGACACGTGCGGTCTTTGTTTGTAGTGCCATCAATTTTTTTACTGCATCAGTCGTCTTGTTTTTCGTTACATGTTCCAAGTACTTTCCTAATAAAATCAATGTAATGATCATGCTACTACTTTCAAAGTACAATTCATGAGATGTCTGTGAGAAGAAACCATTGTAGACACTCAAGAAGAATGCTGCAGATGTCCCCACAGATACAAGGACATCCATATTTGCTGCTTTTGTTTTTAGGGAGTGATACGCACCTTTATAAAAGCGGGCACCAATCACAAATTGAACGGGTACTGCCAAAACAAGTTGAACGATTGGTTCATGTAAGAAGTGTACCCATGAGGCTTCACTGCCCATCAGCATAGCAATCATTGCAACCATCAATGGCAATGTGAGTAGTGTACTTACAATCAATGATTGTTTCATTTTCTTTAGGTGACGCTTTTGTTCTTCGACGATTTTTTGTTTATGTGCATCGTCATACAGAATTGCTCCATAGCCAATTGATTCGACACTTTTGATCAATTCTTCGGCTGTCGTTGTCTCTACTGCTTGGACACTGGCACGTTCTGTGGCTAAATTCACTGTGGCAGTTACTACACCCGGTTGTTCATTTAATTCTTTCTCGACTCGTGCAGAACAGTTTGCACAAGTCATCCCTGTAATGACAAAGGTTGTTAATTTTACTTCGGATTCCATCTTAGTTCACCGCTGCTGGATAGCCTGCTTCTGTAATGGCTTGTGCAATTTGTGAAGAGTTTACTTGTCCTTCATCAAATTTGACAGTTCCCTTGCCCTTCTTCAAATCTACTTTTACTTTTTGAACACCGGCTAAATCCGTTACTGCTTGTTCTACTTTTTGTACACAATGGTTACAGCTCATACCTTCGATTGAAAATTGTTGTTTCATAGTTATCGTCTCCTTAGATTTTCGTTGTTTTTATTTAGTGGTGCTCTCATTCATTACCTGATGCTTTGCACATTCACATTGTCCTGGAATACAATTACATGCAATCGTTGGAACAGTTGTTTTGTTCGCAAGAACTTCTTGTAAGTGTGCAACATCTGCTGGTGTCAACTCTGCTTCTTCTAACAATTCCGCAATGGTGTTCCCGATTTGTTTCGCACAGATATGTGCAAACAATGTTTCTGTTGCGCTTTTTACTGTTTCACTTTCCGAAACGTTTGGATGATAAATATATTTTTTACCATCTTGTTCCGTCCAAAGTGCGCCCTTCTTTACTAAGCGTCCTAGTAACGTTTTGACAGTTGCAGCTTTCCACTCTTTTGATGTGGCTAAGATGTCGGTGATCTGTTGTGCATTTGCATGGCCTAACGTCCAAACCACACGCATGATTTCCCATTCGGAATCACTGATTTTTACCAACTCTTGATTGTTCATTTGTTTCTTCACCCCTTTGCGATTACACTTGTAATCTCAACTACTTTTTTAGTTTACAACTGTAATCGCAAAGTGTCAACCCATAAGATCTTATTTTTTTCAGTCAAAAAAAAATACCTAACGAATCAAGAAACAGTGAATTGCTTCTTGTCCATTAGGTATCTGTGTATTTATCGTTTCGTAACTATGTGCAAAGGATCAACCTTTTGTCATACTATATGCTTTTTTTAGTAGTAAAAACAATAGATACAATCCGCTGATTCCAGCAGCCGTATATATCACTTTATTTACTAATGAGCGATTGTCTGTTTTCTTTGATTGTGTTGTCTTTTTTGAAGTCGCTTGAGTGGTATTGGATGTGGATGCCTCCGCTGATGGTTTTGATTTCTTTGTTGGTGCATCCTTTGTGTTTGAAGTTGATGAAGTGGATGAGGAAGTGGTTTTGGTTTGTGCTTTTTTTGTTGTGGTTCCTGAAACAGTGGTTTTTGCTTTCGTCTTTTGTGTATCCTCTTGTGTAGATAGCGCAGACTTTTTCTGTTTATTTTTTTGTTGTTTTGTTTCAGGAACCTTTTGATTACTTTCAGTCGTTGATTCTGTTGATTGTTTCGAATCAGTCGAATCCGTTTCCTCATTTGTCTCATTTGTTGAGGGATCTGTTGAAGGAGTGGTCGGGCTCGTCGACTTCCCAAAGACACCTTCTAATGGAACAGATACCGATTGAGCAGATACTTCATCAGAAATCAAACAACTACCTAGCAGTAGCATCAAAAAAAGATAACGTTTCGCTTTCATCGCTTTAAATTACTTCAAATTGAAGTTCCATTGTATATTGTGGGTTTACTTCCTTATCAAATGTGTAACCAGTTCCAGCTTCCCCAGATAATTCAAAGTTGATTTTATCTCCAGTATTAGCAAGTGAAGCGACCTCACTTGGGAATGTTGGTGCTGTTGTTGGGTCAACCAAAGAGACACTTGTAGAAGAAGTTGTATTGTCTAAGGCAAGTGTCATGTTTGGCAATTTATCCGCGTCTGTTCCATTTGTAAAGCTTTTTACAGAAACCTTCACACCTTGTGCAGATAAGTTTTCGATTTCATAGGTTGGCGAGATGATTCCAGCTTTACTTACGTCTGTTTGACCAAACACCACTGTTGTTGGTACTTTGACATCGATCCACGCTGGGTCTGTTGGGTCGATTGGTGGGTCTGTTGGGTCAATCGGTGTCGTTGGATCGAATTCTTTGAATGTTCCATCTAAAGTAACTGTTGCCGATTCTTTTCCTTGAATCGTTTGAGGCGTATCATTTGGATCTGCCGCTCCAGCGTCCCACGCGTAGGCGTTGACTGAGCTAAGTGCAGCTACACCTAAGGTAGCAGCACCAGCAAATAGAATCATTGTTTTTTTCATTTTGTTTCCTCCTAATAATAATATAAATATATGCTAAACAGTCAATTATCAACTGTTAAACCAAATTCAATGGCTAAATCTAGTTTTTGTTCTGCTCCGTACTCACCAAAGTACGTGCCTGTTACTTCTAGACTTAGCTCGCTTTGTGCATTTAACGTGCCGATTGTTTCTTTTGTTTCTTCAAGTAGTGGCATTGAGTTCAATACCGAAGAATCTGACCGCTTGTATTGCAAGTAAAGCTTCACGGCGTCTTGTTTATCGGTAGGGTCTTTGTCCCCTGCAGACAATAACGTAAGGTTGTCTGCATTGTTTTGGATGCTGACCTTGTTCACGTTCACTTTTAATGGAACTGGTCCCAGATTCTTCAAGGTATATTCTGGCGAAACGATTTGCCCCTCTTGGACATCTGTCGAGCCAAAGAGCATCGTTGTTGGTAAAGAAACATCAATCGTGCTCTCTGAATCAACTGTAAATGGAATCGTGTATTCATAGTAGACCTTCTTACCAGTTGAAAGTGTCTCTGATACTTGGACTTTCCCTGTTGTGTCCTCTAGTTTGGAGGTATCTGGATAATCGATGAATTTCTCTACTTTTAATGAAGTCAACTCACCGAAATCTAGATAATTCGCGATTTCTTGATCCAACTGTTCATTGGTCATGCCGAATTTTAGTGACTTCGTAGTTGGAACTAACTGATTGAAATGTAGTGGTTGGTAGCCCGAAGCAGTGACTTCATAATAGACACTATTTAAGCCAGCTGTTTCATTCAATTGTTGACTTGCATTGTTGTACAACCAATTCCGAGCACCTGCTTCGCTATTGTATGCTCGAACGATATCCCCATTCGTTACAGGTTGTTTAGTCCATCTTGCGAGTACATCTTGTTTCTTTTCGTATCCAGCTGCTTCAAGATGTCGATTGCCTTGTAGGTCATCTGTCATCGATAGCCCATCTTGACTAGATAAATCAAACCAGTCAAATGTATAGTATTTATTTCCGGTTAAGGCCGTATGGATCTGATAATTATCCTCGGTATTTCCTTGCGTTGCGACGATTGCTCCATCGAGTAACGTAAACGCCGCAACCGTCCGTCCTTCATCTGGCGAACTTGGGTATTCAACTCCGCCTAATGCCACGGTGCTTCCCCAACGAACATTACACGTTGCTTCTACATCAACTGTCTTCGTTGTGTCTTCTTTCAATGTGACCCGAAGTTTGATTGTTTTTGCACCTACACTTTGTGTAGTGACCCCTTGCGTTGCCTTGACGGTATATTCACTTGGATCATACGTACGCCCATTCAACTGCACATTGTCTATGAATGCAGAATAGGCAAGATTATCGGTTCCTGAACCTAGAGTGACAGCTAATGTTTTCGTTGTCGCCGCCAGTTTTTCTACTTGGAATGGTACGGTGTAGTTGTACAACACACGTTTGCCACTCGTTAGTTTCTCGGCGATTTGAATAACACCTTCGCTTTCTCCTTCTTGGCTGGTATCTGGATAACTGACAAATTTGATTGCATCAATGTCTGGATACTCTGTAGTATCTACATAATTTGATAGTTGGGCATCGAGATCACTCGTTGATGCATTCAGCCCAACGGATTGTGTTCGTGGCGTCAATTGATTGAATTGAAGTGCTTCATAACCGGAGCTAGTGACTTCGTAGTAGACTGCGTTCTTGCCTTGTGTCTCGTCTACTGGATTCTCATCAATATAATGCCAATTCTTCGGTGCCTCTGTGACCCATGAACGAACGACATCGCCAGCGTGGACGACTTGTGTGCCCCATTCACCTGTAATATCGCGCCGTTTTTCATCCCCGTTGGCGTCACCAT
>JBKEDT010000076.1:0-15899 GCA_047975565.1 Enterococcus sp. | reverse complement strand
CTTTCGTCATAGAAGCTAAAGAGCCTAAGGTTCTTTAAACTGTTGACCAAGAAGCACCGATTTGTTTAGCTACTCGTTTCCCAGGTATTTGTCAGGCTTTCCAAAATCTGTAAGTGAACATTCTTAGAGATGTGACAAAAGCGATCAATGATGGGTGAATTGGCAGTAAAGTAAGTCTGACAGTTTCGGCAGTGATACCGCTGCTTTTTTAGTTTTAAGTACTTCGCATGGCTACTGCTTTTAGGCAAGTGAATCAGAGATACTTTGGTTCCATTTTTGACAATTGTTCCTTGATTTTTTTGATGACAATTCGGACATCGCTTGATGTCCTTAGTCAAGGTAGCGTAAGCTACCGAACAGTGCTGGTTGTTGATGTACTTTGTAGTAAATTTAGTGATTTTGATATTTTTATCTTTGATTTCTAGTAATTGTTTGATACCATGAAGTTCAGACATACAGGATTTCCTCCTTTGAATTTGTTTTGGTCGACTTAATTCTAACGGAAATTCTGTATGTTTTGTTATTTCACGCACAAAATCGGACCGATAGATTTTTTCTATCAGTCCGATTTATTATAGAGCCCTATTCTTATTTATGAAAAATATTTATTTTGGAATGCAGCAAAAATGACCTAAAACAGAATTTCGTTTTAGGTCATTTGTTATTTATATGGAGTATAGGGGTTATTCAACTGTAACAGATTTTGCTAAATTACGTGGTTTATCTACATCTAGACCACGAGCTAAAGTTGCATAATATGCAAGTAATTGTGTTGGAATAACCATTACTAAAGGAGTAAGTAGTGAGTGGACATCACCGATGACAAAAGAATCGTCTTCTTTAGACAAAGATTCAGTTGAAATGGTTAGTGTATGTGCACCACGACTTTCAACTTCTTTGATATTTCCACGTGTGTGTGTTCCTGCAACTGGATCACTGATAAGACCGATCACAGGGGTATTTTTCTCAATTAGAGCGATTGTACCATGTTTTAATTCACCTGCGGCAAATCCTTCTGCATGGATGTAGCTGATTTCTTTTAGCTTTAAAGCGGCTTCCATAGAAACGAAGTAATCAGCACCTCGTCCAATGAAAAATGCATCTTTTTGATTATCAAAGTAAGTACCAGCGAGTTTTTTTAATTTATCTTTTTCAAGGATAATGCTTTCCATAACTGTAGCAACTAAACTTAATTCATGCGCAATGTCAAAGTTACGTGCAGCTTCAATTCCTTTGTTTTCACCTACGATTTTAGCCAAAATCGTTAAGACAGCTATTTGTGCAGTGTATGCTTTTGTCGATGCAACAGCTATTTCTGGTCCAGCATGAAGTAACATAGTAAAATCAGCTTCACGAGATAATGTAGATCCAGCAACGTTTGTGACTGTTAAGGTAGGATGTCCTAATTGACTGATTTGAACGAGTACTTGACGACTATCAGCTGTTTCACCGCTTTGACTAAGGAAAATGAAAAATGGTTTTTGCGATAGGATAGGCATATGATAGCCAAATTCACTTGCTAGATGAGCTTCTACGGGTAGGTTTGTTAATTTTTCAAGAGCTTCCTTGCTAGCTAACCCAGCATGGTAGCTAGTTCCACAAGCAACAATATAAATTCTATCGCTTTCTAGTAGCTTAGCAAGCAAGCCAGCCTCTAAACCGTCGCTATTCTTTCCTAAATAGTGTTGTGAAATTCTACGCATAACTGCTGGCTGTTCATCGATTTCTTTTAGCATGTAGTAAGGATAGGTTCCTTTTTCAATATCTGATGCATCGATTTTTGCTTCAAAAGATTCACGAACTACTGTTTCGCCCGCTAAGGTTTCTATTTTAAATGATGTTGGTGTGACAGTAACGACTTCACCATCATTGATTTCAACAAAATGTTTGGTTTGGTCAATAACTGCTAACGCATCGCTGGCGATGACATTAAATCCGTCTCCCACACCAAGAAGTAAGGGGCTCTTATTTTTCGCTACATAAATTTGTTCTGGGTTACGACGATCAATCATAGCAAAAGCATATGATCCCTTGATTGCTTTTAGTGCTTCTTTGAATCCAATTAAAACGTCGTTGCTTTTATCGACAAATACTTCGATTAAATGTGCTGCGATTTCTGTATCTGTAGTTCCATCAAAATGATGATCTAAAAGATACTGTTGCTTTAACTCTTCGAAATTTTCAATAACTCCATTGTGAACTAAGACGAATCTACCGCTTGCTGAAGTGTGTGGGTGTGCATTTTCTTCTGAAGGTTCTCCGTGTGTAGCCCAGCGTGTATGTCCAATACCGATGGTTCCTGTTACTTCGGGTGTTACTTTTTTTTCAAGGTTTTTGATGCGACCACTTGATTTTAAAAGATGATCCGAAGTACCATCTGCAACAAAAATACCGGCTGAGTCATAGCCACGATATTCTAATTTAGCTAATCCACTTAATAAAATTTGTTCTGCATTGCTTTTTCCAATAATTCCAACGATTCCGCACATGACATTATTCCTACTTTCTTATCTAAATAACTATCTACTTGTAGGTTTCCAGCTGCATAAAAAGACTTTTGTTATGTCCTCACAGACAATTTTTATTTCTTTTTTTTAGAGTGCAGTCCCTGAAGCTATCCGCCGAATTTTCGATAAGCTTCTTCCTCGTCATCTGTCAAAACAGATCTGGCGCTAACTAAATGGTATAGTTCTTTTGTTTTTGATAAATATTCTGGAAACTAATAAAATGATACCTTTTTAACAGTTTTGTGTCAATGATTTAATTCAAAAATGTTATTGGTATATATCTATCTTTGGAGGGTGCTCTTAAGAAAAAATGAGTTTTCTACTAAGTTCTAGCTGTGTCAATAAATATAAATAATTGAAAAAAATGAAAAAAATAATCTGGATTTTTTACTGTTCAGTTCGAATAGAGTTCGGTACAATGGATAAGGATAGGAGGTTGAGCAATGAGTACAGAAATAGATATCATGACTTTGGGAGAGTTAAAAAAAATCGTTGCACAATTAGACGAAAATCAGGCAACAACGGATGAAACAAAAGTTTTCTTGAATACTGGGTGGGATAGTATCCAAGAAATAGCACCAGATGCTTTTTCAATCGAAAAGGCAAAATCATTTGAAGTAAAAGACGTCTTAACAAATGAAACTTTTTCAGGATATAGTTTGGTAGAAAAGGCAGAGAAGATGTCTGCAACTGGAGAAGAAGAGACAATAATAGTTATTCAGAATCTTTACTAAATCTTGCGTAAATAATAGGAGGAAATAAATGAATTCTAGACGTTGGCTTGCAGTTGGTATTGCAGCAGGGTTACTGGTGGTATCTTTAGTGACTTCATCACTTACACAAAAAATGAATGAAGCAATAAGTACACCAGACTTAAGTAGCATTTTTAGTGAAAATGAGATGCAACCGGTTGTGATCGAAGATGGGGATGACTCAAAAAAAATCGCGCAGTTATCAGTGGATGGAACGATCATTAGTGGTGGAACATCTAGCTTATTTTCATCTGAAGGGTACAATCATGAAGAATTTATGGATCAACTGGAAGCAATCGAAGAAGATGATTCTGTTAAAGGAATTCTTTTAGAAGTGAATTCACCAGGTGGGGGAGTTTATGAAAGTGCAGAAATCGCACGTGAATTGACAAAAATCCAATCTGAACGAAAGATTCCTCTTTATGTATCCATGAAAAATACTGCAGCAAGTGGAGGATACTATATCTCGGCAAATGCAGATAAAATTTATGCTACAGAAGAAACGGTTACTGGTTCTATCGGCGTAATCATGTCAAGTTTAAATTACTCTGGGTTATTGGAGAAACTTGGCGTAGAAGATACAACAACAAAAAGCGGTGCATTGAAGGATATCGGTTCAAGTACAAGAGAGCCTACTACCGAGGATGAAGAAGTACTCCAAGCTTATGTTGACAGCGCGTATAATCGCTTTGTTAAGGTAGTTAGTACTGGACGAGAACAGTCAGAAGCTGAAGTGAAGAAATTAGCGGATGGACGAATCTATGATGGTGTGCAAGCAAAAGAAGTCGGGTTAGTCGATGAAATCGGATTTCCTGAAGATGCACTGGACGCACTGCGCTCGGAACATGATTTACAAGATGCACAATTGGTCGTCTATGAAACTCCAGTTAGCGGGTTTGCTAGTACGTGGTTAGGAGCAAAAATCACGGAGTTCCAAGAGATGAAGGCGTCTGAGAGTAGCAAAATTGTTTCAGCATTAAGCAGTATGGGCATGACCAATTCACCAAGAGCTATGTATTTTTACGGAGGTGAGTAACTGTGACGGATATCCATTCTGACGAAACTAAGGAGCCTAACGATACACACCGCCCTGCAATAGGTCCGGAGAATCGAGAATTTCATCAAAAAGTATTAACATTATCTGCACATGAAAAGCTTTCAAAGGAAGAGGTAGTAGAGCAAAGAAAAAATTGGCAAAAACTCCGTTTGCCAGAACAAGATGAATCTTCGTCAATGGTAAAATTTCCTCTTTATTTTTATGCCGGTTTTTGGATACGGTTGGTTGCATTTTTAGTGGATTTGCTATGTATTGCCACTATAAGTTCTATCTTTTTAGGATCATTGGCTAACTTGACTGCTTTATCAAGATCCTCAAGCTATCTTAGTGTGTATGGTCTACTTAGTTTAGGAATTTATTTGGGGTATTTCATCTTGCTTACCAAACTTAATCATGGTCAAACAATTGGCAAAATGATTTTTGGTATCCGAGTGGTGAGTCTGACGAGTACGGAATTAAGTTGGCAGACGGTTCTTGTTCGTGAAGGAGCATGTCGTTTTATTTTGAAATATCCTCTTCTTTTACTGGGGTACTTACCGGCGGCATTTAGTCGGAAAAAGCAGCATTTAGGGGACTATCTTTCAGATACGAGTGTCGTAACGATCAATTTAATGCGAGCATTCGATCAAGAATTAGAGTAGATGCAAAAAAAGTCTAATATAAATAAATTATGTAAACAAAGTGACTAGGACATAAAACTGTCTCAGTCGCTTTGTTTTTGTTAGGTAGATTTGTTAAGATAGACGAAGAAATGAGGAATGAATGTAGATGAGTGAAATAAGTCAATTTCCAAAAAAATACGAAGATTTAGTACGTATTGCACAACAATCTATGAATGAGAAAAATTTTTTTCATGCGAAACAACTACTCGAACAAGCGTATGAAATCGACAGTTCGTTTGAAACGGTACAATTACTTGTTCTATGCTTATTGGAATTAGGAAAAGAGAATGAGGCACTGGCACTGGCTAAAGAAAACGAACAGGAGTTTCTTGAACAAAAGGATCGTGCGACTGTTTACTTTCGTTTGTTACTTCAACAAAAATCATTTATAGAAGTCCGCAAACTGATTAGACAAGGCGATTTTGATCAAGAATTTAAAGACACGATATTAAATCAAGTCGAACATTCAGAGCAATTTATGCTTCAATTTGAAAGCCAACGAGTAGAAGAAATCTGTGGTTTGGTCGAACATTTGGAATCAAAATCTGTAATGGAACAGTTACATGTAATGACTTATTTAGAGAGTCTTCCTTATAAAAGTTTTAGAGATACAATGAAAAAAATCTTTATAAATAAGCTGTTACATCCGCTGACTCGGGCAAAAGCACTTGAAATATCAGTACAGGTAGCGATGGATGAAACGATGGCATTTTGTACGTTTGATGAGAAGAAAATCGAAGTGATACCTAAGCAGTTAGTTCTCCCAGAGAAGCAACTTGGATATTTAGAATGTCTTAAACAAATTGAAAGAAGCTCAGATGATCCAAGTATTACTACTGGTATTTTGCAAGAACTTTCTTTTCAGTCGGCCATGGCATACCCAACGTTTGAAACATTGATCGTCGAACCCAAATGGTGGATAGAGCAAAGTCTTTTGTACTATCGCCAATTACTTTCGGAAACACCAATCGAAGGGATTACACCGTTATTTTTGAAAAAACACCAGTTTGTAACAGAAAAGATGCAAGAGATGTTCTAATTTTTTGCCGAAAATGGTAAAAATGTTATGAAAAAGAGTGTTTCACTTGCTTCAATCTGTTTACAATTTGTAAGCCATAGTGTACTATTTAATGGTATGCATAAAACAATTTTGATGTATAAATTTTTTGTAACTCGGAGGGAAACAAATGACTGCAAAATGGGAAAAAAAAGGCGCCAATGATGGTGTGTTAACATTTTCAATCGCGCAAGACGAAATCCAAAAAGGATTAACTACAGCGTTTAATAAAGTAAAAGGAAGCTTAAACGTACCAGGCTTCCGTAAAGGGAAAGTTTCTCGTCAAGTATTTAACCGTATGTACGGCGAAGAAGCCTTATATGAAGATGCTTTGAACGCAGTATTACCTGCTGCTTATGATGCAGCTGTTGCTGAAGCAGGAATCGATCCTGTTGCACAACCTAAAATCGATGTTGAAAGCATGGAAAAAGGTGAAGACTGGGTAATCACTGCAGAAGTTACTGTAAAACCAGAAGTTAAATTAGGTCAATATAAAGATCTAACTGTTGAAAAACAAGACCGTGAAGTAACAGATGCTGACGTAGATGCTCGTATCAAAAACGAACAAGATGCACAAGCAGAATTAGTTGTTAAAGAAGATACAGCTGCTGAAAATGGCGACACTGTTGTTATCGACTTTGAAGGATTCGTGGATGGCGAAGCTTTCGAAGGTGGTAAAAGTGAAAACTATTCATTAGAATTAGGTTCTAATTCATTCATCCCTGGATTTGAAGATCAATTAGTTGGTCATAAATCAGGCGAAAACATGGATGTAACTGTTACATTCCCTGAAGACTATCAAGCAGAAGATTTAGCTGGTAAAGAAGCTATCTTCAAAGTAACAATTCATGAAGTAAAAGAAAAAGAAGTTCCTGAATTAGACGATGAATTTGCTAAAGATGTTGATTCAGAAGTATCTACATTAGCTGAATTAAAAGAAAAATATCTTAAAGAACTTACTGAATCAAAAGAAAAAGCTGCTGATGATGCAAAAGACGAAGCTGCTATCCGTTTAGCTGTTGAAAATGCAGAAATCGTTGAATTACCACATGTAATGGTTCACGACGAAGTACACCGTTCAATGGACGAATTTTTAAACAACATGCAACGTCAAGGTATTTCTCCTGAAATGTATTATCAATTAACAAATACAACAGAAGAAGACTTACACACACAATTTGAAGGCGAAGCAGAAGTTCGTACAAAAACAAACCTTGTGATTGAAGCTGTTGCTAAAGCTGAAGGATTTGAAGCAACTCCAGAAGAAGTGGATGCAGAAATCAAAGAACTTTCAGAAAACTACAACATGCCTGTTGACCAAATCAAACGTGTTTTAACAGAGGATATGCTATTACATGATATTGTTATGAAAAAAGCAATCGATTTGATTACTGGAACTGCAAAAGAAGCGTAAATCTTCCTAAAATTGTAGACAAAGTCAACTGAATTATCATTTGAAGCAGTCAAAGCAGAAATTTATTTTCGTTTTGGCTGCTTTTTTTGACAAAATAAAAATGAAATAAAAAGAGCGCGTAATATATTATAAGAAAGCAATAAGATGAAGGATGAAAGGTCTGATTTCCTAAATTTTTAGTGCATACTGGATGAATCAATCGTTGCTTTTGCTTTTTCATTAAACTGTGTTATTATAATAAAAGACTATATTAGTCTTGATATTTACTTGCACATGTTGCAAGCTGAGAGGTGAAGACCATGTACGACAATACAAATGGCAACGAAACAGTACGTTGTTCTTTTTGTGGAAAGACTCAAGAAGAAGTAAAGAAAATTGTTGCTGGACCAGGTGTCTACATCTGTAATGAATGTATTGATCTATGTAAAGAGATCATTGATGAAGAATTTTATGAAGAAGCTGTACGGGAATTTACTGAAGTACCTAAACCTCAAGAAATTCTAGATGTCTTAAATGATTACGTTATTGGGCAAGATCGTGCAAAACGTTCTTTAGCTGTTGCGGTATATAACCATTACAAACGTGTAAACCAACAAGTAGAGGCTACGACTGATGATGTCGAACTTCAAAAGAGTAATATTTGTTTAGTTGGACCAACTGGTTCAGGGAAGACATTTTTAGCTCAAACACTAGCAAAAACATTAAACGTTCCATTTGCTATTGCAGATGCAACTAGTTTAACTGAAGCTGGTTATGTTGGTGAAGATGTCGAAAATATCCTTTTAAAACTGTTACAGGCTGCAGATTATAATGTAGAACGTGCAGAAAAGGGAATCATTTATATTGATGAAATCGATAAAATTGCACGTAAAAGTGAAAATGTATCGATTACTCGTGATGTTTCAGGTGAAGGTGTTCAACAAGCCTTACTTAAGATTTTAGAAGGTACAGTTGCTAGCGTTCCTCCTCAAGGTGGACGTAAACATCCACATCAAGAATTCATCCAAATCGATACAACCAATGTATTATTTATCGTTGGTGGTGCTTTTGATGGAATCGAGTCAATCGTGAAAAATCGACTAGGTGAAAAAATTATTGGATTCGGTGCAAATAACCAAAAATTTGCTGAAGATGAAAGTATCATGCAACATATCATCCCAGAAGATTTACTTAAATTTGGATTGATACCTGAGTTCATTGGGCGTTTACCAGTGATGGCTGCGTTAGATAAACTAACAAGTGCTGACTTAGTGCGTATTTTGACGGAACCTAAGAATGCATTGGTAAAACAATACCAAAAATTACTTTCTCTAGATGATACAGTACTTGAATTTGAACCTGATGCACTAACAGCAATTGCAGACAAAGCGATTGAACGCAATACTGGTGCACGTGGATTACGTTCGATTATTGAAGAAATCATGATGGATGTGATGTTTGATATTCCTTCAAACGAAAACATCGAAAAAGTAATCATCACAAAAGAAGCAGCTGAACAAACTGGAAAACCTGTGATTGAATTCAAAAATAACGAAGAAAAAGCAGGTTAAGATAAGCATAAATAGAGCTTAGGGTCGAAACCGTCGATCCTGAGCTTTTTTAAAGGAGTGAACAAGATGAAAGTCCATAATGCAGAGATTGTCATTAGTGCAGTACAGCCAAAACAATACCCAGAAGGCGATTTGCCTGAAATCGCTTTGGCAGGGCGCTCAAATGTAGGAAAATCTTCATTTATCAATACATTAGTTGAACGTAAGAATTTGGCGCGTACATCTGGAAAACCAGGTAAAACACAAACACTAAATTTTTATTTAATCGAAAATAAACTACATTTTGTGGATGTACCAGGGTATGGGTATGCAAAAGTATCTAAAACAGAGCGTGCAAAATGGGGTAAGATGATCGAAACTTACTTAACTACACGCGAACAATTAGATGCGGTTATTTCCTTGGTTGATGTGCGTCATCGACCATCGCAAGAAGATATTCAAATGTATCAATTTCTAAAATATTACGATATCCCCGTCATCGTAGTGGCAACAAAAGCAGATAAAATTCCTCGTGGAAAATGGAACAAGCATGAAAGTGAAATCAAAAAAGCTTTAGAGTTTGTTGATACGGATACATTTATTCTTTTCTCTTCTGTTACAAAACAAGGAAAAGAAGAGGCTTGGGCGGCTATCGAAGCTGCTACAGGGTTAGACAAATAGAAAGACGAAAGGTAATTATTTACCTTTCGCCTTTTTTTTGTCTTCTTTTTTTTCTGGTTTTAAGAAACGATCAATTTCATCTTTAGAAGCGACCTTTTTATCTGGGTCAACTGCAAAAGATTCAAACAATTTGTCTAGATTATCATTACTTTCAAATTTTAAGCCCATTAATTTCACCTCGTATGACTAGTGTACCATGATTTACTAAAAAAACTAGTCTAGCTATTCAAGGGCGTTAAATTTTTGTTTTTTCTTTATTATCGTTATAATAAAATTATAAAACGATTTGAAAGGAGTGAGTAAATGATTATGGAAGATAAATTATTGATGACATTAGAACTTATTCGTTTGGATGAACAAACGACAAAAACGGAAATAGAGGATGCACTTATTTTAATACGTTTGCTCTTTCCACCAACAATGTTTCATTTGTACAATCAACCTGAAGAACCCTTTGATTTAAAAAATGTTCACCAGCAATTGGCAACAGTTGATTCTGGAGAATTGTGGATGATCATAGGGGATGAATGGAATGAGTGTAGCATCCAGTATGCCAATCATATGCTGACGCTTAAATGTGTACTCACTCAAGCAGTTTTTTCAGAGAAACGTACGTTGATTGAAGACTATCTCCAAGTGAAGATGTCTAAAAATGGATTATTCGCCTATCTTCGCTCATACGAAGAATATCTCTATAATAATACGGAAAAAATGGAAATCAGAGAAATTTTTGAGTCAAAAGAGGAAACAAAGAAACTTCCGAAGATGAAAGGAGAAGACGGGGAGACAGTTGTAGATTGTAATCAACTACCAGGGTATGACTTGTTTTACCAAGGATTATGTCTTACATCTTGCTGGCAGATGTACTATAGTAAAGCATATTATCGATTGATTCCACAAAGTATCTTTTTAGATGTACAACAAGTGGAGAAGATTGAGAAATTGTCTGGTGAAAGTTTGAAAGTTCAGCTGTATCGAGATCCATTCAATTGGAAGTATGAACTAAATACACAATACCAGCAATATTACCGTGATCAACTGGGATTTGATCATATTGCTTGGGATAATGGAGTAGGGTTATTGAAAGAACCATTTATTGAATATGCGTATTCAAATAAGTCAATTCAAACGGTTCAATATCAGAATCAAAAAATGCAACCGACAAATAAAAAAAATGCAACATTTTTTGTTACCCGTTCCTATGACATATTGCAAAACACAACAAATGAACGACGAGTGAAGGGATCGTTAAATGCACAAGCGTTCTTTCCATGGGTTGATGAGCAAAGTTTACGAATGATGACATATAAAATCATTAATCCAGAAGTATCTCTAGACGAAGGGATTCGAGCATATAGTTATTATATTCGGGAGTATTTAGAAATCGATATCAATGATGAGCGTTATCCAGAATACATGACGATATTGCGTATCTACATTCCAGACGAAGCGTTGGCACATTTGCCTATCGATGAACTAAAAGCGACACTTGGTGATGTGAAAATGAGTCGACCAAAAAAGAGAAAAGGGACGATTCGCTTTGACTTGAAAAAAAATGATAATCATTTACGTGTTGTTTTTCTAGGCTATAAACAGTTAAAGCAACTAAATGAAATCCAAAAAGCATGAGGTGAGAAAGATGGATATGAAATTGTATTATTCTATCATGATTCCAACAGTTTTTTGTATCGGATTCCTGTTATTACTTCCTGTCGGTCAATTGAAAATGCCATTAGGGTATCTTGTGGTTCTCCTTGGATTATTTACGCTTTATTATACGCAAAGAAAACAAAAAGCGGTACAAACTGTACCAATTAAAAAGAATCGAATGGATAATTAATTTCCATTCGATTTTTTTTATTCGATAGAGGAACAAAAACTAAGGTATGTTATAATTAAATCATGAAAACGCTTTTTGGAGGGCACGTGTATGAATGAAACGGATCAGAAAAAAGGGCTCGGATTAATCCCGTTATCTGCGATAGTTATCGGTTCAGCTATTGGCGGTGGCGTGTTTGGTATTATGACAGACATTTCCGGCTCTGCCGGAGCACCAGCGCTTTTTAGTTGGGGACTTGTTGGTGGAGCAATGTTGATGCTTTGTTTATCAATCAATAATCTAAATAAAAAGAGGCCGGATCTTGATGGTGGAATATATTGTTATGCTGAAGCAGGATTTGGCCGAGTAGCAGGCTTCATTAGTGGTTGGGGCTATTGGCTGACGTGCTGGTTAGGAAATGTAGCATTTGCGACGCTACTAATGAGCGCGCTTGGCTATTTCTTTCCTATTTTTGGCGATGGACAAAACGTTCCATCGGTCATATTTAGTACATGCTTGCTTTGGGGATATGCGTGGCTTGTTAACCGCGGGGTAGAAAATGCGAGTTATGTAAATACTGTAGTGACGATTTGCAAATTAGTGCCATTGTTTTTATTTATGCTAGTAGCTCTGGTCACGTTCTCTTTTCCACAATTTGCTGAAAATTTTTCAAGTAGTAACATCGTTGATACAATGGGAAATACTGTCCCATTTTCTTCTCAAGTTCTTAGTTGTATTATGGTTATGTTATGGGTATTTGTTGGTATCGAAGGCGCATCTGTTGTCGGGTCACGTGCAAAGAAAAAATCAGATGTAGGGAAAGCGACGATTGTGGGTATTATTGGTTTATTGATTGTTTATATTTTAGTTTCGATGCTTCCGTACGGTGCGATGCCGTTATCTGAACTGCAAAAAATCCAGACACAGCCTGCAATGGGATATGTTTTTGAATTGATGGTTGGTCAATGGGGAGCAGTTTTGATCAATGTAGGATTGATTATTTCACTGATCGGTGTTTGGCTTTCTTGGACGATTTTGCCAGTTGAAACCATGCGTAATATGGCAGATGAGCAGTTGTTACCTCGGCGTTGGGGAAGAGTAAACAAAAAAAATGCGCCAACACATGCCATTGTCTTAACAACCATTTGTACGAATATTTTCTTATTATCATTGCTCTTTACGGATAGTGCCTACAATTTTGCCTATACTTTAGGAACGGCTGCGATTTTCTTTACATGGTTATTTTTAGGATTATACCAAATGAAGTTGTCTTGGTTAAGAAAAGAATGGGGACAGTTTTTAGTTGGTACGCTGGCCAGCGCTTTTCAAATTTGGGCAATCTTTGTAGTAGCGTTTACCGAGATCATGCTGGTTCTGGTTTTGTTTCTTCCAGGTGTGTATTTTTATTTTATTGCAAAAAAAGAACAAGAAAAATCTCATAAAGAAACGAAACTAGATTCTATTTTATTAGTTAGTGTCACTTTGATTGGCTTTGCCGCACTGATTCTTTTTATAACAGGGAAACTATCTCTTTAATCATATTTTCTTTTTCTATATAGCGTACTCTCATTTATTGCATAAATAAGTAAGGGGACGCTATATTATTTTTTTGCTTTGAAAAACTATTTTTACGGGAACAAACACGTCTAAAAACGAACAATTTGTTTTTTTATAGTTAAAAAAGAGTTAGATAAATAAATTAAAGAATTTTCTGACATTTATTTATGAGAATTCATAAAAACTATCTATATTTTATCTCACTATTCCTCTATAATAAATAACATATTTTTATTTAGGAGGCGTGTATGGAAAATTATTTAAGTCTTTTAGGTGTGTTGATTGTCATTTTGGGTTTTGCATTTAAACTAGATTCGATTTTGATTGTGATGGTCGCACTAGTGGTTACTGCACTGACAGGTGGCTTAGGTATTCAAGGGATGCTTGAATTACTAGGCACTAGTTTTGTGAGTAATCGAGGAATGGCTATTTTTATTATTATTATGTTAGCGACGGGTACGTTAGAAAGAAATGGATTGAAAGAATCTGCCGCAACATTGATCAAAAAATTTGAAAAAGTTTCTGCCGGCATGATTATTGATATTTATGGAATATTTCGGATAATTTTTGCGGCATTCAATGTTAGTTTTGGTGGTGTTGCAGGATTTGTTCGCCCAATTATATTACCGATGGCACTAGGTACGATTGAATCTAAAGGCTTAGAAGTCCATCCTGAGCATGAAGAAGAGCTAAAAGGAATGGCATCTGCTATGGAGAACATTTGTTGGTTCTTTGGTCAAGTGCTATTTATTGGTGGTGCGGGTGCATTGCTTGTTCAATCAACGCTCAAGGATCTAGGTTATGAAGTAACATTAGGGCAATTAGCGTTAGTAGAAGTACCTGTAGCAGTTGTAGCTTTAGTTGTTTCGGCTGTGTATTTCTACTTAAAAGAGAAAAAATTAGCGAAAAAATATTACCCGCTAGGAAAGGGGCAATAAAATAAGATGAACTTTTTTATGAGTCAAGAAGTGTTATTAAGTGAAAAATTGCTTGAGTTGTTATATATCATAATGGGGTTAGTATTGATTTATACGGGTATAAAAAATTTAATGGATACGACCAATAAAAATCGCTATGGTACGGCGACTTTTTGGACGATTTTAGGAATTGTCATTGGGTTTGGTCGGTGGTTACCCGCACTAGTCAGTGGTATTTTGATTTTTGTAATGACGATACCTGCAATTGCTAAGAAAGTTGGTAAAGGAGATAGCCGTTTACCATCAAAAGCATATATGGAAAAAATGTCAGAGAAACTAGGTATGAAAATATTTATACCTGCATTAAGTATTGGTGTTTTTGCTATTTTATTCGCTTTATTTACGAACCTAGGAGCGTTAGTAGGTGTAGGGTTTGGTGTATTGGTAGCGATGCTGATCCTGATGTTCTTCTCTCGTGACAATCGCCCAACAACTTTCTTAGATGATGCGGCAGATATGTTAGGGACTGTTGGACCATTGAGTATGTTACCAATGCTGCTAGCTTCATTAGGAGCTATATTTACTAGTGCTGGTGTCGGGACGATTATTTCACGAGCTGTTGGGACGGTCGTACCAGAAGGAAATGTAAATATTGGTATTATTATCTATGCATTGGGGATGGTTATTTTTACAATCATCATGGGTAATGCGTTTGCTGCAATTACCGTAATGACTGTCGGGATAGGTGCGCCGTTTGTCTTCAGTCAGGGTGCGAATCCAGCGCTGATAGGAATGGTTGCTTTGACATGTGGGTTCTGTGGAACATTACTAACGCCAATGGCTGCAAATTTCAATATTGTACCAGTAGCAATGTTAGAAATGAAAGACAAATATGGTGTTATCAAAAACCAATTGTTTATTGCTATTTTTATGTTAGTATTCCAAATCATCTATATGATTTTATTTAAATAGGAGGAAAAAGAATGAAGGTATTAGTAACTGGATTTGATCCATTTGGTGGAGATAAAGTAAATCCTGCGTATGAAGCGGTGAAGAAAATGCCAAATGAGATCGCAGGTGCAACAATTATCAAATTAGAGGTACCAACTGTTTTTGAAAAGAGTAGTTTAGTTGTTCAAGAAGCAATTAAGAAACACCAACCAGAAATCGTGATTTGCGTTGGGCAAGCGGGAGGACGTAGTGCACTTTCGTTTGAACGTGTGGCCATCAATTTAGCAGAAGCACGTATTCCAGATAATGAAGGAAATCAACCCTTTGATACGAAACTAGAACAAGAGGGGCCAGATGCGTATTTCACCTCACTACCGATTAAGGCGATGACGAAGAACGTCCAAGAACACGGGTTACCAGCATATATTTCTTATACTGCAGGGACGTTTGTCTGCAACGATATTATGTATCGATTACTGCATTTGATTCAGCAATCTTTTCCAACGATTCGCGGCGGTTTTATCCATGTGCCTTTCTCACCGGATCAAGTAATTGACCGACCTGTTGGAACACCATCTATGTCCTTAACAGATATTGCAGCTTCGCTGACTTATGCAGTAGAAGCAGCAGTCAAAAATAAAGAAGATATCTCAGGGAATGCAGGGACAACCCATTAAGATTTATAGGTAATCAAAAAAGACTTGGTACACATTTTGTGTGCCAAGTCTTTTGATGTTTGTCTATACTTCAACAGGTGATTGAACAGGTTTCTTTAAGATTCCTAATAGAATTCCTGAAACAATTGCACCAATTGCGATAAATAATAAGTAGAACCAAGGTTGACTTACTAAAAAGATAACGAAGATTCCGCCGTGAGGAGCAAGAAGTTTGATACCTAGTGCACCAACAAGTCCACCTGTAATGGCAGAACCGACAATGAAACTTGGGATTGCACGTAATGGATCTGCAGCAGCAAATGGAATTGACCCTTCTGTT
>JBKEDT010000040.1:0-72351 GCA_047975565.1 Enterococcus sp. | reverse complement strand
GTAAGTTCTTCCTGATAATTTAGTGGGATAGAAATATCTGTTAATGGCAAAGTCAGTTGCTCTGGGAAATGATGCATTGGTTCTAAGATAAAAGTCAAAGCAAGGGATTTATCCGATAAATCATAACGTGCACGTAAATCTTTGAGGGATTGCTCCCAATAGCAGCCATGACCAAAATAGGTTGAACAAACAGGTTCATTTGGAAGATGGAGGTGAAGCTCACGAATGAGTTCAAAAGGGATAATTTGTGTCTCAGATTGATCAACAATATTTTCAATAGGTATCTGTAAAAGTTGATTGGTGTAATCGATGGCTAAGTAAGGTGCGTATGTGCTTTTATTTCCTGTGGGAAACTGGACTTGTGGGAAAAACGGTAGGCTTAGGATGCGAGCAAGTTGGCGGTTGATCTGGACAATCGGTTTTCTTTTTCTTTCTCTCTTTTTTATAAATAATTGTAAAATAAAGGCAAGTAAACCAAGCAATAAAATTTTTTCTAAAAAAAAGGAAGCTTGTGGAAATACAAAGATAGTAGCCAATAATAGAGAAAAGAAAAACATGAAAACTATAAAAACTAAGCGTTCACGATAACGAGTCATAAGCATCGCTCCTTTTATTAATAACATGAAATCCAATATCTTCTTATTAAAATTATAAAATATCTTGTAAATTATCGCCAATAATAGTACTGATATTGCCAGAAATTACTGAATGTTTGAAAGAGGAGTGCTCTGTCATGAGAGGAATGGTAGTTTGGGTAATTCGAAAAATAAGAACGAATTTTCCAAATAACAAATTTCATAAAAGTAACAAAGTATGAAAAACATGAAAAATAAGCAGAAAAAAGAAGAATTATTTTGACTTTTTGTACGAAAAGCAGCAGAATTCTTCTTTTTTTTGTTTTTAATATGTTCAAATATTACAGAAAATCCAAATTTCGTATAAAAAATCCCAAAACGCAAAAAACGCTTACTTTACCTATTGAATAAGGTTTTATAAGCTTTTTTTCTTTTGATGGTGTTAGTGAATATTACAAATGTTAAAAAAAATACGTATTTTGTCATTAAATGTCATGGTTCTATTACCTATGAAATGTTTTCAAATGGTAAAGTTATCTATGTTGAAACGAAGAAGAACGTATAAAAAACGTAATTAAAAGGAGAAATACATGAAATCACTTAAAACTTTACTAGTAGGAACAACTTTGGCCGGCGCATTATTGATGGGAACAACAGCAGCAAGTGCAGATACAGCATACACAGTACAATCTGGTGATAACTTATCAACGATCTCTCAAAAATATTCTGGCACAAGCATCCAAGAAATTGCTGAAGCTAATGGTATTTCAAACTTAAACATGATTTTTGCAGGGGAACAATTAACTATCCCAACTGCTGATGATGCAACTACTACAGCAGCAACAACAACTACAACAACTACTACTGCACCTACAACTACAGTAGAAGAAACTACATCAACACCAGCAACAACTTCAGCTGTCACTGAAGAAGCTACAACAACAGCATCTACTTCAAATTCTGCAAAAGAATGGATTGCACAAAAAGAATCAAGCGGTTCTTATACAGCAACAAATGGTAGATATATTGGTCGTTACCAATTAGATTCATCATACTTAAATGGTGACTACTCAGCTGCAAACCAAGAAAAAGTAGCAGACGCTTATGTTTCTGAACGTTATGGTTCATGGGAAGCTGCTCAATCATTCTGGCTTGCTAATGGTTGGTACTAAGATAAATTCTAATACAATTTTAATAATACTATGAATTTACAAAAGAAGCTACGAATTACTCTTATGAGTATTCATGGCTTCTTTTTTTATTCTAAAAATAAAGTGAGAAAAAGTATGAGTTGGAGAAAAGACAAAATGTACGCTCTATTATATACTTGTTTTAGTAAGCGCTTACTAAAAGGAGGGGGAGAGATGTTTTCTTACAAAAATCGTTCAGAAAATATTGAACGATTAAAAAATGAACAATTTGATGTGTTGATTATTGGTGGTGGAATCACAGGCGCAGGGCTTGCTTTACAAACAGCGGCTTCTGGAATGAAGACAGCTTTAGTTGAAATGCAAGATTTTTCGGAAGGAACTTCTTCCAGATCAACAAAATTAGTTCATGGAGGCATTCGATATCTAAAAACATTCGATGTTGAAGTTGTCTCAGATACAGTGGGAGAACGTGCAGTTGTTCAGAGAATCGCACCACATATTCCACGGGCAGATCCGATGCTATTGCCAATCTATGACGAGCCGGGCACGACCTTTACAATGTTTTCTGTCAAAGTTGCAATGGATCTTTATGATCATCTGGCAGGTATTACAGATGGTCCATGGAAAAATTATTTGATTACTCGGGAAGAAGTTTTAGACAGAGAGCCACAAATCAAGGCTGAAGGGTTACAAGGAGGTGGCGTTTATTTAGATTATCGAAACAACGATGCTCGTTTAGTGATTGAAAATATCAAAAAAGCAGTTGAAGATGGAGCTGTAATCAGTAGCCGTCTTAAAGTAGAAGAAATTTTACACGATACGAATCAGAAAGTAAATGGCGCACTGGTCAGAGATAGGTTAACCAATGAGAAATTAAATATTTCAGCAAAAATCGTTGTGAATACAAGTGGACCATGGTCAGATAGTGTTCGAAATTTAGATAGTGAATTACTTGTTATGCCACAAATGCGTCCGACAAAAGGTGTACATCTTGTTGTATCTGCACAGAGATTGAAAGTACCCCAACCAACGTATTTTGATACAGGAAAACAAGATGGGCGAATGATCTTTGTCATTCCAAGAGAAAATAAAACATATTTTGGAACGACAGATACAGATTATACGGGTGATTATGCACATCCGGAGGTCACAAAAGAAGATGTCGATTATTTATTAGAAGTAGTGAATAATCGGTATCCTGAAGCGAAACTAACACTAACAGATATTGAAGCTAGTTGGGCAGGGTTACGGCCTTTGTTATCGGATAACTCAAGCTCGGATTACACAGGCGGTGATGCAGGGAAGCTGACGGATGAAAGCTTTGAACGTTTGAAAGAAATCATGCATGCGTATGAAACAAAAAAGGCTGATCGTTCGCAGGTAGAAAAGACAGTTCATGCACTAAAAACTATAAAAGGTGAAACAAAAAAGAATCCTTCCGCTGTCTCTCGTGGAAGTTCTTTGATCGTGGCAAAGGATGGACTAATTACTGTAGCTGGAGGAAAGCTGACGGATTACCGTAAAATGGCTGAAAGTGCAGCAAAAGAAATCGCGAGTCGATTAAAAGCAACAAACGCAACGATTCGTTTGATTGACTCAAAGGTATATCCTGTCTCTGGAGGCGAGTTTGATTATCAAAAAGTTGAGGAGGAACTGGCACGCCTTGCTTCTTTAGGTGAACGTTATGGTGTAGATAAAGATGATGCGCTGTATTTAGCAGAGTTGTATGGATCAAATGCACCATTTATCTTTGAAAACTATCAAGAATTAGAAACGAACGAAGAACTATCATTGGCAGACTTGTATAGTTTGCATTATTCATTGGATTACGAAATGGTCGGAACTCCAGTCGATTATTTGTTACGACGGACGAATCATTTGTTATTCATGGAGGATTCTTTAGAAGAAGTAAAAGCACCAGTTGTACGAGAAATGGCAAAATATTTTGAATGGACTACCGAACAGACGCAGCGAATGTACGAACAGCTTGAAAAGCAGATTTCTGAGACACGCTTGGATGAATTAAAAAATAAAAAGAAATGAGGCGACAAAATGGCAGGAAAATATATTTTATCAATTGATCAAGGTACGACAAGTTCACGGGCAATTATTTTTGATAAGGAGGGAAAAGAGGTTTCTTCTTCACAAAAGGAATTTACACAATATTTCCCAAAAGCAGGGTGGGTGGAGCATAATCCAAATGAAATCTGGATTTCTGTTCAATCGGTGATTGCTGGTGCATTGATTGAAGGGGGGATTCGTCCAACAGAGATTGCTGGAATTGGGATAACAAATCAACGGGAAACGACAGTTGTTTGGGAAAAGAAAACAGGAAAACCAATCTATAATGCGATCGTATGGCAGTCGAAACAAACAAGTGAGATTGCAGATCAACTAAAAGCAGATGGATACGAAGAATTATTTCAAAAGAAAACGGGTCTGATCATTGATTCCTATTTCTCTGGAACAAAGGTGAAATGGATTCTTGATAATGTAGAGGGTGCACGCGAGAAAGCAGAGAATGGAGAGTTAGCTTTTGGAACGATCGACACATGGGTTTTATGGAATCTGACAGGTGGAACAGCACACATCACTGATTATACAAACGCAAGCCGCACGATGATGTTCAATATTTATGACTTGAAGTGGGATGAAGAAATTTTAGAAATCTTGAATATTCCTACAAGCATGTTACCAGAAGTTCGCTCAAATTCAGAAATCTATGGGTATACGACCGATTATCACTTTTATGGCCAAGAAATACCAATTGCTGCAATGGCAGGTGACCAACAAGCAGCTTTGTTTGGACAAACAGCTTTTGAAAAAGGAATGGTAAAAAACACTTATGGTACAGGTGCATTTATTATTATGAATACAGGAGAAGAACCGATTCTGTCTGAAAATGGGCTGTTGACCACTATTGGTTATGGAATTGATGGAAAAATCAATTATGCGCTAGAGGGAAGTATCTTCGTAGCGGGATCTGCTATTCAGTGGTTACGTGATGGCTTACGACTATTTCCCAATGCGCCAGATTCTGAGCGCTATGCAGAACGAGTGTCCACAACGGAGAATGTTTACGTAGTTCCAGCATTTACGGGACTAGGTGCACCGTATTGGGATCAAGATGCACGAGGGGCAATTTTTGGCCTGACACGTGGAACAACTAAGGAACACTTGATTCGCGCAACGTTGGAAGCGCTTGCTTATCAAACGGTGGATGTTGTCAAAACGATGTCAAAAGATGCAAATCAAGAAATCAAATTATTACGTGTAGATGGTGGTGCGTCGAAAAATAATCTACTGATGCAGTTCCAGTCTGATATTTTGCAAACAAAAGTGGAACGCGCAGAGTTTTTAGAAACAACTGCACTAGGCGTTGCTTATCTAGCAGGTTTGGCACTAGGATTTTGGCAAGACTTAGATGAAATCAAGAAATTTAATGAAACGGGGCAAACCTTTACACCAGAAATGGATCCAGAAATTTGTGCAGATTTATACGCAGGGTGGGAAGAAGCCGTACAAGCAACCATGCGTTTCAAACATCGTCCAATTGATAAAAATTAAAAAAGGAGGAATCTTCAATGGAGACAACAATGATGACACAATTTGTTGGCGAGCTTCTCGGAACATTGATATTGGTTTTACTAGGTGATGGGGTAGTTGCTGGTGTAAGTCTAGCAAAATCAAAAGCAGAAGGTGCAGGTTGGGTAGCAATTACTCTTGGCTGGGGTGCAGCAGTGACAATCGCGGTCTATTGTTCAGGATTCTTATCTTATGCCCATCTGAATCCAGCGGTAACTATCGGGATGGCTGTTGCAGGAAATATTGGCTGGGACGCAGTATTCCCATACATTGCTGGACAAATTATTGGTGCATTTTTAGGCGCTGTTCTTGTATATATCCAGTTCACGCCGCACTGGGCAGAAACCAAAGATCCAGCCGCTATTCTAGGAACATTCTCAACTGGTCCAGCAATTCGCAGTTATGCAGCAAATTTTGTCAGTGAAGCAATCGGAACGTTTGTATTAGTTTTTGGATTACTATCATTTGGGATGACGAATTGGAGTGATGGGCTGAATCCGTTAGTTGTAGGTGTATTGATTCTTTCAATTGGTCTTTCCCTTGGTGGAACGACGGGATACGCAATCAATCCAGCACGTGATTTAGGTCCGCGGATCGCACATGCTATTTTACCAATTCCAAATAAAGGTGGCTCAGATTGGGGATATAGTTGGGTCCCTGTTTTAGGCCCAATTGTTGGTGGGGCTATTGCAGCAGGTGTATTCATGCTGTTACCAATCTAGTGATATGTATGAAAAACGAAGAATAGAAAGGAAGGCTTGGCTTCTATGAAAAAAATTATTAATCAAATCGATCAAATTTTACCAGAAATGATAGCTGGATTAAGTAAGGCATATCCTACTATTGTAAAAAACGTTCCAAATACTTCCGTAATCACACGTGTGGAAAAAGCAGATCAAGTGGCATTGATCAGTGGAGGCGGAAGCGGTCATGAGCCTTCACACGCAGGCTTTGTAGGCGATGGTATGTTACAAGCAGCTGTTTGTGGAGAAATTTTTACGTCTCCCACACCTGACCAAGTACAAGCGGCTATTCAAGCAAGTGAAAATGGCAAGGGTGTTGTTTTGATCGTTAAAAATTATTCAGGCGATGTCATGAATTTCGATATGGCGAAGGAAATGGCTGAACTAGAAGATATTGAAGTCGGCTTTGTACTTGTAGATGATGATATTGCTGTTGAGGACAGCACGTATACACAAGGTCGTCGTGGTGTTGCTGGTACTGTTTTAGTTCATAAAATTTTGGGCGCGCATGCACGTGCAGGTGCAAGTGTGGCAGAGCTTGAAGCACTAGGGAAAGAAATCGTTCAAAATATCAAAACTATTGGAATCGCACTCTCTGGAGCAACCGTTCCAGCCGTTGGAAAACCAGGATTTACACTTGCTGATGATGAAATGGAATATGGTATCGGTATCCATGGAGAACCAGGTTATCGTCGTGAAAAAGTGAAGTCTTCCTATGAAATCGCCAAAGAATTAGTGACAAAATTAAAAGCAGAGTTTCAATGGGAAAAAGGCGATAAATATGGTGTTTTAGTGAATGGTATGGGAGCAACGCCATTAATGGAACAGTTCGTTTTCTTCAATGATGTTTATGAAATGTTACAGGAAGAAGGCCTTTCAATAGAATTTACCAAAGTAGGTAATTACATGACTTCGCTAGATATGGCAGGACTTTCTTTGACATTGATCAAAGGAGACGACACAGTCTTTTCAGCACTAAAGGAACCAGTTTATACAATTAGTTGGTAGGAGGAGTAGGCATGTTCACAGAAGAAAATTTGAAAGAAACATTTTTACTATTTAATCAGAAAATTCAAGAAAAGAAAGGCTACTTAAATGAGCTAGATACACCGATTGGCGATGGGGATCATGGAACCAATATGGCTCGTGGAGTGGATGCCGTGATGCACGCGGAGTTGGCAGGGGCTGTTTCAGATATTTTTAAACAAATTGCAATGGCGTTAATTACCAAAGTTGGTGGTGCATCAGGTCCGTTATATGGAACAGCCATGCTTGAAATGGCAAAAGCAAGCAAAGAAAGTACTGATTCTGCTAGTTTACTCAAAGTAGCATACGAAGGAATTGAAAAGCGCGGTGCGAGCCATCCTGGACAAAAAACAATGCTTGATGTGTGGGTTCCAGCAGTAGCGCTTATCGAAGAAAATAAAAAAATCAGCAAGGAAGAAGTTGAAACATTGGCTGAAGCAACAAAAGACTTGATTGCAACCAAAGGACGTGCTTCCTATGTTGGTGAGCGATCAAAAGGGTATATCGATCCGGGAGCCATGTCCTCTGCGTATCTTTTTGAAGCAATGATCGATGCGGGGGTGTTTGCTGATGACTAAGGGTATACTTTTAGTATCACATGTTCATGCGTTAGCGGAAGGGGTTCAAAAATTACTTTTGGAAGTAGCTAAAGATGTACCAATCGCAACAGCTGCCGGATTAGAGGATGGAGGAATCGGCACTTCATTTGAAAAAATCCAAAAAGTAATCGCGGAACATCCAGCAGATGAGATACTTGCTTTCTATGATCTTGGTAGTGCAAAAATGAATCTAGAAATGGCGATTGAGCTGAGTGAAAAGACGATTCATTTATACGATACAGCTTTTGTAGAAAGTGCCTACACTGCAGCCGCATTACTAGAAGCACAAGCAGAATTGCCAGCAATTGAGGAACAATTGGATCAAATGAAAATAAAATAAAACAAAAAACACTTGAACAATTTGCTGAATAAGTTGTTCAAGTGTTTTTTTATCTTTTTTTTTAGCTAAATAGCTGTGAAGCAAGCACACAATAAACTTACTTCAAAATGTAACATGTTAGCAAAAATGTAACAAGTTTTATTGCGTCAAAGCCTTTGCCAAAAGGGTTGAAAGCTATTACATTTTTTAGACAATGATTGTATGCTGAATGTGTTAAAAGAATTACTCGAGTAAATGAACAAAATAAAAATGGATTTGAAGGAGAATGTATGATGCAAAAACGTGATTTTATTGACACAAATGATTTTAGTAAAGAAGAAATTCAATATTTGATTGATTTAGGATTAAAATTAAAAGAATCAATCCGCAATGGGTATTATCCTCCATTATTGAAAGACAAAACTTTAGGTATGATCTTTGAACAATCTTCTACACGTACGCGTGTTTCATTTGAAACAGCAATGACACAACTTGGTGGTCATGCACAATACTTAGCACCAGGTCAAATTCAATTAGGTGGACATGAAAGTTTATCAGATACAGCACATGTTCTTTCACGATTAGTTGATATTTTGATGGCACGTGTAGAACGCCATGCGTCAGTTGCTGAATTAGCGAAAGAAGCAACGATTCCAGTAATCAACGGAATGAGTGATTACAATCACCCAACACAAGAACTTGGGGATATCACAACAATGACAGAACATCTTCCAGCAGGTAAAAAATTAAGTGATTGTAAAGTAGTCTTCGTCGGAGATGCTACGCAGGTCTGTGTATCATTGATGTTTATTGCCTCTAAAATGGGTATGGACTTTGTACAATTTGGACCAAAAGGATTCCAAATCAAAGAAGAAACATTAGAAATTGGACGCAAAAATGCTGAAATCTCAGGTGGTAGTGTATTGATCACAGAAGATCCAGAAGAAGCAATGAAAGATGCAGACTTTGTTTATACAGATGTTTGGTATGGTTTATATGAAGCCGAATTATCTGAAGAAGAACGTATGAACGTCTTCTATCCTAAATACCAAGTAAACCAAGAATTGATGAACTTAGCGAGTCCAGAGGCGAAATTTATGCATTGCTTACCTGCCACTCGTGGGGAAGAAGTAACGGACGAAGTTCTTGATGCACCATATTCTATCGTTCTCGACGAAGCAGAAAATCGTTTGACTGCGATGCGTGCATTACTTGTGTACTTCATGAACCCATATTTAGACTATGCAAGTGAAGTAGTTGCAGCTAAATATGAAGCTGAATTAGAACTAATGTTGCGTCAAACACGTCAAGTGGAACGTAAAGACTAGTCTCTAAGCAAGCCGCATATTTTGCGGCTTGCTTTTCAAGTTTGAAAGGAGCAGGCAAACAAATATGAAAGAAAAAAAGAAATTTCGTCTATTTGATGCAGTATTAATGGCAGTAGTAGTTATTCTGGTTGTGGAATCCGCAGCACCAGCAGCTGCAATCGGCTCATCGCAATTCTTTTGGTGGGGACTACTGTTACTTCTATTTTTCCTCCCTTATGGCATGATTTCAGCGGAACTTGGTACATCATACGATGATGAAGGTGGTATCTATGACTGGGTAAAAAAAGCATTTGGGCGACGTTGGGGTGCTCGTGTAGCTTGGTTTTATTGGATCAACTTCCCAATTTGGATGGCAAGTCTAGCAGTACTTTTCCAAGAAGTATTAGTACAGATTTTTCAAATACAACTTGGCATCTGGCCAGCGATTTTGATTCAATTAGTTTTCGTTTGGATCGTTACACTAATTAGTTGCTATCCTGTAAGTGATAGTAAATGGATTTTGAATATCGCAGCATTTGCAAAAGTATCCATTATGGTATGTTTAGGCGTTTTAGGTATTTATCATGCAGTGACAAAAGGAATGGCAAATGACTTTTCAGGAGCAGCGTTACTTCCAAAATTCGATGTAAAAAGTCTAAGTTTCTTATCTGTCATCTTATTTAACTTTTTAGGATTTGAAGTTGTGACTACAATGGCTAGTGATATGGACAATCCGAAGAAACAAATTCCACAAGCAATTATTTACGGCGGCATCTTGATTGCATTCTTCTATTTGTTTGCTGCTTTTGGTATGGGTGCAGCGGTACCCGCCAGTGAATTATCGACATCAGGTGGCTTGATCGATAGCTTTATTTTACTCGTAGGCGGATTAAATCCATTTGTTGTGATTATAGGACTACTATTTATGTATACGTTGGCAGCAAATCTGATTTCTTGGTCTTTAGGCGTAAACTATGTTGCCCTATATGCAGCAAAAAACAATGATATGCCGAAAGTATTTGCAAAAGTAAACGAAAAAAATGAGATGCCAGTAGGAGCGACGATTGTGAATGGAATCATTGCATCTGTTCTGATTGTTGCCGCACCATTGATTCCAAATGAAAATATCTTTTGGGCATTCTTCTCATTGAATGTGGTTGCTTTACTTTTATCTTATATCATGATGTTTCCAGCATTTTTGAAATTACGTAAAATCGATCCAGAAACACCACGTCCATTTAAAGTGCCTGGACCTAGCTGGTTGATTAAAATTATTACGTTTGTTCCATTAGTTTTATTGATTATCACGTTACTTTTCTCAGTATTACCACTAGATGGAAGTGCTGAAGAATTAGGGACAAAAATCCCAGTACTGATTGGAACGATTTTAGCATTTTTAGTTGGTGAAATCGTTACACGACGTTGCGCAAAAGAAGAAGCTACACATACGGAAGGGGTCATGAATCATGAAAACAATTGATAGCTCACCAAAACAAGATGGATTTTGGATGCCAGGTGAATTTGAGGAACATGAAGGAGTCTATATTCTTTGGCCACAAAGACCAGATAATTGGCGCTTAGGTGGTAAACCAGCACAACAAACATTTGTCGAAGTAGCAAAAGCAATCGCAGCATTTGAACCAGTCACAGTAGGCGCAAACACAGATCAATACGATAATGCACGCCATATGTTACCAGATTCTATTCGTGTAGTTGAACTAGCAAGCGATGATGCATGGGTCAGAGACTGCGGACCAACATATGTAAAAAATGAAGCAGGCGAAGTTCGTGGCGTGGATTGGACCTTCAACTCATGGGGGGGATTAGTGGATGGTTTGTACTTCCCTTGGGATAAAGATGATCAAGTGGCACAAAAAATCTGTGAAATTGAACACCATGATCGTTATCGTTTAGATGACTTTATTTTAGAAGGTGGCTCTATTCATGTGGATGGTGAAGGAACATTACTGACAACAGAAGAATGCTTACTATCTGAAGGACGTAATGGACAATTATCGAAAGAACAAATCGAGCATATCTTAAAAGAATATTTGAATATTGAAAAAATCATTTGGCTAAAACGTGGCATCTATTTAGATGAAACAAATGGTCATGTAGATAACATTGCCAATTTTGTACGTCCAGGAGAAGTTGCTTTAGCATGGACAGATGACGAATCTGATCCTCAATATGAAATCTCAAAAGAATGTCTAGATATTCTAGAACATGCAACAGATGCGAAAGGACGCAAAATCAAAGTGCATAAATTATATGTACCAAGTCCAATCACGATTACAGATGAAGAAAGTAAAGGCGTTGATGCGGTAGATGGCACACTTCCTCGTATGGAAGGCGATCGTCTTGCTGCAAGCTATGTCAATTACTACACTGCAAATGGAGGCATTGTATTTCCAACTTTTGATGATCCGATGGATGTCAAAGCAAAAGAAACATTACAAGCTCTTTATCCAGAACGTAAAATCGTTGGTGTTCCTGCGCGTGAAATTTTATTAGGTGGTGGGAATATTCACTGCATTACGCAACAAGTTCCAAAAAGGAGCGTACATCAATGACAAAAAAAGTAGTGGTAGCATTAGGCGGAAATGCAATCTTAACGGATGATCCTTCTGCGAAAGGGCAACAAAAGGCATTAGTAAAAACAGCGAAATCACTTGTCCAATTGATTCAAGCAGGCTATCAAGTAGTTATTTCACACGGAAATGGGCCACAAGTTGGAAACCTACTTTTGCAACAAAAAATAGGCGCAACAAAAACCAATCCAGAAATGCCCTTAGATACAAATGTTGCTATGACACAAGGAAGTATTGGCTATTGGTTAACGCAAGCGTTGGACAATGAATTACAAGAAAAAGGGATCAATCAACGTGTTGTTGGAATGCTTACACAATCCATCGTTGATGAAAAGGATCCGGGATTTCAAAATCCTACGAAACCAATTGGTCCATTTGTTTCAAAAGAAGAAGCAGAAGCTGAGATGAAGCAGACCTCAGTTATCTACAAAGAAGATGCAGGTAGAGGGTATCGTAAGGTAGTTGCTTCACCAAAGCCAACGAGTATTGTTGAAGCGGATGCAATCAAACAAATGAGTGATTCAGGAATGCTTGTTGTGGCTGGTGGTGGCGGTGGCATTCCAGTTATCGAAAAAAATGGTCAATTAGTAGGGGTTGAGGCTGTTATTGATAAAGACTTTGCCTCTGAGAAAATTGCAGAGATGATTGATGCGGATGAATTGATTATTTTAACTGGGGTAGCTAATGTAGCGATTAATTACAACCAACCAAATCAAGAAGAATTAGTTGATGTTACTGTTAGCGAACTGAAAGCATATATTGAGGAGAATCAGTTTGCTCCTGGGAGTATGCTGCCAAAAGTGGAAGCTGCAATTGCATTTGTCGAAGCACGACCACAAGCAAAAGCCGTGATTACTTCGTTAGATCATCTGGATAAACTCTTGGAGGGTACTGCAGGAACGATGATTCATTCCGATCAAGTACTTGAACAAAAAAGCCATTTAAAAGATCAAATAACTTCAATAAGTTAAAGAATTAAGAGAGTCAAAGCATCTATGTTTTGGCTCTTTCTTTTGTTATTATTAGTAGTAAGAAAGGGTGTTCAAAATGAAATTGATGTCCACATCACCAAAGGAGGACGGCTATACAATAGTCGCTGAGACACTACCACATGAGGAATGTTTTATTATTTGGCCCGAACGTACAGATAATTGGCGTAATGGTGCCAAACCTGCACAAAAAATCTATGCACGCTTGGCGGAATTGATTGCACGATTTGAGCCAGTAACGATGCTTGTTTCACAAGCACAGTATAGGAATGCACGCTTAGTTCTTCCAGAATCTGTCCGTGTACTTGAGATGAGTTCAGATGATGCATGGATCAAAGATACTGGTCCAGTTTATGTCATGAATGAAAAAAAAGAATTGCGTGGAGTAGATTTCCGATTTAATGCGTGGGGTGGTTTGCTTGACGGGTTGTTTTTCCCGTGGGATCAAGATGATCTACTTGCGGAAAAAATCTGTAATTGGCAACGATTAGATTATTATAGTTTGACCCATTTTATATTGGAAGGGTGCTCGATTCAAACTGATGGAGAAAAAACGCTATTCACAACGGAAGAATGTCTCCTTTCCGAAGGACGTAACCCAGAATTAACGAAGGAACAAATCGAAGAGCTCTTAAAATCATATTGTGGTATAGAAAAGGTGATTTGGCTTAAAGAAGGATACTTTCTAGATGAAACAAATGGGGACATCGACAACATGTTGAACGTTGTGCGTCCAGGCGAGTTAGTCTTGACTTGGTGTGACGATGTGGATGATCCAATGTATACAATTGTTCGAGATGCGTATAGAATATTGTCAGAAGCAACAGATGCTGCCGGAAGAAAATTCAAAATACACAAGATGCCGATGCCTCAACCTATGTATATCACAGAAGAAGAAAGTTTGGGTGTTGATGCGGTCAACGGCATGTTACCTCGATTTCCTGGAGATCGCTTGGTCGCTAGTTATGTGAGTTACTACATAGCAAATAAAGGAATTATTTATCCGACTTTTGATGATCCAAATGATCAACCAGCAAAGGAATTATTACAATCGTTATATCCAGAATATACAGTGATTGGATTACCTGCTCGTGAGATTTTATTAGGTGGCGGAAATATCCATTGTATTGCACAGGCATTACCACAACATAGAAAGTAGGAGAAGTATGGATTTCTTTGAAATCGTGAATCCACATTTAAGTGAACTAACGAAAAATGAACAAGCACTTTTTGATTATGTTGCATCAAATTTAAATGAAATCAAAAATAAAAGTATTCGTGAAGTAGCAGAAGATTGCTTTGTATCAACAACGACATTCTTGCGGTTTGTAAGGAAAATTGGCTTTAGTGGGTACAGTGAATTTGTTACTGTTGTGAAATATACACTGCTTAATAAAAAAAAGTTAACAAAACAAAGTCCCTTTGTTGTCTCACAAAAGGACTATCGTGAAGAGTATTTGAAGAATCTTGTTGAATCGGTTCGTGTAATGGATAGTGAAAAAATCAAACAGGTTGTCAAACGTATGAAGAAAAGCCCTAAAATCTTCTTATTTGCTAAAGGTATGAGTAAAGAAATTATCGGGTATATCAAATATCTTTATACGACAGCTGGATTTTTTGTTATTTTTCCAGAAGATCAGCAGACGCGAACAGTTGCCTTGCAACAAGCCACTAGCGAGGATTTAGTTTTTATGTTTAGTTATCGTGGAGAAGATACCAGTCTGCTTGATGATATGAGAAAATTAAAGCAACAGGAACATCCTTTGCTCGTTTCGATTACTGGAGCAGATAATAATTTATTGCAAAATATCAGTGATATCAATCTCTATCTATTTACAGATGAATTGTATTTGAACCAATTAAATATGACGTCCCATATTTCCATGGTTGCGTTGATGGAATTATTGCTATATCAATACATTGAAGAGTGCGATAACCAGAAATATCACTTAGTATTTCGCTAAAAAACACTTGAACAGTCTAGTAAATGAGCTGTTCAAGTGTTTTTTTATTATTTTCTTTTTTCTTTCGAAAAATAGCGTACACAGAAGAAGAAACTAAGAGCTACAAGAACCAATAAAATACCTAAGGCAAGTTGAGAACCGAGCGTGGTTGCTTCTGTATAACTGAAACGATCCATCATTTGAACAAGACCAATCACTGTTGCAACAAGTGAGGTAGCAATTGCACCAGAAAATTGTTGTAACGTATTGAATAACGCATTACCATCCGCTTGTTCATCTGCTGTGAGTGCATTCATACCAGTAGTCATCATGTTGCTGTAAGAAAGTCCAATACCGATCATGTAGAATATATGACAGGCAATCAGTGGCCAAAGGAGTGTTCCTTGAAGACTGATCGTTAGGATAAGCCAACCAGTAGTGGCGAAAGTTAGACCAATCAAAATTGGTTTTTTCGGACCGTACGTATCTAGCAAACGACCAGAATACGGGGAAAGAAGAGCGCCGATTGCTGCACCTGGTAGCATAGCAACGCCGGCAACAAATGGTGAATTTCCTTGAACGAGTTGAATGAAGTTTGGTAAGACAAACGAGACACCCAATAAAAGAAATTGATAAACCAAAAAGCTAAACAAAAATAAACGGAATGTTTTATTTTTTAAGATAGCTAGCTGAATCAGTGGATAGGCACTCTTTTTTGAATGGATATAAAAGTAGTACACGCTACTAATTGCTAAAAGCAACGCAATCCAACTGCTTGGCTGACCTAAATTACTTAAAAAAATCAGGCTACTACTAAAGAAAATAGTTAAGCTAACTAAGCCAAGCAAGTCGATTTTCCCAGATTTTTTGACAGGAAATGCAGGAATGGCCCAAATGCCTAAGCAAAGTGAGAGAAGTAGTACTGGAATCAAAAATAAAAAGATATGGTTCCATGATAAGTGGTCAGTTAATATGCCTCCATAAGTTGGCCCAATTGCAGGTGCAATAGCTGTGGTCAATGTACCAAGCCCCATCATGGCTCCACGACGATTCAGTGGTGCATAGCTCAAAATAATATGAAACATCAAAGGTAAAGCAATCCCAGTGGCTATCCCTTGAAGAACACGTCCGAATAACAAAATCGAAAAGCTAGGGGATAAGAAATCAAGAAGAATACCCGTCAAAAATAAAATATTTGAAAAAATAAATAATGACCGTAACTGAAAATTTCGGTTTAAGTAGGTTGATAAAGGTACAATGATGGAAATCATTAATAAATAGATTGTTGTCACCCATTGAACTTGAGCAGTTGTCAGATGAAACTGCTCAATTAGTGTTGGGAACGTTACATTCATTGCAGTTTCGATCAGAACGCCTGAAAAGGACATCAAACCAGTTGCTAAAACTGCCCACACTAAGTGAATTTGCTTTGTTTGTTTCAAAAAATCCCTCCTAAATGACTCGAATTATCGAAAAAAAGAGAGAGGGATTTCTATATAATAGAAATCGCCTCTCTCTCGACACATAAATGTGTTATCTGTACGATAAATTGAATTGTGTTCAGGTTAACATAGAATGAAAAAAATTGTCAAGATAGATAAAAAAGAAAAATGACTACTATTTTTAGTAAAAACATTTGGTATAATCAGAGAAAAAGCAAGAATGAGGCAAAACAAATGAAAAAAATCGACCGACAAAAGATGATTTATGAATTGATTACTGGCAAAAAAATTCATAAACAAGAAGAGATTTTACTTTATCTAAAAGAAAAAGGCGTGCATGCAACACAAGCAACGATTTCTAGAGATATTCGGGAACTGAATATCGTCAAATTACAGGACGATCAGGAGCAAAATTATTATGCATTATTTCAACAACACTCGATGAATCAAAATGAAAATCGCTTGATCCAAGCAATTCAACGAGAAGTCCTACAAATTCATCAAGTGAAATTTATGATTGTAGTCTTAACAGAAAAGCATGGTGCAGATGTGGTCACGAATTGGCTAGACGAGCTTGATTATTCTGAAGTAGTTGCTACAATTGCTGGTGCGGATACCTTTATTATTATTTGCCATACAGAAGAAGAAGCAATTCGATTTGCAGAAAAGTTAGAACAGATGCGAAATGGGTAAAAAGCAGTGCGTAGTTTTTATTTAAAAAAGCATGGTAGCGCTTGCTTTAATATATAATCGATGTTATTATCGGATATGGAGACAGAAGATTGTTATCTCAATTAATAAATATTGTTATTATTAATTAATGAAAGCGGTAACTTTTATTCTGGATTTAGACATTTACCATTATTTGTCTAAAAATAATGAAAATCAATAGAAAAGTTCTGGATTTTTTTATAAAATGTAAGGGTATTCTTTTGCGTAAGAATACAGAGATTAAGGAGAAATGAGTACATGTACGTTGTAAAAGTCCTACACGGATATATTAGCAAAGAGAATCGATACACAAAACATATTCATGAGGCGAGAGAATTTCTGTTTTCGCATGAGGCAGAACATTTTGCAAAACTTTGTTACGGAAGTGTACTAGCAAAGTAAGAAGAATTGTTGTAGAGAAGAGGCAGGATAGTGGTTGCTAAAGTAGTTATTTTTTTAACCATATTAGTCTATGGAGTCAATACTGAATTATTTTTTTATATTAAAGAAAATAAAATCAAAGATGCGTTTGAGCGATTTGCTTTATATTTAGGAACAAATATGACCTTGTTATTTACAAGTACTATTTTTTTGTTTTTTGGAAAACTAGTGGAAGATGAAGTATTTTCACTTTTATAAAGCAAATGGTTTGAATTATCTGGGCGCACTCTCTAAAATGAAAGTATGAAGATGAGGAGAGTGATACAATGAAAAAACTTTATGAGACAGCGATGATCAACCATGGTGGTCGTGAAGGAGACGTAGAAGCACCAAATGGCAGCATGAAAATGAAGATAACAGCCCCTGGAATCAACAAAGATGGAACGAATCCAGAACAGTTATTTGCTGCTGGCTACGCTTCTTGTTTTAATGGTGCAGTTCAACATATGTTAAAGGTAGACGGGATTACAGCTGAATCCGAAGTGAAAGCACGTGTTTCATTGTACAATCTAGACGATGGTGGCTATACGATTGGTGCGATTTTGGAAGTGCATATCGATGGCGTTGAGCAAGACGTTGCTCGCGACATTGCCGATCGCGCACATGAGTTTTGCCCTTATTCAAAAGCAACACGAGGAAATATCGACGTAGAAGTTGAAATTGTTTAAACAAAAGAACAAATTAAAATAGGGAACATCATAAAGTAGGGTGGCTAAAACAGTTTGTTGTTTTATCTGCCCTATTTTTTTATTAAGAAAGCAACGAAATTCGTCAGAAAGCAAAATATTTGGTATGGTTGTAGTAATAGGAGCTATTTTATTGGAGGTAGAAAAGATGACGAAAATTATGGTTGTTGAGGATGAAGCAGTTATTCGCGAGTTGATTATAGAGGAATTATCTAAATGGAATTTTACTGCGTATGGGACAACAGACTTTAATCAAGTGTTTGATGATTTTGAGAAAGAAAAGCCACAGTTGATTTTATTAGATATCAATCTTCCAGTGTTTGATGGTTATTACTGGTGTCAAAAAATACGTGAGGTATCCAAAGTGCCGATTATTTTTATTTCGAGCCGAAATACGAATATGGATATGATCATGGCCATGAATATGGGAGCAGATGATTTTGTGACCAAACCGTTTCAAGTGGATGTACTGATTGCAAAAATCAATGCATTACTTCGCCGTTCATATAACTACACAGAGTTAACAAGTGAAACAATGACGCATAATGGTATCGTCTTGAATATTGATAATAGCAGTATGAAAATCAAAGATGAAGTGATCGATTTAAGTAAAAATGAGTATCGATTATTGTATATCTTAATGAAGCAACACGGAAAGATTTTGACACGGGAAAAATTATTGCGTGCATTGTGGGACGACGAACGATTTGTTGATGATAATACATTAACCGTAAATATCAACCGATTACGTAGAAAAATCGAGCAAGCGGGAATTGAAGGCTATATTGAGACCAAAGTAGGTCAAGGATATATTGTGCCGTAAAGGAGAAGAAAATGAGCTTTTGGAAATACTTAAGAGATAGAGTATCTTTGATTGTCGGCTGGGTCTTCTTTGTCTTATTAACTGCCTTCGTGATGTGGTTAACACCTGGTATGACGGTCGATTTTGACACGTTAAGTTATTTATTTATTATTGAAGGAGTTTTTTTATTCGTTTACTTAGTTGGTCATTACTTGGATAAGCAACGTTGGTGGCGAAAACTGAATAGTTTAAATCAAGATGTCCCGCTACAAAATTATTTGGAAGGGGCACATTCTAATGAAGAACGTTTTGTAGAAGAGCAGGTCAATCAAGTGATTCGTATGCACCAAGAAGTGATGCGACAAACAGTTAGTGCGCAACAGGAGCAAAAAGATTTTATTGATTCATGGGTACATGAAATCAAAGTACCGTTAGCCGCGACTGAGTTGTTAGTACAATCGATTGAATTTGATATTGAAGATCAGAAATATATTCTTTTGGAAAATGAACTCGCAAAAATCGATGAGTATGTGGATCAAGTGTTGTATTATGCACGATTAGACAGTTTTTCACGAGATTATTTAATACAAGAGTATGATTTGAAAGAAATTATCCAGCCAGTTTTGCGAAGTCAAGCAAATTACTTTATTCAAAAGCAATTGCATTATGAAGTTGTCGGCGATAGTCAGCCTGTTTTGACGGATGCCAAATGGGTTGGATTCATTTTTAAACAACTATTGAGTAATGCTATCAAGTACACACCTGATAACGGAAACATCGAAATTTCAATCAAGCGAACGACTCAAGAGGTCCAATTGGTGTTGCAAGATTCAGGAATCGGGATTCCCAAGGAAGATATCAATCGAATTTTCGATAAGGGATTTACAGGAAGTAACGGGCGTTTCGCTCAGCAACATTCGACTGGTTTAGGCTTGTATTTAGCTAAAAATTTGGCGGAAAAATTAGGCGTACATTTGAGTGTTACATCAATACAAGGTCAAGGAACGAAGATGATCATGCACTTTCCTTCATTAAGCTTTTATAACGAAAAGCGTTAAAAATTCGTGAGAAATCCAAAATTTTTCTTGCTTTGTTAACGTTTTCCTTGTTAAATTTTTTAACATGTGAAATAAAAGGAGATAAGTTATGGATATTTTAATTGCATTAATCCCTATGTTTGCGTGGGGAAGTATTGGTTTAGTCAGTGGAAAAATCGGCGGAGACGCGAACCAACAGACTTTAGGTATGACTTTTGGTGCGTTTATTTTTGCACTGGGTACATTTTTAGTTACTGGACCTACATTATCACCGTGGATCTTTTTAATCGGTTTCTTATCAGGTTTATTCTGGAGTGTTGGTCAAAATGGTCAATTCCATGGTATGAAATTTATGGGTGTCTCAGTAGGATTACCTCTTTCAACTGGTTTTCAATTAATTTTGAATACGATTGCGGGTGCGGTATTCTTCCATGAATGGACACAAACAAAAGATTTTGTATACGGATTCTTAGCATTAGCATTACTTGTACTAGGTGCGTATTTTACAGCACGTCAAGACAATGATGGTGAAGTAGAATCAGACAATAAAATGCTTGATTTTGGTAAGGGCTTCCGTGCGTTGATCTATTCAACAATTGGTTATGGTATTTATACAATTATTATTAACTGGGCTGGATTGGATGCGCTATCTGTTATCTTGCCACAAAGTATTGGTATGATGATTGGTGCAGGAGCATTTGCTTTCCGTAAAGCCAAAATCGATCAATATGTTTGGAAAAATATGGTCTGTGGTCTACTTTGGGGACTAGGAAATATTTGTATGTTATTCACAGTGAAAAAACTTGGCTTAGCCGTAGGTTTCTCACTTTCACAAATGGGTATCATCATTTCGACATTAGGTGGTATTTTTATTCTAGGCGAACGCAAAACGAAAAAAGAAATGGTTTTCGTTGTTACTGGTTGTATCTTAGTTATCGCTGGTGGCGTTTTATTAGGTTACATGAAAACAATCTAATTTGTAAGACTGAAATAGTATAAAAAATCACCGTGCCTTATGGCGCGGTGATTTTTTTGTTTATTCTTTATCTTTAGCAGTTAATTGTAAGAGTTTTTGTTTTAGTTCTTCTTCCATAGTGTTCAGTTCAACTTCCGCATGACGACGTTTGTCTTTTCCTTCTTGCTGGATGCGTAAAGTTTCTTGAATCGTTTCGATCAAGTCATTTTGTGTTTTTTGTAATGTTTCGATATCAACGATTCCACGTTCGTTTTCTTTCGCGGTTTCAATTGCTGAGATTTTTAACATTTCCGAGTTTTTCTTCAAAAGATCATTTGTTGTTTCAGAAACTTGTCGTTGAGCAGTAACAGCATCTTTTTGACGAAGTAGGGTCAATGCGATAACGACTTGGTTTTTCCATAAAGGAATAGCAGTTGTAACAGAAGATTGGATTTTTTCTGCAAGTGCTTGGTTCGTATTTTGGATCAAACGGATTTGTGGTGCTTGCTGAATCGTGATTTGACGTGTTAAACGTAAATCATGCGTCCGCTTGTCTAGACGATCAAGAAATTGCGTATAATCATTCGCAATCTGAACGTCCATTTGATCACCTGTTTCTTCCGCATGTTTCATTGCTTCAGGAATTGTCTTTTGTTGTAACTCTTCCATTTTCAATTCGCCAGCTGCAATATAGATATTTAACGCATCAAAATAATCTTTGTTTTTTTGGTAAAGCTGCTCAAGCATTAAATTATCTTTTAGTAGTCCATCTTTTTCTTTGTCTAATTTAATAGCGATTTTATCAATTTGAGCGCCAATTTTTTGGTATTTAGCGGTCACTTCATAAATCGATTGTTTTACTTTACCGAAGACGCGCTGGAAGAGGTTCCCATCACCTGCACGAAGTTCGTCTGGGTTGGCTTCTTGAAGGCGATACATCAACTCTGTTAATGAGTCCCCAACTGGGCCAATATCTTGTGCTTGTACATGATTTAGCATAGATTGAGAGAACTCACTTAGTTTTGTTTGTGCGGCTGATCCATAGCTAATGACTGCTTGGGCATCCTGAGTATCGATTTTTTCAGCTAATTCTTTTGCTTGTTGTTGACGTTCAGTAGGTAATTTATCAATCAAACGAGTAGCGACTTGCTGCTCTTTGAGTGCGTTGATTTCATTTTCTTGTGTGGCTGTCAATTCATCGACAGGGGTAGAAAAAGGATTACTTAATAAATCTTCTAACGTCGAGTGAACAGGTGTGATGTCTTTTGTTTCTTTAGGTTCTTGGTTATCCATTGATACTCCTCCTTTAGATGATAGAAAAATGGAGACAGAGCGAACGATGGATACATTCAGTCTGTCTCACGAAGTAAAACAAATCAGTATTCATCTGGATGATGATCCGTATTTGTTTCATTATCTCGTTTTAAGCTTTGTTTGGCAATGGAAATCTCTACATCGATGTCTGTTAAGTCATCTTGCACAAACTGTTGATAATCAGTTGCAATCAATTGTGCTAATTTCTCGATGATTTGGCTACTTTCTTCTAACTTACTGTATGTTTCTTTTGTTTTGATTTCATGATTGGCAATTTCGATATATTTATCTGTTAAATCAACAAGATTAGGCAGATGGGTATAAAGAAAATGACCTGCTAGATGTAATTTCTGAGGATCTTTTACGAGTTCTTTGAAAAGAGCCTTGGATACTTTTACTGTATCATAGCGTAAATCAATAGATTTTAGTTTTGCTACAGCCTGCATGTTTTTTTGTAGTTGATTGATTTCTTGCTTGGTTTGGTTCATGGTACTACGAAACATCTCAATTTCTCGGTTGGTCATTCCAGATTCTTCATAATGTTCTTCCATGTGTTTGGTTAAAGTAGGTACAACGTCTTTTTTCTTTTTGTGTGTGAAAAACCGAACGCCAAAACCAATGAGTAACACGACAAAAGCAAAAAATAAACTGGTGACAAAACCATCTGTGCCGTCAGACAATACACCTAAATACACAATTAAAAGAAACAAGATAAGAATGATCAGATTACGTCTTCTCATCATCAACCCTCCTTGGTAAATAGTCTTAGCAATAAATGAGATTCATCTATTTCTTTATACCCTTAGTTTATCATAGGTACCCTAAGAAAGAGTATAGGACTATAGATGGATTTTTTTATTTAAAAAAAATTAATGAAGCACTAAAAATAAAGCAGTCTGTCTATTGTTGCTCCTGATTTACCAAGAAATTATGGTACACTTAGTAGGAATCCGACTAGGTAAAATTGAAAAAATAGGATAGAAAAGTTATTATTATGTAGAAAGTTTGGTGATGAGAATGCTAAGTTATGAACAGTTTGAAGAAAAAACAATCCAGCGCAAAGAATTATTTAAAGGAAAGATCATTGATGTTGTTCTAGATGATGTCCAGTTGCCTGATGGACAAACCGCACAACGTGAACTTGTCTTTCACCCAGGTGGTGTGGGTATTATCGCATTTGATGCTCAGGGACGACTGCTTCTTGTAAAACAATTCCGCAAGCCTTTAGAGAAAGTCATTTTAGAAATCCCAGCAGGGAAAATTGATCCAGGTGAAGCACCGGAAAAGACAGCATTACGGGAACTAGAAGAAGAGACAGGGTACCGAGCTTCTTCGTTGACGCACGTTACTACAATGTATCTTTCACCAGGATTTGCGAATGAACAATTGCATATCTATCACGCAAACGAAATCACAAAAGTGGAGAATCCATTAGCTCAAGATGAAGATGAAGTATTAGAATTGTATGCTTTTACACTAGATGAAGCGAAGCAAGCGGTAGCTGCTGGTGAAATCTGTGATGCGAAGACACTTTATGCTATTCTTTATTGGGAGCTATTATTAAGTGAAAGTTGAGGGATCGATATGGCAAAAAAGCCATTAGTCACGCGCACCGAGTTACGTAAGAAACAAAGCGCAACAAAAATGAGAAAAAGTGCTGTGGCAAAAAAAAGAACGCCTCAGGAAACACATAAAGCTCAGGAAAAACAGCCGGTAAAGCAACAAAAAAAATCATCGGTAAAGGAAAAACAAGAAGATAATTTTTACCGTAAAAAAACAAAAACAAAACAACCAGTTACGAAGACACGCACAAGTGAACGAAGCAAACAAAATCGATGGAATCAATTCTTGATGAAGTCGATGGCAGTTGTAATTGTTCTTTTGATCATCGTGTTCCTTGCAATTGCGTTTATCTAAGGAGATAGGAAAATGAAAATCGGAATTATTGGAGCAATGGAAGAAGAAGTAAAAATTTTAAGAGATAAACTTGAAGAACCTTTGTCATGGGAACGCGCAGGCGCATTATTTATTTCAGGTTCATTAGGCCGTCATGAAGTTATTGTTGTTCGTTCAGGAATCGGTAAAGTTCTTTCATCGATTACTACAAGCTTATTGATCCAACAATATGGAGTAAATATGGTCATCAATACAGGTTCTGCAGGCGGAATCGGCGCAGGACTACAAGTAGGCGATGTAGTGATTTCAGATAAAGTTGCTTATTTTGATGTGGATGTAACAGGATTTGGCTATCAACCAGGACAATTGCCAGCAATGCCTCTTTATTATGAAGCAAGTACCTATTTGCGTAGTGAAATGAAAAAAGCTGCTGAAGCAACGGATTTGAATGTCAAAGAAGGACTGATCGTAACAGGAGATACCTTTGTAGATTCACCAGAAGAAGTGCAACACATTCTATCTATTTTCCCAGATGCACTAGCTTGCGAAATGGAAGGTGCATCCATTGCCCAAACTGCGCGTCAGTTCAATATTCCATTTTTAATTGTCCGTGCAATGAGTGATACTGCGGATCATGCAGCAACACAAAGCTTTGATGACTTTATTGAAGATGCAGGCAAACGTTCTGCACAAATGGTGATTGAATTCGTTGAACGTCTTGTTTAAATAAAAGGAGTGATTTTCGTCTATGAAAGCATTACTATCGATTGATTATACCAATGATTTTGTCGCAACAAAGGGAAAATTAACAACTGGTCAAGCCGGACAAGCAATCGAAGCTACGCTAGTTGAGGAGACAAAGAAATTTATCGCTGCAGGTGATTATGTCGTATTTGCAATTGATGCACATGAAGAAGAGGATCACTACCATCCAGAAAATCGTTTGTTTCCACCACATAACTTGATTGGTACAGACGGGCGTACACTCTATGGTGAGTTAGAGGATGTCTATGAACAAAATAAAGAAAAAACAACGGTTTATTGGATAGATAAAAGACATTATTCTGCATTTAGTGGTACAGATTTAGATATCCGATTGCGTGAACGAGGAATAACAGAAATCTATTTAACCGGCGTTTGCACAGATATATGTGTGTTGCACACGGCTGTTGATGCATATAACTTGGGGTATAAGATAACTGTTATCAAGGATGCAGTGGCTAGCTTTGATCCAGTAGGACATGAGTGGGCGCTACGTCATTTTGAAAATACATTAGGTGCAAAAATTCAATAATCTCTAGTAAAAATAAACACACACCAAAATCCATTTCAGATTTTGGTGTGTGTTTTGTTTGTAGTTATTTTTCTTTTTTAGTTATGGTTGATAGGACCTTTCCATCCACTTCTAAGTAAAGGCTATCTAATTGGTCGTATCCATTGTAATCAAAAGTCCATTCCACTTTTTTACCATTCAGAGAGCTATAACGTAATTTATATCTTTCTTTTTTACCATTTACCACCCCTAATAGGTAGGTGTCCGTAGTATTTTTTGCTACTTCAATTGGAATATTTTTTATGACGAACATAGTTGGGTAGGCAAGAGCATTTAATTGCTGAGAAGGATGATTTAATGTTCCAATAAATGATAACGGAGAGAATTTTTTTATTTTATTACTATCAATAGCTAATTTCCATGTATCAGTCAGGTGTTGGTTGATAGTTGTAGTATGAAGTCCAGGGCTTGAATCACTTTTTTTCCATCCATTGATATCCTGAACAACTAAGTTTAAGTCGGTGAATGAAGGGATTTCGTTATCATAAGAGGTTAAAAAATATGTGATGTCTAAGGTCTTAGTAGTAGGATCAAACTGTTGATTTGTAGTGTATATTTCAAACAACGTATTCGAATAAGTTGTTTGATCTCTATTTAAGTTGGAGAAAATAGTTTTATTTTTTTCTTTAAGTGTAAAGCCTAGTTGGTAATCAGTAAGCTCATCATTGAGTAATTTAGAAGTACTGGGAAATACAACTGAAAAGTGAATCCCAAGTTGCTTTTGGTCACTGTAGACTTCTTCAATTTTTATTTTTGTATTACTGGCTATTGCTTGATTTTTTTGTGAAGAAACAAATTGCCCTTTTTTTAAAGTATTTGAATGAAACTGATAGAATTGTAAATAATTAGAGAGTGTCTGTCCAATCGGAGTTAGAGTGATGAGAAACAATGAAGAAAGAATTAGTAGTCCACTTTTTATAAATATGCTATTTAGCGATTTATGTTTATTTTCTTTTTTACTGATTTGTAAATATGTATCATCCAAGCACTTTCGAATAGTTCTGGGAATTATAATTTTTTCTTTTGACAATTGTTTTAATTGATTCTCGAATCTATTCATTTAAACTTTCCTCCAGTGAAATATATTCTATTTTCAAAATATTTTTTCCTCGTGAAATTCTTGATTTCACTGTACCCAAAGGCAAATCGAGTAATTTGCTTATCTCTTCATAAGAAAATCCTACATAATAATGGAGGATAATTGGTTCTCTATAAATCATGTCAATTTTTGGAAGTATTTCGTTGAACGTATAAGAGAACGTGTCCTTCAATTCTAATTGGGGCATTTCTTCTAGTTTATCTAGATAAGTAAATTTTCGATTCGTTAATATTTTTCTACATTGATTGATCAATATTTTGGTAATCCATGTATTAAAGTATTGCGCTTTTTTTAAATTTTTTATTTCTTTGAAGGCAATCAAAATAGTTTCTTGGAGAGCATCTTCAACGTCATGTTCATTTTGTAGATAGCGAAAACTCAATTTATACAAAACTAATTCATACTTCTTAACTAATTTTATAAAAGAATCGTTATCACCAGCCTGTGCTTTCTTTACTAAAAATAAATAATTTAACACACTAACTTTCCGCCTTTCTTATTTTCTGTTCATTCATTAGAGTAATAAAACAGCAAAAAAGTTCCCTTAAAAGATAAATAACGTTGTTTTTCATCGGATTTTTTTATCTAAAAGCGTGTATCTGTTTTAAATAACGATGTTTTGGTGGATTATTCTGTAATAGAGTATACTTATAAGTGTACTAATTAAGAAAAAAATTATTTTAAAGGAGGAAGTAGCATGAAAAATTTAAGTGCTTTTTTGGTCACTACAGTTATGTTATCCGGAGTAGGTTTGATGGTCAATACGAATGCTTATGCAGATACGATTGGGAATGTTAGTTTATCAGAAGAAAATGACGATTTTTTGGGATTGAAAGAGTCAGATTCAATTTTATTTTTACCAGATGGAAGCTACATACACGGGGAACTCAAAGAATACTCGCTGACTGATTTAACTCAAGTTGTTGCTCAATATAATAGTGAAACAGATTCATCAGCAGTGACTGTATCAGAAGCTCGTGAGATATTAAAAAGAGATAAAGAAAATTATAGACAAAATGAAAGCCTTTTACAAAATATAAAAAATCCAAGAGGTACGTCACCATCAAATACGGTAAGGGAATTAGGGCTAGGTGCTGCATATACTTCTAGTTCATTTACTGGGAATGGTTGGCGTTTTGCAGGATACCGATTTAAGGCGGTAAATTCCCCAGGACCTAATTTGAAATGGAGTGTTACTGGTGGTAGCGGGATTGTTGGCTATGATTGGCAAGCATGGAATACATATGAGTCGGGTGTAAAAATTGGAACAGCCATCGCACCGGGTGATTATCCAGTAGGTATTGATGCATATTCGACTTTTTATGCTTATAATCCGATTAACGGTACAAGATACCATGTGTCGAATACGTAAGTAAGTATTTGTTTTTAGTATATCTAGATAAAAACACACACCAAAATCCATTTCAGATTTTGGTGTGTGTTTTGTTTGTAGAGAAATTTTACTACCAGATATGCACTCGTTTTTCAGGCGCAAGATACATTGGATCATCTGATGTAATCGCAAAGGTTTCATAAAATTCTTCAAGATTTTTTGGTTGGATGTTTGCACGCAATTTTGCAGGTGCATGGACATCTACTTGTAAGAGTAATTGTTGATACTCTTGTTTTGCCTTTGTTCGCCAAATTTTTGCCCAGTTGATAAAGAATTCAGATAACGAAGCATCGTCTTCTTGTTTGGCAGCTTCTAAAGCACAGCTTAAACCGCCAGCATCTGCAATGTTTTCAGAAACAGTAAGCTTACCATTGACTTTTCCTTCTGCAAAAGAAATACCATCAAATTCTTCAATCATCTTTTTGGCTTTTTCTTGGAATTGCTCAAGGTCTTCATCTGTCCACCAATTGTTCAAATTTCCGTATTCATCAAACAAGGCACCATTATTATCAAACGCATGTGAGATCTCATGTGCGATTACGGCACCAATCCCCCCAAAGTTAGCAGAACTTGATTGTTCTAAACTATAAAAAGGTGCTTGTAGAATCGCAGCAGGGAACACAATAATGTTTCTGAATGGATGATAATAAGCATTTACGGTGTCCGCGCTCATTTCCCATTCGGTACGGTCCACTGGCTTGTTCCATTTGCTGAAGCGGTCATGTAAGAACAATTTACTGAACAATACAGCATTTGAAAGCAAGGTGCCGCCTTCACTTGCAGGTACGGTTTTTAATTGTTTATAAATTGCTGGGATATGGTCAGGATATCCGACCTGAATACCTAATTTTGATAGCTTCGTGATAGCTTTTTCTCGAGTTGCATCACTTAGCCAAGTATTTGATTGCAATCGTTTTTGGTAGACAGCAATCATTTTTTCGACCATGTGTTCAACATCTTGTTTTGCCTCTTCACCAAAATATGTGTGTCCATAATAATTTCCTAGAATTTGGCTAAATTGACCAGAAGCAAGATAATAAGCTGCCTTTTTTTGTGGCATTGCTTCATCAGTACCTGAAAGAGTACGTGAATAGATACCACCAGTTTGGCGGAATTCTTCTGATAAATAGCCACTGAATGAACGAACTGTTTTCACAAGCATCCAGCTTTTCATGATAGCAAAATTTGTTGGAGTCAAGACTTCATCAAGATGAGAGAAGTATACTGGATCAGTTACGATTACTTTATCTGGTGTTGCTTGGATAACTTGAGTGACAAGTTGTTCTAAGTCAAAATGTGTACTATATTTCGCGAATTCTTCTAGTGAACGAGGATTGTACATTTTGCTGTAATCGGCACTTTCTTCTGCACTTTTTACATGAGGTGCGAGAAGTTTGTCAAAGGCAATTGCCTCTTCAACAATAACTGTAGCTTGATTTGTTTCGTAGCCTGATAGTTTGAATAACTTGACCATCATTTCAAAAAATACTTTGAGTAGCTGTTCACCATTTGGATGTTCTTTCTCGTAGTATGTTTTATCAGGTAAAAATAGGCGTGGTGCTTCAGCAAAAAGTGCATGTGTTTGCGCATTTTTCATATCTGCATCAACGTCTAATCCAAATGGAAGTGGGTTGCCATCAAGTACCCAAGCGGCTGCCACTTGATTTAGTTCTTCTAAAGAATGAATCGCATTGATTTCATCAAGATAAGGCTTTAACGGTTGCGCACCTAAAGCGTCACGTTGTTCATAATTCGAAGCTAAATCATAGTAAGCTAGAAAGCTTTTCATTGCGGGATCATCTGATGGGATGTCGCCACTTCGTAGTTTATCAACATCTCGCATCATCAGTTTATCGATTTCATCCACTAAATCTTGGAATCCACCAGTTGCAGGTTTATCCGCAGGAATTTTAGCTGTTTTTAACCAGTCGCCATTGACATATTCATAGAAATCTTCTTTTAGTAAAGCTTTATCCATTCATTATCACTCCTTTATCCATTGTCACGTGCATTTATTATCATACAAAAAAGCAGATATAGCAAAAATATGAGTAATTTTCTATTCGTGGTTTGTGCTCATTTCGTTTAGTTAGACTGGCATAATGACTCATGTGTAGAGGAATGTAATAAATTAAATTATTCCATAAGAAGTACAAACACTTGTCTGTTCTTTTGAAAAGGGTTACTTTATAATGGAGAATGAAAGAAGAACAAAGTTGGGAAGAGAGAAGGTTGTGGATGCAAAAGGAAGAAATGAAGGTTCCTGAAGGAAAATGGGTGGGCATAGATGAAGAATCTTTTGCACCATATCGTAAATGGAAAACACCTTATGGGTATTTATGTGGAACGTATGCGGCTGCGGTTTTACTTGCTTATTATCAAGACCATATAGACGAAACAATTCTCTCGTCAGAAATAAGAGAAAAAAATTCAGCAGGCAATGCACGCCTGATTGCACAACTAAGATGCAAAATTCAGCCAGCTGGACTGCCTACGATCCCTCTTCAAGTAAGTCATGGTATCAACCGTTTCTTAGCAAATTCTACCTCCAAGAGACGAACACGGACGACAGCACTCGGTTCTTGGGAACGTGTAACAAAACGATTAAAGCAAAAAAAGCCAGTGATGATCGGCGTTTTAGGCTGGTTAGGAAGCACCTATGGAAACCATTGGGTTGTTGCTTATGCCTACTTAGAAGCAGAAGATGGGCGCCGTTATTACAAGATTCATGATAACTGGGGGAACTATCGGAAAGTAATTCCAGCAAGTTGGGCAAATGGAACAGTTTCATTTCCATGATTTATTTCTTGAAAATATCAGAAAAACTAAAAAAATTGTGGTAAAATAACTAAGAATACATTTTTTTGGGAGGCCTACATGAGTACGAAATACAAAGATGAAACTTTAAAGATTTTTAGTTTGAATGGGAACCGTCCACTCGCTGAAAAAATTGCAGAAGTTTTTGGCACAACTTTAGGTGAGAGTGTTGTTAAACAATTTAGTGATGGAGAAATCGCAATCAATATCGAAGAAAGTGTTCGCGGGGATCATGTGTACATTATTCAATCAACCAATGCACCTGTGAATGATTATTACATGGAACTATTGATCATGATCGATGCAATGAAACGTGCGAGTGCAAAAACAATCAACGTTGTTTTGCCTTACTACGGCTATGCACGACAAGATAGAACAGCTAGACCTCATGAACCAATCACAGCAAAACTAATTGCAAACCTTATCCAAGAAGCAGGTGCAACACGTGTGTTAACACTTGACTTGCATACCGTCCAAGTACAAGGATTCTTTGATATTCCGGTTGATAATTTGTTTACAATGCCATTGTTCGCACACTATTACCGCGAATTAGGGTTAGTTGGAGACGATATTGTCGTTGTTTCACCAAAAAATAGTGGGGTGCAACGTGCACGTAGTTTGTCTGAATATTTAGACTGTACATTAGCGATTGTTGATCATGATGAAGATGGCACACCTGATAGTGGCTATGTAATCGGGAATGTAGATGGAAAAACATGTATTATGGTCGATGATATCTTAAATACAGGCGAAACATTTGCTCGTGCTGCAAAAGTCCTAAAAGAAAATGGGGCAAATGATATATATGCATGTGCATCACATGGTTTGTTATCTGTTCCTGCTAAATCAATTTTAGATGCAGCGCCAATCAAAGATATTTGTATCACTGATTCTGTTTGGACAAGTGATGATCGTCACCCAGAAAACTTAACAATCGTTACATGTTCTGAATTAATGGGTGAAGCAGTGAAACGTATTCATGAAAATACACCAATGAGTCCATTGTTCCGTTTAGAAGAAAAAGCATTCGACTAAACAACACTACCTATAGAAAATCAAGAAAGGCCTTGGGACAAAAGCATGTTCCAGGTCTTTTTTTACTTAAAAAAACCACATTTTTTGTAAAATACAAAATTTGTGCTAGAATGTGCCTAGCTATTCGCATGAAAGGAATGAATCAGGTGGAAAATATTTATTTAGACAATGCGGCAACTACACCAATGCACCCAAAAGTAATCGATGAAATGATGCTGATTATGCAGCAGACTTTTGGAAACCCCTCAAGTGTGCACCACTTCGGGCGTGTAGCGCATGAAAAATTAGAAACAGCGCGTCAAATCATTGCAGATACGTTGGCGGTCAAACCACATGAGATTATTTTTACAAGTGGAGGGACAGAAGGCGACAACACTGCGATTTTGGGAACCGCTCTAGGACGTGTAAGTGAAGGGAAGCACCTGATTACTACCGCCATTGAACACCCAGCAGTTTTGAATACCATGAAATACTTAGAAACATTGGGTTTTGAAGTTACCTATCTCCCTGTCGATGAAAAGGGAAACCTATCTGTTGATACGGTGAAACAAGCGCTTCGTGAAGATACGACACTTGTATCTGTGATGTATGGAAATAATGAAATCGGTAATTTGATGCCGATTAAAGAAATCGGTGAATTATTAGCAGACCATCAAGCATACTTCCATACAGATGCAGTCCAAGCATATGGAACAGAACTGATTCATCCGCATGAATTAGGTGTGGATTTATTGAGTACGTCTGCACATAAAATAAATGGACCAAAAGGCGTTGGATTTTTATATAAAAACGATGCAATCAAGTTAGGATTATTTATGCGTGGCGGAGAACAAGAAGAAAAACGTCGTGCTGGAACGGAAAATTTGGCAGGGATTTGGGGTATGAGTCAAGCAGCGTTACTTCTAACGGATGAAGAACGTGAAGCCCGTACTCAAAAATATCATGAATTTCAAACAGTTATTTTGCATGCACTTGATGATGCGTCAGTCGACTACCATGTGAATGGAGATTTAACAAATAAATTGCCACATGTATTGAACTTGCACATCAAAGGAAAAATGAATGATATGCTGTTAATGAAATTAGACTTAAAAGGAATTGCTATCTCAACAGGTTCTGCATGTACAGCAGGAAACATAGAACCTTCACATGTTTTAGAAGCAATGTATGGAACAGATAGCGAACGTATTCGTGAATCCATCCGAATTAGCTTTGGCTACGGAAATACACTAGAAGACGTTCAAAAATTTGCAGCAATTTTGGTTGAAAGCATCCAACAGTTAGGTTAGGTTATATTTCGAGCGCACAGCTCCGAGAAATAAGGAAGATTCCGCAAAAATTGTAGTCAAGATTTTTGAAGGAAGCAACTTATTTCCGAAGGAGTTGAGAGAACTATACCGATAAAAGGTTATATTTCGAGCGTACAGCTCCGAGAAATAAGGAAGATTCCGCAAAAATTGTAGTCAAGATTTTTGAAGGAAGCACTTATTTCCGAAGGAGTTGAGAGAACTATACCGATAAAAGGTTATATTTCGAGCGCACAGCTCCTAAAATAAGGGACTTGGGACAAATTTGTGTCTCAAGTCCTTTTGAGTAATGGTGTAACAGAAGAGTCTAGTCAAACTATCGAGAAACCTCTATAATAAAGATAAATACATGTGAGGTGAAAGAAGATGGGATTTGCAAAAACAGCACAAGTTTTAGGATCTGACGTTACATATCAATTAGCTCCAGCTGCAAAGCGATACACATTACGTGACAATGGATTTATTGAAACAAACGGAGGGAATTTCCAATTGATCCGTCCACTGGATGCAACACCACAAAGCAAAGAAGGATTTAAATTGAAAATCACCGTTTCAAAAGATATCAAGACATTTAAAATGTCGATTACAACGGCGAATGGATTGAAAACCGTCGATATTTTTAAAGATGCGAAGCAAGAGATGAGTCAAGAAAAATTCTATTTCTTAATGGACGGTATGATCAGCCGTGGATTATTTGAAAAGGTATAAATAAAAGCAAAGTGACTGTGGCAAATCTTGTCCCAGTCTTTTTTCATATCAAAGGGGTGTGGATAATGAAATACTTTATTAGTGATACGCATTATTTCCATGAGAGCCTATTAGGACAAAATGATTTTGCGCCTCGATTGTTCGATAGTGTGGAAGCAATGCACCATACGATGATTACGAATTGGAATCGTGCAGTCAAAGAAACAGATACGGTCTATCATTTGGGGGATGTGGCTATGCATCCGCAGTTTGAAAAAGGAAGTGCAGATGTCTTAGCAATCTTACAACAATTGAATGGAAAGATTATTTTTATCAAAGGCAATCATGATAGTCGTGCGTTTTTTCATTACTTAGAAGAACACGATCCAAAAATGCCGGATGGAACAGCAAAATTTGCATTTCATGATGTCGGGGCAATTGTGAAATTCAATCATCAGCAGTACTACATGACGCATTATCCAATGTTATTAAATAAATTAGATACAATCTGTAACTTGCATGGACATATTCATCATTACAGTGTACCGATTGCTCAGGACATCAATGTAGGGGTAGATGCGCCGGAAAGAGAGTTACTTGAACAAAAACTTCCCTTTGGTACACCGTTATCTGAAGCGAATATTACCGCACTTGTTCAAGCGAAAGAGGCGGAGTTAAAGAAAATTCTTTAGCAATCGATTAAGAATGAAGAAATACGTGAAATTTTCAAAAAAATGACGTATAATGAAACCTCACTGAAAAGTTGCGACCTTCAACTCGTAGATATTTTCGGAAAAATCTAATTGAAATGATGGTGATAGTATGACTGACAACAGCAAAACACGCGTTGTCGTAGGAATGAGCGGCGGTGTCGACTCATCCGTAACAGCACTTTTATTAAAGGAACAAGGCTATGATGTCGTTGGGATCTTTATGAAGAACTGGGATGATACAGATGAAAATGGTGTCTGTACAGCCACAGAAGACTATAAGGATGTAGCAAAAGTTGCTGCAGAAATCGGTATTCCGTATTATTCTGTGAACTTTGAAAAAGAATATTGGGATCGTGTATTTGAATATTTCTTAGCAGAATACCGTGCAGGACGTACACCAAATCCAGATGTAATGTGTAACAAAGAAATCAAATTTAAAGCTTTCTTGGACTATGCAATGCAACTTGGAGCAGATTATGTAGCGACTGGTCATTATGCACAAGTAACACATGATGAAGATGGTACAACACACATGCTACGTGGAAATGACAGCAATAAAGACCAAACATACTTCTTAAGCCAATTGTCACAAGAACAATTATCAAAAGTTATGTTTCCGTTGGGACATTTAGAAAAACCTGAAGTTCGTGCAATTGCAGAACGCGCAGGATTAGCTACAGCAAAGAAAAAAGATTCAACTGGTATTTGTTTTATCGGTGAAAAGAACTTCAAACAATTTTTAGGTACGTATCTTCCTGCTCAAAAAGGAAATATGGTCACTCTTGATGGCGAAATCAAAGGGCAACATGATGGCTTGATGTACTATACAATTGGGCAACGTCAAGGACTTGGCATCGGCGGTGGAGGTAAAACACAAGATCCATGGTTTGTGGTTGGGAAAGATTTAACAACAAATACATTGTATGTAGGCCAAGGCTTCAATCACCCAGCATTGTTTGCGACAAGTTTAGATGCAAGTGAAATTGCCTTTACAACAAATGAAGAAAAACCAAAAGAATTCAAATGCACAGCGAAATTCCGTTACCGTCAACAAGATGTACCTGTAACTGTACGCCTACTTGATGGCAACAGAGCAGAAGTTATTTTTGACGAACCAGTTCGTGCAATCACACCAGGGCAAGCAGTTGTCTTCTATGATGGCATGGAATGTTTGGGTGGCGGATTGATCGACCATGCATACCAAGAAACAAAAGAATTACAATATATCTAAGAAAAAAGGTAGCCTATGTTGTTGTTGACAAAAAATTCTAGAACATTTATCATGAGTGCATAGAATTGAATAGATAGAAGACAGTGAACGAACCATAGTAGTAATAAAGCCAATGTTTCAGAGAGCTAGTGGATGCTGCAAACTAGTACATGCTTTACGACGAAGTACAGTTCCGGAGTCTTTGACAAGAATGTCACGCGACAGCGTTAAATGTTTGAGATGTATGTTATTTTTTAACATATAATTTGGGTGGTACCACGAATTTTCGTCCCTTGGCTAGTAGCCAAGGGACTTTTTTTGTTTACGATTCGTATACAATGAAAATTATAAAAATCAGACGGAGGGTAAAAAATGAATATTATTGATGAACTAACTTGGCGCGATGCCATCAATCAACAAACCAACGAAGAAAGACTACATGAACTTGTTGATGAAAAGAGTATCTCTCTTTACTGTGGGGTTGACCCAACAGGAGATTCTATGCATATTGGGCATTTGATTCCATTTATGATGATGAAACGATTCCAATTAGCTGGACACCATCCATATATTGTTATTGGTGGAGGAACAGGATCTATTGGTGATCCAAGTGGCCGTAATTCAGAACGTGTCCTTCAAACAATGGAACAAGTACAACACAATGTTGAAGCTCTTTCAAACCAAATGACAAAATTATTTGGGCATGATGGGGACTTTACTTTTGTAAATAACTACGATTGGTTATCAAAACTCTCTTTATTAGATTTCTTACGTGACTACGGGAAAAACTTCAATATCAATACAATGCTTGCAAAAGACATCGTCGCAAGTCGTCTTGAAGTGGGAATTTCATTTACAGAATTTACTTACCAAATTCTACAATCCATTGATTTCTTGCATTTGTACCGGGAACATGATGTACAATTACAAATTGGTGGTGCAGACCAATGGGGAAATATCACTTCTGGGCTAGACTTGATTCGTAAACTTGAAGGTACAGAAGCTGAAGCGTTCTGTCTAACGATTCCATTGATGTTAAAAGCCGATGGAACAAAATTTGGTAAAACAGCAGGTGGGGCAATTTGGTTAGATCCGAAGAAAACTTCTCCATTTGAATTCTACCAATTCTGGTTAAATCAAGACGATCGTGATGTTGTAAAATACTTGAAATTCTTCACTTTCTTAACACAAGAAGAAATTGAAGAATTAGAAGAAAAAGTGGCTACAGCACCAGAAAAACGTGAAGCACAACGCCGCTTAGCTGAAGAAGTAACTCGTTTTGTTCACAGTGAAGAAGATTTACAAGAAGCACAAAAAATCACAGAAGCTTTATTTTCTGGCAATATCAAAGAATTAAATGCGAAAGAAATTGAACAAGGATTTGGTAAAATGCCAACTGTTGAAATTTCAAGCACACCGGAAAATATCGTAGAACTTCTTGTTGCAACTGGAATTGAAAAATCAAAACGTCAAGCACGTGAAGATGTATCAAATGGGGCCATTTACATCAATGGTGACCGTGTTACAGATTTAGCCTTTATGATTGATCCAGCAACAGAATTTGACGGAAAATTCGTTGTTATCCGTAAAGGAAAGAAAAAATACTTTTTAGCTAAAGTAGTCGCTTAAACAATCAAAAAGGAACGTGGAACATATCAAAATGTTCCCGTTCCTTTTTCTGTCTAAACGTATTTTAATGTTGATTTGATTCATGTGCGAAAGCTTCTGTTGGTTCTTGTTCCTTTAATTCATGTGTGTTTCTTCGTACCAATAACCAATTGATACCTACAAGTGCAGAAGTAGAAAGGAAAACACCGCGATACCCAAAGATGTTTGAGACGCTAGAGCCAATCATAGGACCAGCAACATTCCCTGCTGCTTGGAAGGATTGATTGTAACTAAACAATCGACCAGCTGCGCTATGTGGAGAATATTTGGTAATCAAAGTTTGAACTGCAGGAAGTAAGCACGCATCAGATAGACCAATCAGGAAACGAAGGATACCTAATTCCCAGACATTTTGAACAAAAGCCATTGGAATAAATACAATGATTGCAAAGATCAGCCCAATTGCCAAGATGCGTTCACTACCAATACGGTCACCTAAGCGACCCATTCGTGGAGCAGCAATCAAGGTGGCAATACCTGGAATCGATGCAATGATTCCACTGATCAAGGTTACATCACCGTGACCATGCAACAATTGTCGTACATACAAACTAATGATCGGACTGATTGAATTGTTGGATGCTTGGATAATCATTGTTGTAATGAACATGCCCAAAATCAAACGAGGATAACGAAGCGTTTGAAAGATTTCTTTTGCTGAGGTCATATCTTCTTTCTTAACGGGGACAAATTCTTCATGAACAAAGAAAATCGTAAGAAGAAAGACAAGGAACAAGATAGTCCCAGTAATAAAGAATGTTTGTCTAAAACCAAAAGCAGAAGCGGTGACCCCACCGAGTAGTGGGCCAAGTAGTTGTCCTGTAACTGCACCAGTGGCAAGTGTTCCAAGAACCTGTCCGCTTTTTTCTTTAGGTGTCCCTGTAGCAATCAGAGCAGTTGAGTTACTAATATACCCAGAGAAGACGCCTTGCAAAAAGCGTAACGCCACGATTTGGTACACACTAGAAACTAGCCCCATTGCGGCAAGGATAACAGACATCCCTAATGAAGCACGTAGGAGCATGATCTTCCGTCCTTTTTGGTCAGCAAGTCTTCCCCAAATAGGAGAAACGATGGCGGTTACTAAAAATGTAGAAGAAAAAGTTAATCCACTCCAAAAATTAAGCTGTTTGGTTGTAAAGTCACCGAGTGTATCTATGTACAAAGACATGAAAGGCATCACTAAGCTAAATCCAATTCCGGTCATGAATGTACCAAACCAAAGTACAATCAAATTCTTTTCCCATGTTTCACGTTTTCTAAATATGTTTTGTTTTATTCTGCTAATCAAAAATATAGCCTTCTTTCTAAAAAATCCACTTACAATTGATTAGTCTAAACTAGATAGCTAGCTTTCGCAATGACTCTATCTTTTTTCTTAACATTTTTCATGGTAAACTAGAAAGAAGTACCGATTTTTGTGGTGTAACATACAGCAATTTACTTAAATAAGTAAAGAAATAGGAACTAGCGTGAGAAGAAGCAAACCGATTTCTTGCAACTTTGATGAAAAGTGACTAAGATGAGTTTAGTTTATTTCAATGGAGGAGCGAGTGAATGTACCAAGTGGTGATGATGTATGGAGATAATGAGCCCTGGTGGTTTTTTGAAGATTGGCAACAAGAAATCGAAGCAGAGGTCTCTTTTCAAACATTTGAAGAAGCGCAAAAATTTTACACAAAGCAATGGCAACAAATTTGTACGCACTATACTTACATAAATGCAAAACCTAATTTTTTGTGCGCTTTTTGGAACACAGAAGAGTTGCGCTGGTGTGAGGAATGTGATGATGATTTGCAACAGTATAAAGGAATTGCCTTGTTAAAAGATTATCAACCAGTAGCTATTGAAAGTAGGAAGGAACTCTATGAAACAACTAATTCTAGCGGAAAAGCCAAGCGTTGCGAAAGACCTAAGCAAGGTGCTTGGAGCTAATCAAAAACATAAAAATTATTATGAAGGACCCAAGGTAATCGTTACTTGGGCTCTTGGTCATTTATTGGGATTAAAAATGCCCGAAGACTTAAATAAAGAATGGCAAACATGGCAAATGGAGACATTGCCAATGATACCGAAGCAGTTGGGGATCAAGCCATTGCCTAAAACCGGCTATCAGTTAAAAGCAATCAAACAATTAGCTAACAGAAAGGACATTTCTGAAGCTGTTATTGCAACCGATGCAGGACGTGAAGGAGAACTTGTGGCACGTTGGATCTTGGAATATGTCCATTTCAACAAACCGGTAAAACGTCTTTGGATTTCTTCTCAGACGGATAAAGCAATCAAAGAAGGCTTTCGTAACTTAAAACCTGCCAAAGCATATGATGACTTGTATCAATCTGCTTTAGCACGTGCGAAAGCAGACTGGTTGGTCGGCCTGAACGTAACCCGTGCGTTAACGGTGAAGTACTCAGACAATCTTTCTGCCGGACGTGTACAAACACCAACCTTGGCACTTGTCCGGACACAAGAGAAGAAAATTGAAAGCTTCCGTCCACAAACCTACTTTACAATCACATTAGAAGTGGGTAAAGAAAAAGCCAAACGAACACAACAGAATCAGTTTGCTCTGAAAGAACGTGTGCAAGCAGAAGAATTGATTCAAAAAATGAGTAAACATAATGGAACAGTTACTGCGGTCAAAGAAAAAGTAAAAACTGAAGCAGCACCACTTCCATATGATTTAACAGAGATTCAACGAGAAGCAAACCAACGTTTTGGTTATTCAGCGAAAAAGACATTAGGTGTTGTCCAAAGCTTATATGAAACACATAAAATCGTGACTTATCCACGAACAGATAGTAAATACCTAACCAATGATATGAAAGCAACCATGAAAGAACGACTACAAGCCGTAAGTGACTTTGCACCTGAAGTGAAGCTCTACTTAAAAGAAGGAGCAAAAGTAAAGCAAACGAAGGTATTCAACGATAGTCGTGTAACGGATCACCATGCCTTATTACCAACAGAGAATAAAGTACGTTATGAAAAATTAAGCAATGAGGAACAAAAAATTTATCATATGATCGTGAATCGTTTCTTAGGTCTATTTGCTGAACCGCATAAAGTAAGTCAGACAACGAGTACCGTCACATTTGGAGATGAAACATTTACTTTCCGTCAAAATCATGTGATTCAAGAAGGTTGGAAGAAAGCCGAAGTGAAACCGCAAGAAGCGCTAACACTCAAAGAAGGAAGTCGCATCCAACCAGTATTTTCTATTCAGAAAGAATTATCTGCACCACCCAAACCTTTAACAGAAGGTTCATTACTAGGGCAAATGGAGAAATATAGCTTAGGGACACCAGCGACACGTGCAGAAATCATCGAAAAATTAATCAAATCTGAGTTGATGGAACGTACGCCTAGTGGACTACAAGTGTCCTCTAAAGGCAAACAATTGCTTGAATTAGTCAATCCATCGCTCGTGACGCCTGATTTAACTGCTAGTTGGGAACAAGACTTAGAAGCAATTGCGCTTGGAAAGAAATCCGCACGAGGATTTTTATCTGGAATTGAAAAAGAAACAAAACGCTTGGTTCAAGAAGTAAAAGAAAGTCGCCAAGAATACCAAGACTTCTCAATTACACAAAAAAAATGTCCGGAATGTGGAGCAAACCTTAAAGAAAAAAATACACGTGACGGAAAAATCTATGTCTGCACAAATCCAGACTGTCACTACAAACGTAGAAAAGAACCTAAAGTATCGAATCATCGTTGCCCACAATGTCATCGTAAAATGGAAATCATCGAAGGAAAATCTGGAGCGTATTTCCGTTGTAAGTATGATGGCACAACAGAAAAGATGTTAGATAAAAAAGAACGTAAGAAAAAAATGACGAAGCATGAAGAACGTCGTTTATTGAAAAAATACAATCAAGAAGACGAAGAACAAGAAAGTCCGTTAGCAGCTGCACTAAAAGCAGCAATGGAAAATAAATAAGAATAAAAGAACTTGGATCCTATGGATGATCCAAGTTCTTTTTCTGTAACAAATATGAAAGCACGTCTTAAAGTAATGGGCGCTTTATTTTTTTGAAATAGATAGAAAACTTATAAAATACAGATTGATAACGGTTACAAAAAATACTTGTAATTTAATTTAATATGTGTAAAATACGATGTAGGAGGGATAAACAATGACAATTCAAACAACGAAAGATAACAAAGGTACATATCATACAAATGAACATGGAGCAAAAATCTACGTCGATCAACCCCACTTACATACGCTACTTCGTGTAGCTTCGATACCTGCATCTTATGAGATCCTGAGCGTATCGACTGCAACGAATGAAACGCCCTTACTGACTGTTCAAACACAAAATGGGCCAGAAGCAATCCGTGTTCCAGGATGTTTAGAAAATTGGGCGAACCAAATGATGACAGCAGTCGAGGAAGAACGTTTGTCATTACCGAAAAAAGCGGAATTTGGATTACAGCCAGGTGGAATCGCTTACGCAAGTTTTATCTAAAAAATCAAATTGATAGTTGACGAACATATGTTTGTTGTGCGATACTATCTTTGCCAACGTAATCCTCAATCTTCAGAGAACTCTGAGGTGCGAGAGAAGGGTTTGGAACCTCTTTTGGGGTCCGACCCTTTTTTATTTTTCCAAAATATTTTTGGAAATAAACACGAAATAATTTTCATGAAAGTAACTTTTTGTTTGACAACTAAAACAAAATAGTATAAATTACAATTAATCTTAATACATTAAGACATCGAAAAGAAGAGTAGGAGTTAGTTATTTGAAGAGAGTCTCTGGGTGGTGTGAAGAGATAATAGCTGATTGTGAACCACATCTTGGAGTCAGTTCTTTGAAGGAATACGTAGGAGAACTCGGGGAGCCCGTTATAGCTGCAGTCGTTGTTAGACGACTAGATAAGGTTAGTGACTGTGAGGTCCTAACAAATAAAAGGTGGAACCACGTAATAATGACGTCCTTTGATCAGTAGATCAAAGGACGTTTTTTTTATCCTAGTGAGTCTAACGAATGAGTGCTTGAGGTTTTTTCTGTGAAGAAAAACAAACTTGAGGTGGAATCACGTAGTTTACGTCCTCTTGGTATACGTACCAAGAGGTTTTTTTATTATTTTTTAACAAATGAAGGAGGAATAAAATGAGTTATTTAATTGAAGTTATGCCACAAATACTTGTAGGTGCGGGGACAACATTAAAATTATTTGCTTTAACAATCTTAGGTTCTTTACCCTTAGGATTATTACTTGCGTTAGGATTATCGGTGAAATTCAAACCATTGCGTTACCTGCTACAGTCATACGTTTGGGTGATTCGTGGGACACCATTATTGCTACAATTGATTTTTGTTTTCTATGGATTGCCAACAGTTGGTATCGTATTTGATCGTTTTGATGCAGCAATTTTTGCCTTTATTCTAAATTACGCCGCTTATTTTGCCGAAATCTTCCGTGGAGGATTCCAGTCTATTCCACAAGGACAATACGAAGCCGCACAGGTTTTACAACTCAGTCCATTTCAAACAATAACAAAGATAGTGATTCCACAAGTATTTAAAATCGTGTTGCCGTCAGTCGGAAATGAAATCATTAATTTAATCAAAGATTCTTCCCTTGTTTACATTCTTGGATTGGGTGACATTATGCGTGCTGGGAAGATCGCAATGGAACGAGATGCAACATTGATTCCATTGGTTGGTGTAGCCATTATTTATCTTGCGTTGACAGGCGTATTGACCCTTATTTTGCACCGTGTAGAACGTCGCTTGAATTACTACCGCTAGAGGAGGAAAGAATATGATTGAACTAAAGAAAATAAATAAATCATTTGAAAATAAACATGTTGTGAGAGACTTGGATCTTGTGATACCTGATGGACAAACGTTATCGATTGTTGGCCCTTCAGGTGGTGGGAAGACAACCTTGCTACGCGGTTTAGCCGGTTTAGAAACAGCCGACAGTGGTGCTTTTTATTTAGATGGTCAACAATTTGATCCAGCGAATATGAAGAAGAATGAGCAAGTTGTCGGCGTAGTTTTTCAAGATTTTCAGTTATTCCCTCATTTAAATATTTTTGAAAACATCACGTTAGCACCAAAAACAGTGTTGAAGCAGACAGAAGAGGTTTATACAAAAAAAGCGAATGAATTGGCAGAGTCTTTAGGAATCAATGATTTACTGTTGAACTATCCTTTTCAACTTTCTGGAGGGCAAAAGCAACGCGTAGCCATAGCACGTGCATTAGCGATGAACCCACGTGTCTTAGCCTACGATGAACCAACCAGTGCATTAGATCCAGAGCTACGTCAACAAGTAGAAAACTTGATTCTTTCATTAAAAAAAGATGGAGTGACGCAAATTATCGTAACCCATGATTTAACTTTCGCTGAAAATGTGGGCGATTTGATTTTGCGTGTGGAGCCACAGAAAGAGGGATAGTTCATGAAAAAATTAAGCATTTTAACTTTACTCATGTGTGCATGTATCCTCATCGCTACGGGGTGTACAAAACAAAAACCAAACGGGAACACGTGGGAAATCATCAATCAAGAGAAGAAAGTTGTTATTGGATTAGATGACACATTTGTTCCAATGGGGTTTCGAGATGAAGATGGGAAGATAACTGGATTTGATGTTGATTTAGCCAAAGCTGTCTTTAAACAATATGGAATTACAGTTGACTTTCAAGCAATTGATTGGTCGATGAAGGAACTTGAATTAACGAATGGAACGATTGACTTAATTTGGAATGGGTATACGAAAACTCCTGCACGAGAAAAGAAAGTACAATTTTCAAATCCGTATATGGAGAATGACCAAGTATTAGTGACAACGAAAAAATCAGGTATCACGAGTTTCGATCAAATGAATGGAAAAATAATCGGTGCGCAAAATGGTTCTTCAGGGTATACCGCATTCGTTGACCAGCCAGAAATATTAAAAGACAACGTGAAAAATCAAGATGCAGTATTATACGATAGCTTTAATGAAGCCTTGATTGATTTGAAAAGTGGACGTATTGATGGTCTGTTGATGGATCGCGTCTACGCAAATTATTATTTAAAACAAAATGGTGAGTTAGATAACTACAACATTATGATTGGTGAGTATCAAAGTGAAAATTTCGCAGTTGGTGCGAGAAAAGATGATGACGAATTGGTTGAAAAAATCAATCAAGGAATCGAAAAACTTGAAGAAACAGGCGAATTCCAAAAAATATCAGACAAATGGTTTGGAACAGATGTTACACCAAGTAAGTAGATGAATCAAAAATAAAAAATGAGTACAAGGCAAATCTTTGTCTTGTATTTATTTTTCCTATACAATAAAAGCGTTTACTCGAATGCTTTTGTTTGTTATACTGTTCTTGTAAATGAATAGACATTTAATTCAAAAGAATGTACAAGAAGGAGTGCCGGTTATGGAACATAAAAATGAAATCAAATTTCCCGAAGGATTCTTATGGGGATCTGCTTCTGCTGCTTATCAAGTAGAAGGTGCTTGGCAAGAAGACGGAAAGGGTGTCTCTGTTTGGGATACATTTGTCCGTATTCCTGGAAAGACATTTAAAGGGACGAACGGAGATGTAGCGGTAGATCACTACCACCGCTTTAAAGAAGATGTTGCTTTAATGAAAGAACAAGGATTAAAAACATATCGTTTCTCTGTTGCATGGACACGTATCTTCCCAGAAGGGCGTGGTAAAGTAAATCAAGCAGGCTTAGATTTTTATCATCAATTGATCGATGAATTATTAGCAAACGATATTGAACCAATGGTTACACTGTATCATTGGGATTTACCACAAGCTTTGCAAGATGAATATGGTGGCTGGGAATCGCGTAAAGTGATTGAAGACTTTACGAATTATGCAGAGACTTTATTCGAAGCATTCCGTGGAAAAGTAAAATACTGGGTAAGTTTGAATGAACAGAATGTATTTACTTCACTGGGCTATTTACTAGCGGTACATCCTCCAGGTGTGACGGATCCAAAACGAATGTATGCAGCCAACCATATTGCAAACTTAGCAAATGCTACAGTCATCAAGAGATTTCATGATTTAGAAATTCCTGGTAAAATCGGACCAAGCTTTGCGTATACACCAAACTATGCAATTGATAGTGATCCCAAAAACGTTCTTGCTGCAGAAAATGCAGAAGATTTAATGGCACATTATTGGATGGATGTTTATTTATGGGGAAAATATCCTATCGCTGCAATGCGCTATTTAGAAGAGCAAGGATGGGCGCCAACAATCGAAGAGGGCGACGACGAGATTTTAGTTGCAGGCACACCGGATTTCTTAGGTATCAATTATTATCAAACAGCAACAAATGCCTTTAATCCATTAGATGGTGTTGGTGCTGGAAAAATGAATACTACAGGGAAAAAAGGATCAAGTGAAGAAACAGGAACACCTGGAATGTTCAAAAAAGTTGAAAATCCATTCGTTGATCGTACAAACTGGGATTGGGAAATTGATCCAGATGGCTTGCGTGTTGGCTTACGCCGCATCAATAGCCGTTACCGTATCCCTGTGATGATCACAGAAAACGGATTAGGCGAGTATGACAAATTAACAGCAGACAAAGAAATTCATGATACGTATCGCATCGACTACCTAAGTAACCATGTTCATGCCATCAAAGAAGCAATCGCAGACGGAGTAGATGTTTTAGGCTACTGCACATGGTCATATACAGATTTACTTAGCTGGCTGAATGGCTACCAAAAACGTTATGGATTTATCTATGTCGACCAAGACGAAAACCAAGATGGAACACTTGAACGCTACAAAAAAGATAGCTACTATTGGTATCAAAAAGTAATTGCAGAAAACGGTGCAAACGAATAAAGGTTGTTTTTGCGGCGTTTAGCTTCAAGAAATAAGCAAGAATCACTAAAAATCGTTTTGCAGATTTTTGAGAGATTCAGATTATTTCCGAAGAAGCTGCCGCAAAAACACCGTCAATAAAAACAGCTGCCGCAAAAGAGTGACGATAAAAATGAATAATCAAATAGGTAGAAGAGTTTGGCATGATATTGTCATAAACTCTTCTACCTATTTTTTGGGAAAAAAGTAAAATTTCTGCTTAGAAATCGGTATCATCAAAACAAAACTTTTGTTCGTGTCTTTTTTTTTGTATAATGAAACTTGATGAAATGAGGGATAAGCATGGCGAAGAAAAAACGCCCAACAAAAAAGAAAAAAACAAAAAAACAACAACAACAGCAAGAACAGATGATGATTATCATTGCAGGTTTTGTGTTGATTCTCTTAGCCGTCTTCGGCCTACTACGTTTAGGATTTTTAGGGATTTTGATAGCAAATGGTTTTCGGATCATTGCGGGAAACACCTTTCCTTTCCTTTGCCTTTTATTAGGTGCTTTTGGTTTTTTCGTGATAATCAAAAACAAGGACTTAACGTTTAACAAACCTAGACGTTGGGTTGGTGCAGGTATTTTCTATTTAGGGATCCTCTTGATGATGCATGCGCATCTTTTTGGCGGTGTACATAATGGTCAAGCCAACATTCTAGGAACCACATGGGATTTGCTTGCAAGTGACCTTAGACAAAGCCAAATTGAGCGAAATGTTGGCGGGGGGATGATTGGTGCAATGCTGTATCAATTTACCTATTTCTTGATTTCACAAGCTGGCAGCTATTTGATTGCCTGTCTTTTATTAGCTGGTGGTGCGTACCTAATGAGTAATCTAGAACCGTATCAGTTATTAAATGCAATACAAGATTTAGGTGAAAAAGTCCAAAATCTATTGGAAGAAGATCCCGCAAAACAAGCGAAGAAACAAGCGCTTCGAGAAGCGAAAAAACAAGAACGTGCACAAGCAAAAGAAGCGAGAGAAGCTTCAAAAAGGCAGGCTGCAGAGGAAGAACTTGCGGCAATCAATCAAGAGCAAGAAAGCAAGAAAACAAGAAGCTCCCGTCGGAAAGAAATCATGGCAACTTTTATTGAACCAGTAGAAGAAGCACAACCCGAAGTTGAAAAGCCAAAAATAAAAATTGACAATTTCCAAGAAAAAGTCGTTGAGACACCTAGACCGACCGCACAATCAACAAGCACCATGCCGGAAGATCCTATGGCACATGAAGAAGAGGACGACGGTAGCGTGCTAGATTTTGAGATAGGTGCAGAACAAGAAAATCATGATTACCAACTTCCTACGATTGATTTATTAGATTCTATCCCTTCAGCAGATCAAAGTGAAGAATATAAAAAAATCGAAAAAAATATCGGCGTTTTAGAAAAAACATTTGCTAGCTTTGGTGTAGATGCGAAAGTAAAAAAAGCCAGCTTAGGACCAGCGGTTACAAAATTTGAAGTAGAACCGGCGATTGGTGTAAAGGTAAGCAAAATCGTTAGCTTGACTGATGATATCGCACTTGCTTTGGCAGCTAAGGATGTACGTATGGAAGCGCCGATTCCAGGAAAGTCATTGATTGGGATCGAAGTACCAAATAGTCAAGTCAGCATGGTTTCTTTTAGAGAAGTAATTGAAGCACAACCAAACCATCCAGATAAGATATTAGAAGTGCCGCTTGGTCGAGACATCTCTGGTATCGTACAAACTGCGGACTTGACCAAGATGCCCCATTTATTGATTGCTGGATCCACGGGTAGTGGGAAATCCGTTGCAATCAACGGTATCATTGCAAGCATCTTGATGCGAGCAAAACCACATGAAGTCAAATTGATGATGATCGACCCTAAAATGGTGGAGCTGAATGTCTATAATGGAATCCCCCATTTATTGACACCAGTTGTAACCAACCCAAGAAAAGCTGCCCAAGCATTGCAAAAAGTAGTAAAAGAAATGGAAGAACGTTACGAAAAATTTGCAGCAACGGGTGCAAGAAATATTACTGGATTCAATGAATATATTGACGAACAAAACAAAAAGAACGGGACTAAACATCCAACATTACCGTTTATCGTTGTTATCGTGGATGAACTTGCAGACTTGATGATGGTAGCAAGTAACGAAGTGGAAGATGCAATCATCCGCTTAGCCCAAATGGCTCGTGCTGCGGGTATCCATATGATCTTAGCAACACAGCGCCCAAGTGTGGACGTTATCACCGGGATCATCAAAGCGAATGTACCTTCACGAATGGCGTTCGCTGTATCAAGTGGGACGGACTCTCGGACAATTATTGATAGCAACGGTGCAGAGAAGCTTCTAGGTCGAGGCGATATGTTGTTCTTACCGATGGGTGAAAACAAACCAATCCGAATCCAAGGCGCATTTATCTCTGATCATGAGGTGGAACGACTTGTAAATTACGTAACTGATCAACAAGAAGCGCATTATGAAGAAAAAATGATGCCGACAGATGAGCCAGAACAAGGATCAGGAGCTGCTGAAAATCCACAAGATGAGTTATATGAGGATGCAAAAGCCTTGGTAGTAGACATGAAAACAGCAAGTATTTCGTTACTTCAAAGAAGATTTAGGATTGGCTATAATCGCGCAGCACGTCTAGTGGATGAATTGGAAGCACACGGCGTGGTAGGTCCTTCTGAAGGAAGCAAACCAAGAAAAGTATTACTTGAACAAATCGATGAACCATTAAACGATGCTTCGTTAGATAATGAAGAACCAATCTAAATAAGTGAACAAAGAGCTTCATGATTCGTAGAAAATCGGGTATAGACGATTTCTACGAATCATGTGCTTTTTTTAGACAAGAAAATGAATTTATTGGACGCTATCTTGCATTTGTAGCATGAATCAGTTATAGTATGTAGCGAAACTTTTTAGAAAAAGAGGGAAAATACTTTGGAAAAACAATCCATTTATGGTTTGACGAATGAAGAGTTAGTCACATGGTTCCTTGAAAACGGAGAAAAAAAATTCCGTGCTTCTCAAGTTTGGGAATGGTTATATAGAAAACGTGTAACGACATTTGCTGAAATGACGAATTTAGCAAAATCACTAATTGCAAAATTAGAGGAAAACTTTGTTATTAATCCATTAAAACAAATTGTCGTTCAAGAAGCTTCGGACGGGACAGTGAAATATCTTTTTGAATTACCAGATAAGAACATGATTGAAACAGTACTGATGCGTCAAGAGTACGGTTTATCTGTATGCGTTACAACCCAAGTAGGGTGTAATATTGGTTGTACATTTTGTGCAAGTGGTTTATTGAAGAAAAATCGTGATTTAACTGCAGGGGAAATCGTTGCCCAAGTCATGATGGTCCAACACTACTTTGATGAACGTGGACAAGATGAGCGTGTCTCACACGTAGTTGTAATGGGTATTGGTGAACCATTTGATAACTATGACAATGTAATGAACTTTATTTACACGATCAATGATGCAAAAGGGCTTGCAATTGGAGCACGTCACATCACTGTGTCAACAAGTGGGTTGGCAAATAAAATCAAAGAATACGCAGAAAATGGCTTACAAGTGAATTTGGCCATTTCATTACATGCACCAAATAATGAAATACGTTCATCAATTATGCGTATCAATCGTAGTTTCCCAATTGAGAAATTAATGGAAGCAGTCGATGACTATTTAGAAAAAACAAATCGTCGCATTACATTCGAGTATATTATGCTGAACCACGTGAATGATCGTCCAGAACATGCACAAGAACTTGCTGATTTGTTAAAAGACAAGAAAAAACTGACTTACGTGAACTTGATTCCGTATAATCCAGTGAGCGAACATGATCAATACTCACGCAGCCCGCGTGAAGACGTCTTACGTTTTTATGATGTCTTGAAGAAGAACGGTATCAATTGTGTTGTTCGTAAAGAACACGGTACAGATATCGATGCAGCTTGCGGACAATTACGAAGCAAACAGATGAAGAAAAAAGAAAAAGCAAGAACAAAAGTAAATTAGCTAAAAACGAGTCTGAGACATTTTATGTTGCAGACTCGTTTTTTATAAAAATGAGAAAATAATGAGCTGGTGTTTGAACGTAAAAAGTAGAAATCAGGCAGTACTCTTTTTTGTGAAAAGCTATACATTAATTAATTCTAAACGAACTTTATTGCGCTTTTATAGATAATTATAAGTAAATGACGAATAACGGTAATTATTTTACCGTTTTTTTTTATAAAAAAATTCTTTTAAATAAAAGGAATTGTCAGATAATTTAAGTTATTTAGTGATTATTTAATTATATTTATTAAATAAAATGCTTGCTTTTTTAATAATTATTAATTAAACTCTTATTTAACTTCAGGAAAAGTTAATTAATCTGAAAATTCAAATAAAAGGGAGCGCAAAAAATGAAAAAAAGTGTAACGTTTGGTTTTGTGATGGTTTGTGGCCTTGCTTTAGCAGGGTGTTATGGTGGTTCAAGTTCTTCAGATAGTGATACTTCAGGAAGCAGCGGTTCTGCATCAGGAAGTTCAGAATTTAATTTGGTTATCCCACAAGAAATGCCAACAGCTGACTTATCTGTGGCGACAGATACAATTAGTTTTACTGCATTGAATAATGTATATGAAGGTATTTATCGTCTAGATGAAGATAGCAACCCGCAACCAGCAGGTGCTTCAGAAATGGCAGAAGTTAGTGAGGATGGATTAACGTATACCATCAAGTTGCGAGAGGATGCTAAATGGTCAAACGGTGACCCAGTAACTGCGCAAGATTATGTTTATGGATGGCAACGTACGGTAGATCCGGCAACGGCCTCAGAGTATGCTTACTTATTTGAATCAGTGGAAAATGCTGCAGACATTACAGCAGGTGACAAGAAACCTGAAGAATTAGGAATCAAAGCAGTAAATGATCATGAATTAGAAATCAAATTAACAAAACAAACGCCATACTTTAAGTACTTACTGGCATTCCCGTCATTCTTCCCACAAAACCAATCAGTGGTTGAAGAAAATGGAGATGATTATGCATCTACAAGTGATAAAGCCGTTTATAATGGACCATTTACGCTTGAAGAATTCAGCGGACCTGGTACAGATACAGAATGGCAATATGTGAAAAACGATGACTACTGGGACAAAGACTCAGTAAAATTATCAAAAATCAATGTGAGTGTAGTAAAAGAATCGTCAACTGCTTTGAACTTATTTAAAGATGGCCAAGCAGATGATGTTATCCTGTCTGGTGAATTAGCACAACAAAATGCAAATGATCCAGCGTACCAATCAGTAAAAGAAGCACGTACAAGTTATATCGAATTTAACCAACGTGAAGATGACTCACCATTTAAAAATGAAAACTTACGTAAAGCTATCGCTTACTCTATCGATCGTGATGCGTTAGTGAAACAAGTATTAGGTGATGGCTCTGTTGCTTCAACTGGATTAGTACCAGCGGATATGTCAAAAAATCCATCGACAGATGAAGATTTTGCAAAAGAAGCAGGCGATTTAGTTTCATACGATAAAGATAAAGCAAAAGAGTATTGGGAAAAAGCGAAAGAAGAGTTAGGTATCGATACATTAAGCTTTGAATTGATGGCTTCAGACGATGACTCATCGAAAAAAGTTATTGAATACCTACAAAATACAATTGAACAAAACTTATCAGGTGTGACAGTAAAACCAACACCAGTACCATTTTCTGTTCGTCTAGATCGTTCATCATCAGGTGATTTTGACACAGTATTAGGTGGTTGGGGAGCTGATTACTCAGATCCAAGTAGCTTCACTGATTTGTTTACGACAGGAAATGCCTATAACCGTGGTCAATGGAGTAATGAAGACTACGATGCAGTAGTAGAAGCTTCTTCAACAACGGATGCAGGAGACGAAGACAAACGTTGGGAAGATCTACAAGAAGCAAATAAAATTATCGCAGACGATATGGGTGTCGTTCCAGTATACCAAAAAGCTGAAGGACACTTAGTAAATCCAGACATCAAAGGAATCGTTCACCATGCAGCAGGTGCTTCATGGGATTATAAATGGGCGTCTGTTGAATAAGCATCAAAAATGATCAGTAAAAAAGAAGTTGGAACAACATTGTTCCAACTTCTCTTACTAATCAAAAAGAATCTACAGCATCGATAAAAGAGCTAGAACAATCGATGAGCCAATCAAAAGTGCAGCAATAATCAGCCAAAAAGAAAAATGAGAAGCCCCTACAGAGGATAATGGAAGAAAGGATGGTTCTTTCTTCTGGTTTCTTTTCAAGGAGAGATGCATGGATCGTTGGAAATGATCAAAGAAACCTGAGGAAAAAACCCATAAAAATCCTCCGATAATCAAGAAAGGAATACCTACAATAAAGAAATGATTCGAAAGAGTTAGTAAGGTTAATTGTTGCTTGATTGCATCAATACTAACAATAAGTACAAGTACTACACTACCAATTAGGTAAGGGGAAAGACGTTTTTTCATTCACTTGCTCCTTTTACTTTAGTCAATAATACTGTAACGAAACATCCCCCATAAGTCAAAAATCAGGAGGTAAAGAATAAATGAACAGTTATGTAAAATATTTTATGAAGCGCGTCTTTTTTATGATAATCACATTGTGGCTGATTGCTACGATTACCTTTTTCTTAATGCAATTCCTACCAGGTACACCATATACAAACCAAGAAAGATTAAGTCCAGAGACGATAGCAATGCTAAACGAACAGGTTGGATTAGATAAACCTGTGATTGTGCAGTATGGTATTTATCTTTCAAATCTCATTCAGGGTGATTTTGGGATTTCCTTCCAATTTAAAAACCAAGAAGTTTCTTCATTATTAGCTGGCCGAATTGGACCATCCATTCAATTAGGATTACAAGCAATTATCTTTGGTACTTTTGTTGGAATCATCTTAGGAACGATTTCAGCAATGAAGCAAAATACTTGGGCAGACACGGCAGCAACACTTGTAGCAATTTTAGGACGTTCAATACCAAACTTTGTATTTGCCGTTTTACTACAATATATTTTTGCTATCCAATTAGGGTGGTTACCTATTGCGAAATGGGACGGTTTTGCTTATACGATCTTACCAACTATCGCTTTAGCCATGTCACCACTTGCTGATTCGGCAAGGTTTATCCGAACGGAAATGGTAGAATCCTTACACAGTGATTATGTGGAGCTTGCCAGAGCAAAAGGGTTGAGTCGTCGCGAAATTGCAACAAGACATGGTCTAAGAAACAGTTTGATTCCTTTATTGACACTTTTAGGACCGCTCGCTGTTGCCTTGATGACTGGCTCGCTTGTTGTTGAAAATATCTTCGCAATTCCTGGTATCGGTGAACAATTTGTAAAATCAATCATGACAAATGATTACCCAACAATTATGGCTGTAACGATTTTATATTCATTTATGTTGATTTTTGTCATTCTAATTGTCGATTTATTATACGGATTAGTTGATCCAAGAATTCGTGTTTCTGAAGGGAGTAGAGGATAATGGAGCTTTTGCCAAAAAATTACAAAACAATCGCAGAAATTCCAAGTGATGAATTTCTACCTCTGGAGAAAAATACGGAGAAAGAACGTGAAAGTATTGCTGCACCGTCACTGAATTTTTTACAAGATTCTTGGAGACGATTGAAAAAAAATAAAGCAGCTGTTTTTTCAATGATTTTACTAGGTATCATCATTTTGACATCTGTAGTGACGATTTTTGTTTCACCACATGATCCAACAGCACAAAATGTGGAATACATCAATCTGCCACCACGTATCCCAGGTGTTGACATCAACGGATTGAATGGGAAAACAATGGTTGCAGGCGAATTAGTTGATAAATATGCTGAAGCGGGTGTTCCTTCAGATGTGAACTTCTTACTTGGAACAGACGGTCTTGGCCGTGATGAACTAAGCCGACTATTTATGGGAACGCGAATCTCATTGTTGATCGCATTCATCGCCGCATTACTTGATATCACAATCGGTGTTGCCTACGGAATGGTCTCTGGATTACTTGGAGGGCGTGTAGATAATGTCATGCAACGGATACTAGAAATCTTATCCGGTATTCCTAACTTAGTTGTTATGATTTTGATGTTGGTCGTTTTTGAACCAGGAATCTTTACAATTGTAGCAGCCATGGCAATCACCAACTGGATTCCGATGGCACGGATCGTCAGGGCACAGACGATGAAATTAAAAGATCAAGAATATGTACTCGCAGGAACAACTTTAGGTGAATCAAAATGGAAAATTGCATTCAAACATATTTTACCGAATATCTCGAGTGTCATTATTATCCAAATGATGTTTAGTATCCCTGCCGCAATTTTCTTTGAAGCATTTTTAAGCTTCATTGGGCTAGGATTAACACCACCAAACGCTTCATTAGGAACGTTACTTAGTGAAGGGTATAAAACATTCTTGTACCTACCATACTTAATGTGGGTACCAGCCGTAATGCTTTCTATCATCATGATTGGTTTCAATTTACTAGCAGATGGTTTACGAGACGCATTTGATCCTAAAATGAAAGAGTGAAGACGATGACAAAGATTTTGGAAGTAAAAAACCTACAAATATCCTTTGATACGTATGCTGGCAAGGTTCGTGCAATTCGTGGTGTTGACTTTGACTTGAACGAAGGAGAAACATTAGCAATTGTTGGAGAATCTGGTAGCGGAAAGTCTGTAACTACTCGGACGATCATGCGCCTCTTATCAAGCAATGCGAATATCGATGAAGGACAGATTCTTTTTAAAGGGCAAGACCTTGTTCATAAAACAGAGAAAGAAATGCAAAAAATTCGTGGAAAAGAAATCGCAATGATTTTCCAAGATCCAATGACTTCGTTAAACCCAACGATGCCGATTGGAAAACAAGTTGCAGAATCTCTACGTAAACATAATAAAGTATCAAAAAAAGATGGAGAAAAAGCAGCGCTAGAGTTATTAAAATTAGTAGGGATCAATGATGCAGAGAAGCGATTGAAAAGTTATCCGCATCAATTTTCAGGAGGACAACGCCAACGGATCGTAATTGCGATTGCATTGATTTGTTATCCTGAAATCTTGATTGCAGATGAACCGACAACTGCGTTAGACGTAACGATCCAAGCGCAAATTTTAGAATTACTAAAAGAAATCCAAGCAAAATTAAATACATCGATTATTTTTATCACGCATGATTTAGGTGTTGTGGCAAATGTAGCAGATCGTGTAGCGGTAATGTATGCGGGGAAAATCATTGAAGTAGGAACAGCAGAAGAGATTTTCTATAATCCACAACATCCGTATACATGGGGATTGTTGGGATCAATGCCAACGCTCGACACAGAAGGTGGACAACTTTATGCGATTCCAGGCTCACCACCGGACTTATTGAATCCGCCAGTTGGTGATGCATTCTATCCAAGAAATAAATATGCGCTGAAAATTGATACACAACAAGAACCACCATTCTTTGAATTGTCAGAGACGCACAAAGCTGCTACGTGGTTATTAGCACCGCAAGCACCAGAAGTTACACCACCAGCAGAAATCCAACGACGCTGGGAAATATTTAAGAACAAGCAAACACAAAAAACAGGGGTGATTTAATGAAGAAAGTCTTATTGGAAGTCAATGGGTTAAAACAGTACTTTAATGTAGGGCGGAAAAATGAGGTACATGCGGTCAACGACATCAACTTTCATATTTATGAAGGAGAGACATTTGGCTTAGTTGGAGAATCAGGGAGTGGAAAGTCGACAACTGGTCGGACGATTATTCGCTTAAATGAACCCACAGGTGGAGAAATCCTCTTTGAAGGAACAGATGTAACAAAAATCAAAGGAAAAGTCGATCTTAAGAAATTCCGTCAAGATGTACAAATGATTTTTCAAGATCCATACGCATCATTAAATCCCCGTATGAAAGTGCGTGATATCATTGCTGAAGGTATTGATGTTTATGGCTTAGCTGAATCGACAGAAGCTAGAAATACACGTGTTGATCAGTTATTGGAAACAGTTGGGTTAAATCCAAGTCACGGAACACGTTACCCACACGAATTCTCAGGTGGACAACGTCAGCGGATCGGGATTGCTCGTGCATTAGCGGTAGAACCTAGATTTATTATTTGTGATGAACCAATTTCTGCTTTAGATGTATCTATCCAAGCGCAAGTGGTGAACTTACTTCAAGAATTACAAAAAGAGCGCAATCTGACATATTTATTTATTGCGCATGATTTGTCAATGGTCAAACATATTAGTGATCGCATCGGTGTGATGCACAATGGTCGCTTACTCGAAATGGGAACAAGTGATGAAATTTATCGTTTTGGTGTACACCCATATACTGAAAGCTTGCTCTCTGCAATTCCCTTACCAGATCCTGACCATGAAAGAAAACGTCGTCGAATCAAGTATCAACCGGAACCAGAAGATGGCAAGGTACGTGAGTTGAGAGAAATCTCAGAAGGACATTTCGTGTATGCAACGGAAGAGGAAGTACCTTATTATGCGAAAAAATTAAAACGTAAGAAAGAAGCTGAGCTTGTCTTAAATTAAGGGAGGTACGGAAATGAATGTCTTAAAGGCTTATAAATTTCGTATTTACCCTACAAAGAAACAGCAAGAATTTTTCATTCGAACGTTCGGCTGTGTTCGATTTACGTACAATCAATTACTCATGGACCGTAAAGAAAATTATGCACATCTCGAAGAACGAAGCCAATTTTTGACACCAGCTAAATTAAAAAGAGACTATCCGTTTCTCAAAGAAGTGGATAGTCTTGCTTTAGCAAATACGCAATTAAATGTGATGAAAGCCTTTCGGAATTATTATCTCCACAAAACAAGTTTTCCAAAGTATAAGAAAAAGACGAACTGTTGGCAATCGTATACAACGAACAATCAACATAATTCGATTCGAATCAATGGCAATCAGTTACGCTTACCTAAAGTGAAATCATTGATCAAAATACATGCACATCGGCCTGTTGTGGGAACGATTCGTTCAGCAACGATTTCAGCACGATTCAATCAAGAATTCTATATTTCACTTTTATGCGAAGTGCCTATTCAAGCAATGCCAAAAACCACGGCAAAAATCGGTTTAGCTTTTAGTAAGCATGAGTTATTGATAAGTTCAGAAGCACTTACACTACCTACCTCTAAAATAAAATATACAGAGGAAAAAATCGTTCGCGCCTTAAAAAAATTAGACGTGCGGAAAAGGCAAGCCAGAAGAAGAGGCGTGCCAGTTAGCGAGGCAAAGAATTATCAGAAACAAAAAAGATATGTAGCAATGCTTTTTGAAAAGAAGGCGTGGCAGCAAGAAGATTATTTAGAAAAAATATCTTATGAATTAATAAAAAAATACGATTATTTATTTATGGAACGTATTACGGACGAAGCATCGAGTGCAGAAGTACTTCTTTGGCATAAATTAGTGAAGAAGCTTCGCTATAAGGCAAAATGGTACCAAAAGCGACTTGTCATCGTTGATTTATCCAAATTGCCATTAAGAAATGCGATTGCTAAGAGTCAAGTCCTTATGAAAACAGGGAATTATTGGATCAACTAAATGACTAGCTGGTAGGAGCGCCAGTTTTCGCCTTGATAAGAAAAAGTCAAACTTTTGTTTCTAGGAATTTTCATTCCCATGAAAAGCTCACTAATTATGAGTAACCAAAAATAGGCTGAGACAATTTTGTCTCAGCCTATTTGCTTGGTCACTTTTCGTGCTTTTCCTTATTCTTAGAGTCGAAAGTTAAAAACAACCCTATACATCAAATAAGATTTCATGCTTCAATGTATAAATTTTTGACGGACGACCGATTCCTACAGGGCGCTCGCCAACTTCATCGAAGTATTGTAGCATTGCCTTCTTGAAGTTAGAATGATCGATTGTCCGGTAGTCGATACCTAAAAATTTTGCGAAAACTTTTCGCGCTTCCGTAATTGTAAATTCTTTTCCAAGGACTTGAAGGACTTGAGGTTCGTGTTCCATTTTATTCACCACACGATTAAACGCCTTGATAATGATTTGACTATGGTCAAAGGCAAGGGTATCTTTACCTGATGAGATACCTGTAGTCAAATCTAACTCAATAGATGTTTCGCCACTAGACAAACGAATTTTACTACCAAAGCGATCAAGGGTAAACCAACGAACATCTTTGGCATCATCGCCAGCAATTAGTGGTTCTTCCCCAATAAACGCAAGATAGCTGACTGTTACCACCCACCCACGAGGATCTCGATTTGGTGTGCTGAAGGTATGCAATTGTTCAATGTTATCGCTTGAAATAACGACGCCTGTTTCTTCTTGTGTTTCTCGTAAGACACTTTCACCAGTTGATTCATTTGATTGAACAAAGCCCCCAGGCAACGCCCAAGAATTACGATAGGGATGACCTTTTCTTTTGATAAGTAAAACTTTTAGACGGTCAGCTTCTTTGTTGTAACACATTAACACAATATCCACAGTTAGAGAGGGCTTGTCATATTCAGGCTTTTCTTGTTGTCGATACCACGTTAAGAAATCTTCTTCACTTGCTTCTTGTTCAAAATATAAACGTTCTTCTTTTTTTGAAGTAAATTCTACCATGCGTTCCACCACCCAATATCTTTAAAAGTACATTTTACTTTATTCTAGCAGACTCTAGCGAAAAAAAAAGTATTCTATGACTAAAAGCGAGAACTTATTATGAAAGTTGGAAAAGAAATGGCAAGATGAGATTCATTAAAAAGAACAGTAAGTAAAATGGTAAAAAACGTTGTTTGCCCTCTCTCATTGCAAGATAACCTGCAAGGACAATCAAGGCATCAAGCAAGAAACGTCCGATTCGAGTAAGTAGAACAAACGTAGTTACGTTTCCTTCTACATTAAAGTAGCCATACAAGCGTACATAATAGAAACTAAAAATCAGATGAATCAGTGAAAGTATAAAAATACCAATAATAAAAAGTGAATGCTTTTGTTTCATAAATCTACCTACCTTTATTTATCAAAATAACTACATACAGTATACCATTGAATGAACAAACACATAGGTCAGTAAAGAAAAATACTGCACGAATAGACAAAAGTTTCTAAAAATGAAAACTAGGAAAAAAACTAACAAAAGTTATAGTTTATGGTATACTAGCAAGGAAACAAATGCGTTTGAGCAATGAAGGAGGAACGAATGCCCATGGCTGAAAAAGAAACATTCTACATTACTACGCCAATCTATTATCCAAGTGGTAAACTACACATCGGTAATTCTTATACAACAATTGCCTGTGATGCGGTTGCCAGATACAAACGTTTGATGGGCTTTGATGTGTTCTATCTAACAGGTGTTGATGAACACGGTCAAAAAATCGAAACAAAAGCAGCAGAATTAAATGTAACACCACAAGAATATGTAGATAAAATGGCAGCAGATGTCAAGAAACTATGGAAAACACTAGACATCAGCTACGATAAATTTATTCGTACAACTGATGATTATCATGAAGCAGCAGTTCAACAAATCTTTGAACAATTACTTGACCAAGGAGATATTTACTTGGGTGAATACGAAGGTTGGTACTCTGTTTCTGATGAAGAATTTTTCACAGAAACACAACTTGCTGAAGTTTATAAAGATGAATCAGGTAAAGTAATCGGTGGGAAAGCACCAAGTGGACATGAAGTGGAACTTGTTAAAGAAGAATCTTACTTCTTCCGTATGAGTAAGTACGCGGATCGTTTACTTGAGTACTATGAAGAACATCCAGAATTTATCTTGCCAGAATCACGTAAGAAAGAAATGATCAATAACTTTATCAAACCAGGTCTAGAAGACTTAGCTGTTTCACGTACAACATTTACATGGGGAGTCCCAGTAAAACGTGATCCAAAACACGTTGTTTATGTGTGGATCGATGCGTTGTCAAACTATATCACAGCATTAGGATATGGTTCAGATGATGATAGCTTGTTCCAAAAATTCTGGCCAGCAGATGTGCATATGGTAGGTAAAGAAATCGTTCGTTTCCATACGATTTATTGGCCAATCATGTTGATGGCACTAGACTTACCACTACCAAAACAAATTTTTGGTCATGGTTGGTTATTGATGAAAGACGGAAAAATGTCTAAATCTAAAAGGAATGTCGTTTACCCAGAGATGCTTGTTGAGCGTTACGGATTAGATGCACTACGTTATTACTTATTACGTGCCGTACCTTTTGGCTCTGATGGCGTCTTTACACCAGAAGATTTTGTCTCACGAGTAAATTACGATCTAGCCAACGATTTAGGAAACTTGTTAAATCGTACAATTGCAATGGTCAACAAATATTGTGATGGAATCGTACCGAACTACGCATCATTGGTAACACCATTTGATAGTGAGTTATCAACAACTGCAGCAAATGTGATCGGTCGCTACCACGAATCAATGGAAAAAATGGAATTTAATACCGCACTAGCAGAAATCTGGACATTGATTTCACGTGCGAATAAATACATTGATGAAACACAACCTTGGGTACTTGCTAAAGAAGAAGAAAAACGTGCCGAATTAGATAGTGTCATGGTCCACTTAGCTGAATCATTACGCATTGCAGCAATCTTGTTGCAACCAATCATGACAGAAGCACCACACAAAATCTTTGAACAACTTGGACTTTCTGAAAACGCAATGAATCTAGAAGGGTTACACTTTGGTGAATTCCCTTCAGGTACAAAAGTAGTTGCTAAAGGAACACCTATCTTCCCACGCTTAGACATGGATGAAGAAGTTGCTTACATCAAAGAGAAGATGTCAGAAGGTACACAAAATACAGATAACACAGTAAAATGGGCACCAGAAGAAACAAACTTAGTTTCTACCAAAGAAAAACAAATCAAATATGATGATTTCGATAAAGTTGAACTAAAAGTAGCAGAAGTAATCAACTGCCAAAAAGTTGAAGGTGCAGATAAATTATTACAATTCCGTTTAGATGCAGGAGATGACCAAGATCGTCAGATTTTGTCAGGAATTGCAGAATATTATGCAGATCCAAGTGCTTTAATTGGTAAGAAAGTAGTTATTGTTGCGAATTTGAAACCACGTAAGATGCGTGGTCAAATCAGTCAAGGAATGATTCTTTCTGCTGAATCAGAAGATGGTACTCTACGTATCGTTGAAGCACCTAAAGGAATGCCAAATGGATCAATTATTGCTTAATTGATTAACGAAAAGAGGCTGAGACATGAATTGTCTCAGCCCTTTTTTTCAAAAAAACATTTTGTAGTCGTTTACATTTTACTTGGAGCAAGGTATAGTTAGCTGTAAATAATTGTAAAAAATTGTTGATCAAATTTGTTAGTTGTAAAGACAAATTTTCCAAATCAATGAGGAAGGTGGTGAATCCATGGTAAGTAAATATGAACAAATCGCAAAAAAAATTCGAGAAGAAATTCGAGAAGGCTACTTTGAACAAGTTGAACCACTCCCAACACAAGAACAATTTGCAACTCAATTTCATACGAGTAGAATGACTATCCAAAAAGCACTTGATTTATTGAGAGTGGAAGGCATAGTAGAGAGTCGCCAAGGCTCAGGTACATATATTAAGAAGAACGGGATTACGTTATCAAAACTGAATCGTCAATCAGATGAATACGTTGGACTATCCCAACAGTTAAGAGGTCAGGGGGAAGTGACTAGTCGTATCCTACGATTTGATCTTCGATTTCCAACTGAAATAGAGCAAGGAAAGTTAGCTATCCAATCTGAAGAACCTGTGTATGATATTGTTCGTGTGCGATTACTAGAGCAGGAACCGTTGATTATTGAGGAGATTACGATACCTGTGCGAACAATTCCTAAATTATCTACACAAGTATTGCATCGCTCGATTTATGGCTATATCGAGGATAAGTTAGGATTAGTGATTGGTGCATCCTCACGAAGAATCCGTGCAGAACGCTCGAATCAGCGGGATCAAGAATATTTAAATTGTTGTTTAGAAGACCCGATTTTACATGTTGAGCAAGTTGTCTTTTTAGAGGATGGGACGCCTTTTGAATATTCACATGCACGCCATCGACATGATAAAGGAGATATCTTGGTGGTGAACCTAAATAAAAAAACGAAGTAATCTACTTACCTCGTTTTTTTGTGGAATGATTTATTAACGTTTCCTTTTTTTAATCGTGTTGGAATCAGAAGCAAAAGTAGTTCATAAGGAATCGTCCAGATATACCAAATAATACGTTGGCTTGTGCCATACGTTTGATAAAGTCTTGTTAAGAGTATGTGTAGTGTAATCAATCCAAAAGTTAGCGCGATAACTAAGGAAACACGATTGAATGTGAAAAAGTGTTGCGCAATCATCAAACTAAGTGGATAAAGAAAATAAAAAGCACCAACAAAATTAATACGCCAATTTTTTGATAAAGTGCGTATATTGATAATGAAAAACAGAAGCGACAGTACCACCCCTAAGAATGGGAACATCCCCACGAAGAATGAATAAATCATCCCAAGAAGAAGCATTCCTGGCCCTTTGATAAGAGCTACGATTCCAATGAGTAGCGCAAGAACAAGCAGATGCTTGGTAGGTGTTGTGAGAATCAATACACCAAACAGGAATAAAGCACTCCAATGCCAGAGGCTTGTTGTACGATTCTTGTTCGACAGCTGTAAGTGATTTAACGTTTCTTTTCCCCTGAAACTCGACAATTTCATCTAAGACCAACTCCTTCGTAGAGTAAGTCTATCAAATCTAGTACCAAAAGGTATCCGTCTTAAGAGTGATTTTTTTGTTACTTAAATATTTTCAGAGAATTTTCAATGGAGTTTTTAACAAATTTTCGTTATACTGACAAGTAGAATTTAATAGAAGTGAGGGACTGTGATGGCTACAAAACTAAAACGTGAAGTCAGTCTATTTGGTGCTTTATCGACGGTCATGGGGACTGTTATTGGTGCAGGTGTTTTCTTCAAAACAGCATCGGTCGTTGCAAGCACACAATCAGCCAGCTTGACTTTGTTTGCTTGGTTGCTTGGAGGAATCTTAACTATCTGTGCAGGCTTGACTGTTGCAGAACTTGCGACTGCTATTCCTGAGACGGGTGGGGCAGTCAAGTACATTGAGGCAGCCTATGGCAAATTACCAAGTTTTTTACTTGGTTGGGCGCAGACTTTGATTTACTTTCCTGCCAATATTGCCGCGTTGTCAATTATATTTGCTACACAAATGATTAATCTATTCCAATTACCAAGCGGGTGGCTATTGGGAATTGCTATAATTACCGCATTGTCGATTACTGGATTAAATCTTCTTGGAACAAAGGTAGGCTCTATGGTACAGTCAGCTACTTTGATCATCAAGTTGATTCCAATAGCAGTTATTGTTATTTTTGGGATACTGACACCTTCTACAGGCGTAGTCAGCTTCTTTCCGATTGAAGCAGGGCCAGATGTGAATTTCGCTGAAGGATTGAGCCGTGCATTACTAGCAACTTTATTTGCGTATGATGGTTGGCTCGGCGTAGGTGCAATTGCAGGAGAGATGAAACGACCAGAGAAGGACTTACCGAAAGCGATTATTTTCGGACTGAGTTTTGTGACCGTTGTTTATTTATTGATTAATATCGTGTTCCTTAAAACATTACCTATTGATCAGCTTTCAGGAAACTTAAATGCAGCATCACAAGCATCTTCAGTTATTTTTGGTGACTTTGGTGGGAAGGTCGTCACGATCGGTATTTTGATTTCAGTGTATGGTGCATTGAATGGGTATGTCTTTACCGGTATCCGCGTGCCGTATGCCATGGCATTGGAGAACCAACTGCCATTTAGCCAACAGCTTCAAAAACTATCAAAACGCTTTTTGATTCCTTATGTATCCGCATTTGTACAATTAATTATTGCCTGTGTCATGATGCGTATGGGTTCCTTTGATTTCTTAACCGACATGTTGATTTTTGTTATGTGGTTGTTTAGTTTATTGATTTTTATCGGTGTGTTCGTGCTGCGAAAGAAAGAACCAGAGCTTGCACGACCATATAAAGTCCCTTTTTACCCAGTGATTCCGATCATCGCCATCTTAGGTGCTCTCTTCATTTTAGGAATGACATTGATCACGCAACCCTTACTTGCATGTATTGGTATTGGTGTGACCGTATTAGGGATTCCAGTATTCTATTACCAACGTGCACGACATAATTGATTTATTGAAGTAGACATAACAGTTTTGTATAGCGGAACGATTTTTGTTCGGACTGTACGAAGCTGTTTTTTTCTTCTAAAATAAAACAAATCTTCTAGCGGAATGCTTCAAACCTTGTTTAGAATATGCTAAAGTAGGAAAGAAAAGGAGCGATCACGCATGATATTTGATTCTCATACGCACTTAAATGCAGAACAATTTAATGAGGATATTCCTGAAACAATTGCCCATGCACGCGAATTAGGTGTAACGAAGATGGCGGTTGTTGGATTTGACACACCCACAATCGAAAAAACATTGCAGTTAAGTCAAGAATATGATTCAATTTATAGCATTATTGGCTGGCATCCAACAGAAGCTGGAAGCTACACCAAAGAAATAGAAACGCGTCTACAAGAACAACTCACTTTACCCAAAGTCGTTGCCTTGGGAGAAATCGGGTTAGACTATTATTGGATGGAAGATCCAAAAGAAGTACAAGATAAAGTATTTCGCCGCCAAATTGCTATTGCGAAAGAAATGAACTTACCAATCAGCATCCATACACGAGATGCATTGGAAGATACGTACAAAATTTTAAAAGAAGAAAATGTACAAGATATCGGTGGAATCATGCATAGTTTTAGTGGCGAATATGAATGGGCACAACGGTTTATGGATCTTGGAATGCATATTTCATTTAGTGGTGTTGTTACGTTCAAGAAAGCTCTTGATGTCCAAGATGCTGCAAAAAAAGTACCACTAGAACGAATGTTAGTCGAAACAGATGCACCTTATCTAGCACCTGTACCATTCAGAGGTAAAAGAAACGAACCTGGTTATACACGTTACACGGTTGAGAAGATTGCTGAATTACGTGGAATTGCTTTTGAAGAAGTCGCACAACAAACATGGGAAAACGCTCATCGCTTATTTAGGATCACTGAATGAGCAAATTAAAAGTTGAAGAAATTATTGTTGTTGAAGGAAAAGACGACACACGGAGATTACAGGAAGTAATCGAGGCAGATACAATCGAAACAATTGGATCTGCGATCAATGAAGAAATTTTGATGCAAATCGAACATGCCCAAGATACACGTGGGGTAATCGTGTTTACCGATCCAGATTTTTCAGGAGAAAAAATCCGAAAGAAAATCATGGAAGCAGTCCCACAAGCGAAACACGCTTTTTTGCCGCGAAGTCAAGCTGCACCGAAAAAAAGAGGGAATAGTCTAGGTGTTGAACATGCAAGCGATGAAGCGATTATCGAAGCGCTACAAAAAGTAGTCACACCGATGACAGAGGAGACTACACGCCCTGAAATCACACGTGAAGATTTACTTGCATTGGGATTGATTGCAGGTCCTGCAGCCAAAGAACGTCGAGAAAAACTGGGAGACATTTTGCGTATCGGTTATACAAATGGAAAACAATTAGCGAAACGCTTAAATATGTTTCGCATCACACCAGAAGAATTAGTGGCAGCACTAAAAAAAGTGGAGGAAGACTATGAGTGAATACCGCGAGATAGCAACACCATCGCGTACAAAAGAAATTTTACAGAAATACGGCTTTTCGTTTAAGAAAAGTTTGGGGCAAAATTTTTTAACAGATCCCAATATCTTACGGAAAATCGTTGAAACTGCGGAAATCGATGCACAGACAAATGCGATTGAAGTAGGCCCAGGAATCGGTGCATTGACTGAACATCTTGCACAAAATGCACATCAAGTATTAGCTTTTGAAATCGATGATCGCTTGATTCCAGTTTTAGCAGATACGTTATCACCCTACCCTAACGTAACCGTAGTCAATCAAGATGTGTTGGCAGCTGACTTGATTCAAACAACACAAGATGTATTTACCGAAGAGCTACCAATCAAAGTGGTTGCTAATTTACCTTATTACATTACAACACCTATCATGATGCACTTTTTAGAGTCAGAGTTAAAAGTTGCCGAGATGGTCGTTATGATGCAAAAAGAAGTAGCAGATCGAATCTCTGCAAAACCAGGAACAAAAGCATACGGCTCGTTATCAATTGCCGTACAGTACTACATTGAAGCAAGCTTAGCATTCATCGTTCCGAAAACTGTGTTTGTACCACAACCCAACGTGGACTCTGCAATTTTAAAATTAACACGCCGAGACAAACCCGCGGTAGAAGTTACCGATGAGAAGGCATTTTTCGGGTTGACGAAAGCAGCATTTTTACTACGTCGAAAAACATTATGGAACAATTTGATTCATGTATATGGAAAAGACGAAGCGACAAAAGCTTGGCTAACCGCAAGCTTAGAAGCTGCATCGATTGATTCCAAACGTCGTGGTGAAACACTTTCCTTAGAGGAATTTGCAGCATTAAGTAATGCAATGGTTGCACTAAAACATAACTAATAAAGAACTTTCTCTTCTTCAACTCGTTGGGAGAAGAGAAAGTTTTTTTATTTATTGGTAGCGGTTACTATAAGATAGGTGTCTTGACATATAGAATAAATGCTTATACAATGGGAATCATCAAAGGTGTCTTGACACCTATTTGGAGGATAAAATGAAAAAGAATTCTGTAAGACAGTTAACGATTACCGCACTACTCGTTGCAATGGGGATTATTATTCCGTTTGTAATGCCAAAAATTATGATTCCACCTGCGTCATTTACATTAGCTTCACACGTGCCATTATTTATTGCCATGTTTATTTCACCTGGCGTAGCTATCGCAGTAGCGTTAGGGACAGCATTTGGATTTTTCTTATCAGCACCAGCTATTATTGCATTCCGGGCATTGTCCCACATTGTTTTTGCTGTTATTGGCGCATTTTACTTACAAAAGAAACCAGATATCGTACTAAAAGACGGGCAAGTTACTTTGCTGAATCTTCGCTTTCAGACATTTAATCTGTTGCTTGGAATTTTACATGCAGCAGTTGAAATGCTCGTAGTTAGTGCCTTCTTCTTCATGGGAAATATGCCAGAGACATATTACGCAGACGGCTATTTCTACACTGTTTTTGTTTTGATGGGCATCGGTGGGTTAGTGCATAGTTTTGTGGATTATAATATTGCCTATTTTGTAGCAGGAACGTTGAGTAAGAGCTTTGACATTCCCGTATTCACCAAAGCAAAACAACAGTTTAGAGAAACAGCCTTATTTGATAAAAAAGCAGCAAACAATTAATTTCATTGCTTAATGAAAAATATATGTGATTTTTCTGAAATATAACACTCTTGATTGCTGTAAAAATCAAGATGTGTTATATTTTTTGTTGAGAAGGAGACTTCTCAAAAATTCAGAGTAGGAAGCAAAGCGTTAAGTGCTGAAGGGATGGGATGTTGCCCTCAGACGAAGGAGATTCTCCGCGGTTTTGTTTTCGCATTCGCTGCATATTGTATGTAGCAGCTCGTTAAGGAGATGCTAAATTTGAAAAGAAAATTAGATGCACGCATGATAGCCACAATGGGGTTATTGATTGCACTAATGGTTACATTGTCACGAGTGATTGCTGTTGAAACAACATTCTTCAAACTCAGTGTGACGTTTATTCCTGAAGTAATCATGGGACTTCTATTTGGCCCATTTTGGACAGGGATAGGGATGGTACTAGCCGATTTTATCGGAATGGCATTGTTTGCAAAATCAGCCTTTTTTATTGGTTTTACATTTAATGCATTTATTTCAGGGGTCATTTATGGGTGGTTCTTCTACCGTAAAGAAATTACTTGGAAGAACTCATTTTTGTCAGCATTAGTCGTGACTGTATTGATCAGTCTATGCTTGACACCACTTTGGCTGGCAATCATGTATAAAGTACCTTTGTTTAGTTGGGTCATCTGGGGACCTCGCTTGGTAAAAGCAGTGATTTGGATTCCATTCCAAACAATTATTACCTATGTGATTGGTCGCAGTGTTCCCTACAAGAAGATATTGAGACGTCTTGATGCGTCTGTAAGATAAAAATATAGATGCCTTTACATCCCAAAAGGCAAAAAGACTAGAAACCTCCTAGGAGACTTCTAGTCTTTTTTTTATTCTTGAAGCTGATTATTTGAAAAACAATTTTCATCGATTTCTAGTTATTTCTCGGAGTAAAGCGTATTGTCAACAACCTTAATGGACGGTGTTTTTAAACCAACTCTTTCGGAAATAATACGAACGCTCATAAAAATCTGAAGAGCGATTTTTATCGAGTTCTAGTTATTTCTCAGAGTTACCGGTTAAAAAACAACCTTATTGAGCGAATTGCGCTTGATAGAGTTGATGGTAATAGCCTTGTTTTTCTAGGAGTTGTTCATGGGTGCCCATTTCAACGATATGTCCTTGATCCATGACTAAAATTTGGTTTGCGTTTTTGATAGTTGATAGGCGATGGGCGATAACAAAGCTTGTTTTTCCTTCCATCATATGCAAAAAGGCACGTTGGATATTTCGTTCTGTCAAGGTATCAACTGAGCTTGTTGCTTCATCCAAAATCAACATGGGTGGATTACTAATCATGGTACGAGCAATTGTTAACAATTGTCGCTGCCCATCAGAAATTTTTAATCCATGACTACCAATAATCGTATCTAACTTGTGTGGCAAACGGTCAACGAACTCAAACATATACGCATCTTTTAATGCACGATAAATTTCTTCATCCGTAACACTAGGATTTCCATAACGTAGATTTTCACGTAAAGAACTATCGAATAACCACGTATCTTGTAAGACCATCCCAAAGCTCTTACGCAAATTGTCTCGTTTGATGGTAGATAGCTCATGATCATCAATAGCAATCGTACCACTTGTGGGATCATAAAAACGCATAAGCAAGTTTACTAAAGTTGACTTTCCAGCACCAGTTTTTCCAACAATTGCCACTGTTTCACCAGGTTGAGCAGTGAAATTAAAGTCTTCAATCAAGGATTGTTCTGGCACATAGGAGAAGGTCAAATGATCAAACGTGACTTTGCCTTGTAAAGTGGCTGGATCTAGAGCATATGCATCCGGGGCATCCGGAGTTTCTACTGCTTGATCCATCAAATCAAATGTTCGTTCTAATCCTGCAAAAGCAGTTTGAATTTGTGTGGTGATACCAGAAAGTTCAATAAACGGTTTAGAGAACTGACTTGCATAAATCGTAAAACTAGAAATAATCCCAACCGTGATTGCTGAATTTGGTTGTAAAGCTAACAGACCACCAACTAGTCCAATCGAAAGATAGGTCAAATGGTCAATGAAGCGTGAAGATGGATTGGTCAAAGAAGAAGAAAACTGTGCTTTTTGTCCTTTGACATACAAGTCATGGTTCATGGCCTCAAAGAGTTCTTGGCTTTTTTCTTCTTGTTGGAAAGCTTTCACGATTTTTTGATTGCCGATTCGTTCGGTAATAAAACCAGAAATATCGCCAATAATTCGTTGTTGATTATTAAAGTCATTTTGGGAAGCTTTTGCGACAATCCAACTAACTAAGAAAATAATCGGCGTAGCAAGTAAAACAACTAAAGTAAGTAATGGGCTTAATCGAAGCATAAAGAAAAATGCGAGTAAGATGATCGATACGCCCGAAAAGAGTTGATTAAAAACAGCAGCGGTTGCAATGGAGATATTGTCCATATCATTTGTAAAGCGACTAACAATACTTCCATGTGGTGTTTGATCGTAATAGCGTAAAGGTAGATCGTTTAATCGTTCAAAGGCGTCTTTACGTAACTCTGCAACTGAAAGAAAAGCCAAGCGATTACTTAACACTTGAATCAGCCATTGACTCACGACATTCACGATGACAATTCCTGCAAAGAGCGCAAGAATCTTGGTTAATTCAGTAAAATCAACATTATTTTTTCCAATCATTTGGTCGATACTTTTCCCAATTTGAAAAGACATGACAACAGAAGCAACTCCGCTAACAACACCAAAGAAGATTGCTAGTGCAATATCTTTTGGATAACGGGATAAATAAGGTACATAGCGTTTCATCAAAGCAAATGAGAATTTTTTTGGTTTCATATTATTCCTCCTCCTGTGAAGCAACGATTTCTTGGTATTCAGGAGAGTGCACAAGTAATTCTTCATGTGTACCTTGTCCAACAAGTTTGCCTTGGTCTAAAACTAGGATTTTGGCTGCATCTTGAATCGAGCGTAACCGTTGAGAAATAATAATAACGGTACAATTTAAGTCTCGAGCTAATGCAGTACGTAAATCAAGATCTGTTTGATAATCGAGCGCACTTAATGAATCATCTAAAATCAAAAGTGTAGGTTTTGCAATAAGTGCACGAGCAATTGTTAAACGTTGCCGTTGTCCACCAGAAAAGTTCTTTCCATTTTCCATAACCGGAGTGTCTAATCCTTTTGGAAGGTCACGAACAAAAGAAGCCGCCTGAGCAATTTCAAGTGCTTCCCAGCACTGTTCATCTGTTGCATCCTCTTTGCCCCAAAGAAGATTTTCTCGAATTGTCCCTGAAAAAAGAACAGCTGTTTGTGGAACCGTCGTGACTTTTTCACGTAGTGCATCCAGTTTCCAAGAACGAACATCCAGCTCTTCTACCTGAATAGATCCAGCAGAAACATCATAAAAACGGGGGATAAGTTGTGTTAACGTTGATTTTCCACTACCAGTAGGCCCGATAATTCCTAGAACAGTGTTTCGTTTGATTGAGAAATCAATATCTTGTAAGGATAGTCCAGATTCTGGAGTATAACGAAAATCAACATGGTCAAATCGAACGAGTGTCGATGCATCACTTTCTGGAGTATGTGCAGTTGCGTCATCAGTAATCGAAGTTTCGGTGGCTAATATCTCATTTACTCGAATACCAGAAGCAGCAGCACGAGTGAAAATCACTACCAAGTTAGAAATGACAATCAGTGCAAGAAGCATTTGGTTCATATAATTAATTAATGCCAATACTTGTCCTTGTTGTAAATGACCGATATTGACTTTGACTCCACTGATATAAAGCAAGACGATAATCCCAAAATTCATGATCAGTGTTGTAGCAGGGGATAAGAAAGCCGAAATGTTTGAAACATGTAAATTGAATTTGGATAGATCATCCGCTTCCTTATCAAAATTTTTCACTTCAGTTTTCGTACGTGCAAATGCTCGGATGACACGAACCCCACTCAAATTTTGACTAACCGATTCATTTAAAGAATCAAGTTTTTCTTGTACATGTTTGTATAATGGAATGGTCATTTTGATAATAAAGAATAAGACCAAGCTGAAAATAGGTAATAAACACAAGAAGAATAAGCCGACTTGCCAGTCAATGATGAAGGCCATCACGACAGAGCCAATACTTAAAAACGGTGCGCGCACAAGCAAACGGATAACCATTGCTAAGGCGAGTTGCAGCTGATTGATATCATTGGTCATGCGCGTGATCAATGTATCTGTGCCGAATGCATTGAGTTCATTGTGGGAGAACGTATTGATTTTTTTCATCAATTGATTTCGTAATTCTGTCCCAAAACCTTGTGAAGCGATAGAGGAAAAGTACTGACAAATCAACGCACAAATGAGGCCAATAATCGACATCGCCACCATCCAAAGAGACATCTCAATAATCTTGTGCCGGTCATGAAGCTGAATCCCGTTATCAACTAAACTAGCCATGAATAACGGTAAAACAAGTTCAAAAACGGCTTCAAGAAATTTGAAAAACGGACCAAGAATGATCTGTTTTCGATACGCTTTTGCGTAATGTAATAATTGAAGCATGTGATTCCTCCTAAAAGAACAATTCTATATATAGTAGAAAAGTCATAAATTTACTCTAAGTCTCTTCGATTGTAGCGCAAGAAAATTAAAATGAAAAGAGAATGATTTTCTCAGAAAACAATAGAGTTCATAGGTAGAATGACTCTTTTTTGGTACAATAAACAGGAAAGGGAGTGAAAGAATGGACGAATTTATAAAAGTCGTGCTCTTATTTTTTCTTTATTCATTTGTCGGTTGGCTAT
>JBKEDT010000064.1:0-8246 GCA_047975565.1 Enterococcus sp. | reverse complement strand
ATCTTAAATTTCAATGAAATGTCTCCATCAGATATTTTTATAATTGGATGGCTTAACGTAAACTTTATTTTACTACTCAATAGTACTGTGAAAAAAAGAATTTGATAAAAAGAATACTAAAGTAAAGCTTACATAAGTGAATAAAAATGACGGCTCCCAAAAGTTAAAATTTTTGAGAGCCGCTTCTATTTAAGTTACTCTTTTTATCCTATTATCTGCTACTAAATTATAAAAGTTCTTTTATACCATCTGCTAAAGGAGTCAATGGTTTTCCTAATGCTTCTTCGAAATCTTTAGAAGTAACATTCAAGTCGCCACGTTCAATATTCTTTTGAATACTTAACAATATTTCTGCCACTTGTTGTGGTAATCCACTAACCGTCAAATTCTCGATAAATTCCTCATCTGTTGCTTTCACAACCGTAAATTCTTTTTCTGAGACTTGTTTGAGTGCATCAGCCAACTCAGCATACATTACTGTGTTTCCCGATAATTCAAGAACTTCAGGAAATTCAGCATCTACTAGTGCTCTAGCTGCTACTTCAGCATATTCTCTTTTTAGTGCCCAACCAACTTTCCCCTCATTTGCTGCATAAGCAAACTTACCAGTTTTCAAGGCAGCATCAATGATAGGCAGTTCATTTTCTAAATACCAATTATTTCTTAAAAAAGTATGTGCGATTCCAGATTCTTTAATTACTTCTTCAGTATATTTATGATCAACTGCAAGAGGATTTAAGTTTGTCTCTGCTTTTGGAAAACTTGTATACGCAATGTACGAAACACCAGATTTCTTTGCTGCATCAATAACATTTTTGTGTTCTTCTTGACGGTTTCCAGGAGCTCCTGAAACAAGTAATAAGCGATCAATACCTTCAAGTGCTGCTTCCATTTTTGAGATATCACTATAATCTCCTACACGAATGTTTATTCCTCGTTCTTTTAACTTCGCCCCTTTTTCTTCACTTCGAACAAGCGCATATATGTTAGAGGTTGGAACCATCTTCTCTAAAAAATCAATTGTATAGCCACCAAATCCACCAGTTGCACCAGTTACTAAATAGTTCATATCATTCATCCTCTCTGCTGTATATTTATAATTTACACCAACGATGATACATGGTAAAATAAACACTGTCAAGAATAAATAATCCTACTGGAGGGGAACAGTTATGAAATACTCGATGCAACTAAGCGATGCGATACATATCCTTACATATATAGAACTTTTAAAAAACACTGACTTTCTTTCAAGTGAAATGATTGCAAAAAGTGTAGAAACAAACCCAGCGAATGTTCGTAAAATCATGAGTCAATTAAAGAAATCCGGATTGATTCACACACAATCTGGTAAACCGAAGCCCACATTAGCACGGAACCCGGAAGAAATTACCTTGCTTGATATTTATCACAGCATCGAGGGAAATACAAACTTGATTCAAGTGGACCCAAAAACGAACCCAAATTGTATTGTAGGTGCAAATATCCAAGATGTTTTGAACGACCAGTACACTCTTTTGCAAAGAAAGGTAGAAGAAGAAATGAGTAAAGTAGCACTTGACTCACTCATACACGAAGTTGCTCAATTAGAAGTAACAAAACATCCCGAAAATGAAGCAATCGTCCAAGAATATCTATAAAATAAGAGACTGGGACAGTTTGTCTCAGCCTCTTATCTTTTATTTAATTACAACAGTTTCTAAATCGACTAATTTCGCCCAAGTTAGAATTTGATCTGTTGTTAGATTTAATGAGACAACGGTGTGATGTCCCCCGCCAGCCTCAATCCATGCATGGACTCCTTCGTGGAAGTTTGGTTTTACCGACCACAATACACGTGCTACCGGTAAATTTGGTGCTTCTTCAGTAGGTTCAAATGCATCGACTTCATTAATCAATAACTTGTAATGCGTACCAAAGTCAGCCATTGAGACAACCACACCTTCGCCAGCTTTCCCATCAAAAACTAAACGTGCAGGATCTTCACGATCTCCCATCGAAAGTGGAGATACAACGATTTTGGGTTTATTCACCGCAAGTGTTGGGTCTACTTCCATCATGTGTGATTGAAGAATAGATTCTTTTCCAACAGCTAATTCATACGTATAGTCTTCCATGAATCCTGTATTCTGGTTGTGAGACATGATTTTCATTAAGCGGTCGATTGCAGCAGTTTTCCAATCACCCTCCCCAGCAAAACCATATCCTTCAGCCATCAATCGTTGAACGGCAAGCCCTGGCAATTGCTGCATACCATATAAGTCTTCGAAATTCGTTGTAAATGCAGTATATCCGCCTTCTTCTAAGAAGCGACGAATACCGATTTCTTGACGTGCCTGAACTTTTACGTGTTTTTCCCATTTTTCTTTTTCGTACGTACCATAATCAAAATCATACAACGTTTTGTATTCTTCAAATAGTTCGTTTACTTCTTGGTCTGTTACCGCATCAACAACTTTAACTAAATCGCCGATGCCAAAATAGTCAACTACCCAGCCAAATTGGATTTGTGCTTCTACTTTGTCTCCTTCGGTTACTCCAACATTTCGCATGTTGTCTCCAAATCGAGCCACTTTGATAGCAGAGCTTTCGTTATAAGCAACCGCTACGTCCATCCACTCGCCAATTTGATTTTGTACCTGTTCACTTTCCCAATAGCCAACCACGATTTTATTTTGCTTTTTCAATCGTGCATTAATAAACCCATACTCACGATCTCCATGAGCAGATTGATTTAGATTCATAAAGTCCATATCGATTGTTTTCCAAGGAATGCTTTCATTGAACTGTGTAGCCAGATGTAATAAAGGTTTTTGCAAAAGTTTCGTTCCTTGAATCCACATTTTTGCAGGTGAGAATGTGTGCATCCATGTGATTACGCCGGCTACTTCATCACGATAATTGACTTCTTTCATTAAAGAGGTAATTACATCAGCAGTAACTGCTAATTCTTTCAAAACAATCGGGTAAGGTAAGTGCTTTTGTTTATTTAATTCTGAAACGATTTTTTCTGCATCTTCACGTACACTTTTCAGTGCTTCTTCTCCGTATAAATGTTGTGAACCTACAACAAACCAAAATTCTTTTTTTTCTACTGTTAACATAATCAATCCGCTTCCCTTCTTATTTTCCTTGTCCGTAATATGCATGTTCGCCATGCTTTCTCAAGTAATGTTTATCTAAAATTCTTTGCGGTAACTCCTCTGCAAAATGATTCAATTGACGTGCAAATAGATTGGTTTTGCATACTTCATCTAATACCACCGCATTCATCACAGCACTTTTTGCATCCTTGCCCCAAGTAAATGGACCGTGACCATGTAGTAAAACACCTGGTACTTCCATTGGAAGAATTCCGCGCTCCTCGAATGTTTCCACGATAACATTTCCTGTTTCGTGCTCATAGCCATTATCAATTTCTTCTTGTGTCAAGAATCTAGCACATGGCACTGTTCCATAGAATGTATCTGCATGTGTGGTCCCCATTGCTGGAACATCCAGCCCTGCTTGCGCCCATGCTGTTGCCCAAGTAGAATGTGTATGGACGATTCCACCGATTTCTGGAAATGCACGATACAATACTGCGTGTGTCGGTGTATCAGAGGAAGGAGCGTAACTTCCTTCAATCACTTGGTTATCCAAATCGACAACAACCATATCTTCTGCACGCATGTCCTCATAACTAACGCCACTTGGTTTAATTACAAAGTACCCTGTTTCTTTATCAAAAGCACTGACATTGCCCCATGTATATTTGATCAATCCTCGTTGTGGCAATTCTAAATTGGCTTGAAAAACTTCTTCTTTTAACTGCTCTAACACAGTACTCACTCCTTCTATAACGATGTCTCGTAATTAACTGACTGCCGTTTTCTCGATCTCAATACCTGATTTATATCTGTCAATAAATGTTTTGTAGCCATCCATATCCACTTGTGTTGGGTATACTGTGGTCCCAACCTCATTTTTGAAGACATCTTGTTCTAAGAATTTACTTAATTCCTTGGATTGTGTATCGTGCATGAACGCTGCAAGTAAAGCAATTCCCCATGCGCCACCTTCACCAGCGGTTTCTAGTACTGTTACTGGTGCTTCCATAGCAGCAGCTAAAATCGTTTGGCCAACCTCAGGTGTTTTGAAGATACCCCCATGACCAACTAACTGGTCGATTTTGACATTTTCTTCTTTTAAGATGTCCATACCAATTCGCATCGCTCCAAAAGCACTAGCTAAATGCACCCGCATAAAGTTTTTTAATGTGAAGTTGCTCTCAGGAGTGCGAACAAATAAGGGACGCCCTTCACTCATTCCAGTAATGTTTTCGCCTGAGTAATACCCATAGGACAATAGTCCCCCACAATCTGCATCACCTTGTAACGCTTGATTAAACAGTACTGAAAATAGTTTATCTCGAGGAATATCAAACCCTAATGACTGCGTAAATTCTTCGAAAATCCCTAGCCACGCATTCACATCAGAGGAGCAATTATTCGCATGGACCATCCCTACTAATTCACCGGTTGGTGTAGTTACCATATCGATTTCTGGATGAACTTCCTTTAACTCGTCTTCCAGAACGATCATTGCGAAAGCGGAAGTTCCAGCAGAAATGTTTCCTGTCCGTTTTGCTACACTATTCGTTGCAACCATCCCAGTACCTGCATCGCCTTCCGGTGGGCAAATTGGAATTCCTGGCTGCAAATGTCCAGTAGGATCTAATAAAAAGGCTCCTTCTTTCGTCAAAGTTCCTCCCATATCTCCAGCAAGTAGCACCTTGGGTAAAAGTTGATTGATGTCTAAGTCGATGCCTTTCGTTGCAATCAATCGGTCAAAGATTTGCTTCATTTCTTGGTTATAATTTTTTGTACTCAAGTCGATTGGAAACATTCCCGATGCATCACCGATTCCAATGACTTTATTGCCAGTCAGCTGCCAGTGGACATAGCCAGCCAACGTTGTTAGAAAATCAATTTTTTGAACATGCGGTTCATTATCTAAAATTGCTTGATATAAATGTGCAATGCTCCAACGTTGTGGGATATTGTACTGAAATGCATTTGTTAATTCTTTCTCTGCCGCCGCAGTTGTTGAATTACGCCATGTACGAAATGGAACCAGTAATTCCGCTTTGTCATCAAAAGCAAGGTAGCCGTGCATCATTGCACTAAACCCTATCGAGCCTACAGTAGTCAAGGTCTCCCCATATTTTTCAAAAACTTCAGATGCCATTTTCCGATAGCTTACACGTAAGCCCTTCCAAATATCATCTAAGCTATATGTCCAAAAGCCATCTTGAAGTTGGTTCTCCCATTCATAGCTTCCTGAAGCAATTGGTGTATACGTTGAATCAATCAGTACCGCTTTGATTCGTGTTGAGCCAAATTCAATTCCTAGTGCAGTATTTCCATCTAAAACATCTAACATTTCTTGTGCATTGATTTCTGTTGTTTTAATATGAAACGCCTCCTAACTCGATCAAATCCCATACAAATATATTTATTGGTATCGCTTACACTTTGTAATTTACACTTTTTGTACATACATGTCAAACAATTTTCAAAGAAAATAGCACTTTTTTTGTTTACATGTCCGTACACAAAAGAATATAATGAGTTCGCTTACAACAATACGATCAAATTCATTGGCTATCTACTCAAATTTGAAGGAGTTGGATTATATGGACTTGGGTTATACAAAAGAAAAGAAAATTTCCGCATCGTTTATTTATTTTTTTGGTGCATTCGGTGGCATTCTATTTGGTTATGATATTGGTGTCATGACTGGGGCACTCCCCTTCTTACAGAATGACTGGCAGTTGACCGGACAAGCGACCATTATTGGTTTGATTACCTCATCTGTCATGTTCGGTGCCATACTAGGTGGTGCATTAGCCGGTACACTGTCTGATCGTCTCGGACGAAGAAAAATGATTTTGATTTCTTCACTTATCTTTGTTATTGGCTCTTTACTTTCTGCCTTCTCTCCGCATAATGGACAGTACTTTTTGATTCTCTCAAGAATTATTTTAGGACTAGCAGTTGGTGCAGCTTCTGCTTTAGTCCCTGCTTACATGTCAGAAATGTCTCCAGCACAGCTCCGTGGACGCTTATCTGGAATCAACCAGGTAATGATCGTTTCAGGGATGCTTCTCTCCTACATCGTCGACTTCTTATTAAAGGACTTACCTGAATCAATTGCATGGCGCTTGATGCTTGGCTTAGCTGCCGTACCCGCAGTGATTTTATACTTTGGTGTCTTAGCTTTACCAGAGTCTCCTCGTTTCTTAGTAAAGATGCACAAGTATGAACAAGCAAAAACTGTTCTCAGCTATATCCGAAAACCTGAAGATGTAGAGACAGAAATTCAAGACATTTTGAACACGACTCAACAAGAACAACAAACGCAAGAAACTACCTCATTAAGCACATTATTCACACAGCGGTATCGTCCACTTGTGCTCGCAGGAATCGGTGTAGCTGCATTCCAACAATTCCAAGGCGCAAATGCCATTTTTTACTACATTCCATTGATTGTGGAGAATGCTACCGGACATGCAGCTAGCGAAGCACTTCTCTGGCCGATAATCCAAGGAATCATCTTAGTCCTAGGTGCATTATTCTTCCTAGTGATTGCTGATAGATTTAATCGACGAACCTTACTAAAACTTGGTGGTACGATTATGGGCTTATCCTTTATACTCCCCTCCATCCTCAACATTCTTATCACAAACTCTCAAACGAATTCCATTCTAATTCTTGTTTTTCTTAGTATCTATGTTGCCTTCTACTCGTGTACTTGGGCACCACTAACTTGGGTGCTTGTAGGAGAGATTTTCCCACTATCCATTCGTGGTCGAGCAACTGGCTTGGCCTCTTCATTTAACTGGATTGGTTCATTCTTAGTAGGATTATTGTTCCCTATCATGACTGCTTCATTGCCACAAGAACTTGTCTTTGCTATTTTTGGCGGTATCTGTTTACTAGGCGTATGCTTCATTCAATTCTTCGTACCAGAAACACGAGGAAAAACTTTAGAGGAAATCGAGCAACAAAAATAGTGTAATAAAGCCAATAAAAATAGGATGGAATTCAAAGAATCCCATCCTATTTTTATTCATCACTAAATTAGTTCTTAGCGCATCTTATTTATGTATTCTGAAATAAGTCATCCACTGTAACACCTAATTCTTCTGCTAATCGAAAGGCTAATGACAACGTAGAATCATACTTATTATTTTCAATCGCATTGATTGTTTGTCTAGTTACTCCACATTTTTTTGCTAAATCTGCTTGTGATAATTTTAGAGTTTTTCTTTTTTCCTTTATTCGATTTTCCATTGCTAATCTCCATATTTTTTCTTATACAAAAGTAACGTAATAAAATAAATAACCGCAATCACAGTCAGAAATATCGTTGGATTCACCCCACTATACTTTTGTGTAATGGCTGATTCACAAATATCTAGTAATAACACAGATACAGTAACAAGTAATGTATATGTACTTGATTTCCAAACAATCATTTGCCTACGTTCATCACCCTTTCGTATTAAGGAAATCACCATAGCTATATCTAAACATATAATTACTCCAATAACTACCAAAAAAGCACTGAATCCAAGTGTCCCCATTTTACTACCTCCTTAAAATGTCAAATTCTTTTTACATATCAAGGATACTATCTAACGTGAATAGTGTCAAATTCTTTTTACATTTTTTGATTCATCCATCTAAATAAAGGAAGGTTTTTTATCCAATGAACAATAATACAATTATAAAAATCAGTATGTCTATTTCTTACGCTATCGCATTAACTATCATGTTTTTCGAGATAATATCTAAACCGTTATTTTCTCCAATTCTAGATATAGTTGCCCATGAAACAAGCTTATCCATTCAAAAGATATTGGTAATTAGCAGCATATCCACATTTTTATTTGGACTAACGCTTCTCTACTTTCAAGTTAGTATTTATGTGATGTTTTTAAAGTTATTGAATGTGTCTGTAGAGCAACAGCGAAAAGTTTTTCCGTCCGTAGTACTTTCGATGTGCTTAGTAACCGGGCTATTTCTACTACTATCCCTATTCATCAACATCACGAATAGCATAATCTTGTCCTTTATTCCTGTGGCTATTCTTCTACTAAATAGTCTTCTGCTTTTTGCGCTAGGAAAGGACAAAAAAGCATTCTTAATTCTATTTGTTATTTCAATTATTGAACTCCTATTCAATGGTCTGATTAAATT
>JBKEDT010000027.1:0-44567 GCA_047975565.1 Enterococcus sp. | reverse complement strand
CCATGCTTTACCCAAGCTGGAGTACTAGCTGCTATTTGGTTGAAGACGAAAGAACCAAAAGTAAAACAAGGAACAATGCCAGCATTGATTTCTTCATTATTCGGTGTGACTGAGCCTGCGATTTATGGGTATACATTACCAATGCGTACGCCATTTGTTGTTTCTTGTCTTGTATCAGGGATTGTCGGTATCTACTTGTCGATTTTCAATGTGACTGGGTATGCTATGGGAGGTATGGGAATCTTCTTGTATCCGGCATATATCAATCCAGCAACAGGCAGCTTCCATAGTGTGATTCACTTGGCAATTGGAACAGCTATTGCGATTGGGTTATCATTTGTCATTATGATGTTCCTAAAAGTACCAACGTTGTATCCTGCAGCAAAAGAAACGACTGGATCAAGCGTATCAAATGTATCGCAACCAGTGTCTGCAGCAACAGTACAAATTGCTACTCATGCAACAAAAGATGCAACAGTAAAAAGCCCATTAAATGGTCGAATTGTTTCATTAGCAGATGTGGAAGATCAAGTATTTTCTTCAGGATTGATGGGACAAGGTGTTGCGATTGATCCATCGATTGGAGAGATCACTGCACCAGCAGATGGTGAAGTGAAAATTCTTTTCCCAACAAAACATGCAATTGGGTTGGTCACAGAAGATGGAACAGAATTGTTGATCCATATTGGAATGAACACCGTTGAGTTGGAAGGAAATCACTTTACTACGCACATCCAACAAGGCGATAAAGTCAAAGCTGGACAAACATTGATCTCATTTGATGCAGATGCAATCAAAGCAGAAGGATATTCTCTGGTAACTCCTGTTATCGTGACGAATTCATCCGACTATCAAACTATTTTGTCTACCGATTCGAAAGAAGTTTCAGCAAATGATGTATTGATTGAAGTAAAAAAATAAAACAATTTGAAAGAAGGACAATAGACATGACAAAAGAATTTCCAAAAGATTTTTTATGGGGTGGCGCAACGGCTGCAAATCAATTTGAAGGAGCTTGGAACGAGGGCGGCAGAGGGCCTGCAACTTCTGATACGGCAATCGCTGTTCGACCAGAAGATAGAAAAAATATTGCTGATTTTGCCGCACCAATGACACGAGAAAAGGTAGAATTTGCATTAGCAGATAAAGAAGGATTGTATCCAAAACGCTGGGGTTCTGATTTTTATCATCGTTATAAAGAAGATATTGCTCTTTATGCAGAAATGGGATTTAAAACTTTTCGCTTATCGATTGCTTGGTCACGCATCTTTCCAAATGGAGATGACGCTACGCCAAATGAAGAAGGTTTAGCTTTTTATGATGCAGTTTTTGATGAATGCGCTAAATATGGGATCGAACCATTAGTCACACTTTCTCATTATGAAACACCAATCAATATTGCACTAGCTTATGGTGGATGGAAAAATCGTGAAGTTATTTCACTTTTTGAACGTTATGCAGAAACAGTACTGACACGCTATCAAAACAAAGTAAACTATTGGTTAACATTTAATGAAATCAATGTTATGGGAATTTCTGGTTATGTTGGTGGAGCATTGCTATCAGAAGATGGTACACAAAGCCTTTCAGACATGTACCAAGCTGCACATAACCAATTTGTCGCTTCAAGTTTAGCAACAAAATTTGCACATGCACTCAACCCAGAGATGAAGGTAGGCATGATGTTAGCGCGGATGCAAGCATATCCAGCTACGCCAAATCCAAAAGATGTAATGGAAGAAATCAAGAAAGACCACGAAAACTTATTCTTCTCAGATGTTCAAGTACGTGGAAAATATCCCGCATATACAAAACGCTTCTTCCGTGAAAATGGAATCAGTATCGCAATCGAAGAAGGGGACTTAGAATTACTGAAAAAATATCCGGTAGACTTCATGTCATTTTCTTATTATATGAGTTCAATTGCACGTCATGAACCAAATGAGAATAAAGAATCATCAGCAGGAAACTTTATGTTAGGAGAAGCCAATCCATATCTTGAATCATCAGAATGGGGCTGGCAAATTGATCCAGTTGGTCTTCGAATCACATTGAATAACTTGTATGATCGCTATCAAGTGCCACTATTTATTGTAGAAAATGGACTAGGTGCATTGGATACAATGGAAGAAGATGGGCACATCCATGACTCGTACCGTATCGATTATTTGAAGGCACATATTGAGCAGATGTACGAAGCAATTGAAGATGGCGTAGAGCTGATGGGGTATACTGCTTGGGGCTGTACAGACCTTGTCTCTGCTTCAACATCTGAAATGTCAAAACGTTATGGATTTGTTTATGTAGATGCAGATGATCAAGGAAATGGCTCGTTTGACCGTTCGAGAAAGGATAGTTTCTATTGGTACAAAGAAGTAATTGCAAGTAAGGGTGCACATGCGTTGAATGAAAAAGTAAGTCAATAAAGAAGAATGAACCGAGTAAATCTGGAACAGAGAGCAAGCTTTCTGTTTCAGATTTTTATTTGTAATTTCAGACATTTACTTTTTCAATGTTTGGATTGGGTTCCTTACTGATGATTATGGGATTGGTATTGATTCCTGGTTCTTTTTCGTTTTGTCATATTTCTTCACTGATTTATGAAAATGTGACGAGGAGTTAAGGTTTTGTAAAATAAATTTAATATATTTAACTTTAAATGCGTATCTATTAGGTAAAGGAGGTATGTTATGATTAATACTTAAGAGATCCTTAATTAAGGTTAGAATTTTAGGTTATAAAGGAGAAATAAATGAAGCACTTTATTCAAAAAGTTAGTGTGGTTGCGACAACTTGTCTTTTATTAGCTAACAGTGGTTCTGTTTTCGCTGAGCAAGTAAGCACATCAAACACAAGTGACAGCTCTGATTCTGTACAACAAGCAGCACAGTCACAAGAAATAGCAGATGCTACAAGTACATCTACTACGACATCAAACACAGCTGTAGCCGATACAGATACAGCAACGACAGAAGAAACTACAGCAACAAGTGCAACAGGATCAACAGAATCTACAGAATCTACAAGCACAACAAGTAGTGATTCTACAACAACGACAACATCATCAAGTGAAGAAGATGATGCAGTTGAAATTCCTAGTAATGATGGTGTAAACACATATCCGAGCAATCGTTCAGATATCAATCCATCCGTACAAGCACGTACTGCAAGTATCGCACCGTATCTTGCACCAACAGATGCGAATCCAGGAATCGATGTTGTAGATATTTCCTCACATAACGGGAATGTCTCTGTCGATGAGTTCAAGAAAATGAAGTCTTACGGAGTAAAAACTGTTATCGTCAAAATCTCAGAATACACAACATACGTCAATCCCTATGCAAAGACACAAATCGCTAATGCTAAAGCAGCTGGATTAAAAGTTGGTGGCTACCACTACAGTTGGTTCAAAACTGACTCGGATGCACAAAAAGAAGCACAATACTTTGCAAAACAAGCAGCTGCAGTAGGTCTTTCAAAAACAGATTTTATGGTCAATGACATTGAAGAATCCTCTATTGCTGGAAAGGCAGACCATACAAGTAATTCACAAGCTTTTGAGAAACAATTGAATCAATTAGGGTACTCACAAGTGCGTCATTATGTAGGTCTTTATTGGCTAACAAGCGGATTGATCAACTCGAGTACTTTAGGAAATAACAATATCTGGGTAGCGGCATATCCAAACACAGTAACTTCTAGTCAATTATATACTCAATATGGTGCCTGGCAGTGGACATCTCAAATGTCTTTTCCAGGAGTATCAGGAACGTTTGATGTTTCTGTAGATTACGGGAATATATTTGGCGCAGGAAATACCGAAGTAACAACCCCAGATCAAGGAGACTATCATTCAGATAATCGTTATGTTACTTTGACGAAAGCGAATAAGTCGATTTATAGTAATTTTAACTGGAGCGTAAAGAATAATACATCCAACCTTTTAGGAAATACCTATAAGTCTACTGGAAAATATTACCATAAGAATGGGACAACTTATTTATCACTGTATGATAGCAACAACAAATGGATCGGGTATATTCCAGAGACAGATGTGACGATTGCGAGCGGTGCACAAGGTGCTTGGCAAGCCTACGATAAATACGTAACGATTACTAAATCTGGTGGATCCGTCTATTCTGGATTTAATTTTGGCGTAAATAGTTCAACAGATGCATTATTGAATAAAACTTATCATGCAACTGGGGAATACAAACACTACAATGGTAAAACCTACCTATCTATTTATGATAAAAACAATAAATGGGTCGGCTATGTGGAAGATACAATGGTAAAACAATCTTCTAACACAAATGGACCATATATTGCGTACAACAAATATGTTCAGTTAAAATCTGGCTATAATGTTACAAGTGGAATAGAATCCGGTTCAACAATCAATAAAACAGCCAACTTATTAAATCAAACTTTTGAGGCGAAAGGTATTTATTATACATTCTCTGGGAAAGCTGTACTATCTCTGTATGATGGAAACGGGAAATGGGTCGGCTATGTAGATGCGAATGCTGCAACAACGGTAAGCGGTCCACAAGGTAACTGGATCAAGGATGGCAATTACTACACTGTTACAAATTCGAATGCATCTATCTATTCTAATTTTAGTTTTAAAGTCAAAGCTTCTACGAGCACGATTTATCAGCAAACTTTCTTAGCACAAGGAAAGTATAATCATATGAATGGTAAAACGTATTATACATTGTATGACAGCCAAGGCAATTGGCAAGGATATGTTGAAAGTTCGGCCTTGAAGAAGGCAAGTGGAGCAGAAGGAATCTGGCAATCTTATAATAAATATGTCACAATTACGCAAACAGGTGGCACGATTTATTCTGGATTTGACTTCTCGAAGAAGACGACAACAGATGCATTATTGAATAAAACATACCGTGCGACAGGTATGTATAAACACTATAATGGCAAAACCTATCTATCTATTTATGATAAAAACAATAAGTGGGCAGGTTATGTTGAAGATACAATGGTAAAACAATCTTCCAGCACAAATGGACCATATGTCGCATACAACAAATATGTTCAGTTAAAATCTGGCTATAATATTACAAGTGGAATCGAGTCTGGTTCAACAATCAATACAACCGCTAAATTGTTGAATCATACATTTGAAGCCAAAGGTATCTATTACACGTTCTCTGGCAAAACCGTATTATCACTGTATGATGGTAGCGGCAAATGGATCGGTTATGTGGAGTCAAAAGCAGCAAATATTGTCAGTGGACCACAGGGTAAATGGATTGCAGATGGACATTCTTACAAAGTAACAAGCAAAGAAGGATCAACTTATTCTAACTTTAATTGGACGGCTAAAAAACAACTTAGTTCGTTATACAACAAAACTTTCTTGGCACAAGGAAAGTACTACCACCTGAATGGAGAAACGTACTATACACTCTATGATGACAACGGTAATTGGCAAGGCTATATTGAAGCAAGCAAAGTCACAAAGGTAAATTAAAAGTTTTCTAATTAAATAGAAAGCTACGCAAAAGTCTTTTTAAAGATTTTTGCGTAGCTTTTTTTATTATAATGTAGAAGGATTTCTCCTAGCAAAATCAAAGAAGCGGAATTTATCTACACGGTGGCGACTCTCAGTAAATTGAAATTGTTTTGCATCGCCAGTAAAGACACGACTTTTGATACAAACAATATTGATGTCTTGCTGATTAAGATCAAGTAACTGATGATCTTCTTCAGTCAGTGCATCAATAGTGATTTCTTTCTCAGCAAATGCAATTGTTAGGTGTAAATGTTCTTCAAAATAGCGATAAATTGAATCTTTGGCAATTTCCGTATCTAACTCTGGAACGATGGTTGTAAGTAATAAATCTTTATCAAGAATTACTTTCTTGTGATCAATCTCGCGTGTACGAATCAATGACCAACAACTATCTCCTTCTTCAAACCCTGTCTGCATAGCAAGTTGATTATCGATAGTCACTTTTTTTAAAGAAACAACCGCTGTCGTACTTTCGTATCCATAAGAAGTTTGTAGTTCCTTATAACTAGTTAACCCTGAAATGGGGAAGCGTACTTGTTCTCTCTTGATTACGAGGGAACCTTTCCCTTGAATCTTTTGGATATAGCCATTTGCCATCAATAGTGCAAGTGCTTTGCGGATCGTATCTCGTGAAACATGATAAGTATCTCGTAAGATATTTTCACTTGGTAAAAAATCACCAGGCGCATAAATTCCCTTTAAGATACCACGTTCTAATGCTTGATAGATAACTTCATAAGTTTTCATAGATTTCTCCTAACCTTGTACGTACTAGTAATCATAGTATAACTAATCAAGTGAATTACGTAAAATTATTGTTGAAAATATAAATGAGCAAATTATTATTTTTCTGTGCGCTTGTACGCACTTTTGCAGACCTGTTTGGTTAATCTAGACCGATATATTTGCTATTTTTGGAGAAATATAGATAAATCCTGTGAAGAAATTAAAAAACACTCATATTCTACTGTTTGCTCGGCAATGTAAGCGATTTACAAAGTGGGCGTTATACTTTATCCTAAAAATATCAAAAGAACTTATCCATACAAGTTTATCAGAATAGGAGAAAGTATATGGGGAAATATGATAAAGATACCAAAGAGTTGTTGGATGCTATTGGGGGAAGAGAAAATATTTCGGCAGTTACACACTGTGCAACGAGGATGCGTTTTGTTTTAAATGATCCTGAACAAGCGGATGAGGAGCGAATCGAAGATATCCCCAGTGTGAAAGGGATGTTTACCAACGCAGGACAGTTTCAAGTAATTATTGGGAATGACGTAGCTGTTTTCTATAATGATTTTGTTAAAGTTTCAGGCGTTACAGGTGTTTCGAAGGACGAAGCGAAGTCAGCAGCAAAACAAAATCAAAATCCGTTACAACGTGCAATTACGATTTTAGCAGAAATATTTACGCCATTATTACCAGCTATCATTGTTGGTGGGTTGATTTTAGGATTTCGGAATATTCTTGAAGCCGTTCCAATGGGATGGTTGGACGGACAAACAATTGCAGAATCATCGCAATTTTGGAATGGTATCAATAGTTTCTTATGGTTGCCAGGTGAGGCAATTTTTCACTTTTTACCAGTAGGGATCACATGGAGTATTGCCAAAAAAATGGGTGCAACAGAGATTTTGGGAATTGTTTTAGGGATTACCCTAGTTTCACCACAGCTATTAAATGCATACGCCGTCAATAGTACAACAGCAGCAGAAATTGCAGCAAACTGGTCATGGGATTTTGGATTTTTCACAGTTGATAAAATAGGGTATCAGGCGCAAGTTATTCCAGCGATGCTTGCAGGATTTCTATTTGTATATCTAGAACGCTTCTTCAGAAAACATATTCCAGAAGCGGTATCAATGATCTTTGTTCCGTTCTTCTCGTTAGTACCAACAATCATGGCGGCACACTTGATTCTAGGCCCAATTGGTTGGCAAATTGGTACTGCGATTTCATCATTTGTGAATGCCGGATTAACTTCAAGCTTTAGCTGGTTATTTGGTGCACTATTTGGTGCTTTCTATGCACCACTTGTTATTACGGGACTGCATCACACGACACTTGCGATTGATTCACAACGGGACTGCATCACACGACACTTGCGATTGATTCACAGTTGATTGCAGATTTTGGTTCTACAAATCTATGGCCAATGATTTGTCTATCAAACCTTGCGCAAGGGGCTGCAGTTTTAGCCATTGTCTATGCGCACAGAGGAAATAAAAAAGAAGAACAAGTATCGATTCCGTCAGTTATTTCTGCTTGGCTAGGAGTTACTGAACCAGCGATGTTCGGAATTAACTTGAAATACATGTATCCATTTGTGGCAGCGATGATCGGTAGTGGAGTTGCCGGATTATTTATTACGTTGTTTGGTGTTCGAGCACTATCTATAGGGGTGGGTGGAATTCCAGGAATCTTAGCTATTCGTCCACAAGATTATGTTATTTTTGCTCTTGCAATGGCAATTGCAATTATCACACCATTTGTTTTAACTTTGTTCTTCAGACGAGCAGGTATTTTTAACAAAATCGATCAAATTGAGCAAAAAAATACCCCAAGTTTAGACAATGATAGCACTGCAAATCCTAGCGAAAAAGGTACAGTAGTTGAAGTAGTGACGCCAATAAAAGGTGAAGTGGCACCATTAAGTACAGCTTCAGATCCAGCATTTGCACAAGGGATGATGGGACAAGGTGTAGTCATCACACCAACAGAAGGAAAAGTTTATGCACCGTTTGATGGTTCTGTAAGTTTATTGTTCCCAACAAATCATGCAATTGGTTTAGTAAGCGATTTAGGAACGGAAGTATTGATTCATATTGGGATGGATACTGTTGAATTAGAAGGCAAGTATTTTACTAGTCATACAAAGCAAGGAGAACAAGTGAAAAAAGGACAGTTACTGATGGAGTTTGACATGCAAGCCATTCAGCAAGCAGGTTATTCATTAGAAACACCGGTTATCGTGACAAACCCAACAGCTTTTCAAGTTGATCCTGTAGAAAATCAGACAGCGGTGACAACAAATCAAACAATCATTACAGCTACATTATTATAGAATAGGAGAATGATTCATGAGTTTTAAAGACAAAGTAATTTATCAAATCTATCCAAAGTCGTTTTTAGATACAAATGGAGACGGTGTTGGGGATTTAGCAGGAATTATTGAGCAAATTCCATACCTCCATGAGTTAGGCGTAGATATGATCTGGTTAAATCCGATTTATCCAAGCCCCCAAAAGGACAATGGCTATGATATTGCTGATTACACAGCGATTGATCCTGTCTTTGGAACAATGGAAGAATTTGAACACTTGATTCAATACGCGAAGACTTACAACATTGAAGTAATGCTAGATATGGTTTTAAACCACGTATCCATTGAACATGAATGGTTCCAAAAAGCATTAGCTGGTGAAAAAAAATATCAAGACTATTTTATTTTGCGCGATGAGCCAACAGATTGGGTATCAAAATTTAGAGGAAGCGCCTGGGCACCTTTTGGAGAGACTGGTCGTTATTACTTACATTTATTTGATAAAACTCAAGCTGATCTGAACTGGCATAATCCCGAAGTTCGTGAAGAATTGTTTGAAGTTGTTCGCTTTTGGATGAACAAGGGTGTCAAAGGATTTCGTTTTGATGTTATCAATGTGATTGGGAAAGATAAAGTTTTACAAAATTGTTCTATCAATGAAGGGAAACCAGCGTATACGGATCGACCAATCAATCATGAGTACTTGCAGTTATTGAATAAAGAAACATTTGGACAAGATCCATCGATTATCACAGTTGGCGAGATGAGTTCAACAAGTAGTGAACAATGCGTGTTGTACACTCAGCCGGAACGCAAGGAATTAACAATGACGTTCAACTTCCATCATTTAAAAGTCGATTACATTGATGGAGACAAGTGGACAAAAACAACCTTTGACTTTGATAAATTGAAAGAACTTTTTCATTCTTGGGGCAGTGAAATGAGTGAAAACAATGGCTGGAATGCACTTTTTTGGAATAATCATGATCAACCACGAGCATTGAATCGTTTTGTAGAAGTAGAAAATTATCGTATTCCTGGTGCAAAAATGTTGGCTACTGCAATCCACTTAAATAGAGGAACACCCTATATTTATATGGGAGAAGAAATCGGGATGCTTGATCCAGAGTTTACCTCAATGGAGCAGTATGTCGACGTGGAGTCAAAAAATGCTTATGTAGAATTACTTGAAAAAGGATTGGATGAACAACAAGCATTTGAAATCATTCAGACAAAATCACGAGATAACTCACGGACACCAATGCAATGGAGCAAAGAAAAAAATGGTGGATTTACAACGAATACGCCTTGGCTTGAAACGGGTGCTAGCGTGAACGAAATCAATGTAGAGCGAGAACGAGCAACGGGAACATTATTTACGTATTATCAAGAGCTGATTCGTTTACGAAAAGAATATCCTATTGTTGCTGAAGGAACCTATCATGCGTTTGCTGAAGATCATCCGCAAGTGTATGGGTATACTCGCTACTTGAAAGATACGTCTTTACTTGTACTGAATAATTTCTTTGCGGAGCCTACGAAGGTTGTCATTCCTGATGAATTCCTTGAAGGGACAATCCTCATTAGCAATTACCCAGAAAAGACGATTCAAAAAGAGATTCACTTAGAACCCTATCAATCACTTGCAATTTATGTGGACTAAACACAAAAAACGCGGAAGACAAGAGCCTGTCTTTCGTGTTTTTTACATACCAGTGAAAATCATGCTACGTTTTCTTAGGCCATATCAGCAATTACTGGTATACTATGAATGGGTACAAACGTTCGCTTTTTAAAAATACTTTGGAGGTATAACAATGGATAAGAAATTTTTAGAAGTAATGGCACATGAAGGACCAGTAACGATCATCACAATAAATGCACAACCAGCAGGAGTCGTAAATACTTGGATGTCATATGTAAAAATAGATCAAGAAAAGAACCAATTATTTATTCCAGCTGCGGGAATGCGTAGTATTGAGAAACATTTTGAATTGGATAATACAGTACTACTAACGGTAGGCAGCAAAGAAGTAGAAGGAACAATGGGTCCTGGAGCAGGATTTCATATTTTAGGCAAGGGAACGTTTATTGATGCAGGAGAAGTATACGAAGATGTGAAAACTCGTTTTCCCTGGGTTCGTGAAGTCCTTCAAGTAGATATTGAAAGCATCACACAAAAAATATAATCAAGTAGCCTGAAAGAATGTATTGAAATGAGAAGAGGACTTATATGGTAGATAGCTTTGAATCAATTTATACAGAAATCATGGAAGATAAACAAAACCATTCATTTACTGAACAAGGAATTTTCCCGCTTTACTCAGCTTCATCAGATGCAAAAATCGTTATTATCGGTCAAGCACCTGGTCAAAGAGCACAAGATACACGGATATTTTGGAATGACCGAAGCGGCGACCGCTTACGTGAATGGTTAGGTGTTAGTCGGGAGGAATTTTATGAGTCAAATAAACTTGCGATTTTACCAATGGATTTCTATTTTCCAGGCAAGGGGAAGTCAGGAGATTTACCGCCACGCAAAGGATTTGCTGAGAAATGGCATCCTAGACTCTTAGCGCTCATGCCGAATGTTCAATTGACGATTTTAATTGGTACGTATGCAACCAAATATTATTTGAAAACAAAATCAAGTGATCGTTTAACAGAGATTGTTCACGAATACCAACACTATCTACCTGATTATTTTCCAATTGTCCATCCATCGCCTAGAAATCAAATTTGGATGGCAAAAAATCGTTGGTTTGAAACAGATGTATTGCCTGATTTAAAAAAACGAGTGCATACGATTATTTGATAGGAAAACACGACTAGAACACCTAATTTATTGGAGTGACTAGTCGTGTTTTTTATTTTTATCCTGTGTTAGTTAGTCTGCTAATGCAGAAACAAATCGTTGGGTAATTTCATGTGGACGTGTGATAGCACCACCTACAACGATTCCTGCAACGCCTAAAGCTTTGATTTGTCTTGCTTGTTCGGGTGTATGAATCTTGCCTTCAGCAATCACACAGATACTCTCTTCAAGAAGTCTTTTGATAAGTGTGATATCCGGTCCGTCTTGTTGTGCGCTTTCAGAAGTATAGCCACTTAAGGTTGTACCGACAAAATCTACTCCTGCTTCATAGGCGTTTTTTCCTTCTTCAAAAGTTGAAATGTCTGCCATTAATAGTTGGTCTGGATATTTTTCTTTGATTTTTGAGATAAATTGGTTGATAGTCAATCCATCATGGCGCTTTCTTAGTGTACAATCAAGCGCAATTACTTCAACGCCCGTAGCAACTAGCTCATCTACTTCACGCATAGTAGCAGTAATAAATGGTTCTTCTGGTGGATAGTCGCGTTTAATGATTCCGATAATTGGTAAAGAAACCTTTTCTTTGATTTCTAAAATATCACGTACAGAATTTGCGCGAATACCTACAGCTCCAGACTTTTCAGCAGCTATAGCAAAATAAGGGATGAGTCCGCCTGATTCAGTGTAAAATGGCTCACCTGGCAGAGCTTGACAAGAAACAATCAAACCTCCAGAAATTTTTTCTAAAAATTTATTTTTATCCATTATCCGAAACACTCCGTTTTTAAATAATTTTTGGATATAATCTCCAAATAAACTATAGCATCCGCTTACATCTATGTAAAGAATTAATGGAGAATTTTGGAGGAAAAAAATGGAAATTTGGAGTATAATGGATAATAATACCTGATAGGAGAAGCATACATGAGCTATAGTTATTTAATTAGAGAAAACTACCCACGTTTAACAAAGTCAGAGAAAAAGGTAGCAGACTACATTTTATCTGCAGGTAAAGCTGTTATCTACAGTACGATGAGTGATATAAAAGAAAATACTGCTGTGGGTGATGCAACTATCATCCGTTTTTGTCAAAAATTAGGGTTTTCTGGATTTTCCGATTTGAAAATCGAAGTTGCGAAAGAAGATTTTGGCAAGCAGCAAGAAGAACCGATGGCAACCAATTACTTTCAAGCAAGTGCAAACCGATTGAAAGATTCATTGAGTGCGACTGTTCAACTACTCAATGAAGCAACTATCGAGCAAGCAATTCAATTAATTAGCCGGTCTTCTCATATTTATATATTCGGTGTTGGCTCAAGCGGTACAACGAGTCTGGACTTAGAAACCATGTTTTTGCGTGTTGGTGTCCAGTCAAAAGCCATTGTGGACCCACACGTTCAGGCTCAAGTAGCTTCGCTTTTGAATAAAGAAGATATGGTCATCGCTTTCTCTTTATCTGGTAAGACAAAAGATACTTATGATTCTTTAGAGATTGCAAAAAAGAATGGAGCAAACATTCTTGCTATAACAAATTATATACACTCGCCTATCGGTCGTGTAGCTGATTTGGTAGTGCAGACAGCAATTGAAGAGTTTTTAGATGGAGGTTCTTTAGCAGGAAAAATATCACAACTTTATATCTGTGATGTACTTGTACAAGGATATGAAAGAAACAATAATGTGAATGCGGTCGCGTTACGCGAAAAAGTATTACGCTCAATTTTGAATAAGCAAATGGAATGACATGACGTGTTGATTACCGAATGAAAGGGGCAGAAGAAAGTATTTTCTTTCTGCTTTTTTGGAAAATAATGATTTTAAATAACTAGTTTTTTTAGAATATCTGTTTAAAAATATCGAAAGAACTAGTTAATACATACTTATTTACATGCTTGTAAATTATTTGGATAACAGTAAAATAAAGAGCATCTCAGAATAAAAAGTACAGAAGAGGTGTTCCCTTGAAAAAGGAAAAAGGTGTTTTTTTTGGTATAGTGTTGCTTATATTGTCAGGGTGTGCGCCTTCCAATGAAAATAGTATAAAGGAAAATGAATGGATTCATAATGGGAAAACAGAATATACAGCGCATAGGGGAGCGCATACGATAGCACCTGAAAACACGGTTCTAGCGACTGAAGAAGCTGCTAAGCATGGGTATACAGCAGTTGAAATGGATGTCAGAGAAACAAAGGATAAACATTTTGTTTTGATGCACGATGATAATATTAATGTAACGACTACTGGTAGCGGTAATGTTGAAGAGATGACTTTGGATCAAGTAGAAAAAGTAAATCTAAAAACAGAAAATTATCCAAAACTATCAAATGAAACAATCAAAATTCCCACATTCGAGCAAGAAATAAAGGCAATAGCTAAAACGGATATGGGTGTGAATATGGATGGATCAAAGGGAAATTGGAATGAAAACTACTATGTTGATTCAGTTGTAAGCACACTGAAAAAATATGATGTTTATGATAGAACGTTTTTTGTGCTGTCAGATAAACCAACTAGAGATAAATTTATGGAAAAATACCCTGATGCAATTGTGACTTGGCTTCATTCACCAGATACAAAAACTAGTAATGAAATTGAAGAATTGCAAAAATATCCCAATGCTATTTTTTCTGTTAGAGCAGATCAAGTAACAAATTCAATGCTTGTATTAATGAAATCCTTTGATATTCCAGTGCATATTTACGGGGTAAATACACAAACTAATTATGACTTCTATAAGAGTATGAACGTTAGGTTTTTAGAAACCGATACGGTTGTACCAGCTTAAATAGTAAAGGAGTATGAATAATGGCTAACAGAAGTGAGCGATAGCATCTTATCCTTTAGAAATTTTGAATAATCAACTCTATCAACCATGGATCACCAATAGAAATCAATTCAGATAAGCTATTTCTCATTTGAAAAAATACAGCATCCTAGTTGCCTAAGATATACTAGAATGTTTTGTTCTATTAACTTAAATCAATGTGTTATTATAACAAATGGTAAGGCTGTTTAATAATGATAATATAGCATATTAAATAACGACTGTATTTTTGAATAACAAAGGGTTTTTTAAGGATTATTATGTTAATAAATAAAAAAATAAAAAATATGTTTATGCTTTTAAAGATAATGGTATGCTTTATTTGTAATAAAAATTTCAATTTATTGGAGGTGAAAATACATGACTGAATTACTAAATTTACAAAAATTAAACTTAGAAACAGCTCGTGAAGAAGAATTAGCATTGGCTTATTCTACTGGTATTTGTGTTGGAACAGGCTCTTGCTAAAATATTACATACTATGAGATTATCCACGGATACACGAAGGAGCAGAAATTTATCTGCTCCTATTTTTATTAAATTAAAGGAGTGACATATATGCAAAAATTTTTTTTTAATAAAATACTTGGAAATAAGCTAATGTATAAAGATGTACAAATGCCAATTACAATACAGCCTGAACTTAAATTTAATAACTTTTTTTCTAATGATAAAAATTGTATTTTTACTCAATTAAACCTGAATCTCCAATGAGTAATAATGGCGATGCTACAAAAGAAACAGAAAAATTAATAAAAGATTTATCTAGCGGTCAACTTGTAAGTTACACTCAAAATGGAACTTTTTTGAAAGGAACAGCTGGAATTGGCTATACATTGTTAAAAGTATACGAAAGAATAAGAGGCACAGATTATTTAGAAGGAGCGCTAAGGTTATTTGATAATTTGGATTTATATACTGTTTTATATGATAATCAAGTTCATATTTATGCACCTACATTTAACAATATTGGATTAGACTTAGGCTATGGAATAAGCGGTGTAGCATATTTTTCTAAAGAAGTAGTAAAAACTATTTCTAGGGAGAAGGTATTAATATGAATACACATATGCTCCACTATTTAAAATTGGATTGCTTAAATAATGTTTTGTATATACTGTATACGCTATGTTTTACCGTATTTTTTTCTTTAGCCACTATTTCTATGACTTTTGTAATAAATGCCTTAGTCAAATTAGATTTTTTCCTTGTTGTACATAGACTAGGCATTAATATAGTCATTATTACTTTAGCCTATACTTTTAGTTATATTCGGAATGTTCAAAAGGAAAAATGTATTCAACAAGCGATTTTTCGGATGAAAATGGATATTTTACAAAATTTAGAAGAGTTTTCTTATAAAGAGTTTTACCAAAAAAACTATACAGACTATTCTGCTTGGTTAAGTACAGATGCTACGATTATTGAGGATAAAGGATTTCGCCAATTTTATGAAGTTATTTATTGCATATGTATGATTTTAAGTAGCTTTGTTTCCTTACTCTTTTACAATGTACTCTTTATTGTTTTGAGTTTGGGAACAGCGGTAGTTATTTCCTTTATTTCTAAAAAATTTCAAAAAGTAATGGATCAAAAAACGATGATTGTTTCAAAGGAAATGGAAGAATCTTTATCCAATACTGTTCAATTACTAAAAGGTTTTGATATTTTATTTTCCTTAAATAAACGACATTTGTTTAGTAGATATTCTACAGATAATTTTGTAAAAGTTCAGAATGCTAAAAACGATCAGGTAAAAACATTAAGGAAACTATTTTTTTCATTACAAATGACACAAGTTGCTGGTGAAACTTCAGTGATGCTTCTTTCTGCTTTTTTGGCAATTCAAAAGATAATTCCGATTGGAAGTGTTGTTTCAACAACAACGCTATCTGGAAATCTATACGATACCTTGGTTCAGGCAACTACTCTATGGTCTGAAATTAAGTCTATTAATCCAGTGTTCGATAAGTTGTTTCCTAAAGAACCATTAAGAGAAAAGCAAAGGGGAACACAATCGGTAGATACCTTTAAGAAAGACATTCATTTATCCAACTTAGCTTATACATATGATAAAAACATGACTATTCATTTTCCTGAAATGGTCTTTGTGAAAAATAAAAAATATGCGATTATTGGTCGAAGTGGTAGCGGAAAAAGTACACTTTTAAATATTCTTGCAGGGTTAGTAAATGATTACACTGGGGATTTTTTAATTGACGAAAAGCAGATGAGTAATCTAAATCTGTCTGACTATCGAGAAAGTATTTCTTATATTTCACAAAATAACTACCTATTCAATTTAACTCTTAAAGATAACTTACTTTTAGAAGATAGTTATGAAGAAGATGATTTATTCGTAGCACTAGGTAATTCTTCATTTCAAGAAGATTTTCAATTATTGCCTTTTGGATTAGATACACAGATTAAGGCAGGGGGAATAAATTTAAGCGGTGGGCAAGTGCAACGTCTATCCATTGCGAGAAGTTTTCTTCGTTTAAAAGATATTGTTATTATTGATGAAGGAACTGCACATCTTGATGAAGATAAAGCTATAGAAATTGAACGTTCCCTTTTAACTGATCCTAGTAAAACGGTAATTATGGTGACGCACCAATTAAGACCTGAAACCGAAAAACTGTTGCATAAAATATATAAACTTTAACTCCTGTGAGGTTTAGAAAAAAGTAGTAAAAAAAAACTCCTAGAGTCAATCTAGAAGAAAAATTTTTATATTTTACTGTCTAATTGACAGAAAGTGGTTCATTCGCAGAGTCATATATAGAAGATTACAAGGACAGATTTTCTTTTTATTTTATAACAAATTTATGTACCAGATACTATGATATACTGTGGTTAAGTACAGTGAAGTTTTATGACGGTGGCTATCTGATCGAAAGTGAGGTGGTGCGTATGTGCGTATCTCCAAAATCAAACGAAAGGAGAAGCCTTTTGCCAGTTGAAACAGCTCTAGCACTGATGATAAGTTTCGGTTCATTAATCGCAACGATTATCTTCGGTATCCTAGGGATTGTAAAAAACGACAAAAAAAAGTAACCGTCTAACTTTAGCGAGCATGACGATTACTATACGTAATTAAAAACTTGCCACCATTCTTAAAACGGTGCTGTACTAAGAGGTGTTGTTGTCGCAACGCCTCTTTTCGTCTATATAATAGCATGATGAGGGGATTTACGCAATAAATGTATGAAAGTTCCGTATAGAGGATTACAAGGACAGCTTTTCTTTTTATTTTATAACAAATTTATGTGCCAGATACTATGATATACTGTGGTTAAGTACAGTGAAGTTTTATGACGGTGGCTATCTGATCGAAAGTGAGGTGGTGCGTATGTGCGTATCTCCAAAATCAAACGAAAGGAGAAGCCTTTTGCCAGTTGAAACAGCTCTAGCGCTAATGATTAGTTTCGGTTCTTTAATCGCGACGATTATCTTTGGCATTCTAGGGATTGTAAAAAACGACAAAAAAAAGTAACCGTCTAACTTTAGCAAGGGACGATTACTAATCTAAATTACTTGCCACCATTCTTAAAACGGTGCTGTGCCAAAGGGAGCTGTTCACGCAGCTCTCTTTTCACTCATATGATAGCATGTGTAGCAATTCTTTGCAATTATTGAATTGCTTGGTATTTCTATAATTCAATGAATAACTTTATCCTAGTTTATAATATGTTATACTTGTATGGAGAAAAACATCTAAACTTAAGGTGTTTTTTTGAATATTCGAATGGATGCGGAAATGAGGAATGGTTACAAATGAAAAAGGTATTTTTTACTGTTCTATTATTCAGTAGCTTGGTTGGATTAGCTGGCTGTGGGGCGCAAGATACGGCTAAAACAGAAACAACAACTACAAGTACAGCGAGTACACAAACAAGCGAAGAAAAAATGACCTATCAGGAACTTTCAGATTCATATGTAGAAAAAGCAGTAGGATTGAATCAATCCTATCAAGTATATCTGAATGATCCTTCGCAAGAAAATTTAGATAAATTAGTTCAATTAGCACAAATCAATCGATTAATTGCGGAAAGTGATCATGAAAAGACACAAAAATATGACAAAGCGCAATTAAAGGTGATTGCTGCAATGGAAAAATATGCGACTGCGGTTGAAGACATATCTAAAAATTTAGATTCTGCTGACAAAATCGATGCTGCTTATGCAAAATTTAATCAAGTAGTTGAATCAGGAAAAACAACCGAAACAACAACTTCAACAACACTCTCTAGTTCAACTTCAACAAAATAAATGAAAACAACTTGTCATTTGACGAGTTGTTTTTTTGTAATTATGCTTTCAAAGCATAACATCTGTGTAAGTAAAGCATTAGACGAACAGCAGTATTCAGTATATTCTAGTTCTTGTAAGAAAGATATTTATTCATGTTGTATTGATAATTTTTTATAAAAAATAACTAAAGGAGAGAATTAAATGACTACCTTAGAAGAAACATATACATTAAATAATGGCAATAAAATTCCTAAATTAGGTTTAGGAACATGGTTTATTGAAGACAAAGATGCAGACGTTGCAGTGAAGGAAGCAATCAAACTTGGCTATCGCTTGATTGATACAGCACAAGCCTATGGAAATGAAGCTGGTGTTGGTAAAGGTATTCGTGAAAGTGGTCTGGCACGTGAAGAGATTTTCGTAACTTCAAAAGTTGCTGCGGAAGCAAAATCATATGAAAGTGCCATGGCATCCATCGACGAATCTCTAGAAAAAATGGGTTTAGACTACTTAGATTTAATGATTATTCACAGCCCTCAACCTTGGGTAGAATTTCGTGAAGACAATCGATACTTCAAAGAAAACATTGACGTATGGCATGCATTAGAAGATGCTTATGCAGCTGGCAAGGTTAAGGCTATTGGGTTATCCAATTTCTTGGAAGATGATTTACAAAATATTTTAGATAATAGCAAGGTAAAACCAATGGTAAATCAAATTTTAGTCCACATCAGCAATACACCACTGAAATTAATTGACTTTTGTAAACAAAATGATATTTTAGTTGAAGCATATTCACCAATTGCACACGGTGAAGCATTGAAAAATCCTGCAATTCAACAAATGGCGGAAAAATATCATGTATCCGTTCCGCAATTATGTATTCGTTACGATGTACAATTAGATACTGTTGTCTTACCAAAAACAGCTAACCCGGAGCATATGGAGACAAATGCAGCAATCGATTTTGTAATCAGTGATGAAGATATGGAACAACTGAAGCACATCGAACAAATTCAAGATTATGGTGATTCAAGTTTCTTCCCTGTCTATGGTGGAAAAATGTAAATCACGTCCATTTATTTAGTAGAAAGCAGAAGGCGAATTCGTCTTCTGCTTTTTTTATGTAGAAAATAGTTACAGAACTATTAGAATAACTCTCTTGTGATTAAATATAGCGTTTTCTTGCATAATGTTTGCCTTTTCCAGCATAATTCACGAACTATTTCATATTTATTCTAGCAAATATGAAATTTATACTAGACATTATGAATAAAAATAGGTAACATAAATCAAATAATTCAAATTATAATCAAATCATTTTCAAATGTTAATGCGATATTTTACTGTAAATTTTAATAAAAGAAATGAGGCAATCGAATGACTGAATTAGAACTTGGTGGGATTCCTGCCAGTGCACTAGCGAATGAATATGGAACACCTTTATATGTTTATGACGAAGAACAAATCATAGAGACACTCAAGAAGTTTAAGTCAAATTTTTATTCAGAAAAATTTGCAACTCAGATTTTGTATGCGTCTAAGGCGTTCCAGACGATTGAGCTCATTCAATTAATGGCAGAGTATGCGATAGGTTTAGATGTTGTGAGTGGTGGAGAACTCTATACAGCATTACAAACAACAATGCCTGTAGAAGAAATTTATTTTCACGGAAATAATAAATCATATGCAGAGATAATCGAAGCAATTGAAAGTGGTGTGACGCACTTTATCGCAGATAATGAGCAAGAAGTTGCATTATTAGCAAGAATAAGTGAGGAGAGAAAAAGTCCACTGCAATTGTTACTACGTCTTAATGTGGGAATTGAAGCACATACGCATGAGTACATCTTAACAACACATGTTGATTCCAAGTTTGGACTAGCTTATCAAAGCGAAGCATATCAGCAGGCATACACTACTATTGAGAAAAGCGAGTATCTTATTTTTGAAGGCTTCCATGCACATATCGGTTCACAAATATTTGAAATGGATGCTTGGTATGCAGCGCTTGACCGTTTATTTGACTACTTACTAGATTTTTCTAGTCCACTTGTTATAAATATTGGCGGCGGATTTGGAATTGCTTATACAGAAAACGATCAACCACTACCGATTGAATCGGTTTTGGCGAACTTGATCACTTATACAGAAAAACAGGTAAGTCAAAAAAATATTTTATTAAGAAAGTTAATGATTGAACCTGGGCGCAGCATGATTGCTCAAGCAGGTACTACGCTCTATCGTATTGGTTTTACAAAGGAGACACCGCATAAGCACTATTACTTTGTAGATGGTGGAATGACAGATAACATTCGGCCAGCCTTGTATCAAGCAGAATATACTGCAGATATTGCAACCAAGCTAACTGAACCCAAAAAGCCAAATATTACAGTCGCAGGGAAGATGTGTGAATCAGGTGATGTGTTGATTTCGTCTATTGCATTACCAGAAGCGCAGATGGGTGATATCTTAGCAATTTATGCAACTGGTGCATATGGCTATTCGATGAGCAGCAACTACAATCGGGCATTGCGACCGGCAGTTGTTTTTGTTAATGAGGGGCAGTCACGAGTGGTTGTACGTCGGCAGACCTATTCTGACTTATTAGGAGGAGAGGTAGCTTATGGAAATACGAATTTATGATGGCTGTGGGAATGACTTTGTTTTAGTTGACTATTCAGAAAAAGAAGACTATGGAAAACTTGCGCAAACACTTTGCTCAGTGGAACATTTTGACACGGACGGGCTAATTGCGGTAAAGAAAAATCCATTGGAAATGATTTATTACAACAAAGATGGTAGTCGTGCACCTATGTGTGGGAATGGCATCCGCTGCTTTAGTTTAGATGTTAGCCGAACACAAAAATTTTCTCATCAGAAGCTATTGATTGATACGTTGTCTGGTATCCATGAAGTAGAAGTTCTACAAGAAGAACCATTTGTTTGTACAGTAAATATGGGAAGCCCAGATTATCAGAGTATCGAACTTGGCATTGATAGAGATCTTCTTCCAGTAAAACAAAAGGAAGTACTTATAGACGATGTAGCAATTAAAATAACATCTGTATTTATGGGGACGGTTCATACCGTTGTTTTTGTGCCATCTATTCAGACGTTTGATACGCATCTTGGAGAAAAAATTTGTACGCATCCTCTGTTCAAAAAGCAGACGAATGTGAACTTTGTTGAAGTAAAAAGTCCAACATGTCTCATCGTCCGTACCTATGAACGAGGTGTAGGGTGGACGAAAGCCTGTGGAACGGGCTGCTGTGCTGCATATGTGGTAGCACGGGATTTAGGATATGTGAATCAGGAACAAGAAATTTTGATCCTTCTGGAGGACGGAACACTACAAATCAAAGGAACGGAATCAATTAAAATGACTGGTCCAACACAACATCAATGGACAATTCAATGGGAGGAAGACGAATGATTGAAGGATCAATTGTGGCACTGATTACACCAATGACGGAAGAGCAACAAGTAGATTATAAGGGACTACAAACATTGGTCGCTTTTCATTTAGCCAATCAAACAGATGGCATCTTATTATTAGGGACAACTGGTGAATCAACAACATTATCAAGCGAAGAAGAAAAACGGATAGTACATTCTGTGATGGAACAAGTAGATCATAAAGTACCGATTATTGTGGGAGTTGGAACCAATTCCACAGAGAAAACAGTGACACGTGCACGGATTTTTGCAGAAATGGGTGTAGATGCATTACTTGTGATTACACCTTACTACAATAAGACAAGTGATGCCGGAATGCTTGCACATTTCACAACGATTGCCGATGCTGTGGACGTGCCAATTATTTTATACAATGTTCCTTCACGAACAGGAATATCTATCTCGATCAATGTCTTGCGCATATTAGCTCAACATCCGAATATCCAAGGTATCAAGGAAGCATCAGGAGATTTTTCTTACTTGATGCAAGTGGCACGATTGGTTACCGCAGATTTTGTTTTATACAGTGGAAATGATGAGTTGATTGTTCCTACATTGAGTGTCGGTGGAATTGGAGCAATTAGTGTTTTAGCAAATGTAGCGCCAAAAGAGGTGCATACGCTTGTTCAGAACTATTTATCCGGAAAAACAACGTTAGCAAAAGAGCAACAACTCGATTTACTTCCATTGATTGATGCACTTTTTATGGAAGTAAATCCTATTCCCGTAAAATCAGCTTTAAACTACTTGCAGTTACCAGCTGGGCCACTTCGTCTGCCTCTCGTTTCTCTGAATGAAGAACAAAGAAAGCAACTTGAAAAAGTGATGCCTCAGCTAGAACAGGAAGGTGTTTAAATGAAAATCGGTGTAATTGGAAATGGCAGGATGGGGGAAAGTCTTCAGCAAGAAATTGCACACTCAAGGAATGTACTTATTTTGACAGAAGAATCTATTCAAACAAGCCCAGTTAAATTTGCAACGTCCATAGATGTCCTGATTGATTTTTCTCATCCGGATAATTTGCAGAAGATTCTAACTTATGCAAAACAAAAGCATGTGCCACTTGTTTTGGGAACTACAGGGTATACCAATGCACAACTTGAAGAAATCAAGGCTTCTGCAATGAAAATCGGTATTTTATATAGTGCTAATTTCTCTTTAGGGGTAAGTGTGATGCAGTTATTAGTTCAGCAGGCAACAGCTTTATTGAAGGAATGGGATATTGAATTGATTGAAAAACACCATCAGTTCAAAAAAGACGCGCCATCTGGAACAGCTAAACAGCTAGTAACTACAATCCAACAAACACGAGAAATTACTCCTGTCTATGGACGAGAGGGCGAACACGAACGTCAGCACAATGAACTTGGGGTGCATAGTATCCGTGCGGGTTCTTTGCCAGGTGAACATGAGGTGCTTTTTGCATCAACTGATGAAGTGGTGTCCATCAAACATGAAGCCTTTTCTCGTCGGATTTTTGCAAAAGGTGCAATACAAGCTGCACAATGGTTAATTAAGCAACCAATAAAATTTTATTCGCTGCAAGATATGGTTGTTCAAGAGAGGAAGAGCATGAAATGAATGCAAATGAATTAATTGATTATATCCAAAATGCGCCTAAAAAAACACCACTCAAAGTTTATTTAAAAGTAACAGAAGCTGTCGACTTTCCAGAGTGTAAAGTTTTTGGGGAACCAACAGGTCTGATAGTCATTGGGGATGCAGCGAAAATAACACCTGTTTTACTTGAAAATCAAGCACGCATCCAAGAGATAGACATTGAAGTACTTGCACGAAATTCGGCTGTTCCTCTGTTAGATATACAGGATATAGCTGCTCGAATTGAACCAGGTGCACTTATTCGTGAGCAGGTGACGATTGGAAATCAAGCAGTAATCATGATGGGCGCTATTCTAAACATTGGAGCAGTTGTCGGAGAAAAGACAATGATTGATATGGGTGCTGTATTAGGCGGACGTGCGATTGTTGGTTCAAATTGTCATATCGGTGCAGGGGCAGTTCTAGCCGGTGTCATCGAACCGGCTTCTGCTACACCAGTGGTTATTGAAGACTCTGTATTAGTTGGAGCGAATGCAGTGATTATTGAAGGTGTTCGAGTGGGGCGGAATTCAGTGGTTGCAGCCGGTGCAGTTGTCATTGAAGATGTGCCTGAAAACGTGGTTGTTGCAGGTATGCCTGCAAAAATAATCAAAGAAAAAGATGAACGAACGACACAGCAAACCGCGTTGGTAGACGGATTACGAGATCTATAAAAGGAGGAGAATGAACATGACCAAAGAAATAGATGTATGTATTGTCGGTGCGACCGGATTAGTCGGACAAACAATGCTTGAAGTTTTAGCAGAATATGATTTTCCCATTAATCGTTTGAAGCTGTGTGCGTCACAGCGTTCGGCAGGACAGGTGTGCATCTTTAAAGGAAAATCATATACAGTTGAGGCATTAACTGAGGAGTCCTTTACTGGTTATCAGTTAGCCTTGTTTTCTGCAGGAGCTGAAATTTCTAAGCAATATGCACCACTAGCAGTTGCTGCCGGACTTTTGGTCATTGATAATTCTTCCGCATGGCGTGAAGATACTCAGATTCCTCTAGTCGTTCCTGAAGTAAATATCAAAGATGCTTGGCAAAATACACTCATAGCGAATCCGAATTGTTCAACGATTCAATCAGTAGTACCGTTAAAAGCTCTTCAAGATTCTTTTGGGTTAGAACGGGTCAATTATACAACCTATCAGGCAGTATCTGGTTCAGGGCAACAAGGGGTAGAAGAGTTGAGACGTACCCAAAATGGCGGTAGGGCAGAAGTGTACCCATACGCAATCAGTGAAACAGCTATTCCAGAAATTGATCGCCCAATGGCCAATGGATATACCAAAGAGGAGCATAAGATGATTGTTGAAACCAAAAAAATTCTTCATCAGCCCAATTTACCAGTTTCTGCAACGTGTGTGCGGATTCCGGTAGAACGGGGGCATGCTGTAGCACTCTCAGTCACATTAACACAGTCTTTTGAATTAGAAGATGTAAAAGATGTGTTCGAGAATTTTCCAGGTATCGAGGTTGTAGATAATCTTACCGCTCATCAGTATCCGACAAGTCAATTAGCTAAAGGAAATGATACTGTTTATGTTGGTCGTATTCGTAGAGATACCGCAATGCCTAATAGTTTATTGTTTTACACAACGGCGGATAATATTCGCAAAGGTGCAGCAGGAAATGCGGTGCAGATTGCGCAAGCTCTTTTGGAACAACGAAAAGAGGTTGGCTAATGAAAGTTGTAAAATTTGGCGGGTCCTCTCTGTCGAACCGCAGACAGTTTCAAAAAGTAAAACAAATTATTGAATCTGATGACGAACGAGCAGTGATTGTTGTATCTGCATTAGGAAAAAGCAACGTGACAGATGATAAATTAACCGATTTGTTGTATGTCATTCACGCATCGATAGAACATCACATGGATTGGGCGCCATTATGGCACGTTTTTTGCTCGCGTTTTCTAGAAATAAGAGAGACACTTTCCATTGATTTTCCAATGGAAAGTTTTTTAGAAGAGATATACCAAACATTTTGTACAACAAAGGTTTCAAAAGACTTTATTGTCAGCCGAGGGGAATATCTCACTGCACAATTGATGGCGGCTTATCTTGGTGCGACATTTATTGATGCGAAAGAATTGATTTACTTTGATTATACAGGTGCGATAGATTTTGAAAAAACGGAGCAGGCTGTCCAACCATTTTTAAAAGAAGAAAAAATAGTCGTGCCGGGATTCTATGGAGTAAACCCAATGGGCAAAGAAAAATTGATGACACGGGGTGGGAGTGATATTACAGGAGCAATCCTTGCTCGCTCGATGCATGCAGCTGTTTACGAGAACTGGACAGATGTTTCAGGTTTGATGATGGCAGATCCGCGTATCGTTGAAAATCCACAAGTAATCGAAGAGATATCCTTCCGTGAATTACGTGAACTTTCCTATATGGGAGCAACTGTTTTACATGAAGCTGCAATACTTCCTGTTCAGGAGGTGGACATTCCGATTCATATCTTAAACACAAATGAACCACAAGCTCGAGGAACACGTATTTCAAAAGAGGAGATACCTAAAAAAACAGGAATTACAGGAATTGCTGGTCGAAAAGACTTTTTATCTATTACATTATTCAAACGCCATATGTCAGAAGAAATCGGATTTATTTGGAAAGCGATGAGTATTTTTGCGAAACATGGTGTGTCAATCGAACATATCCCGTCAGGAATTGACAATATAGGTGTCATTGTTGCAAAAGAGGCAATTGAAGAAGTTCTATTTTTGATTACTGAGGAATTGAAAGAATCTTTAGGTGTCGAAGAAATTAGTATTGTCGAAGATTTAGCATTGATAGCCGTGGTTGGTTCTTCAATGGATGACTCGATTGGTATCTCTGGCAGAGTTTTACCAATTTTAAATGCGTTGTCTATTCGTACATCTATTTTATCGCAAGGAGCACAAGGCTTAAACTTGATTATCGGTGTAGCAAATCATGAATACGAAGAGGTAATTGAAGGAATCTATCAAGGGGTGGTGGTTACGGATGTTAGCAACATACAGAAAAGAGTTACATCAAATACCTGAAATCGGGTTTCATGAATTCAAAACAAGCGCGTATATCTATAATGAACTGAAAGAATATGGTGCGAAAATCCATAAAGTAGGTGCAACAGGAATTGTTGTGTATTTTGACAAAGGCAAGGAACATACGATTGCCTTTCGTGCAGATATGGATGCACTTCCGGTCACGGAAAAAACGAAGCACGCATTTCCATCACTACATCAAGGACATATGCATGCATGTGGACATGATGGGCATATGGCTATATTACTAGGGTTAGCAAAATATCTTGCCGATACAGATGCAGGAACACTTTATAATGTTGTTTTGATTTTCCAACCGTCTGAAGAAATATCAGGCGGAGCACAAAGTATTCTTGATGCAGGAATACTTGAACGTTATAAGGTAGAAGCAATTTTTGGCTTTCATTTATGGCCGGGATTACCCAAAGGAGAAGTTTACTCTAGACCCGGACCGTTAATGGCACAAAGTAGCGAAACAGACTTGATTATCACAGGAAGGTCCGCACACATTGCGTCAAGTCATTTAGGCATTGATAGTCTTCAGGTATGTACAGAATTCTTATATCAAGTCTATCAACTCGACCGTCAATTAAAGATGGACCATCTTTTGAAGTTTGGAACGGTTACTGGTGGGAGAATTCGCAATGTTTTGGCAGATGAAGTTATCGTGCAAGGAAGCATTCGTTCGTATCAGCCAGAGCATCAAAAATTCATCAAAAAACAATTAGCAGTACTTGCAAGTGAAGTATCCGTGTCGACCAATGCGCAAATCCAGATTTGTTATAATGATGGGTATCCACCGGTGATAAATGATCGAGAGCTTTATCAATGTTTCCAAGACAACGCTCGGCTAAAAACATTAGTAGATCCTGTATTGCAAGCAGAGGATTTCGGTGTATATACGCAGGACTATCGATGTGTATTTTTCTTTTTAGGTGTTGGAGATACTGCACCACTTCATGCTGCTGATTTTGATTTTGATATGGATGTTTTAGAGTACGGGTTAGCATGGTATGAGCAGATACTGATGACTCCTGGATTATCTCATGGTGATGCACCTATTTTAGAAGGGAGTTTGGCAAATGAAAAAAGAACTTCGATTAAATCCTAGATTACAAAAAATGGCAATTTCGCAAATTCGTGCATTTGATCAAGAAATTTCAGACATCCCAGATATCATCAAACTAACACTTGGAGAGCCTGATTTTGCTACCCCTGAGCTAGTTAAAGAAGCGGGTATTGATGCCATCAAGCAAAATTATTCGCATTATACTGGTATGCGTGGCTTGCCTGAATTAGCAGAAGCCGCCTGTGCATTTCAAAAAGAACACTATGGACTAGTATATGACCCTGCAACTGAAGTGTTGACAACGGTTGGAGCAACAGAAGCATTAGCAACAACATTGTTAGCAGTTTTAGAAAAAGGGGATATTATTTTAGCTCCGGCTCCAGCCTATCCAGGGTACGAGCCATTGATTACAATGAGTGGCGCACAGTTAGTGACAATCGATACGGAAGAATCGGCATTTATCTTAACCCCTGAGCAATTAAGCGCGGCTTTCTTAAAATACGGGTCAAGAGTAAAAGCGGTTTTGCTAAATTATCCGAATAATCCAACAGGAGCAACGCTGAATGCAACACAAATACATGCATTAGCGGAAGTAATCAAAGATTATCCAGTTTTTGTAATCAGCGATGAAATCTATTCTGAATTAACGTATGAAGGGCAGCATGCATCAATAGCTACATACTTGCCGGAGCAAACGATCGTCATTAATGGCTTATCAAAGTCGCATGCAATGACGGGCTGGCGAATTGGCTTTATTTTTGCACCAAAAGAAATTACGGATGAACTAGTTAAAGTACATCAATATCTAGTGACTTCAGCAAGTACCATTTCGCAAATCAGTGCAATTACCGCATTAACAAAAGAAAAACAAGCTGGTCAAAAAATGAAGGCTGCTTACTGTACGCGACGAGACTATCTAATTGAGCGTCTCACGGAATTAGGCTTTACTCCGATATCTCCTAAAGGGGCTTTTTATTTATTTTGCAAGTACCCAGATGCGGAGAAACTTACTTCGGTTGCTTTTTGCCTATCCTTAGCTAGACAAGCAAAAGTTGCTTGTATTCCCGGTTCAGCTTTTGGTCCATCAGGAGAAGGTTACATCCGGATTTCCTATGCTAGTTCGCTAGAGGAATTAGCTGAAGCATGTAGTAGAATCGAGGCATTCTTAGCTAGCAAAAATGCGTTTGAAGAGTCAGCACGACCATCAGAACATATTTAGTCAAAAAATAACAAAAATAAAAAAGATAAGAATGATTTTCTTATCTTTTTTTTCTTGTGACAAATTTGTTCGTTACTTAAATCATGAATATATGAGGCATTTAAAAATAATTTGGTAAACTAATAGCAACAAATCAAAACTAGCAAGTAGCTAAAAAATAAAATCAAGTCAGAGCTACACTTATCGACCCTAGTGAAGAAAGTAGGAGAAAAAATGGAGAAAATCGTCGAAGTAAAGGACGTAACAAAAGTATACGGTTCTGGGAAAGAAAAACAAACGCATGCATTAAAGGGAATCAACTTTGAAGTAGAGAAAGGAGAATTTATTGGCATTATGGGTGCTTCAGGGTCAGGTAAGTCAACCTTGTTGAATATCTTGTCAACTCTGGATAAGCCTACAAGTGGCTCGATCACGATCAATAACAAAGACGTAACAAAACTTAAAGGAAATCAATTAGCTGATTTTCGTAGCCAAGAAATCGGATTTATTTTCCAAGATTTTAACTTATTAGAAAGTCTGACCGCTGCAGAAAATATTGCTGTACCGTTATCTTTACAAGGCGTAAATCCTAAAAAAATCAAAGAAAAAATAAAAACAGTCGCTAAACGCCTATCTATCGAACATATTTTAGATAATTACCCGGCAGAGATTTCAGGAGGACAAAAGCAACGTGTTGCTGCAGCTCGTGCGTTGATAACACAACCTACGATCCTTTTGGGAGACGAGCCTACTGGAGCATTAGATTCTGAGAGTGCGCGTGATTTGCTGGATATGATGGATGAATTAAATACAAATGATCAAGTGTCTATTTTGCTGGTGACACATGATCCGTTCTCAGCCAGTTATTGTCAACGTATCTTATTTATTAAAGATGGTGTCATTTATCAAGAAGTTCGTCGTGAAAATCAAACACGTGACGAATTTTATCGCAAAATCCTATCCATTCTAGGTAATCTAGAGCAAGGAGGGGAATAAGTCCATGCTTTGGAAATTATCACTTACTGGCGTAAAGAAACGGATGCGAGACTATATCGTACTTTTTTCAGGGTTGGTTATTGCATCTGGCATTTTTTATATGTTTCAGTCAATGGCATCAAATGAAGCGTTTTTAAAAGCAAATTCAGTTATTTCAATGACTGTATATATCTTTCAACTCGGCTCAGTTTTACTTGGAATCATCACACTTATCTATATTTTATATGCAAATTCCTTCTTACTCGCTATGCGGCAAAGGGAGTATGGCGTATTTATGATTCTAGGTGCTAAGTCAAGAAAAATTGCTCAGATGATTTTTATTGAAACCGTAGTAATCGGAATGGTTGCTACAGTAATTGGGATCGTCTTAGGAATGGGGTTGTCACTTGCGGCAACCAAAGTATTGATTTCACAACTACACTTGTCAATAACGTCCTTTTCACCAGTTAGTGGACGAGCACTAGTTATCACGATCCTATTCTTTATTCTCTTGTTTATTTTGGCAGCCGTGATCAATGCAGTAGCAATGACAAAGAAACCGATTCTTTCATTGCTACGTGCAGACCAAACACCAAATGAGAAACAACGTAAAAATATCGTCTTGGCTATTGAGGCATTCTTAGGAATCCTATTTTTAGGTAGTGGGTACTATTTATTAACGCAATTAGAAAGTTTAAAAATGGCTGCATTAGTAGGTGCGCTGATTACAATTATTTTAGGTACCTATTTTGTTTTTCATGCGGTATTAGTATTTGCATTAAAATTATTGAAATCAAATGAACGCTTAGCATTAAAAAAATTAAACAACTTTACGTATTCACAATTAGCCTTTCGTATTCAAAGCTATACACGTGTCTTGTCGATTGTCGCTATGCTTTTTGCCTTAGCCCTAGGAGCAATCACAGTAGGTCTTGGATTCAGAAATGAAGTTGCTTCACGAACAGATGAAGCAATTGCTTATGATGTAACAGTTAATAATGCACAAAAATTATCTGATGCAGATCAAGAGAAGCTACAGGATCTGCAACCAACGTTAACGGCGACATATTCACAAAAAGAAAGTCCAACGACAATTTATTACGATAAACAGCAATTCGACCAAGAACCACTGCAAACCATTGATTTTGAAACGAAGAAAACGGTAGAGAATACAGGGGACCAATTGGCTGAAAGTCCAGACGCTCTCAGAGACTTTGAGCTGGTCAGTCAGCGAAATAAAGAACATCAATTTGTTTCTTCAGCTGAATTTGCAGCGCTTGACTTACCAACCACAGAACTTACATTGGTTCAAACAAACAAATTTTATTCAAGTACACCAATCATCAAACAGTTAGTTGCAGCGAATAAAGAAAACAATCCCGAATTAAGTGGAGATGATTCGCTATTGGAGGTTAACTTTGGACAAAAATATGAAATCTATGAAGTCTTCAACTCAATGTTTTCTGGGTTCCAATTCATGGGCTTCTTCCTAGGAATAGCTTTCTTAACAATGTTAGCCAGCTGCCTAATGTTCAAGATATTGTCAGGAGCAAATAGTGATGTTCTTCGTTACCGGATGCTTGAAAAAATCGGTGCACGTCGTTCCTTATTGAAAGCCTCAATCCGAAAAGAAATCGGTGTTTTATTCTTAGTACCAGGAATTTTAGGGATGGTCCATGTACTTTTTGGCTTACAAATGTTTACAACATTGCTTGAACAGCCATACAATAAAATCTGGGTACCATTTACAATTTTCTTCGTACTGTATTTCTTCTACTATAGTATTACAGTCTGGATCTATAGCAGTATCGTATTAAAGAAACAAGATGATTAATTTATAAAAGACTTTTAAAAAATCACGCACAGAAATCTGAAAAATGATTTTATGCGTGATTTTTTCTTTTATTTTGTAATGCGCACCATAAGAATTATAATAAATAAAAGAAGCTCTATCTAAGGATATAGAGAAAGAAGGAATCGATATGAAAAATGAGATGAATGCTGTGGGATTTTATGAAGGACTGCCAATTGAAGATGAGGATTGCTTTATTGATCTTCGAGTAGCTATCCCAGAGATACGTCCACATGATGTTCTGGTTCATGTACAGGCTGTTTCCGTCAATCCAGTGGACACGAAACTTCGACAAACCAGTCCCAAACAAGAGAAATTCACAATTTTAGGATTTGATGCCGTCGGATATGTAGAACGTATAGGCACAGAAGTAACGGAGGTATCTATCGGAGACCGTGTATTTTATTCAGGGACAACCACGCGAAGTGGAAGCAATCAAGACTATCAAGCAGTGGACAGTCGAATTATTGCTAAAGCACCAGTCTCTCTTTTGCCTGAAGAAGCAGCTGCACTGCCTTTAACAAGTCTGACTGCCTACGAACTTCTATTTGAAAAGTTTGAATTAATTCCTGAAAAAGAGGCCAATACAGGCAATAAGTTGTTGATTATAAATGGAGCAGGTGGTGTTGGCTCTGTGATGTCTCAACTAGCTACATGGGCTGGTCTAGATGTGATTGCTACGGCAAGTCCTAAGAACTTTAATTGGTTAAACGAGCATGGAGTAACTCATGCAATTGATTATCATGGAGATTTAAAGAAAGAACTAAATAAAATAGGCATAGATCGGGTGGAGTATCTTGCTGTATTACATGATATTGTTCCTTATATGCCACAATTAGGCGAATTGATTCAACCATTTGGGCATATTGGAACGATTGTTGGCACGAATCAGTCATTGGAAATTGGTCAATGGAAAAATCAATCGATTAGTTTTGATTGGGAGTATATGTTTGCGAAAACGGATTATCACTATAAAATCGAAACACAAGGAGAAATTTTAACAAAGATTTCGAAGCTAGTCGATGAGGGACAACTTCAAACCACCGTTACAAAGGTATATAAAGAAGGTCTGAATGCTCAGGCAATTCGAAAAGCAACAAAAGATGTAGAAACAGGTCATATGGTAGGAAAAGTAGTTGTTTGCGCTGTAGAGGAAAATTAAATTAGTGAAGGATACATGAAAGTAAGGAGAGGAGTCGCTTTTGTGCATCCTTTTTTCGCTACATAGTGATAAAAAATCATATAAAAAAACAAGTGTTTGTTCATTTTGTTGCAAGCGTATGCATTGCTTGACGATTTTTGTTATGAGAAAATTGCGAAGGCGTTATCGGTGAAAGGAGAGAGAATAATTATGAGAGATGCAACAGCGATTGCACGTGAATTAAAAGAAAAGAAGATAAGTCATGGTGAATTGATTCAACAAATACAGCAACGTGTTGAGGTAGAGAATCCCCGATTGAACGCACTAGTTACATTTGAACCATCATTGCTTTCATCTTCTGCGTATTCAGTTGAAAGCGAACATCCACTTGCTGGAATGTTTTTTCCTTTAAAAATGTTAGGGCAAGAAAAGAAGGGATGGTCTGCTACTGCTGGATCTAGGTTATTAAAGAATCATCGTGCATCAAGAAATTCAAACTATGTAACCCAACTAGAGAAAATTGGTTTGATTCCTTTAGGACAGACAAATGCTCCTGAGTTTGGCTTTAAAAATATAACGGATCCTAAAATCTATGGTTCAGCAAAGAATCCATGGGATACTACACTTTCTCCAGGAGGATCAAGTGGTGGCGCCGCAGCTACTGTAGCTTCTGGGATATTCCCGATTGCTGGGGCAAGTGATGGGGGTGGATCGATTCGAATTCCGGCATCTTTTTGCGGGTTGATTGGGTTGAAACCTTCTCGAGGCACGATGCCTGTAGGACCTCAAGCGTGGCGAGGGTGGCAAGGTGCGCCAGTCGATTTTGCATTGACGATTTCAATGCGGGATACACAAACTCTTTTTGAAGGCATGCGCACGATTCATTCTGGAGCACCCTATCAGGTTTCTGCTGCACGTTGGCAAACACATCCAAAGAAGCAAAAGCTAACCATTGCAGTTTGTTATAACTCTCCAGTAGGTACGAAAGTAAGTGCTGAAGCTATTCAAGCAGTAAAAGATGCTTCACGATTTTTAGAACAAGAAGGACATCAGCTCATTGAAATCGAATATCCATTAAATGGACGAGAATTGATCGATTCTTATTATTTAATGAACGGAGCCGAAACAGCGAATATGTTGCATCAAATGGAATTATCATTGGGACGACCAATCCTAGCAGGAGAGATTGAACCCATGTCATGGGCGATTTTTCAGTATGGAAAGAAACTTTCTGCTGCAGCATATATAGATTCTCTATCAAAATGGGACCATGCAGCAATTCGCATGGAGGAGCTTTTTCAGCGGTTTGATGCATTCCTTAGTCCAACAACTGCAACAACAGCGCCAAGATTGGATCATACGTATCAAACGAGTGCTATTAAACAAAGAATGGCCACAATCGAAAAGTATCCCGTAAACTATGCACTGGAAACAATAACGCTGATGTTTGAAGAGAGTCTAGCGATTACCCCGTTTACTCAATTGGCAAATTTAACAGGACAACCAGCGATTAGTCTGCCAACACATCGAACACAAACAGGTTTACCATTAGGTGTCCAGTTTATGGCAGCACGAGGACGAGAAGATATTTTATTTCAGCTTGGATATTTATTTGAACAAGAGCAAAAATTTTATTTACCAAAAGTTTATCACCCATCTTAGGAGGAAGTATGAAAAAATTTATTTCTATTGTTTTTATAATCAGCACACTGTTTGTATTCTCGGCTTGCGCAAAAGAGGAAAGCTCAAATGCAGCAAGTGATAAGAGCTTAGAAAAAGTTGAACAAAAAAATGAACTAGTGGTAGCAACGTCAGGCACACTCTTTCCCGCCTCATATTATAATGAGGAGAATCAGCTTGTAGGCTATGATGTAGATGTAGCGAGAGAGGTCGCGAAACGACTAGATGTAGACGTAACATTTAAAGAATATAACGTAGATGGGCAAATCACTTCGGTTTCAAAAGGAACAGCTGATTTTGCGGCAAATGATTTCGGTATTACAAAGGAACGCGAAAAGAAATTTTCTTTATCTACACCGATCAAGCATTCATATAACAGCATGATTGTTCGACAAAAAGACGATTCTGGCATTGCTTCTTTATCTGATTTAAAAGGAAAGAAAGCAGCGGGAGAACCAAATACTAGCTATATGCGAACAGCAGAACATTATGGAGCAGAATTGGTTACGTATGATAATGCTACAAATGATCAATATTTAGTTGATGTAGCAAACGGACGGACAGATGTAGTTCTAAATGATTATTACCTACAAAAAATGGCGGTCGCAGCATTTCCTGATATTCCTGTAAAAATTTTAGAAGATGTGTACTATGATGAGACAACAAGTGGTTTCTTATTCAAAAAAGAGAACGCGGCACTTGAAGAAGCAGTGAATCAGGAAATAAAGAATATGAAGGAAGATGGAACGTTAGCAACTATTTCTGAAAGTTATTTTGGAACAGACGTATCCACAAAACCAGATGTAGAAGTTATTAAATCGGGGACAGACGAGTGACGTACGTACCGACGATTGACTTTTCTTTAATGATCGAATCGATTCCTTATGTCCTGAGTGGATTGGGTTATACTTTAGGAATTGGGATAGTTTCATTTTTTGCAGGGAATATTTTAGGAATACTACTAACGATATTAGGGCGAATCAATAATAAACTTATCCATGGATGCGTACGTTTTTATTTGTCATTTTTTCGTGGCGTACCAGCATTAGTGCTACTTTTTTTGCTTTATTTTGGATTACCATACCAATTAGGAGCTGTACAAGCAGCAACGATTTGTTTCACAATTACAAGTAGTGCCTTTATCGGAGAAATCTATCGTGGGTCGTTTGCCGGAGTGCCAGTCGGACAGTGGGATGCAGCTTTAGCTAGTGGTTTTTCTTTACCACAGGTGCTTTACTATATCGTCTTTCCACAAGCTTTTCGTCTATCGATCCCTGCATTAAGTAACGTGTTTATGGATGTAATCAAGGGAACGTCTTTAGCCGCTACGATTACAGTGCCTGAGATATTTCAAAAGGCAAAGATAGTTGGGGGCCGTACATTTGATTATTTTTCTCTTTATCTTTTAGTAGCACTTATTTATTGGCTGATCTGTATCTTGATTGAATATGCTCAAAAATATTTAGAGCGACGATTTGCGCTCTCTTCTTAAAAGAAAAAAAGTAAAAATATCTCTTTACTAAGCGAACATATGTTTGTATAATAGAGAATGTAACGAAGGGACTCCCTTCGAGTCATAGTATGAAGTGTCTTTCAGCAGACAACCCTTGTTTCTTCATACTGTGATGAACGAATTCCATAGCTGAACTCCCCCAAGATTTTCAGCGAAGGTAGTTGAAGTACTGAAGGTTACGATGATTTTTGTCGTAACCTATTTTTATGCATAAAAATAGGAAAAAAAGGCGTATTTAAATAATGAGTAACCCTTCTTTTTGGAAAAAAGAACGAGAGTACGCTATACTAAAGTAGTAAAATTATCGCAAATGTAATTGTCTAAGAAAGGTTGGTGCCCCACATATTATGGCAAACATCACACGTATCGATCACCCAATCAATACATATATCAAAAGTTATTTAGGGCTACCTGTAGAACAGTTTGCTCGATTCACGGGATTTCCTCAATCCACACTAGCTTCCTGGGTCAGCCGTAACCGAAGAGTTGACTCTTTACCGATTTCTTTTTACGATGCGGTAGCAAGAATCAATAAACGGACGATTGATCAAACATACAAGGAATTTATCGAGTTACAAGACACTTATGATCGCTATTTACAAGAGGGGATTGCCCAATTACATGAGCCTTCTATTTATGTCCAAGCAGCAAATGAAGCAAAGCAAATCGTCCAATCCTATCAAACAAACACAATACTAGAGTATTTAGTAAAACCAACAAAAAAAATGAAAAAAGCACTCGACAAAAAAGACAAGCTTTCCTTTATTGAATCAATTATCGAAATCTATTCGACTATTGGAAAAGCAGTGCCTCAATGGTTACTACATGAATTACAAAAGAAACAAGATTTTTTAGAGATAGGTACTGCTTTGTACAATAATCTGCAAGTAAAATAATAAGAAAAAACATAGACTTGTCTTTTTCACTGATAAATGTCAGACCAGCATTAAATAACTGATTATAGTTGTGGGATTGGAGAAATAATGAGGGAAAATAATTTGCCTATTGATAATAAAAATGACGTTACGTATTTAAATTTAAAAAATAATCTATTCCCTAAACTAAAGAAATACGCAGATAGCTATCCTGAAAATAGACGTAGACGTGTAAACAAAGTGTTATTTAAAAATGAATATTTTCAGCTGATATATAGTACAAAAAACAATGAACTATCGATTTCTTCAGGTGGGGATCTTGTTTACTCTGCAATTCCTTATGATACAGCAAGAACTTATATTCAAAAGGCAGCGGTACACTATCTACGACGACCAGAAGAAGTTCACAACTATTTGAGGACACATAAAGAAAATATTTTGACATACATTATCAAAAGTGTGAAAATGCTAACTGGTGAAGAAATTAAGCGAGATTCAAAAGAAGCAATCACATTTTATGAAGAGATTTTTGAATATCCTTTATTTGAAATACAGATTCTTGGAAGAATGATGCAGCACGATGAAACGGGCCCGTTATCAGCAAATCTTCCCGGTAAATTTTTACTCAGTGAGAATATAAAGACAGGCATAGTAGGCTATGTGTTTGAGTACTTGAGATTTTTGAATCAAACCATGAACACTTTGCCTATTGTTACAGATGGTAAACGAGTAGACCTTCTTAATGAGGCAACAGACACCCTATTAGTAGCCCAGCCATATACTGAAAAGTTATATGCAGAGTTGTTACCTACAAAGCTTAGTGAAATAAATGAAGAAAAAGAAGCGTATGCTAATGCATTAAAATATCCATTGCTAAAATCTGAATTTGGCAAAGAAATCAAGCGAACAAGAAAACAATATGTGGCACACAGTGTTCACCCGGATGAATTAACTGCAGAATTTTCGAATGTTCTAGGCAAACAAAATCATCATCTAGTAAATGTTGTATCCGATATACATGCACTAGATGGCAACCTTCCGTTGTTAACTACTCATTTCAATATTTTAGCTGGAGATATCTCTGATTCACATGTAATCGATCAACAAATTCAAGGTATCTATGTCCTTGGAAACCATGAACTACTTGATGTGCTACCACCTATAAATATACAAAGCAATAGTTGGGAGAAGTGGCAACAATTCAAGCAAGAAGAATGGTTCAAGCAACTGGTAAAAAATCCTGATGAATCATGGTACTTGCTTCCAACGGGGGAGCATCCTTATTATGAATCCGTGAAAGCAACGCTTGAAGAACGGTTTACACAGATGCATATTTTGAATAATGAAAGCATGTACCATGATGGAGTTCGGTACATCGGTCTAACTATCCCTGTGGCTTTGACTACTAGAAAAGAAGAACAGCAAAGCTTTATTTTTGTAGCCCTGTCTAGATTACTGGAAGAAGATAAAGAGATACCAACAGTTATTGTCTCCCATGCACCACTTTTCAATGAACTTAGCTTGCTGTCACCAAAGAGTAATGCATATAATCCAGACTACGTTTGTATAAACCCTGGAATCGAAAGCTTATTTAGTGAATACAATATAGTCGGCGTGATTCATGGGCATCATCATCTTCCCGCATCATCCGGAAGATTTAAAAAAGTACACTTTGCAAATAAAGACATTTATGTTATTTGTTCTATTTTTTCTAATATAAATTCAGGATTTGATTTGACTACATTGATCCACAAAAGTAATTAGGTACTACCTATATAGTTAGGTAGTACCTAATTATTTTTATAATAAAGAAGAAACTGTTGTTACCATATAATTATTATGTAAACCTTTATAAATAACAAAAACCCAAGAGATAAGTGATCTCTTGGGTTTTTGATTCCTTAAAATGCTTCACAAAATTGAATTAGAAACCTAACTTGAATTCTGCAAGGGAGGCACCAATCTCATCTTCAGTAATTCCAATGTAGCGTTTTGTGATTGCTTGTGAACTGTGATTGAAAATAAACATCAGTGTAGCGATGTCATGTGTCTTTCGGTAATAGTGATACCCAAATGTCTTTCTTAAGGTATGCGTACCAATATCTTTTCGATTAAGATTTGCTGCAATCGTTGAATACTGTTTGTAAACAGTATTCGGTTTGATATGACCACCTTGTTGGCGACTAGGGAATAGCCAATCTTCATCCTTCATTTCTCTAGTGTAACGTTCTATTTCAGTTTTTAGATTTTGTGTATAAATAGGTTTTCTTTTTCCGGTTTTTTGCTCCGTGATAATCGGCTTACGAATACCTCGAATATCGCCAACTTTTAGCTTAACGATATCAGAGATGCGTAGTCCATTATTTATACCAAATAAAAATAAAAAACTATCTCTTTCGGGATTCGACGTACGTCTTAGCCAAAATTGAAAATCTTGTATTTCTTCATTTGTCCGGAGCGGTTGCACATTGTAGTTCAAGTTGTACACCTTCTTAGTAATATTCTGACTTCATTATTTTAATTGTATTTTATCATAATAATGAACTTAAAAAAAGACGAATTAAAAAGTCAATAAAATCAGCTATCTGAGTTCATTATTTTACATAAAATAGTGAACTCAGATAATTCAGAATATAACTTGTAAAAAAAGAAGAAAAAAGAAGGATGTGCGAGAGAAGCATTTTAAGCGCATTTCATTTTTTTTAGGGGATGATTATACGTAAAAGAGGATATATGATTTTGAACACTATTTTTTCTATTGAAAGGTAATTTTTATAAAGAAAATTAGCTGAACGAAGGGAACGGGATACGTATAAAAAAGTAACCGCCAGATTAGACGGTTACTTTACTAATGAAAAAAATTATTCTTTAAACAAACCTTGTTCAACCAAAACAATAAGTATGGGGACACCAATCAAAATCATGAACCGTAAAAGCAGGCCGCTTTCTCTCATTTCTAAAAATTCTAATAAAAGTAATCCCAAGACAGCAATCACTAGTCGAATGATTATTTTGATCCATTTTTTATTTTTCATTTAACTTCCACCTAAATTTATTATCTGAGCATCAATTGTTAGCTCTATTTTACTACGTTTAGGTATTCCTTTCTAAATTTATACTCTTAAATTGATGAAAAAATAAAAATACAATAAATAACTTCGTGATAAAAGCGAGAAAGGATCATTATAGAGAACAAAATGTGAAATTCTTCTCCTAGACTTATTGCGCTTTTACGCATTTCGTTGTAATGTAATCATTGGGGAATGTTACCATATTATAATATAACAATGCTTACATAGGTTATTGCTGTAGTATTTAGGAAACAAACTCTTAATATAAATAGAACGGAAGTGTTTAATTTTGTCTCAAACAGAAAAGAAAATGACGCTTGGCGCGTTAGCGATGATGATTTTCACCACTGTTTTCGGTTTTGCTAATGGTCCAGTTGCTTTCTACCTTATGGGGTATGGCTCAATCATCTTTTATGTGGCTGCTGCTATTTTGTTCTTTATTCCATTTGCCTTGATGATGGCTGAATTTGGTTCAACGATCAAAGGTGAAAATAGCGGAATGTACAAATGGCTAGAAGTCAGCGTCGGACCACGATTTGCTTTTATCGGCACATTTATGTGGTACGCATCGTATGTTATTTGGATGGTTTCGACAGCATCTAAGGTTTGGATTCCATTTACTACTGCTTTTGCAGGAAGTGATCAAACGCAAAAATTGGGTATGATGGGCTTATCATCAACACAAATTGTTGGATTACTCGCTTGTTTTTGGATGATCCTCGTAACTTTTGTGTCTATCAAAGGTCTTAAGGGAATTCTTAAAATCACAAGTTTAGGTGGTATTGCAGTTACCAGCTTAAACGTTATTTTAGTATTGATTTCAGGAATTATTCTATTTGCCAATGGTGGTCAGTTAGCACAACCAATTGAAGGTCTTGTTCATTCACCAAATCCAGCGTATCAATCACCAGTTAGCTTACTAGGTTTTGCTGTATTTGCTATCTTTGCCTACGGTGGTCTGGAAGCAGTTGGTGGGATGGTTGATAAAACTAAAAACCCTGAAAAAACATTCCCACGTGGAATTATGTTATCTGCTGTGATAATTTCAGTTGGATATGCGCTAGGAATTTTCTTATGGGGTGCATCAACAAATTGGGATGCGATCCTTTCTGGCGATTCAACAAATCTAGGAAATATTACTTATGTTATGATGAATAACTTAGGGTATGTTTTTGGAGATGCTATCGGCCTAAGTACATCAAGTGCAATTTCAATGGGAAATTGGTTCGCACGTTATGCAGGTCTAGGAATGTTCTTAGCATATAGTGGGGCATTCTTTACATTAACGTATTCTCCATTAAAAACATTGATTATGGGAACACCAAAACAACTTTGGCCTAAGAAGTTTACTGCTGAAAATAAAAATGGAATGCCAAGTTTTGCTATGGCTATCCAATGTGCAATTGTAGTTGCGATTATCTTGATTGCATCATTTGCAACACCAAACCCATCAGACTTCTATAATATTTTGACATTGATGGCCAATGTATCTATGACATTACCATATCTTTTCTTAGTTTATGCCTTTCCAAAATTTAAAGCGAAAAAAGATTTAGTTCGTCCATTTGAAGCATACAAATCACATACAGTCACGATCATTGTTAGTGCTGTCGTATTTTTACTTGTTTTAGGTGCGAACATCTTCACTATTTTCCAACCAGTCATTGACGGTCAAGGAATGCGTGATACTCTTTGGATGATTGCTGGTCCAGTTATCTTCACTGTAGTAGGTATTCTTTTATACGAAAATTATGATCGCAGAACAAAAAAATAAGTAGAACAGATTAGAAAAGTTTCAGCTTTTGCTGGAGCTTTTCTTTTTTATTGATTTTTGTTGACAGGCAACAAAAATGGAAGTATACTTATTTTGTTGATAAGCAACAAAATAAACAATAGATAAACTAAGGAAGAGTTGAATAAATATGAGTAAAGTATTAGTAATCCAAGCACATCCGCATGTAGAAAATAGTCTTTCATTAGCCGTGGGAAAAGAATTTATTGAAAGTTACAAAAAATCCCATCCTAGTGATACTATAATTATTCGTGATTTATTTACAAAAGAAGGCGTACCGCCATTAAATAATATGACCATGGATGCGTGGCATAAACAAAAATTTGGGGAAACAATGTCAGCTGAAGAGATAAATCTACTAGCCACTCATGAAGAATGGTTAAATGAATTTATTGATGCAGATAAATATGTATTTATTAACCCAATGTACAATCATTTTTTACCTGCTGAAATGAAACAGTATCTCGATCTTACAGCAGTCGCACACAAGACGTTTAAATATACACCAGATGGATCCGTTGGTTTATTAAAAGGGAAAAAAGCTATTCACATCCAATCTGCAGGCAGTATTTATCACGAAGGTGGTAAATTGGCAACTGTATCATTTCTAATCAAAAAAGCATTGAAAATCAAAAGCAACAAAAGTGCAGCAATTATGGACTTGGGTGATTTATATTTGACAAATATGATGAAGTTTTACGGGATTAATGATGTTGAAAAATTATTTATCGAGGGTGCAGATGCGCAACCAAAAAACCGTCAAAAAATTCTTACATCTGCGCTAACAACAGCAAAAAAATTGGCACAATCTTTCTAATTCAGTTTATAATTAGAGCAAGATAGAAACAGAAATGGAGATTCTAAAAGAATGAAATCTGAAACGGAGATTTATACGCTAATTAGATTGTTACGTTCAAATTATGGTAATGGAAACGGGCGAGGGGTGTATGAACAAAAATGGATAGAGAAGAGTTTAGAAGGTTCTTCTTTGAAAAAAATAGTCAAAAATCTTTCCATTACGTCTTTGCATATCTTGTCTGCTCTAGAAACAAATGAAAAAACAGGAATTGAATTAGCAGAAGAACTTTCTGTTACACGTGGTGGGATTACTCGTGCAGCGAAAAAACTTGCAGAGTACAAATTAATCACTTCGAAAAAACTACCGCATGATGACAAAAAAATCTACTATTTTCTCACAGAAGCAGGACAAGAAATTGCTGAAAAGCATGACCTATTACACGTTGAAATCAAAAACAAAATTGTTGATCAATTATCAGCTAAATATTCTGAAGAGGAATTAAATACAGTAGCCACATTTCTTAAGGACTTAGCTACTATAGAAAGTGAACTACAATAAAATTGATCCATTCAATGAAAAGGAGCAAGTCGTATTGACGACTCGCTCCTTTTAAACTATTGTTTTGTGCAGTTCAGGCATTGCTTTCATGATGTGCTGTTTAGCAAATTCTTCATTTTGGATCCATTCAGCAATAGAATCTTTGCCAATAAGTAGTGGCATACGGTCATGTACGGAACTAACAGAGTGATTAGGCGATGTTGTTAAAATAATTGATTCTGGAATCGGCTGTTGCCCTGTAGTATGTATGCGATAAAATCCACCTACATACAGAATATTCTCCGAATCAGTGAATAAATACTTCTCTTTTTTAGTATCCCATTCGTAAAATCCTGACATTGGGAAGACTAAACGGTGGTCTTTAAAAGGTTTTTTAAACGTCTTTTTCTCAGTGACAGTTTCCACACGCGCATTAATCAACAATTGTCCTTTTCGGAAGCCATCAAATCCCCATCTAGTCACGCCACAATCAATGACTCCCTCAGCATTTTCATAGATGGTTGCTACGTAATTACTTGGAAATACTTCATTATAGGCAAGTGAAATGTCCTCATCTAAACTGTTGTTTTTGCTTGCTTGATAAATTGCTTGAAGTTCTTCTTGTTGAATATCAAAAAAATAGCGTCCACACATAAGATTCCCTCCTCAATCTATTTACCATTAGTGTATAAGGATATCTATAGGTTAGATAGTAAAACGCTCTTGGGTAGAGAAATAAAACAGTTATTCAAATCTGATACGTATAGCTTTGAATAACTGTTTGGCACATATATACTATTGGTGACAAGAATTTATTAATAGTATGAAGGGGCGAGTAGTATGAATAGTCAGTCTAGTAAGCCTAGCAAAGAAAGTGTTACAGCAAAGCGCAGAATTCTGATAGGTATTTTAATTGTACTAGTACTTGGTCTTATCTACTTTTTTTATCCAATGTTTCTTCCAGAAGGACCGTATACTATAGTGATTGAAGAGAATCAAGGCTCAGGCAATTTTACTGAGACGACTCGAGTGAGTGGTAAGAATGAAAAATATAGCCAGATTATGCATAGTATAGCTTATGAAAATCGAGACGAAGAAGGAAATCCTACCGATACATCAAGTAATCAGTTGGATAAATTAGACCCGAAAGATGCCGAGTTCATGATATGGATCCAATATGGAACAACAAAGCAAACGAACCCACCTGAAGATGCAGAAATATATTATGTTTGGGTTTCGGATACCCGACAATATTTGTCTATTTCTGAAGAATCACTAACCGACATGATTCGATTACCACAGAAGGAATCAGATACATTGTATCAAAATTTGACAGGCGACGAACTAGATTAACTATTGCTAAATATACTTGCTATGTATCATCAGTCGAACGATAATAAAGTATACCATTAATGACTGGAGGATTTACGTATGATTCACGAAAAGATTGCTATCGATCACGCACGATTAACTACGTACATGCTTGAAAATTT
>JBKEDT010000089.1:0-13050 GCA_047975565.1 Enterococcus sp. | reverse complement strand
CTCTTCGCATAGTAGAGAAACAAAAAATTTTCCACTAGCATTTTAACAGACAGTTGCACTTAAAATGCGACTATTGACCTCACGACTTTTAGAGAAACTAACGAATCCAACTTTACGTAATTTCACCTTGTTACCAAAAAAAGCAAAAAAATTATATGAGTTTTATGAAGTGTAACTTTGAACTGGATTTATATAGCTTTTAAATTTATTTTATTGATTATGTTATATGAAAAAAATATCAAAAGAATCAGCTAAAATTTTAATAGAGGATTGTAACGATACGCTATCTACTTCTTTTAACCATGATGTATCCTCTGATTTTTTCATATAAGGTAACATGGCAGAACATTTGCCATAAGACAAACCTTTGCCAGTTTCGTTATATGAGATATTCCAAGCGTTTAACATATGATTATAGACAAACCTTGATGATCCAATTGTTTTAGCAATTAATATTTCTTGCTCACTAGTTGGATATAGTCTGAATTTATAAGCTTTATGTCGTAACATTACAATTCACCTCATTTCTCTTTCTGATTTTGTATATAGTGCCTGATTTGTTCTTCTGTGTTTTCGCTAACTGTAGCTACGAAGTAGCTAGGATTCCAAAAATGCCCATCCGACAAATGATTTTTAAGTTCTATTCTTTAAACAAGAACCGTGCAGAGACATCTTTAAAAACTTTGACTATATTGGGAAGATAATGTTGCGGTTTGCATTCAATAAGCATATGAATATGGTCTTTGTCTGGTTACATTTCAACGATTTGAATATCATTATCTAACGCAATTTGGTTTAATAACTTCTTAATATATGCATCAATGTTTCCTTGTAAAATATTCTGTCTATATTTTACACACCAAACCAAATGATACTGTATAGAATACACATATCCACGACCATGACGTACTTCTGACATGAAAAAACCTCCTCAAAGGTTAACATATGTAATCGTTAAATTTCAAAAAGGTTTTAATCTATTATATCGGTTGTTTGACATAACTAAAGCTATGCCACAACCGAAGCCGATACATCTTCACGACTAAAATTGCGAATGTTCTCGGCTATTCTATAAACAGAATCGTTTAGAGAAACTTCTAATGTTTGTTTTGCTTCTTCAATAATTTTATTCGCTATTTTTAGATACTCCATCGGCACCTCTTTGAGCAATTCTTGAAATTGCTTCGAGGATTGATGATCCGTTAGACAAAATACTTTATCGATCTTTGCCTTTGCAATAAAATCACCAACATGTTTTTGAAAAGCTAGCCCTTTTCCCATCACCACAACTTCTCGATTCAATTCGTCTTTAGACAGCACAACATTATTATTAAAGACCTTCTCGATTAGCATTGATTCTCACCCCGTTATTTAAAATATTCAATTTGTTATGTCTCTATTCTTAAGCAAAGAAAAAACCTGCACAAAAAAGGAAGAAAAGTCTCTTCATACTGTGTCAGGTTTAGCTTGCATACGCAATCACTATCCAGGTTATTCGTTTAATTCAAGCATATATGAAAGCGTTTCATTTTGCAATACTAAAAAAAAATAAACTTAAACAAAACAATCGATGTTTTATTTAAGCTTATTTTTGTTTTTCTAAAAACCAATTAACTTTAGAATTTTTATTTTTTCCCTTGGTTTTTCATTTGTTGCATCATTTGACGGATTTTTTTCTCTGAAGGTTTTTGCCCCATAGAAGTCATCATTGAACGCAACATTTCCTCGTTAACTGGAGGATTTTTCGTTAAATAATCTTGCATATATTTACGCGCTAAGAAGAAGCCGCCAACAGCCCCGATCAATAAGGCAATTACTGCAATAAGAATGACGATACCTGTTGATACCATAGAAATCTCTCCTTTCTCTTTTCGAAGTAGTTCACAATAAAATATTTTACTCGAATTTTTCACAAAAAGAAAGGCGTTTTCCTAATTAAACAAAGAAAACACCATTCTTTTCTTGAATTTACGCAAAGATACTTCTTTTTCTATTGTTCCGCAATTTATTGGTTCATTATTTTGTCTAATACATCCGGATCAAATTTTCCTGATCTTAGCATGTCGATTTCAAATTTATAAGGTGCCTTTTTATTCTTTTTATCTTCCCCAACATAAGGTGTTTCTAAAATTTTGGGTAGCTCTTTTAATTTTTCATGATGCACGATTGCATGTAACGCATCAAAGCCAATGGTTCCAAAGCCAATATTCGCATGACGATCCTTATGTGACCCTTGAGGATTTTTTGAGTCGTTGATATGCATGACCTTTAAGCGATCCAGCCCTATGATCCGGTCAAACTCTTCAAGTACACCATCAAAGTCTTCACGTACATTGTAGCCTGCATCATTTGTATGACAGGTATCGAAAGTAACAGATAATTTTTCATTTAGAGTCACCCCATCAATGATTCGTGCTAATTCATCAAATGTCCGCCCGATTTCTGTTCCCTTTCCTGCCATTGTCTCTAAAGCGATTTGCGCTGTTTGTTCTTTTGTTAAGACTTCATTTAAGCCCTTTACGATTTGTGCAATTCCAGCATCAGCTCCTGCACCTACATGAGCACCCGGATGTAGTGTGATTTGTTGAGCACCTAGCGCTTGTGCACGTTGGATTTCTTCGCGTAGAAATTGGACCGCAAATGGAAAATTCTCCGGTTTGGTCGTATTGCCTAAATTGATGATATAGGGTGCATGAACTACGATATTTGATAAGTCATGCGCTTCCATGAACGCCTCACCAGCTTCAATATTCATGTCTTCGATTGGCTTTCTTCTCGTATTTTGTGGTGCACCTGTATAAATCATAAAAGTTGTTGCATCGTAACTAGCAGCTTCCTTCGCTGATCCTACTAACATCTCTTTGCCGCTCATACTCACGTGTGAACCAATTAACATCCAAGTTCCTCCTAATTATCTATTCTCATTTCTTCATTTTAACAAAAATTCCCTGATTTTTCCTTTTTCCCGTTTTGATTTTTTCCTTTCCTGCTTGTTTCAACATGTCCTGTTGGTTATTTATTAGGAAAAATTCTGACACCTGTTTTTTTCACGTTATATTTGCTATAATTACACGGAACAAATTCTATAGTTGAGGTGACCTTTTTGCCACAAAATAAAGAAAGAAAAAATAAGAAAAAAGACCAGCGTACACCGTGGTTTATTCCAAATGTAGCTTTCCGAGTTATTCAAACGTTGTTGCTGATAGTTGTCGTTCTCCTTTTATTTGGCGGTGCATTAGGACTTGGGATTGGTGCAGGCTACTTTGCCTACTTAGTTGAGGACACCGAAGTCCCGACCAAACAGTCCTTATCCGAAGATTTAGGTAATATTACGCAAACATCAAAGCTCGTTTATGCAGACAATTCAGACATCTCAACGATTGATTCTGATTTGTTACGTACAAATGTTTCATCAGACAAAATCTCTGATTATTTAAAAACTGCAATTGTTAGCACCGAAGACGAGTATTTCGAAGAGCATAATGGTTTTGTTCCTAAAGCTGTTCTGCGTGCCTTATTTTCAGAAGCAACAGGGATCGGTTCGTCCGGCGGTTCAACATTGACACAGCAACTTGTCAAACAACAACTTTTGACGGATGAAACAACCTTTAAACGTAAAGCAAATGAAATCCTGTTATCTGCTCAAGTTGAAAAATATTTTACAAAAAATGAAATCATTACTACTTATTTAAATGTTTCTCCATTTGGACGGAACAATTCTGGACAAAATATTGCAGGTGTCCAAGAAGCTGCTCAAGGTATTTTTGGTGTTGATGCAGATCAAGTGACATTACCACAAGCGGCATTTATTGCGGGACTTCCACAAAGTCCGATTGTTTACAGTCCTTACCTAAATACAGGTGAGTTAAAGTCAGATGCCGATCTACAATACGGCTTAGATCGTAAAGACACTGTCTTATTCAGTATGTATCGTGAGAAAAAAATCACGAAAGAAGAATATGAAGAGGCAAAAGCCTATGATCTGAAAAAAGACTTTCTTCCACAACAAGCCGTGGAGCAAGAAGACCGTGGGTATCTCTACTACACTGTTCTAAATGAAGCAACAGACATCTTGACTGAACAATTAGCCAAAGATGCCGATGCAGACATTACAGATACAGATACGTATAATGCCTATTATAATAAAGCTTCACAAACTCTAGCTAGTCGCGGGTACACGGTTCATTCAACTATTGATAAAGATATCTATAATGCTATGCAAACAGGTGTTGCCGATTATGGCTACTTACTTGCTGATGGTACTGGGCTTCCGGTTGAGACGGGTAGCGTCTTGATGGATAATCAAACTGGACGGATCTATGGATTTGTTGGTGGTTTAGATTATACACAAAGCCAGGTCAATCATGCGTTTGATACCCAACGACAAGCAGGTTCTTCTATCAAACCAATGCTCGTTTATGCACCTGCGTTAGATATGGGGCTTTTAGGTTCTGAATCTCGTGTCTCAAACTATGAAACAACTTGGCAAAATGGTGAAAATGCTGGGCAAGACATTGTAAATGCAACTAATCAGAACTTGAATACATTTCAAACAGTTCGTGAATCGCTCGAATGGTCAAATAACATTCCAGCAACCAATATTTTCCAAGAGGTGCTTTCAAAAGGCGGCTCGGATCAATATGTTTATGATAACTATTTGAAAAAAATGAATTATCCAGCAAATGATGTATGGGGCTATGAATCTGCACCATTAGGAACAGCCGATGTTACTACTGTTCAGCAAATCAATGGATTCCAAACCCTAGCTAATGGTGGTGTCTATCAAGAGGGTTACTTGATTGATTCAATTACCGACAATGAGGGCAACGTCATTTATCAACATGAAGCAAATCCAGTACAAGTTTATTCAAAAGCTACAGCATCTATTATGAACGATATGATGCGGAGCGTAATCAATGAAAAGATCACTACACCATTCAAAGAGAACATTACTAGTATCAATTCCACACTTGGTAATGCCGATTGGATCGGTAAAACTGGTTCAACAAATGATTATAAAGATTCATGGCTTGTTGTTTCCACTCCATCGATCACAATTGGTAGTTGGTCAGGACATGATGGCTCGCAATCCATGGATTCAAGTGCTGGTAAGCGTTCTGCAAGTTATCTATCAAATCTGATTGCTCGGATTTATTTAACGAATCCGGATGTCTTTGGCACAGACCAGAAATTTACATTAGATGACTCAGTGAAGAAAGAGAAAGTGTCTGAGTTTACCGGTCAGCTTTCTGGAAAAGTCAAAGTCAATAATAAGACAGTAACTACCCCAAGCAAAGAAGTCACTTCTTTATGGGCAACGAATGAACCAGACAAGAGTGTCTTCAAATTTGGTATTGGTGGAACAACCGAAAATTACACTGATTATTGGAATACTGCTTCTTCTGTTGCAAAGAAACAAGCAAGTGAAGAGGAAGATGAAGACGATTAACTAAACAAAACAAAGACCTGAGACGTGACTGACGTCCCAGGTCTTTAGTTTTAAAAGAGAGTGAGACAGAAGATTCCTTCTGCCTCACTCTCTTTTATTGTTCTTATCCAATAATCGTTAATTCTTTTGGTGTTTTTGTAAATGGTACACAACCATCTTTTGTAACATAGACACAGTCTTCAATACGTACCCCTACTTGATTTGGAATATAAATTCCTGGTTCAAGTGAGAAACACATTCCTTCTTCGATCACTAAGTCATTTCCTTCAACTAATGATGGGTATTCATGAACGGTTGTCCCAATTCCATGACCTAGACGGTGATTGAAGTATTCTCCATATCCGTAACCATCGATTACATCACGTGCAATTTTATCTAATTGACCGGCAGTAATTCCAGGGCGAACAGCTTCTTGGGCTGCAAGTTGGGCTTCCAAAGTAATGTTGTAGATTTTTTCTTGGAATTCTGTTGGGTTTTGGAAAGCAACCGTTCTAGTTGCATCACTGCAGTACCCTTTCCAGATAACACCTAAGTCAAATAAAACTAATTCATTCGGTTTCACTTGTGTGCTGCCTGGTGCACCGTGTGGGCTAGCTGCATTTTCACCAGCTAATACAAGTGTATCAAATGACATTTGAGAAACGCCTTTGCGTTTTAGTTGGTATTCAATTTCTGCGATGATTTCTTGTTCTGTAACACCATCTTTAATTGCTTGGAAGCCGACTTCAAAGGCTACATCTGCCCAGTTTCCTGCTTCTAATAATAAATCACGTTCTTGCGTTGTTTTAATCAATTGTAAACGTTGGATAACAGGTGTCAAATCAGTAAAGAAATCTGTACCCACTAATTGTGAAGAAATAAATTCAAAACGATCAACAGATAATGCATTTTTTTCGATTCCAACATTCATTGGTTGACCATAACGTTTTTCGATTTCTTTACCAATAATTTTCCATGGATTTTCGCTATCTAGGTAACCAGTCACATCATATGCCCAGCTACTATTTTGTGCATCTTCTACTTCTAAAGCAGGTGTGAATAGGAATGGATCCTTTTCAAGCGGGATAAATAAAGCAAGCACACGTTCATGTGGATCACTTTCATATCCTGAGAAATAAGCAATGTGACCTGGATCACTTATATAAGCTAATTCTACTTTGTTTTCACCCATCCATTTGCGTAGCTCTTGGATTTTATCTTTGTTCATTGAACATCCTTCTTTCTAAACTACTTTTTTACTATTGTACCACTTCTTTTGGGAAAGACCAATTTGAAAAGTTCATAAACTTTTCATGAAAACCATAATAAAACGGTTGCATTTTCGAGTTATTTTTGCTATTCTAATTTAGAAATGTAAGCCGGATTTTCAGAAAACGGCAAAACAGAATAGGAGAATCACCATGGAAAAGCAAACAATTACAATTTATGACGTGGCTCGCGAAGCCAACGTATCAATGGCAACTGTTTCACGTGTTGTGAACGGCAACCCAAATGTTAAACCAGCTACACGTAAAAAAGTTTTAGAAGTAATCGATCGTCTTGACTACCGTCCAAATGCAGTCGCTCGTGGACTAGCAAGCAAAAAAACAACTACTGTCGGTGTTATCATCCCTGATGTTAGTAATGCATTCTTCGCATCTTTAGCTCGTGGTATCGATGATGTAGCAACAATGTATAAATACAATATCATCCTTGCTAACTCAGATGGCAATGATCAAAAAGAAGTTAACGTACTGAATAACTTACTTGCAAAACAAGTAGATGGCGTTATTTTTATGGGACATCATATTACAGACGAAATCCGTGGAGAATTTTCACGTTCAAAAACTCCTGTTGTGCTTGCTGGCTCAATCGATCCAGATGAACAAGTGGGCAGCGTAAATATTGACTATACTTCAGCAGTTAAAGATGCTGTGACAACTCTTGCAAAACACAATGAAAAAATTGCTTTTGTTAGTGGTGCATTGATTGACCCAATCAATGGTCAAAGTCGTCTAAAAGGCTACAAAGAAGCACTAAAAGAAAATAACCTAACTTACAATGAAGGTCTTGTTTTCGAAGCTTCTTATAACTTCAAAGATGGTTTAGCTTTAGTTGACCGCATTCTTAATAGTGGCGCAACTGCTGTATTTGTCTCTGATGATGAATTAGCTATCGGTATCCTTGATGGTATGATCGACAAAGGAATCAACGTTCCTGAAGACTTCGAAATCATTACAAGCAATAACTCATTACTTACTGAAGTTGCTCGTCCACGTCTAACAAGTATCACACAACCTTTGTATGATATCGGTGCTGTTTCTATGCGCTTGTTGACAAAAATGATGAACAAAGAAGATGTTGATGAAAAAACAATTACTTTACCTTATGGTATCGAAGAAAAAGGTTCAACAAAGTAACTCTCAAAACCAAAACAATCATTTAGACCTTAAAAAGCCTGGAACAGCACGCTGTTCCAGGCTTTTTACTAAAGAAATATACTTGCGAGAGACATGTTTCGTTATTTTTCAGTTGTTTCCTCTGCAATGTTTTTTGCTTCTTCTGTTGCTTCTGCTACAGTTTCACTTGCATCTTCTTTTATTTGCTCTGCTACATCTTTTGTATCAGCTGCAATATCTTTTGCAACGTCTTTTTTCTCTGCTACAGTGTCTTGTGCTTGGATAATGATATCTTCTGATGTGTCTTGAACGTCAGAAGCAGATTTTTTGAAGCGATCAGATAAGTCTTCTGTTTGCGCTTTTAAATCTACTAAAATATCTTCTGCATCATCCGCGTTATCTGCTGCATCTTCTTCAACTTTATTTTTTAGATTTCCGACAGTTTCACCTGCTTGTTGAGAAAAAGAAGCTGTTTTTTCTTTCACTTGATCTGTATAGTCAGATGCACGATCCAATAAATCATCCGCTTGTGCAGCTAAATCATCACGTAATTCTTTTCCAGATTTAGGAGCCATCAATAAGGCTGCAATTGCTGCTGCTGTTCCTCCGATAATTGCTCCAACAAGAAATCCACCGTTTTTTGCCATTATTTCGTTCCTCCAGTTTCTTTTGATTTTTTATTTTTGAACATTTTCATTGCTGTTCCGCCTACTTTACCTGCGACACTAGCCTTTGCAGTTGTTTTGCCAATTCCACCTACGCGTTGAACTAAGTTTTTACTTGAATCATTTAGTTCACTCACACTTACACTTAAATCAGCTACTGCAGTAAATAGAGGATCGATTGTTGCTACCTTCCCATTTACATCTTCTAATAATTCATTGCTTTTTACCAAGAGTCCTTCTACTTGATGAACGAGTAAATCGACATCTTTTGTCACGACTTCGATTGTGTTATTTGCTTCTGCTACAGTTTGATCAACTTTTTCAACTGTTTTTGCTACACGAATCAACACTCGAACTAAGAAGATAACTAATACGGCAAAGGCAATTGCAGCAATCAAGCCGGCAATCCCTCCAACTGTCATATAACTTACTCCTTTCTTACATTTACTATCCTTAGAATAGCATTTACGTTTTTTTAAGACAAATAAAAAATAGGCAAATACTAAAAAAAGAACAGAAATCATTTTATTCATGATTTCTGTTCTTTTGTCATTTATGCTTTAGGTGTTTCTTTTGTCTCTGTTACTGTTTTTTTGGCTGGTTGTGTTGCTGCAAGTTCACTGCCCAATTCGATGATATATTCTTTTAATGCAGTTCCAACTTCAGGATGTTTTAAGCCATATTCAATGCTTGTTTTCATGAAGCCAAATTTATCCCCTACATCATATCGTTTTCCAGTGAATTTTTGTGCAAATACGCGTTGTGTTTTATTTAACGTATCGATTGCATCCGTTAATTGAATTTCATTTCCTGCACCTGGTTTTTGATTTTCTAGTACATCAAAGATTTCAGGTGTCAATAAATAACGACCAATAATTGCTAAGTCACTAGGTGCTTTATCTGGAGCTGGTTTTTCAACAAAGTTTTTTACGTTATATAAATCCTTTTCCACTTGTTCGCCTGGATTGATGATACCGTATTTTGATGTATCTTCATGAGGAACTTCCATCACTGCAATTGTTGATGCATGTGTTTTTTCGTAATCATTCATCAATTGTTTTGTTAATGGAACAGTATCTTCCATTAGGTCATCGCCAAGCATGACAACAAAAGGTTCATTTCCTACAAAAGCTTTTGCTTGTAATACTGCGTGTCCTAATCCTTTTGGATGTGATTGACGGATAAAATGCAGATTCACATCTGTTGTTTCTTCAACAAGTTTTAATAATTCTGTTTTTCCTTTTTCTTTTAAGTTTGTTTCCAATTCGATATTTGCGTCAAAATGATCTTCGATTGGTCGTTTTGCCTTACCGGTAACGATCAAGATATCTTCAATCCCTGATTTTAGTGCTTCCTCAACGATAAATTGAATTGTTGGTTTGTCAACGATCGGTAGCATTTCTTTTGCCATCGCTTTTGTCGCTGGCAAGAATCGTGTACCCAAACCTGCTGCTGGAATGACTGCTTTTTTTACTTTCATGTGATGACGCCTCCTAAAATATGTTTAATGAAAATTCATTTTCAACTTTACCATCTCGTAGCATGATTTCTTTTGCTGCTTCATTGATTTCTTTATTCTTATATAGTACCGCATAAATAGTTTCTGTGATAGGCATTTCGATATTTCTTTGTTTTGCTAATTCTCTTGCCGCTTTTGTTGTTGCAACACCTTCCACGACCATCCCCATATTTTCTAGAACTTCATCAAGCTTCTTCCCCTGACCCAAAAGATTTCCTGCACGCCAGTTTCTTGAATGGACACTTGTACAGGTCACGATCAAATCACCAACACCGCTTAATCCGATGAATGTTAATGGATTTGCACCCATCGCAACGCCTAAGCGACTGATTTCTGCAAGGCCACGTGTCATGATTGCCGCTTTTGCATCGTCTCCAAAGCCTAGTCCGTGAATTGCACCGGCACCAATAGCAATAATATTTTTCAATGCTGCACCCATCTCTACACCGATGACATCATTGTTTGTATAGATACGGAAATAATCATTCATAAACAAGTCCTGTACAAACTTTGCAGCTTGTTCATCTGTACTTGCTGCTGTAATCGTTGTAATGTCATGCACCGCAACTTCTTCCGCATGACTTGGACCAGAAAGAACAACAATAGATTCTCGATTTTCTTGTGGGATTTCTTCACTCAAGATTTCAGAAATACGTTTATGTGTTTCCTGTTCTAACCCCTTACTTGCATGAATAATGACTGGACGAGTATTCAGTACTTGAACCAATTGTTGTGCTACCGATCGAATCGCTTTGGTAGGTACAACGAACAACACAGCATCTACATCCGCTACCGCTTGTTTTAATTCCGTATATCCTGTAATAGACTCTGGAATTGTTAGCTCTGGTAAATAACGACGATTTGTATGCTTGGTATTGATTTCATTGATTTGATCTTCGTGCGTGCCCCAAATACGGACATCATGCCCGTTTTCAGCCAATACTTGTGCTAGTGCTGTGCCCCATGAGCCAGGCCCTAGTACAGCAATTTTTTGTTTCATGATGAATCCCCCTAGTTTTTTCGTACTCTCATCATAGCATAAAAAAACATTTTTTTAGATAATTCGTGTATCTTTGCCTTGTGTTCGATCGTAATCTGCTAGATTCTTTTGTGTTTTACGGCGCCAAACAAAAAGTCCGATTGCACCAATAAATAGCAAGGCCGACAATAATTGTGAGACGCGGATAGCACCAAATAAGTAAAGACTGTCCGTACGCATTCCTTCAATAAAGAAGCGACCAAAGCTATACCAAATAACATAACTTAAAGCGACTTCTCCTTGTTTCAAAAGACCGACTTTCTTTCTCAAGAAAAGGAGTAAAATAAATCCTACGAGACTCCACATGGATTCATAGAAAAAGGTCGGTTGGCGGAAACTTCCATCAATATACATGTTCGTAATGATAAATTGTGGTAAATGGATACTTTCTAAAAAAGCTTGTGTTGTCACACCACCAAATGCTTCATGGTTCATGAAATTGCCCCACCTACCAATTGCTTGTGCAAGTAACACACTTGGCGCGGCAATATCTAAAAACGTCCATAGCGAAATAAAATGATATCTGGTAAAAAAGTAAAGAGTTATCCCACCAGCAATGAGTCCTCCATAAATTGCAAGACCGCCAGAACGGATATTGAAAATCTGCATTGGGTTGTCCACGTACATTGGTAAGTCAAAAAGCACATAGTATAATCGTGCACCAATAATCGCCATTGGCAAACCCCAAATCATAAAATCAGTTACATCATCTGATTTTAAACCAACACGCGGTGCTTCTCGGCTACTTAACCATATTGCAATCATAATGCCACTTACAATAATCAGCGCATACCAATAAATTGGCATTCCAAATAATTCGAAGGCAACTCGATCTACCTGATTTCCCATTTATTCACTTCCTTTATTCCTTGTATTACTGATCTGAATTTTCTTCAATCAGACGACTTAAGCGTGCTTCAAAAGTTTTTGTTGCATCAAAGCCCATTGTTTTTGCTCTAAAGTTCATCGCAGCTACTTCAATGATGATGGCGACATTTCGCCCTGTTTTTACTGGAATTTTTACTTGCGGAACTGCAACATCCGCAATATCTACAGTTGTATCTTCTGAACCAAGTCGATCATATTTTTTATCTTTTGCCCAAGCTTCAAGGTACACAACTAGTTGGACTTGCATTGAGCCACGAACTGCACTAGCACCAAATAAACTCATGACATCAATGATCCCGATTCCGCGGATCTCAATCAAGTGTTCCAAGATTTGTGGTGGTTCCCCAATTACAGTTAACTCGTCTTGATGATAAATATCTACACGGTCATCCGCAATTAATCGATGTCCTCGTTTAATCAATTCTAACGCTGTTTCACTTTTCCCAATACCGCTATCCCCTTGAATCAAGACCCCAAGTCCATAAACATCCACAAGTACACCATGAACACTCGTCCGTGCCGCTAATCGTCCATCTAGATAGCTAGATACTTCTCCTAGCAGGCGAGAGGTTGATATTGGTGAGCGTAGTACGGGGATTCCTTTTTCGTTTGCTGCAGTAATCATTTCTTCTGGTATCGATAATCCACGAGAAATCATCAGTGCTGGTGTATCGTCACTACATAAGCGGCGCATAATCATCAGACGCTCTTCAGGAATCATTCGTTCTGCAAAAGTAATTTCTTTACTTCCAAATAATTGTAAGCGATCATGCGAATAATAATTAAAGTAACCAGTTAATTCAAGACCTGGTCGTGAAATATCTCCTGTTAGGATTTCACGATTAAGGCTAGCTTCATCACCAGTCACGATTTCTAAAGATAGTTTTTCAACTAATTGACTTACCTTGACAACTTCTGTCATGTTATTCCCTCGTTTCTATTTAGACTGTTTCCTTCCCATTCTATCATTCTAGACAAAAAAGTACCACATTCTAAAAAACTCCTTTAACTATGTACTCTCTTCAATTTATCAAGTCCCTGAAAAAATAGAAGAATCAGTTCAAATATTACTGGATTGCTGTCAAACAATTTTTTAAAAGGATGAAAAAAGT
>JBKEDT010000097.1:0-12208 GCA_047975565.1 Enterococcus sp. | reverse complement strand
TGTTTGATATGTGTAGCAATATTCTTAGGAGTTGAATAAATTGTTTCGATCGTTGAACCAAAAATATCATCTAACTCTCGTAAGCGATGAATATTATTATCCACAATTTCCACCTTTGCACCTATGCCAATCGCAATTTTTGCTGCATTCGTTCCAGCAACACCACCACCAATAATCAACACACGTGCTCTTTCAACACCAGGAACACCAGAAAGTAGGATGCCCTTACCTCCAGATAATTTTTTTAGATGATAGGCACCTTCAGTGATTGAAAGGCGTCCTGCAATCTCACTCATTGGTGCGAGTAATGGTAAGGAGCCATCTGCTAACTGAATCGTTTCATAGGCGATGCTTACTACACGCTTTTCTAACAAGTGGTGCGTCAATTCTTTATCTGCTGCAAGATGTAGATACGTATAGAGAATCAGCCCTTCACGAAAATACAGATATTCCGCCGGCAAGGGTTCCTTTACCTTGACGACTAGTTCAGCAGACCAAGCTTCTTTTGCCGTTGCAACTATTTGAGCGCCTTCATCCAAATAGGCGTCATCTGAAAATCCTGCGCCAAGGCCTGCATTGGTTTCGACAAGTACCTGATGTCCTTGATGAACAAGTGCTGCTACTCCAGAAGGTGTCATGGATACACGACTTTCTGACTTTTTGATTTCTTTCGGTACGCCAATAATCATTCTTACTTCCTCCCCTTCTCAAAAACATATTTTCTAATGCAATCATCCCGTTCTTTTAAAGCGCTTTCTAATTCTATTATAAAATATCTTTAAAAAAATGGAAAAAGTTATTTAAATAAAAAGCAAAAAAATAAGCAAGGCTGAGATAATTTTCTCTACCTTACTTATTTATATCAACTATCGCTATTTTTTGCTTAGTTCTCAGAAAAGTATGTTTTCACAGCTTCTGTGACTGCTGAAGAAAGTTGTTCTTGATAACTTGATGAAGTCAAATAACTTAAGTCAGAGTCATTATTCATATAACCCATTTCAATCAAAATACTTGATTGTAGATTTTCTCGTAATACTTGATAATTTCCGTATTCAGTTCCTCTAGAAGCCAAAGGTAGATCAGAGAATGAATTTTCAACTGTATCTGCTAGTTCCTTTTCATCATCATAATAATAGTACGTTGTGATCCCAGTTGCTTCGTTTGCATATTCTGTTGAGTCTGCATGTAAGCTAATAAATAAATCTGCATTCTTCGTTGTGCTAAATTCACAGATATCATCTAGTGAAATGTAGTGATCCTCACTATGGGTAAGATAAACGGTTGCTCCAGCAGCTTCCAAATCTGATTTTAACTGTTTCGCCGTTGCAAGTGTGACTGTCTTTTCGTACGTATTTTCATCATTACTTAACGCACCAGTGTCATCTCCACCGTGTCCGGGATCCAAAACAATAACCGCACCCTTGATACTTGTTGGTTTTTCCGTTTCCGTTTTTTCAACGATTTTACCAGCATCTTTCATCAAATATCCCGTGTTACCGGCGTCAGTTTTCACTTTGTACCCATCACTTGTTTCTTCAACAAGTGTAGTAAACTCGCCTTCATTCACTGTTTGACTTACTTCTGTAAACGAATCTGTTGTATAGAGTGGTTGATCTTCATCCACTGTTTGAACCAGTTTGGTTGTCGTTGTTTTTGTTGTAGACTCTTTTGTTGTCTGTTCAGTAGTTTGTTCTGTTGTTGTTGATTGTGTCTTTGTTGTCTGATCTGCTCGTGTGATCAAATCAGCTAGACCTAATTTCCAACCAATCAAAAGGATGATACCTACAACGAGAACCTTCTTTAATAGCTTCATCTTCTTACCTCCTGTAATAACAGTGCTAGTATAGTTCCATTATCTTAACTGAAGCTTAAGTTTAGTATTTCTTAATAAGTAAATTATACTTTTTAAATAGAATAAAACCAGCGTATCCGTCCTAGATACGCTGGTTTTTGCTATTTCTTATGATAATGTGTATAGACAGGTTCTTTTGCATCAAAAGTTGTTTTATCTAACCATTGTGCAATCTGAAGACCGATTGTTTGAGCCATCTTGTAAGAGACTTTGATTTGCGCCTGCGTGATGCCATCGATATGGACACCAGAGGTAATCAAACAGTTTCCGGGAACCTTCTCTTTGATTTCTTTTGCAAGAGCTTCGGCTAAAACATCGTCTTTATGAAACCGTCCATGATGACTAGGATAACGAATGGTTTGAACGGGGTCTTTTTTCGTAAAGGTCGTCACTGTCCCGATATGGGGCGTATCTCCACCTGTCAACGTAATCAGCAAATCTTTACCGATTACACTGACTCGTGCATCCATTTGGTAGCCTTCAGCAGTCGTTGAAAAAGAATGATCCATCTTATTCCATCCCTTTCCAACGAGAGCCAACTTCGTGTGACACATGAAGAGCATCCAATAGTTTCATTGTTTGATGCTCAATAATGTCTTGAATTGTTTCTGGATGATTATAAAATGCTGGGATAGGTGGAATAATTTGTACACCTAAACGAGATAGTTTTGTCAGATTTTCTAAATGAATTGTATTCAGTGGTGTTTCTCTGGGTACTATGATCAATTTTCGTTGTTCTTTTAATGTGACATCTGCTGCTCGAGTAATCAAGTTATCTCCAAATCCCATTGAGATTGCAGCCACTGTCTTCATGCTTGCTGGAACAACAATCATCGCATCCGTTAAAAAAGAACCACTAGCTATTTTAGCACCCAGATCTTTATTTGAATAAGAATAATCAAGATAAGATTCTAGTTCAGATGCACGCATGTTTGCTTCGATTCGTAAGTTTTCCTTTGCCCATGTACTGATCACACCATGTGTCTCGATTTCAGGATACGTACTTAATTTTTTGATCAAATCAATCGCATATTGTGTGCCTGAAGCTCCAGATACGCCGATTACAATTCTTTTTTTCTCTGTCATTACGTTTTTCCCCTTTCATTTCAGTTTCTTTATCCACTGCATCACTTCAGTTACGTTAAGAATTATTTTAGGTATTTTTCCCAATCTGTTACTTCTTGGAAAGCTGCTCGAACAAAATGTTCTTTCATATCAAAAGGAACAGTACCATCTAAGATTGTTTTTGAACTCATCCCACGAACACGGATTGATTTTGGATCATATTCTGGTAGTTCAGATGGGTCTAATGGATGGTTACGCATGCCTGGGATAACAATCACATCTTGGTCTCCTTGGAAGCGTGTATTCAATGTCCAAATCACATCATTCATATCAAAAATATCGACATCTTCATCAACTAGAATAATCGTTTTTAATTCTTTGAATGCAGACAACGCAAGAATCGCTGCTTGACGCTGAATTCCTTCATCTTGAGGACCATTTTTCTTCACTTGTAGAATGGACATCAATTTACCGCCACCAGCTGGTGGATTATACACATTCAACACATTTCCAGGGATTGCTTTATCAACTAATGCAAGAATACTTGCTTCAGTTGGGATTCCAGCCATGGATACATGTTCTTCACTTGGCCCAATCGTTGTTTGCATAATTGGATTATCTTCACGATGTGTAATAGCTTTTACTTTGACCAAGTTAACTGCAGGGTTTGCATCACCGGTGTAGCCTGGAAACTCTGGCATTGCTTTTCCTGTATGAGTATTGATATCTTCTTGGATTGTTTGATTTGGCATGATTTCTGCTTCAATAACAAATTCTGCACGCGCAATGCCCACTTCGTCAACAGCAACACCATCAACGATTTGAACAGGTTCTTCACGTAATGCACCTGCACACCATAATTCGTTATAACCAAGTGGTGTTGTTGGTGGCTCAAAAGTAGCCCCAATCAAGATAGCAGGATCTAATCCAATATTGATTGTGATTGGCATTGGTTTATCTAGTGCTTCAAATTGTTTTTGGAAATGACCAATGTGACGACCACCCGGCATAATATACATACCAATTGTATCTTTATCTTCTAAAACCATGCGGTGAATAGTTACATCACTCATTGTTTTTTCAGGATCTGAACCTAAAACAAGTCCTAATGTAATGTATGGACCAGCATCTTCTGGTGTATTTTTTGGTGCAGGAATAATTTTACGAATATCAAAATCAGCATCTGTTGCTAAATGGACAACTTCTTGAACAGGTGCATCTGCTTTATCAACTTTTATCGGTTTGACAGGATTTTCAACTGCATCCTTCAAGTAACGACCCAATGTACGGTAGTCATGATGTAACATTTGACCAACACGTTTTCTGCTAGCCATTGTGCCAATGTTTACTCGTTTTCCAGGGAAGCCTTTCACATTATTGAATGTCATCGCTGGACCTTCTTGTGTTGGACGTTTCACCGTACCACCAGCACCAATATAACGATAAACACCTGATAATTCAGACTCAGGATCAATTGGTTCATTTGTTTCGTGGTATTGACCAGGAATTTGTGCAAGTTCATCAAGAACTTTTCTTAAATCATAAGGTTGATTTGTCATTTTTTCTTCCTCCTTGTTTTCTTCCTTTTCATAATAATCGGAAAGAGACTTTGGAACAATTCAGTTTTAAAAAGGTGGTATTCCAAATGGGAATACCACCTTCTTTTATTCGTTTATTGCTTCTCCAAAAAATCCCAGAATGTTTGGACAGCTCTCGTTGATTGCCCTTTGGAATGGAAAAAGGATAAGTAACTCGTTTTTGTCGGATGAATCGGGATTGCCCGTAGCTGTTCCCCTAACAGCCCTTCGACAGTTTTTCTCATTGCAATCGTAATTCCGATTTCGCTAGAGACCATATTCAAAACTAAATCCATCCTTGACCCTTCGTAAGAAACTTTTGGATCAAAACCGGCTTCTTCACAAAGCGACAATACCGGTTGATACAAATGCGTATCTTCATTCAATAATAAAAACTTATCATTTTTGAGTTCGCTAACTTCAATCATTTCTTTGTTTGCTAATGGATGATCCGCAAAAACAACCGCAACAAAGTCGTCCTTTTCCGTCACAAACTGCTCATATAGCTCATTCGTTTGTTCAAAAGAGCGTGCATAAATAATATGATTCGTCCCCGTATCCAAGAACGGAAACAATAGATTACTTTCTGCTTCTTTGAATTGTACGTCGATTTCTGGATGCTCTTTAAGAAATTGTGTAATGAAATGGAATCCTTGATAATCTGCTAATGTCGGAATGGTCAAAATACTTAAAGAAAGATTTTCTTTCTCTTCGTAATTCAGCAATATTTGTTTAAGGTTTCCATATTGCTTCACGATTTTTTGTGCGTAAGGTACAGTAAGCCGACCCGCTTCGGTCAACTCAATCTTACGATGGGTACGCTTAAAAAGTTTTGTTCCCAATTCTTTCTCTAAGTAAATAATCTGCTTGGACACATTTCCTTGTGTTGTAAATTGATTTTCAGCAGTTTCTGTATAATTTAATGTTTCCGATAAGTCCAAAAACAATTCAAATTTATGAATATCCATGCCTCACACTCTTTTCCACATTTCAGTTGTTTCTCATACTTTAGCACAAAAAAAAGTTCTCCACATAATCTGGAGAACTTTTTTGAGAAAAGATTTATTAAACTAAAGAAATTTCTATACTACGTTTAAATTCTCAATTACTCTTTTATTTGGAACATCTGTAGAATAAAACGTCATTAGATTTTCTTTTGTTGGAACAACACCACTATTTACCAATCGTTTGGATTGTCTCATTACAATATCATCAAATAAATTTCTAACCATTCTTCCGTTTGAAAAGTCTGACGATTTATTTTCCACTTCATTTTGAAGATACTCACGTACCCTATCAAATGTTGAATCATCTACGATATATTCATTTTTATCGCATAAATACTTAAATATACCAAGTAGTTCTTCTAAAGAATAGTCATAAAAATGAATAAATGTATTGAATCTTGATTTCAATCCAGGATTTGATTTGAAAAAACTATCCATTAAATCAGGATATCCCGCTACGATTACAACTAGGTCATCACGATAATCTTCTAATGCTTTCGTTAATTCTGTCAAACTTTCTTTACCATAACTATCACCATTACTATTTTCAGTTAAACTATATGCTTCATCTATAAATAGAACACCACCTCTAGCTTTCTGAATTAGTTTTTTTACTTTATTTGCAGTTTGTCCTTGATATTCAGCAATTAAATCTGTTCGACTCGCTTCAATAAAATGACCTTTGCTTAAAAGTCCTATTGATTTGTACATTCTTCCAATAATGCGTGCGACTGTTGTTTTAGCGGTTCCTGGATTTCCAAGAAATGCCATATGCAAAGTTTTATCTGATTTTTTCAATCCATTTTTTGTTCTTAAATTTTGAATTTGGTTAAATGCCATCAAATCACTTACTTGCTGTTTTACTTCTCTAAGTCCTACTAATGTATCTAATTCTCCAATTAACTGTTCTAATGATACATTTGATGTCTGACGTAAGCTTTCGAAGAGTTGATCAACTTTATCTGAACCAAGATACTTATACAGTAATTCAATAATATGAAGCTCTTTTTTTGGCAATTCTTTTGAAATTGAATCATTTTGCTTCGTAAAAGTCCTCAAATTTTTGATAAATATTAAAATTTTATCATCATCGTGTGTTTCAGTAATTTCTTTAATTGATTTTTCTAGCTCAAAATTTTCATTGCTAAGATGCTCTAATAAAATCACTTCATGAATTAATTGAGCTTTATATTTCTCTGAAATCATACAATCACTCCAGTAATTATCAAAATAATTAATACAAGAAGTATTACACAGCTACTTATTGAAAAAATTTGTGTATATTTTAATTTTTTTGTTAGATTCAAATTTATTTTTTCTATATTTTCAAAATTCATTCTTGTTTCAGAATTACTCTTATCTATCGTTAAATGGATTCCTTGTGACACGGTTTCAAATTCTAATTGATTATTTTTTACTTTTTCTACGAGTTTTTCATGCGCTTCTTTTTCTTTTGTCAAAGTAGCCGATAAGCTACTATATGCTTTTTCTTGTGCTTGTTCTTGTTTTACAAATTTAGACTCAACAGTCTGATTCGTTTTTGTTTGTGCTTCTTTTTCTTTTGTAAAAGCATCCGATAAGTCACTATATGCTTTTTCTCGTGCTTGTTCTTGTTTTACAAATTTAGTCTCAACGGTCTGATTCGTTTTTGCTTGTGCTTCTTTTTCTTTTATAAAAGCAGTCAATAAATCACTATATGCTTTTTCTTGATATTCTAAGTCTTCAAAGAATTCTTTTTGTTGTTCTTTTATTTGATTAAACATTTCTTCTGTATCTAACTGTATTCTCTCTTGTTTCTTCACAGTTACTTGAGCTTTATATCCTAAATCAACTATATCAGTATAAATTTGATCAACATCTTCCAGATGTTTAAGCGTCTCCAGCTTTTCTTTGAAGCTTTTTAAAACCTGAATAATTTGTTTTTGTTGATTAGTAACTGCAGAAATATCTTCTTGGCTTTTTTTTAATTTTGTTTGATTTTTTTTGATTTTTTTTAATCCATCATTTGCTTTTTTATTTGCTATTCTCGCTGCGTCTAAAGATGTCATTATTCTCTGAATATAATCTTTATCTAATGCAGAAAATGTGTCGTAAATAGTTGAGAATTCTTTCATAATATTAATTATAGCTTTATTTTGATCAATCATTCTCTCTTGTATTTTATCTGTTAATTCATTAAAATCTTCGCCGGTGACTTTATACTTAAAAATACCGAAAAAACCGCTCCTAGTTGGCACACTTGGTAATTCTTCCTGAGTTGGTATTTGTGTACTAAACTTTTTTAATTCTTCTTTTTTCTCATTAAATGCACTATCACGCTTTGAAACTATTTTTGTTCCTACTTCATTTTTTTCCACCATAAATCCAAGGCCCTCTTTTATAATAGACTTTCTAAATCTTTTTGCATATTTTCAAATTCATTTGAATGTTCACTAATGATAAGCTCATCCTCATCCTCTTCACTATCATCTGCAAATATTTCTTCAAGAATTTCTCTAGTCCGATCATCTGCGTACTGCCGTCTATTATTACTTTCGTAGAAAAAATTATTTTTTTTCTCTTCCGCTATTTCTTTCGTTACATTCATTTGTACATCTTGCATTGCTAGTATTTTATTTTTTTTATCTATAATTTCTTGCGTTTTCTGATTTTTCAATTTTTTTGCTATAAATTTATTGATTCTATTTATCACTATTGCACCAATCAAACCTGAAACTAAACTTGCTAAAAATAAACCTATGACATTTGCCAATGTGCCTATTAATGGAATAGACATATTCATAAAAGGAATCGTCATCAAGGCCTTCTCAATAGTTTCACCTAGTAGCAATGCACCTCCACCTGCTAATATTCCAGTAACTATTTTCCCAATTTCAGCAATTTTTATAGCAAATGGTTTCTCTTTATTATTTTTGATGTATGAAAAAACTTCTTTTATTCCTAAAATACCTTGTTTTATCAAACTTGAAAATTTTTTGAACATACTTACAATTGGTCCAAAGATTTCAGATATGATTGTCCCTACAAAAGAAGATGTTCCCTGACTCAAAAGATTCTTGAGATTTAAGAAAAATGAGGAGATAGCTTTCTTCATTTTTTCTAAAAAACCATGAAATGATTTATTTTTTTCTTTTAAAAATTCCACAAAACTATTCATAATTTCTTTTAATAATGAAAATAATGCGGATACCGCAACTGTTTTAAGTGCATCTTTACCAGCTTTTTTAGTAACGTTTATCGTAGCCTGTTTACGAATGTCGGAGTTTATTGCTTTTCTAGCTTGTCTGTCCTTTTCAAGCATAAGTTTTTCATCTGCCGCTAACTTATCATTTAATCTTTTATCATTTTTAGCTTTTCTTTCTTTTTTTTCTGCATCTGAAAGATTAGAATTATCAATTTTTTCATTTGCTTTTTTATTTTGCTCTTTTAAATCAGATTCGCGTTGCTTTCTTTTTTCTGGATCAACATACTCCTTGTTACTCTTAGCACCTTTACTCTTATTTAAAGATTCATTCGTTGCTTGTAAATTTTCATCTTTATTCGCTAAATCAGCTACACTTAAGCCTGCTTGCTTTCTTCTCTGATTCTCAAAAATTTCTTTTCTTGGAACTACATGATCCAAATTAGATTTTTCTGTAGGACTTAAATTTTTTCCTGTATATTCATCGCGCAGATTCCCTGATTCTTGTTTTTGTTTCATCTCTTTATTTGCTTTTATATATTTAGAATCTTGCATCACGGTTGCTCCAACCTCTTTATACGATTCTGGATGCTCCCTATCATATTGTTGAATTAATGTTTCACTAGTCATATCTAAGCCGATTTGGTTTCCAAATTGATTCCAAATTTCATCTAATATTACTTCTCCTAACTTATCTGGATTATCGATATCTTCTCTTTCATCTTTCAAAAATTCAAGTGCACTAAAGTTCTCTTCTAATTCCTGTGATAGCGTTTTTTCCATTTCTATAAAGTCAAAATCATCCACACTATCTAACACTTCAAATTGATTCTCGTTCACTAACATCTCATCTCTTTCATAGAATATAATTCATTATTTATTTGTTATGTATAAAAAGAAATCAATAAATACTAAATCACTAAGATTCCCAACTTTAAAATAATACCACAGAATATTTCGAGATAAAAATAGAGGACTTTTTTAGACATATCTTCAAAATATGGTTATTATATCCTTTTTTTTTGAATAATTTAGACAAATTTATTTACTAAAAAAAGCTCTCAACAGAATTGAGAGCCTCACCTTAAAAAGATTTATTTATTTTTTTTCACTACTCTAGCTAAAAGAACAAATTCGATGATTCCTAAGACCAATAGGAAAATAAATGCGTGTTGTGAACCAGTCGCAGTTGAGTCACTCAATGCAACACTTGTGTTCACTTGGCTTTTTGCAATAATTGTTGAAACAATCGCTGTACCCGTTGCACCAGCAAATTGTTGCAATGTTGTCAAAATAGCATTTCCATCTGTGCGTTGTTGTGGTTCTAAATTACTTAACCCACTTGTCATGATATTCCCAAATCCTAGACCAATACCAGCCATGAATAATAGGTAAAGTCCACCGATAAGTAAGTTGCTCATATTCAAACTAAATACACTAAGTAAAATCAATGATGCAACTGTACAACATGCACCAATCAAAATAGGTTTTCTTGGACCAAAGCTATCCAGAATACGTCCACCAAATGGAGCAAATATCGCCCCTAGAACTGCACCTGGTAAAACAACTAATCCAGCAACTGTTGCTGTATTTCCACCGACTAATTGAATATAATTTGGTAAGATAAATGATAAACCTAATGACACCAATTGAAGTAAGAAAAATGCAACCACGTGTCCGCTAAAAATCGTATTTTTCAAAACTTCTAAATGAATGATTGGATGTTCTAATTTACTTGAACGAACAAACAGACCCACTGTTCCTAAGATACCAATAATAAAAGCACCTAGCACAGACATACTTACTACAGCTTCTGTTCCCATGCTACTAAATCCAATAATAAATCCGGCAAACATCATCACGATAAATAAGAAACTTAATATATCTAGTTTTGTACGTTTGACTTCACTCTTTTGTTCGATTGTAAGTAAACCAATAATTAATGAAATGACTAAGATTGGTAATAAGAAAACAAAGATATATCTCCAGCCTAGATTTGTTACCACGATTCCACCAAATGTTGGTCCAACAGCAGGAGCAACTGCGGTAATCAATGTTCCGACACCCATCATCATTCCGATTTTCGAACGAGGTACTTGTTCAAGAATAATATTGAACATCAACGGTAATGCAATCCCAGTACCGACCCCTTGGATGATTCGACCAAGTAACAGTAAAGTAAAGGTTGGCGCTAACCAGTCAAGTGCTACCCCAAGTAAAAATAGTAAATTCGCAGCTAAGAAAAGATTTTTTGTTTTAAATGATTTCTTAAAGATTGCTGATAACGGAACAATAATAGCTACAATTAATAAATAAATAGTTGTCATCCATTGAACTGTTGCTGTATCAATGTTGAATTCTGACATTAACGTTGGGAAGGTAATATTCATTGCTGTTTCAATAACTACCCCACAAAATGACATGATCCCAGTTGCTACGATTGCACCGATGACATTTTTTGAAATTTTTTCATTGATCATTTTTGTTACATTCACTCATTTCTTTATTTTATATAGTATTGAAGAACTTTTTCGAAGATGTCTATTTCTTCTTCAGAAAATACTTCTTCCAATTTTTGTTGTTGGAGAATCATATATTCAGATACTTTCTTGCTGATTGTCATTGCATGTGGTGTTAGACGGACAAATCGTTGTCTCGCATCTTGCGCAGATGCTTCTCTGAAAATAAGGTCCTTCTTCTCCATTCGTTGTAATAATACTGTTGTTGTTGAACGTTGAATCTGAAATTCATTTTCAATATCTTTTTGGAAAATATCCTTTTGGTCATTTGTATTCAAATAATCAATTACTGACATCTGCATGCTGGTTAAATCATACTGTTCTGCAAACTGGTCAAACTCTCGAACCATCTGATTACTGGCAATTTTTAATAAGCGTCCACTATTATGAATCATCATTCTCCTCCTTTTCGTTAGTTAGCTAACGAAATATAGAATACGCCGTTTTCATGAAAATGTCAACAAAAAAGTTGAAAGTCAATGAAGCAATGCGTCACGTTTTTTTAACAAAAAAAGTTTTGGAACATGTGTGTTCCAAAACGGCTCTATAATAAATCGGACTGATAGAAAAAATCTATCGGTCCGATTTTGTGCGTGAAATAACAAAACATACAGAATTTCCGTTAGAATTAAGTCGTCTAAAACAAATTCAAAGGAGGAAATCCTGTATGTCTGAACTTCATGGTATCAAACAATTACTAGAAATCAAAGATAAAAATATCAAAATCACTAAATTTACTACAAAGTACATCAACAACCAGCACTGTTCGGTAGCTTACGCTACCTTGACTAAGGACATCAAGCGATGTCCGAATTGTCATCAAAAAAACAAAGGAACAATTGTCAAAAATGGAACCAAAGTATCCCTGATTCACTTGCCTAAAAGCAGTAGCCATACGAAGTACTTGAAACTAAAAAAGCAGCGGTATCACTGCCGAAACTGTCAGACTTACTTTACTGCCAAGTCACCCAACATTGATCGCTGTTGTCCCATCTCTACGAATGGTC
>JBKEDT010000083.1:0-9455 GCA_047975565.1 Enterococcus sp. | reverse complement strand
TTCTTGTTAACTTCGTATAAATCTATAATACCTACAGTTTTATTAATGATATCAAAAATCATTGTTCTGATAGACCTCTCAGGACCACTGAGATTCAATCCTTTTTTACCAATACTAACTATTTCAATTCCATATTTTATAACCTGCTGGCGTAACTTTCTCATATCTTCATCCATTGTACTTTTAGAAATTTTAAATTTTTCTTCTTTTTTGTTTAAAAATATTGGATTTACACTAAAGCATAAATCTAATAATATATCTAAACTCCTTTCATCATGATTTAAATATAGATTTTCAGGATTAAATAGTTCCTTTTCTAAATATTTTTTTTGAGAACTAGTTAAGTCTAATAAATATCCTCTTTTTTGCTTATGTTCTACTATAGGTAGTTTCAATATATTAAGATAATCGTTTATTTCATTTATTTTATTTCTTATTGTTCGTTGACTTACACTAAAATCTTCAGCCATTTTTTTTAATGAGATTGGATGTTCCGATACTAATAACTTTTTTATAATTTCAATAGTCCGATTCTTCATATCATCATCTCCTTATCTCTAAACCAATTATATGTTAACGCTTACATTGACAAAAGTAGAGATTTATTCAAAAAAAATAGGAAAAGAAATAAGCTATACTGGTATAGTTTAACTATAAGACTATTTAAAACTTGTATTTTATTAATAATACTTGTTATAAAGGGGTTGCGAAAATGTTAGTAGTTTCGAGTGTAAGACGCACAAAAGCCACCCTACGGCGAATAGGGTGGCTTTTATTATGCTTTGCGAATGTAGGCGTGTGGGTTGGGGTGACAACTAATGTTATTAGTAGTTTTTCAAGCATGCAAGACACCTCCTAACCTATAAAAGCATTAGTTAGCTTGTGCCATTAATTACTATAGCATATACAGAATTATATATACGATATTAATTAAAATAATTGGATATTTTTTTAAATTGGAAAATATTTTACATTGAGCTGGTTAATTCTTGAGATTACCTTTAGTTACAGAAATCCGAACTCTTAGGGTATGATTATAAACACCTAAATACAGGTGACATACCTGTTTATTGAGCTAGTGGTTACATGTTAAGTGTAGACGAAGCTATTGGAATTGGTAGAAAAGGAACAATTGATAAACCTTACCCGTTGTACTAGTTAAAGTTCAAAATTTTTGTCAAAACAAAAAGCTTCGCATACAGTAATCTCAAAACCACTACGAATCGAGATGACCGATATGCAAATCCAACTTAATTATAGTGAAAGTTTTAATAATCCGCAAATAGTCTATTCGATGATTTTAGAAAAAATAACTGATTTGTATGATAAATATGCGCCTGAAGCGGTTAAAAACCGCTTAAATACCAACTTACAAAAACAATCAGACACCAAAATTATTTCTGCGGTTATTTGGGGAACCATGCAAGGTTACACCACTCAAAGTCAGTTGTATCGCGGTATCCGTAGCATTCTTTTTCCAAATGATTTTCCAGAACGCTCATGGTTTTGTCGAATTTGTCAAAATTTAGCCTTCACAGTAAATGTGATTCGCTATTTTTTCATCAAATCACTAACCATCGGGACGGAACTCGTCATCATCAATAGTTTGCCAAGTCCGATGTGTAAACCAATTCGCAATAATCGTGCAAAAATTCTACATGAAGTGGCCAATATTGGCTACAATTAGACGAAAAAAATGCATTATTATGGCGTGAAACTTAGCTTCTTCGTGACAGATTCTGGTTATCCTAGACTACGGGTCATCGCAGCCTCGATTCATGATATTCGCTTGGTGGCCACTTTGGCTCAAGCGACACCAATAAAGAAGATCGTTGGTGACAAAGGCTACCTCAGTTTTCCGTTAAAATAAGAACTGAAAAAAATCGGAATTACCTTAACCACGCCGCTCAGAAAGAATATGGCCGGTGCTGAAAAAATTAATAATTTCCTTCTGCGTAAACGCAAAAGTGCGTCGAGACGGTATTTTCAAGTCTAGAATCACTGGGAATCGAGGCGTTTAAAAGTAGAAGTTTACTCGCCTTTAAATTTCGGTTAGAAACTATTCTACTCACGTATTCACTGATGTTGGAACGAGCACAACAATATCTTGCGGGAACACTGAAATATTCACTTGGTAGATTTTAAATTAACTAGCAATTTGGGGATTAATATTATAGGGGCTAGCAATACCACTTCCTAGTTATTGATTAACGTGTTCTAAAAGAGAATCTAACTTAAAAAACCATACCAACTTCTATCAGGATAATTTTCTCCACCTCTGAATCTTTATTAATTTTTTTGATGGTAACTTTTTATAGAAAGAGCAAAATTACCAACTATTCCGGCCCCCTCATTGCTTAATGTTGGCTTAGTAATAAAGGAGCTTATATCTGGAATTTCAATATAATTATTAATGAGTTCTAGATATTTTATTTGAATACTAGTTCTAAGCTTATCGGTCATTAGATGACCGCCCAAAATTATTCTATCAGGACGTAAGAGTAGCGTTATTTGGGAAAGTCCTTGTGCGATATAATAAGCTTCAAACATATAAGATAATTCTTTTTGATTGGCACTTTCCGAAGCTATCTTCAGTCTAGATTTAAATGCGGGTTCGGATGCTAATCCTTCTAAGCAATCTTTATGATAAGGGCAAATTCCTTGAAAGTTATTATCAAGTGGATGTCTTCTTACAAGTGTATGCCCCATTTCTGGATGTTCCAAACTTCCCAAAAAGCGGCCATTAATTACTGCACCAGCACCTATACCTGTGTCGACAGTAAAGTAGAGCAAAGTATATACCGGTTGATTTGAAAGTCTTGAAATTATAAATTCACCATATGCAGATCCATTTACGTTTGTGGTGAGAGAAATCGGGATATTGAAAGCTTGTTTTAGCAATCCGAGAAGATCAATATCTCGCCAGTCAACGCGAGGTGTATTTTTTATAAAACCGTATGTTTGAGACTCATTATTAATATCAAGGGGACCAAAAGATGCAATACCTAAGGCTTTGATGTTGTATTTTGAAAAATAATCAATAACTTCTTTGATGGTATTTTCAGGTGTTTTGGTCGTAAAGGATCGAATCGACTTAATATTATAATTATCGTCACCAACGGCACAAATAAATTTATTAGCACCTGCTTCAATACTTCCAAGTAACATGTTTATCCTCCTATTGATTAGATATGATGATTTCTTAAGAAAAATAAATTTCGATATTCAGTAGGTGTGTACCCCGTTTCCTCTTTAAACAATCGCATAAAGTACTTTTCACTATTGAAATTTAGATAAAAAGAGATTTCTTTGACCAATAAATTCGTTGTTAATAACATATCTTTAGCTTTTGAGATCTTAGCGTCATGGAGAAATTTCATTGTGGAACAATGATAGTAAGAATTGAACAAATGATTTAAATAGGAGGTCGTGATATCAAATTTTTTAGTAATCGTAGAGATATTGGGGATATTTTCGCAATTAGAAAGGATCCAATCCGCAATAATTTCAAATTTAGAAGATGTCTTTTTATAACTTTCATTTGTCAAATGTAAAAAGAATTGTCGCGATAAAAAAATTAGTAGGAGCGAAAGTGTATGAAATTGCATATTTTCTTTTTGGAAGTTAAGTCCTCTTATTTCTTCGAGGGTACGTACCATGAAGTGGAGTTGTTCAAAGTCACCATAGGAAATTTCACCAGTTTCGGGAAGCGTAACAATATTTTCTTGAGTGTTACATAGGATGTTTGAGCTTTTTCGAAAGTTAGTTTTTGGATCTAGAATTAGCATGTAGACACAAGAAGTATCGTTATCGAGATTTTGTACATGAATAGAGTTTTTTTCAAAAAGATACCAGCTATTATTAGTAATATTCTTGAAATCTATTGAGACGTGTCCCGATTTTACTATGAATAAAGTTAGATGTTTATTTGTGAAAACCTGTTCAGTATTAATAAACTTTTTTTTTATTATGTGGCCTGGCGAACTTAATGAGTCTATATCGATATGAAAAAACATGATAATCTCCAATCAAAATAGTTGTTTTGTGTACCTTATTCCTTTTTTTAGATGTTTGAAAACGCTTTATTCGGATATATGATAATAGCATAAAATATATTTTATTTCAGATATCTGGAACACGTTTTTTGAAAGGGCTTAACTAGCAGTGATTATCATTATAACGGAGGAACGTTTACATGAAAACATCTATTACTAAAAAAGATAGCAAAACTAGTGTAACTGCAACTGACGGATTATCTCTAAAAGAAAAGATAAGTTATTCATTTACTGATATGGCCGGGAATTTGTTATACGTAACTATATCCAGTTACATTCTTTATTTTTACACGGATGTTTTTAAAATATCCGTTGCAGGTGCGGGGGCAATTCTATTAATTGCACGAGTTTTTGATGCAGTGAGTGCACCAATTTGGGGCTCAATTGTCGATCGAACAAATACTAAATGGGGACAAAGCAGACCCTATTTCTTGTGGTTAGCGATACCATTTGCGGTTGCCTCATTCCTAGCATTCACGGCACCAGATCTTTCAGAAAATATGAAGCTGATTTATGCAGGCGTAACTTATATTTTAGCTGCGGGAATAATTTACACTGGGATTCAAACACCAATCACGTCAATACTGCCAAATCTGACAAGTAATCCAAACGAAAGGATTAGTGCGAATTCATTCCGAATGATTGGCGGTCAGCTCGGATCGTTCATTACTTGTACGTTCTGTTTACCACTTGTTTCTTTGTTAGGTAAAGGGAACGATAAGAAAGGATTCATGTTAACACTAGCAATTTTTGGTGTTTTGGCGACAGTCTTACTACTCACAGCTTTCAAAAATTTAAGAGAAAAACCACGTAAAAATACGAAACCACTTTCATTTAAAGAAAGTTTAAAAGCAACAAAAGGGAACAAACCGTGGTTTATTTTAGTTGTGGCATTTGTGATTTTCTGGATAGCACAAGCTGACCGAAATAGTATTTCAATCTACTATGCAAAATATAATCTGGGTAATGAACAATTAGTATCCGTTTTTAACGGTCTCCAAGTTTTAGGAATTGGAGCAACATTGATGATTCCCCTAATTGTTAGAAAGACGAATAAAACGTTGACGATGATTATCGGTTTAATTATTGGCGCTTTTGGCCAAGCCATGATGTATTTTGCGGGAGATAAATTTGGATTAGTAATCGCCGCTTGGGTGATTGGAATTATTGGTGCTGCGATTGCAGTAGCAATGCCGTTTGCCATGCTAGCTGATACAGTAGATTTTGGTGAATGGAAATCAGGAGTTCGTGCAGCCGGATTCTTAACAGCTGTGGGAAGTGCATTTTGTATTCAACTAGGATCGGGATTGGGTAGCTTTATTCCTACAAAAATAATGGCATCAGCAGGTTATGTAGCCAATGCTACTCAAAGTACATCGGCTTTATCGGCAATTGAATTTTGTTTTATTTGGTTACCAATTATCATTTATGTCCTTTCAGGTCTAGTGATGTTGTTTTATTTTAAATATGAGAAGATGGAACCTCAAATCAAAAAAGAATTATTCGAACGTCAGTACTAAAATAATTATGTGAATCAGAATAGGAGTATTATAAAATGCAAATTAAAAATGTTAATATCACTTCAAAATTTTGGGGAAAATATCGTGAATTAGTGGTAGATAAAGTACTACCTTATCAGTGGTCCGTAATGAATGATGAGGAACAAATTGCGATTGAAGATGAACCTGGAGGTAATCCGTTAGAAGAGAAAAAAAGTCATGTATTAGCCAATTTGAAAATCACAGCCAATCAAGAAAAAGGCGATTTTATCGGTTATCCTTTTCAAGATACCGATGCGTATAAATGGCTAGAGGCCGCCGCATACAGTTTGGCATATCATCCAGATGAAAACTTGCAGGCAATTACTGATAAATTAATTGATCTATTAGCAGTAGCGCAAGATACTGATGGTTATTTAGTTAGCTATTTCCAAATTGAAGCACCTGAGAGAAAGTTCAAGAGATTGCAACAATCCCATGAATTGTACACAATGGGTCATTATATTGAAGCTGCAGTTGCTTATTATGAAATTACAGGGAATAATAAGTCACTTGAAATTGCTGAAAAAATGGCACAGTGTATTGATAATAGTTTTGGACCAGAAGAAGAAAAAATTCATGGTAGCGATGGACACCCAGAAATTGAATTGGCCTTGGCCCGTCTTTATGATGTAACTAAAAATGATACTTACTTAAATTTGGCGAAATATCACGTGGATATTCGGGGACAGCATCATGATTTTTATGAAGAACAAAATAAAGCGGATGGATTGGAAAATAACATTATTCATGGGATGGAAAAATTCGATTCGAGTTACTACCAGTCTAGTGGGTTAATTAAAGACCAAGAACATCTAGATGGACATGCAGTTCGCGTAGTTTATCTATGTGCAGGGATGGCTCATATTGCGAGAGTGACAAAAGATGACGAACTTCTTGTTGCATGTAATCGATTCTGGGAGAATATTTGTAATAAAAGAATGTATATTACTGGTGCGATTGGTTCAACAAATTTAGGCGAACGCTTCACGTTAGATTTTGATTTACCAAATGATACGATGTATGGAGAAACTTGTGCATCAGTTGGGATGATTTTCTTTGCTAAAGAAATGTTAGAAACCACCACCGATAGTAAGTATGGTGATATCATTGAAAAAGAATTATATAATGGGACACTGGCAGGAATGGCATTAGATGGAGAGCACTTCTTTTATGTGAATCCGCTGGAGGCTGACCCAGAGGTATCCAAATACAATCCATCAAGAAGTCATGTTCTAACGCAACGAGCAGAATGGTTTGGTTGTGCATGTTGTCCTAGTAATATCGCTCGTCTTATTGCCTCAGTCGATAAATACATCTATACAACCAAAGAGAATGTGATTCTTGTTGATCAATATATTAGTAGTATTGTGAAGCTGGATCATAATATCGAAATGGAACAAGTAAATGATTACCCATGGTCTGAAAGTTTATCAATTAACATTAAAAACCCTGAAAACTATCAGTTCAAATTAGCTTTACGAATTCCTGAATGGTCGATTGCTAATTTCAAGATTATTGTAAATAATAAAGAAGTAGTCGCTATGTTAAACAATGGTTTTGCGTATATCGAAATTTCGGAAACTGCAGTTGTGGATCTGAAATTAGACATGGCTACCAAAGTAATCCAGTCAAATCCAAAAGTTCGTTACAACTTCGGAAAAGTTGCTTTACAGAGAGGACCAATTGTTTATTGTACGGAAGAATGTGATAATGGCAAAGATCTATGGTTAAATCAAATTAAAGTAAACGGAGAAAAAGAGGCAATTTATGATGCCAAGTTATTAGGTGGTGTTGTGAAATTGAATGTCGAAGCTGCGCGCTTAATTCTTGAGCCTAATCAAGAATTATATACCGAATATAAGGAAATTCAACTTGAAGCAGAGCAAGTGACATTTATACCATATTTTGCTTGGGCAAATCGAGAAGAGGGACAAATGTCCGTTTGGCAGAATGTTTACACAAAGTAAAATAAATTCATTTTATAAGGGAGGCAGTTTATGCTAGTTGGTAGTATTGAAGCTGGAGGAACAAAATTCGTTTGTGCTATTGGAGACGAAGATTATCGAATAATTGATCAAATAGTAATCCCTACAACAACACCAGCAGAAACGTTGAAGAAAGTCGTAGACTATTTTCTGTCTTTTGACATTGAAGCGTTAGCAATCGCTTCTTTTGGACCAATCGAGATTAGAAAGAATTCTGAAAAGTATGGCTTTATTACGAGCACGCCTAAAAAAGATTGGTCAAATACCGATGTTTTAGGAGAGTTAAAAAAACACTTTAATATTCCCTTTTCTTGGACAACAGACGTCAATGGATCAGCGTATGGCGAGTATGTGTTGTCAATGCTCTACAATGATAAAATATCCTCACTGGTTTACTATACAGTGGGGACGGGAATTGGTGCGGGTGCTGTAGTTAATGGGCAATTTTTAGGAAGTTCTGGTCATCCAGAGATGGGACATACCTTTGTTAAACGACACCATGATGATATAGAGTTTCCTGGTGTATGTCCGTATCATGATGATTGTTTGGAAGGGGTGGCTCGTGGACCATCAATAGAGAAGAGAAAGAATGTTAGAGGAGAAAATATCTCAGATGATGATCCAGTTTGGGATCTTGAAGCTTTTTATCTAGCGCAATCTGCGGTACAAGCAACATTAATTATTCGACCGGATAGAATTATTTTTGGTGGTGGAGTAACAAATGAGTCGTTGATAAAAAAAATCCGAGAACAATTTTTAAAGCAAATCAATGGGTATCTCAAATTTAGTGATATTGATACATATATCACACAACCTAAAGTAACAAATAATAGTTCCGCGACCATTGGAAATTTTGCATTAGGTTTACAAGAAACCCGTAAATAAAAATAGTGATATAAAAAGATAACATTACCCGAACTCAATGAATGGGTGATTCCAAAGGCAGTTAAAAGTGCATCAATCGTTTGGTTATCAAATTCTTTGCCGCGATTCGTATGAAAAACTTGAACGGTATCTAACGCATAAGGAATACGCTGGAATGTGGTTTTTACCAGTACGGCATCTTTGTTTTTGCCACAAGAATAGCCAATAATCTCACGATTGAATAAATCTAAAATCAGGCAGATATAATGCCATTTTTTCCCAACACGAACATAGGCTAAGTCTGTCACAATTCGTTCCAACGGCGCTTGAAAAAAAATCTCGATTCAAGATATTTTCAACTTTTGCTTCATTACATGATTTTGAATGGACTTTAAACTGGGCCAAAGTATAGTGAGAAACGAGGTTACGCTGCTTCATGATTCGACCGATTTTTCGGCGACTCATTCGAATTCCGCGATTGGCAAGCGATTTTTTTAGTTTGCGCGTCCCATAAACGTGGCGATTTCTCGTGAATTCTTCTTAAACGAGTTCTTCCAATTCCGCTTCATTTATGGGCTCAACGTCTTGGTAATAGTAGGTTTGTCTTGAGATTCCTAAAGATTTACACATCAATGTACATATGAATTTTATTGAAAAATATAATTATCCGCTGTATGATTAGGGTGTGTTAAAAACATTCGTTATTTATCACAATTTAAAAATTTATCTATACATAGTAAAAAGGTCCCTAAACTAATTAATAGTTAGGAACCTAGTAAGATGTATTTCTAAATTACTTTTAAGCAAATGATACTACTAGCTTCTTATCTAACGCTCTGGCGATATCATCAAGTTTATCGAAGGAAACGTTATCTCCTCTCTCAATTCTAGCGATTGTAGATTGAGTTGTATGAGCTTTTTGTGCAAGCTCCGATTGGGTTAGCCCCGCTTCCTCACGGGCATGATAAAGAGCAACCGCAGTTTCTAGTTTTCTTCCTTCACGATCATAT
>JBKEDT010000032.1:0-5785 GCA_047975565.1 Enterococcus sp. | reverse complement strand
TTCTAAATCTTTTTTAAGCGTATCAGAGAGTAACTGCTCTCCAGTTTGATCAATCGTTGGTCTGGCTAACTTTCCTTTAGCTTGTTTCTTATTCACTTCAAAAAGGGGGGGTCCAGTAAATCCAAACCATGGTGAGTTTGGGATGAAACCTTTGATTTGTTCCATGTTTTCAGCACTAAGAGCTCTATGGCACTCATCTACAACAAAAACAATATGTTGACCTAATAGTTTTTTAAACTGATTAGAACCCTTTTGTTCTTCTTGTTTTTTTGCATACTTAAGTGCAGCATCTAACTTTTGTCTAGTTGTAACAATAACTACATTGGTGTTCGCATCAGCTAATAATGTATTACTTAACTCTCTAGCACTGCCAGTACCTACAATTAGGCTATTTTCTTTTGCACTTCCTGAAGAAATCCCTGTATTGTATTCAGACGCAAATTTAGTAAATTCACTAGTTGTTTGATTATCTAGATCTTTTCTATCAACTAACATAATGGTTCGATCAATACCTGATTTCTGAGCCAATAGTTTCGTGGAAACAAAACTAGTTAGTGTTTTACCAGAGCCTGTCGCATGCCAAACATAGCCTGACTTATGTTTATTTGCAGATACAAATAAAGCATCAATTGCATGAATTTGATACGGATGAAGAACCATTAGCGTTTTATTATCTTGATCTTCACTAACGATTGTATAATCCGCAATCAATTTATGTGCATCAGGAATATTTAAGACTTGTTTACAAAACTCATAAAGATTTTCTACCCGTTTATTATCACTTGTACGCCAGCTAAATAAGAATTTACGATGTAAATTTTGTGGTAAAGCATTCGCAAAATAACGGGTTGTTTGTTCATTTGATACAACAAATAATTGTAAGGTTGAAAATATGTTTCCTCGAAATATTCCCTCTTCAGAATATTTCTTAATCTGGTTAAATGCTTGATAAATACCATCTTTAGCACTAGTTTGTTTTAATTCAATCTGTACAATTGGTAATCCACTAATCAATAGCGTTACATCAAAACGTCTACTTCGTTCGTCTTCTCTAGTACCTTGTTTTGCGATTTGATTAACGACTTCATAACTACTATATCCTCCAGCAATATCTCTATTAGAATATACTTCAACTGAAATAGAACCTAGTGAACTATCTTCACGTTCAATCGTAATTCTAGCAATTCCGTTTTCTCCTTTAAGCCATTTAGCAGCATCAAACGGCGTCTGTGTTCTTGACAGAATTTCTGTCTTTATACGCTCAAATTCACTATCTGTTAGAGAATCGCCCTCTAATTCAGCTTTATTACGAATATCAATTTTATCTCTTAAATTTTTCCATAAGTCAGCTTCAGACTTTAAATCTGGTCGATAGTTCCATTGATTATGACCTTCACCTAAAACTTTGATTAAATGATTTTCAATTTCAAGTTCATCTCGTTTCATTCCAACTGTCATACGAATTTGTTCCCTTCCTAGATGATTATGTATATGACTCAATTTCATTTCAATAAAAAGGCTATAAATAAGTAGTTTATAGCCTTTTAGTAATTAATAAAACATTTTTTGTAAGAATCCTTTTTTCGTTTCTTTTAAAAGATCTAACTCACGCTGATGAAGAGCGATAGTGTCGTCGAGCTGTTTGAAGAAGTTGCTAATCTTTTTTTGTTCTTCCATAGTTGGAATCGCAATTTCTTGATTACGAACTAGTTCAGAGTTCAAGTTCACTTGGCTTCCTGGTTGCCCATATTTTTGCCATTTAGGTCTAAACATTTCTAACCATTGGAACATGAACTCTCTATAAAATAACGGGTTTAAAAAGATTAAAAATCCATCGTGTACACCTGTTTTCACATAGTTTACAACTGGTTTACCTACCGTTGCAGCGATGCTCAATAACAAATGTGGTTCAACTAACACACGAGTTTTCTCTTGCCCTGCTTCTGAAATTTTTTGTTCTAAGTTGTGGATTCGTCCGTTTTGTTCAGTGACATCTGCAATTCTTAACCAACCCACTTCAGAATTTTCATCAAACCATTTTGGATCCTGTATAGGTCTTGGGGATGCTCCACGAACAATATTCGCTAAATCCCCCAACTTACGCTGTTCCCAATCGTCAGTGAATCCTGCAAATCTTACCTTTGGAACTTTTGCTCCACTTTTTGGAAACATTTTTTGAAGAAAACCTTGTTTTGTTTCCTTTAGAGTATCTAACTCACACTGATGAAGAGCGATAGTGTCGTCTAGTTGTTTGAAGAAGCTACCGATTTTGGTTTGTTCTTCAAAAGATGGGATTGCAGTTTTAATCGCAGATAGTGTTGGAAATTGCACACGTTGTTTTTCAATAAGTGTTCCAGTTGCGTAAAGTTTGTACATTTGAATTGCATTACTTGATGGTAACCAAGTATTAAAATAATTATTACTATAACCTTCATTCATCGTCATAGTTACATAATATCCTGATACTGCAACAGTTTTATCACTCTTATTAAATCCAACTGACCCAATTGTCATGTTCATCGGATTATAAACAATATCACCTGGATGAACAGTTTTAAATTTATCAGTCTTTTTCACTAGTGCTTCACGATTATATCTTGCCGTTTTTGGTGTTAAACCTTTCTCAACGGTAACGCTCCACAATTCAAGATTCTCCTCTTTAGGATTTACGTATTCCACTGTTTGAGTAAACACATCCCCCAGCTTACGCTGTTCCCAATCGTCAGTGAATCCTGCAAATCTTATTTCTGGGTATTTGTTATTTTTCATAATTAAAAACCTCTAGCGCACCTTTGATCCACTCTTCATTAGTAGACTCAGTTTCTAAGCTTGAAATTGTTTCAAAAAGTTCAGTAATTAATGCTGCTTTCTCTTTTCGAATAGCTTTGATTTCTTCACCTTTTACAGACATATCAATTGGTTCTTCTTCTTCAAAAGTATCCACATATCTTGGAATATTTAAATTAAAGTCATTTTCTTTAATTTCATCAAAAGTAGCTAGATGAGAATATTTTTCCATATCTTCTCTGTTTTTGAATGTTTCTACAATCTTATCTATATTACTTTGTGATAATTTATTTTGATTTTTCCCTTTTATAAATTCACTGCTTGCATCAATGAAGAGTACGTCTCTACCTGTTCGATTCTTATTAAGAATAATAACTGTTGTCGGAATAGACGTCCCAAAGAATAAGTTAGGTGGCATACCTATTACAGCATAGATACTTCCATCCTCTAATAACTTCTTACGAATAACACCTTCTGCAGCACCACGGAATAATACACCGTGTGGTAAAACAATAGCCATCATTCCGGTTTCTTTTAAATGATAAAATCCATGTAGTAGGAATGCAAAATCGGCTTTTGATTTAGGCGCTAGTTTCCCATAACGATTAAATCTAGAATCGTCCATAAAGGTTACATCTGCTGACCACTTTGCTGAGTAGGGAGGATTCATAATTACTGAATCAAAGGTATAGGGTTCACTAGTTGGCCAATCTTTATTTAAGGTATCCCCATTTCGCAGATTCATATCTTGACCATCTACTCCATGTAAAATCAAATTCATTTTAGCTAAATTAAAAGTAGTAGTATTTAATTCTTGTCCATGATATTTAACATTGTCAGGATAGTTCAAATATTTTCTAACATTTAACATTAATGAACCAGAACCCATAGTTGGATCAAAGACGCTAAAAAGTTTTTTATCTTTTTGATCAAGAGTCACAATTCGAGCCATCATATCAGATACTTCATGTGGCGTATAAAATTCTCCAGCTTTTTTACCTGCTTCAGTCGCAAATTCACTAATCAAGTACTCGTAGGCATCGCCAATTATATCCCCATCATGACCTAATACATTAATATCATTTAGTTTTTTTAGTACCTCGGTAATGATAACGTTACGTTGCTGATCATCTTGTCCTAATTTTTTTGAATATAAATCAACATCATCAAATAAACCGTTAAATTGATCAAATTTAGATGACAATTGTGTGAAAGCATTTTTTAAATCGTTTAACTGAAAAGTATTTTGTTTTGCTTGGTCTGATAATCTACTAAATAGATACTCTGGTTCAATTGCATAACCTAAAGTATCAATAAGAGTTAACTCTAAATCTTCTTTACTCTCTTCATCAGAGAATAATTCCTCATATAACTTTATTTGTTTTTCAACTACATCATAGTCCTCTAATGACTCATCAGCCAAAACTACAACTTGTTGTAATAATTTATCTGATAAATATTTGTAAAAAATCAATCCTAATAGGTAGTTTTTGTATTCTGAGGCATCCATCTTACTTCTTAAGTTATCTGCTGCACTAAATAATTTCTGATTTAATTCTACACCCACGGTTCATTTCCTTCTTTCTTGATTGCGTATTTAATTGTTTCTAAAACTATTTGGTTTTGAATTTTAGATTCTTGCTCTATTAGATAATTATATCTATTTAGATTCCAATAGATATTCCCTAACTTTAGTTGTAGCTCTTTTTCTATTATTTCTAAATCAATTTGTCGTAATATAGCGGGTGTTACACCTCTCATAACACTTCCTTGCATCAATGTAGTTAACTGTCTCTTTACCATTGGCGATTCGTTTAACAGATAACATAGGTATTTAGGATCAATTTTTCTATTATTAGCAGATAGTCTTGCAAAATTCTGATTAAACATTTTTCCTGAATTTTCACGACTAACTATAACTACCTTTCCGGTTATAAAGTGATATACGATATCCCCTTCTTCTAAAATATACCTACGCTCCTCTTCTCTACTATACTCAGAAAAAGTTCTAGACATGTTTACAGCTTGTCCTATATCAAATAAGAGATCGGCATGAGAATACATTTGTTGGGTTTCAGAGTGAAGTATCTTTAATCTAGATATGTTTGTACCAATACTAATGGTAAATAATTCTTCGAGTTTCAAATCCGCCACCTCGTTACGTAATTTTGCTTAATTACTTATAATCTAAGGTAGCATTTTTAAATAGTTATGTCAATAATTAGTAAGTAATTTCATTCAATTACTTATACGCAAAGAGAAAGAGGTAATTAGACTTAAAAACTCCCTATTACCTACCGATTAGATAAGTAATAGGGAGTATGTTATAATTCTTCAGACAGTAAAGTTAAATGACGGTGGCTATCTACTCGAAAGTGAGGTGGTGCGTATGATCGTATCTCCAAAATCGAACGAAAGGAGAAGCCTTTTGTCTGTTTCAGAAGCGTTAGAGCTAATGATCAACTTTGGAACGTTGATCATTGCAATTATAGCTCTAGTGGTAACGCTTATAAACAACGACAAAAAGAAATAACCAGTCATCATAACTTTAGCAGAGTTTTGACTGATTATTTCTAAATAATTAAAAAAACTATGCCACCGTCTTTATCGGTGCTGTTGAAGGGGAGTTGTTGAAGCAACTCCTCTTTTCATATGTATTATAACAAGTCACAACATGTAAAACAAGAGAAGAAGCTTTATGTATTTATTTTTACCCAAATTACTAGTTAAGTTCAAAAATGATAGGAATATCTGATACATAATTTAATATTCTGTTATAAAATACCAAAAAATTTCGGCTCTATAATAAATCGGACTGATAGAAAAATTCTATAGTTCCGATTTTGTGCGTGAAATAAAAAAACATAAAGAATATCAGTTAGAATTAAGTCGAATAAAACAAATTCAAATGAGGAAATCCTGTATTTATGAACTTAATGGTATCAAATAATTACTAGAAATCAAAGATAAAAATATCAAAATCACTAAATTTACTACA
>JBKEDT010000102.1:0-5542 GCA_047975565.1 Enterococcus sp. | reverse complement strand
TCAAATAAAACGAATAAACTCGTTTCTAAAAGATAAAAATGTAAAATTGATTATTAATGGGAATCTGAGTGATAAGATGATCCAAACATTTTTGAAAATGGCTGTCAAATTAAATACAATTTTTTCTATTGTAGTTATTGATGGATATAAAGAGATGAAGATGAATATGACTGATAGCATAAATATCGCTATACTGATTACTAAAAATCGAGAGAATTCTGAAAGTGGCTGAAAGAATATTACGAGGATGGTTTGGGCATTCTATTTGCTCAAATGAGCATTGTACCAATGTGTCTTTTTTTCAAACTATATAAACAGATAAAAACTGCCCCGGAAGTTGATTTTTACTTCTGGGACAGTTTTTATTAGTTACGCATAAATTTTTTGTAGTGCAGCTAAATCTTCTTGAGTGAATGCAGTCTTTCCTTGGTCGATAGGGTACATGATCGAGTCTGTAGATTCACTATGATCGAGACCTAAGGCGTGACCCAGTTCATGCATCGCGACAGAAAGTTTGATGCTATAGTTCGCATTGGTGAGGTTGATTCCGGCACGTCCTTGGTTGATTACTTCAAGTGCTGATTGGTAGATTTTGGGACCGCCAAGACCTAATTCCAGTGTGCCAGTTTGCTCCGTTGCTTCGCTATGATATACATAGAAATCCACACGGTTTGAGCGTGAAGAATCTTGTTGTGTTTCAGGTGAGAGTGTGACGATTCCAGTAGCGTTGTACTTGTCGATTGCTTGTAAAAAGACGTCCTGTACTTGTTGCGGTACATCCTCTTCAAACTGATACGCATACTCAGAGGCGAGTGTGCCAGTAGGGACGATTTGCGCAATTGGCGTTGTAGTACCTGCTGAGTCGCTATCAGAAGAAGTGGTCGTTTCAGTTGTAGCTATCTTATTCGCAGTATTGATAGGGATATCTTCAAGTGTTTGTTGTAATTTTTCCCCCAAAGCTACGATTGTCTGTGTCTGCTGTTTGACGAATGGTTTGAAACCCGGTTGTAGTAAGAAATGAATGGACATGCCTAGTACACCAAGAATCAGTAGTCGTTTTATCCATTTCATTTGAATGAACCTCCTAATACCTAGATAGTCACTGCGTACTTTCTATTGAGAAAATACTAGTATAAAGGATACTCGTTACTTTAGGGGAACGAATCGATTTTCTTATCCTTTTTTTAAAGTACGTTTTTGCTTAAAATGTTATGAAAAGCCCAAATGAAAAAGCTATGGTACAATAAATGTGTAAACGTTTTCTATAAAATTAGTTGACAGGGAGTGGTGCCGGAAATGAGTATCCCGACACATTGGAACAGTATCAGTAAGTTGTTTTATGGTATAAAAATCGGTTTTGGAAGTGCAGTGGCTATTTTTATTGCGGAACAACTACAACTGGAGTTTGCAACCTCGGCGGGAATTATTACACTATTAACGATTACAAATACTCGAAGTGAATCATTTAAACTCTGCTTGAATCGATTGGTTTCATTTTTCGAAACAGTTGCTTTTTGTCTCATTGTCTTTCAATTTGTTCCAAAAGATTGGCATGCCTATGGAATTATTGTTGCTTTGATTGCTTTTACGGCGAGTATGAAAAGAAATATTACTACGGTATCGATAAATGCGGTATTTGCTTCGCATTTTTTGTTGCTGCAAGAAATCACGGTACCAATACTACTAAATGAAGTATTACTTTTATTGATTGGCATGGGAATCGCATTAGTATTGAATCATGTACATGATTATAAGAATCAACGGGAACGTTTAGAGTCATATATTGAACAAACGGAAGCGAATTTTCAAATTATTTTGACGAAGCTTTCAAATTATATGGCTGGAGAAGCGGATGCGGATGTTTGGGAAGATATCCAAACACTAGAGCGAACATTAAATAGCTTTCATCTTTTGTCATTTCAATATGAACAAAATCGCTTGCCGCAACGTGGCGAATACTATACAAAATATTTTGAGATGCGAAAACAGCAGTGTGGTATTTTACAAAATCTTCATTATGAAATGGATAAGATTCGAGAATTTCATTCAGAGTCTGAAATTATCGCGGATTATTTAGAGTATATCAAGGGGTATTTTGATGAATCCACGCATCCATCGGAACAACTAGCCTGTCTGAGCGCATTAGTTACCAGCATTTCTTATGAACCGTCCAAAGAAAGTGACAGTGAATTTTTTTGTAAGGCACGCTTGTATCATATTTTGATGAATATCGAAGAATTCTTACTGTTTAAAAAAAGATTTATTGAAACAGTAGCCAAGAATGTGAAAAGATAGGTTCTTATAGTAAAGGAGCACCTCCAAACAAATTCAGGTATCGTGAATTTGCTCGGAGATGCTCCTTTTGTTTATTGATAGCCAAAATCATTGAGGCAGGCACGAACATCTTCTTCGAAAGTAGCCATCGGGATACCGTGATGCTCAAGTTTCTCTGTAGCGAGGCGGAGATTCCGATGATGATCGGCATAGCGTTTGGTGTCTGGCAGAATGATTTGATCGATTGTTTTCGTATCGAATCCAAGTGTTTGTGCAATATACTTGGCAGCTTCGTAAGTGTTTTTTTCATTGGTGCTTGAAAAATGATAGATACCAGCTGGTAATGTTGTGAGTACTTCAAAGTGAGTGGCTAGATTTTTTGCATAGGTCAACCCACGTGTTTCATTCACTGTAAAATAAGTTGGGCGGTTATAAAGCAAACTATCTAAAACGTTTTTGATAATATTTGGTCCAGCATGCACGCCAGGATAAGACAGGCCCATCATCCAAGACAAACGCAAAATAACTGTATCGATTTGCTGTGCAAGAAGGTACTCTTCGACTTCGATTTTATGGTTTCCATAGACAGTTGTGCTGTTTACAGTATCCGTTTCATGGAAGGGTGCGGCTATCTGTTTGTTATTAAATACTTGCTCTGTGCTGAGGAAAATAAAGCGTGCACCTTTTTGTTTACAGATATTTGCAAGTGCGATGGCACTCTCTACATTGACCTTATGGGTATCGATTGGGTTTGTCTCACAGTCCAGTGTTTGCGCACGTGCCGCTGTATGCAAGACAGCATCGAATTCAAGTGTAGAAAAATAGGTGTTCACTTGCTCAGTATTTTCTAAATCAACTTCTTTTCGAGTGACTGGAATAAACTCGAAGCGTTCTTTATTGTGTGATTGGATGAATGAAGCAAGATAGCCATTTGCTCCGGTTACAACAATTTTTTTCATTGATTTCTCCTTAGAAAGTTAGTTTTCCATCGACAGCTTCTGCTCGTAAAGCAGTGATAATAGCGATGCCGGAGCTAGTGCCGATACGTTGTGCACCACAGGTGATCATTTCTTTAAATGTTTGTGCATCTCGAATACCACCAGCAGCTTTTACTTTTACCTCTGGGCCAACATGCGCGTGCATCAAACGAATATCTTCGAAGGTTGCCCCAGTTGGAGCAAATCCTGTAGAAGTCTTGATAAAGTCGGGTTTGACTTCTTTTGCAATATGGCATAGGGCAATTTTTTCTTCAGTAGTAAGATAGGCATTTTCAAAAATAACTTTTGAGACAATATTTTTCTTTCGGCAAACAGCGACGATTGCTTGCATTTCTTCCTTTAAATAGGCCCAATGATGTTCTTTTGCTTCGGTTAGATTGATAACATAGTCGATTTCAGTAGCACCATTTTCAATGGCATCTCTTGTTTCTTCAACTTTTGAATGAATCGATGTCTGACCAAGTGGGAAACTAATCGCAGCACCTACATGGATATCTGTTTCTTTTAATAAATCGTGGCAACGTTTTGCTTGGACCTGATTGATCGCTACCATTTTGAAGTGGTAGTCTTTGGCTTCGGTACACAGTTGTTCAATTTCACTGTAGGTAACATGTGGTTTTAGATTGGTATGGTCGATGAAGCGTGCTAATTGATCGATAGTATACGTATGCATAAAATCCCTCCGATATGTAATTACATAATGATGATAAATCAGAGGGTATAACTTGTCAATAAATTTAATGTAAATACATAATGTATGTTGACAAGCTTTTGCGAACCTTTTACTATGAAGATAACAATACATGTACTTACATAAAATGGAGGGGTAGAGAATGTATATCTTAGTACCAGAATCACGTGAACGTATTTGGGGAACGCCACGCTTGCATGCATATAGTGGCGATCCACAGATTGAAAAAATCGGCTCAGTCTATTCAGCAAGTGCAATTGCTGGTATCGATTGTAAAGTTGTTGGGCAAGATGCTTCTTTTAGCGAGTTAGTCAAAGAAAAGTATCCGCTGTTTGGTTTAGAAAAAGGAATGGTTTATCCATTGATTATTTCGTTTACAGCATGTGATGAACATTTAAGTATCCAAGTACACCCTACGGATTCCTATGCGCAGAAAAATGAACAAATGCCGTATGGAAAAAGTGAAGCATGGTATTTTCTTACACCGCCAGATTCTAATTGGATCTATGCAGAACAACAAGTACCAGAAAAACAAGCGATTTTGCATGCAGTTCAAGAAAACAAGTATGACGAGGTACTCAGAGAATATCCTGTGTCGGCGGAAGACTTGATTTATATTCCGTCGGGTACGATCCACGCACTAACAAAAGGTGCGTTTGTTTATGAAATCCAACAAGCAACAGACATCACCTATCGATTCTACGACTATGATCGTATGGATAAGAATGGAGAAAAAAGAACACTTCATGTCGAAAAAGCGGTGGATACACTGATTCCAGAACAACATGTTGAAAAAAGCAGCTTTGCCGTTGGCGAGACAGTCGCAAAACGTGAATTCTCAATCAGTCATTTAAAGGGAAATCAAGCATGGGTAAATGACACATCAATTGCTGTCATTGGTACCGTTGTGTCAGGTGAACTAGTAGTTGAAGAGACGGTTTGTCAAGTGGGACAAAGCGTGGTCCTGCTACCGGGGGAACGCTTGGTACTGACAGACGAAGTGGAAGTTATTGTAGCGATACCAAATATTTATTGGAAGTAATTTATGCTATAATTTAGAAAAAAGCGAAGGAGGCTTGCATGGATGGTTGTCCCATTATATAAACAAATTCGTGATGATATACGCAAAAAAATCGAAGCGGACGAGTACAAAGAAAGTGAACGGATTCCAACTGAATTTGAACTAGCAGATCAGTATGGTGTGAGCCGTCCAACGATACGTCAAGCTGTGCAAGCGTTAGTTGATGAAGGCTATTTGGAAAAACGTAAAAAACGTGGCACGATCGTCATCAAGCCAAAGATCCAACAGGAGTTTACGCATGTCATCGAAAGTTTTGATTCTGAGATGCACCGTAAAGGAATGGCGCCAAAAACGAAAGTCATCTACTTTAAACAAACGAAAGCCAGTGAGGAAGTAGCTGAGAATCTTGGGCTTGTTGTTGGCGAGGCAGTGTACAAATTGACACGCTTGCGCTATGCGGCAGAGAAACCGATTGTACTGGTGACTAGCTATATTCCGAGTCACTTATTTCCTGATTTTGAAGAAATTGATTTTGAAAAGAAAAAAATGTATCAAGTC
>JBKEDT010000049.1:0-21434 GCA_047975565.1 Enterococcus sp. | reverse complement strand
TCTAAGCCGTCATTTTACCCGAATTTAGTTGATGATTACATGTACAATCACTAGTTTAAACATTTTTTAGGGGGGAAGATATATATGGATTTCATTAGACAAGTGTTTATGTTTTTTATTAATCATTATGATTTTTTTGCAATACTATTCATTTCAATTGCAGTAATTTCTTTATCTATTAAGTCAGGAAAACAGCAAGAAGAAATTGATCGATTAAAGCATGAGATACAAGTCACGGTAGAACGGAATATGGTGAGTGAACAACTAAATGGTGAACAGAATAAGTAATAGCATTTTTTTGAGTGTTTTTCTAAATCCAAAGGGAAAATTAGTTGGTTTGTAGTATATCTTTTATATAGAAGAACATTTTTTTGCTCGCTTATTTTGGGTCTCAAATTACGTTGGAAGAGGTTATCTTGTTTCAAAATATAGAATAAAACTGGTGTAGGAAATTTAATTTCTTGCACCGTTTTTTTATTGAACTTGAGATTTATGTCCAAAAACTTTTATTTTTATACTGACAAAATGCGTCATGCAATCATTAAAATAGATTAGTGTGAATATACATGATTTTTTCTATCTTGCTCATCAATTCTTGATATCTGTCAATTTCTTTTAGTCGACTAGCGTGTAAACTGAACTCGAATTTGATAAAGAAAAGAGGGAGTATATTGAAGATTCAACGAAGAATTATTCAACATAAAAAAGAAATAATGCAATTAAATGGTTTATTGATTGTTTCAGCAACTAGTTTAAAATGGGCATTCCATTTTTCTGAGGGGGGAAATATATTACTTATTCTTGCATCAATTATAGGTGTACTACCGATTGCGATTCAGGCATTTCAAGCAGTAAAAGTTAAAGTACTTTCAATCGATTTGTTAGTAATTCTTGCAGTAATAGGTGCCTTCCTGATTGGTGAATATAATGAATCCGCAATTGTTACTTTTTTATTTTTATTCGGAGCTTTCTTGGAGCAAAAAACATTGGAGAAAACACGCTCTGCTGTTCGTGAATTGACACAGATGTCTCCATTATCAGCTATAGTTATCAACAAAGAAGGCATGTTGGTGCAAACGGAAATAGATAATGTACGTATAGGTGATTCGGTGCTTGTTAAGGCGGGAAGTCAGGTACCAATAGATGGACAAGTTTATGGAGGGATTGGTTATATCAACGAATCAAGTATTACTGGAGAAGCTAAGTTAGTAAACAAGCATAGTGGTGATAGGGTATTTGCTGGTACGTTTTTGGAAAACGGCACGTTAAAAATAAACACTGAAAAAATAGGCGAAGATACAACCTTTGGGAAAATTATTGAACTTGTAGAAGAAGCACAAGATACGAAGTCAAAAGCAGAACGATTTATTGATACGTTTGCAAAGTATTATACACCAATGGTCTTGATTCTTTCATTAAGTGTTGGTATTTTGACACAAAATATTCGCTTAGCAATTACGATTCTGGTATTGGGATGCCCAGGAGCATTAGTTATTGGGGTGCCTGTATCGAGCGTCGCTGGAATTGGAAATGGAGCAAAAAATGGTATTTTGATCAAAGGAGGAGAGATTCTTTCTAACTTTAGTAAAATCGACACCTTTGTTTTTGATAAAACAGGTACCTTAACGAATGGGCGACCATCCGTAGCAATCGTAAATTTCTATGGAGAAAGGATGGATCGGTCAGAGGCCTTGAAATTAACAGCTGCGGTAGAGCAAGAAAGTGATCATCCGCTAGGCAAAGCCATTGTGGAGTATGTTTCATTGAAAGATACGTATACAGTTACTCAAACAATGGTTGAAAGTGGTCAAGGAATTCGAGCAAAAGTAGAGCAATATAAATTATTAATTGGAAACGAACGATTAATGAAAAAACATGGCATCACGTTTGCTAAAAATATCATGAGTGAATATCGACAATTACAACAACTTGGAAACTCGATTGTGTTTGTAGCAATTGATGGAGAGCTTGTTCTATTGATTGGCATCATGGATCAAATAAAAGAGGATGCAGAAGCTAGTTTGCAAAGAATAAAAGAAATAGGCGCAAAACAGCTTATTCTGTTGACAGGTGATAATCAGGAAACGGCGAATCGTGTAGCAGACCAATTACCTATAGATAAAGCAATCGGGAATCTTTTGCCAGAAGGAAAAGCAGAGTACATTCGTGAATTGCAAGCAACAGGAAGAAAAGTAGCGTTTATTGGTGATGGAATCAATGATAGTCCATCAATTGCTTTAGCAGATATTGGTATTGCTATGGGGAGTGGGACCGATATCGCTATTGAAAGCTCAGATGTCGTCTTGATGCAATCGAAATTAAGCAGTTTGGTTCATGCCTATGGGTTAACGAAAAAGTCGGTAATTAATATGAAGGAAAATATTCTACTTGCACTTGGTGTAGTACTATTTTTATTTATTGGATTGCTTGTTGGCTATATTTATATGGCAAGTGGCATGTTTGTTCATGAAGTAAGTATTTTAGTCGTTATATTGAATGGTATGCGTTTACTGAACTATCACGTAAAAAATCGGAGAAAGTAAGCAAAAATTTTATAGAAATTATGCAGAACTTGATACCTATCAATTTTTTATTTAAAAGAACTAAGTAGAATACATTTATAGAAAGTAACCAAAGGAGAGGAAAAAAATGAAAAAAGTAACAATACAATTAGATACATTGTCATGCCCAAGCTGTATGCAAAAAATCGAAGCAGGTGTTGGGAAACAAGCAGGGGTCAAAAAAGTGAAAGTTTTATTTAATGCAAGTAAAGTAAAGGCAGAGTATGATGCATCAATCACAGATGAAACAAGACTAAAGTCGGTTATTGAAAATTTAGGTTTTACTGTAGAATCAATGAATGTGCAAACAGTATAAAAAGGAGTAATTTTTATGTCAGAAGCAGAAAAAAGATATCAGCTAGAACTTGAACAATCAGAAAAAGATCATAAAAAACCTACAGCTGGGGCAATGGTAGGTCACATTATAAGTAACTTGCATATTCAACAAAATAAATTACGTCAAATCAACTATTATTTAAAGAAAAACACTGAGGAAATCTTAGAAATTGATATTGAAAAAATGTTAGCAGAAGAAGCAGAATTATTTAATCAATTAAACCAATTAATGCTAGACGAAGGTGAGGTTATTCCCACAACATCGGAAGAATTCATACAATATTGTATGTTAAAAGAAACTGGTCAGTTGAAATATGAATCTTCTGGAGTTATGCTACTTGATATGGGAAAAGATTTTGAAACACAGAATCTTTTTATCACCCGAGGAATTACTTTGTCTGAGAAAGAAAATAAATATGCATTGACTGAATTTTTAAAACATTTATATGGTTGGGTGATGCATCAATTATTTCTTTTAAAGAAATCCGGATTACCTGAACATATCCTTGATCAATTGGATGAAGAATAAATAGTAAGAAGTACGTAAAGATTAAACAATAGAGGAGGAAGAAGATGATGGTGAAAGAACAGTTGAATGAGGAACACCTTTGTGTCACACTCGTACCATTATTTAATCATCTAGATATAGCAGATCAAAAGAAAATCAATCAACTTGTCCGTCACCATCATTTTTTTAAAGGCGAGCAGGTCTTAACTCCAGAAAGTGATGCGCAATTAGTGATTGTGGCACATGGAAATCTAAAGGTTTATCAACTATCTCCAACTGGAAGAGAACAATTACTTCGAGTAGTCGAGCCTGGGGAATATGAGGGAGAAAGTCAACTCTTTGGTGCGCAAAATAATGAATTATTTATTGAAACGCTTCAGCCAACAGAAGTCTGTATTTTAAAACAATCCGATTTTCATCGATTACTTTTAGAATATCCAGAATTGAGTTTGAAATTACTTGAGCTAACAACGAATAAGTTAACTGCGGTGGAGAAACAAACGCAATTTTTATTAATGGAGAAAGTTGAGAAACGTTTGATTAAATACTTGCGTGATTTAATGACTGCTACAGGAACGACAAACTTAAAAATTCCCATGAAGATGAAGGAATTAGCTGCTTATATAGGGACTACACCAGAAACACTCTCTAGAAAGTTTAAACTTTTGGAAGAACGCCAGCTGATAAAGCGTGAAGGAACAAAAGTGAAATTGCTAGATGAGGAAGCCTTCGATATTATCTAATCGGTTAGTAAGATAAGTTAAGTGATTTAAAGTCAAACAAGCTATTATCTGTAAAAGACAGTCAATAGCTTGTTTGTGTTTTATTTAAAAACGCTTAACATTTAATAAAGTAATGTTAAAATGAATTTGGTACAATCAATGCTAGAAGTAGCAAAAGAATTGATTAAAAAATATAAGGAGAACGTAAACGAATAACTTTCTTGAATTGATACTCATTGTTGTAATCGTAGAATTCCAGACTTTTTCGAGATAAATTAGAAACAACTATCTAGGGATGGTGCTACCAGTTACACTCGCTAGATTGGTACTATTCCTTTTGATTACTGACAATTCAGGACACTCTTTCAACGATAGCACATTTACGTATAGAAAGGATTCTTCCATTGAAAAAAAGAAATAAGAATATATGCATTATTATTGTTGGTTTTCTCTTGTTTGGGTTAGGTATGTACATAGGTAATTCTGATCAGTTACCATATTATTATTTACTAGAGTTTTCTAGGGAACATCCACAGAGTACTCTTCCATTTATAATTAGCTTTGTCTTTTTAACGCCTGTATTCAAAAGTGCTGTGGTCGTATGTAGTTGTTGGCGGCTAATAAAAGTAAATAAAAAGTAAAATAAAAAAGAAGCTTTATTACAAGAAACTAGCGTTTGTAATAAAGCTTCTTTTCATATGAGACTGTCGAATCAGTCTTTGTTTTTTTTTTAAGTGTATAACGATAATGATTCAAAGATAGTCCAATTAAGAGAATTGCTGGTATAAAAATACCCATGGCATATCTTGGGCTGGCTTCCCAAATCAATAAAAAGGTGAAGTAGCCAGAGATGTAGATTGTAGCGAGCAACGCGATTGGTTGGCGTTGCTTAAACAAATAGAATCCTGTGAAAATGACGCCAACATAGATGAGGTATTGAACTGTCATCATCCACATATAGAGAATCGTTCCACTAAACATATTTGTGAATAGTTTTATACGTTCTTCATTTTTTCCTGTTCCTAAGAACACTTCAAAGGACGATTTTAAATCGCCTGATCCCCAAGTAACGGATACTTTATTGTTGAAGACGGCAAGCAATTCTCTAAAACTTAGTTCAGAATATCTTTTTTTGATAATTTCTAAATGTGCTTTTTTCACTTCTTCTTTAGGTTTCTTTTCCTCTAAAAACAACTTCCAAGTGAAACCTTGTTCATCAGAAGAGTAGGTACCAACTGTCCAACGTGCTTTTTCTTCTTGCGATAAATCATTTGGAATAGGTGTATGGTTGATTCCCATCATCAAATAATGTGTGTTTGGTTGCCCATAGTTATTATCAGGGTACAGGTTTTGACTATTGATAAAGTGAGCCCACCCTAAGTTTCCTAAACACAAGAATACAAATGGAAGAAGTGCAAGTAATTTTTTCCATTTAGTATTCGTTAAGAACAAAAACACGGCAATTGCGAGAATCAGAATCAAGAGGGTTCCTTTACTGATAAACCCTAGTGTACAAAAGGTTAAAGCAAGTAAGAGATTAGGTACCGCCCATTTTCTTTGTTCATTTTGTTTTTTTACATAATTTGTGATAAAGAAAAAAGTAATCGCTATAAAAAAGAGGGAAAGTATATCTGTATAGGCAACTGGTACATGCAAAGTAATCTGGATGGCAAGTATCAGTAGTTGTAACACAAGTAGCGAGATGAAATTAGTAATACCCAAATTTTTTAGAGAAAAGAATAAAATAAGGATCGTAAGAATATGAATAACAGCAAAAATGACAATCAGCATTGTATAACTTGACCCTAAGAAGTACTGTATGCCTATAAAAAGATACATGAGTAACAAATTCTGAGGATTCGAATACATATAATTGTAACCAAAAGACTGCCCATTATTAAGTAACTCAATATTATTCAAGACGATTCGTGTATCATCTACGGGGTGATTGAACCCGATAAAGTGGGTAAATGCAAGAATTCCAATAAAGTATAAAGCTAACTCACAGGTGAGGAAGATATACAGATACTTCTTTTTTATATCTACTGCTTTTGTTTTTTTTATTAATTGTAAGATAATGAAGTAAATGAAAAAAGCGATAATAAGGCATAAAATATTCAGAATAATCGTCACTTTCACGGAATGGATATTTCGAAAGAGAGAAAAAATCCCACCGATTTTAGGAGACGTAATACTAGTAACCGTTGCCCAAAGCATAAAGAAACTGGCTAAAAGTAAAAAAAATCTATAGACACTTTTTTTTCCTAAATACATATCATTTTCCTTCTACGGTCTTTTTATCTATATTTGTTTCTTTAGAAATATAAATTGGTCTCTTTTTCGTTTCTAAAAATATTCGGCCGATATATTTACCAATAATTCCTAAACTTAATAATTGGATACCTCCAATAAATAAAATAATTGTTACAAGTGAAGGCCAACCAGTTGTTGAATCACCAAAAATCAATGCGCGAAAGACAATAAATAGCATAGCAATAACAGAACCAATACAAGAAAAAGAACCCACAGCAGCGGATAAGGTAAGTGGGGCATCAGAGAAGTTAATGATTCCTTCAAGAGAGTATTTGAATAATTTCCAGAAAGACCAAGAGGTTTCACCTGCGACCCGTTCACGATTTTCAAAGGAGATGTATTCTGTCTTAAAGCCTACCCAACTAAACAAGCCTTTTGAGAAACGATTATATTCTGTTAATTCTAAAATGGCATCTACCATTTGGCGTGTCATCATTCGAAAATCTCTTGCTCCGTCAACCATCTCGGTATCACTGATTTTATTGATGAGTTGGTAAAATTTTCGAGCAAAGAAACTACGGATGATAGGTTCCCCTTTTCGATTTGAACGACGAGTACCAACACAATCGACATCTGTAGTGGAGATACGATCAATCATTTGAGGAAGCAACTCAGGAGGATCTTGTAGGTCGACATCCATTACCGTAACCAATTCTCCGGTAGAAGATTGTAAACCAGCGAACAAAGCAGCCTCTTTACCAAAGTTCCTAGAGAAAGAAATATAACGTATATATTTATTGTTTGAAGCTAATTCTTTGATGGCATCTAGTGTCTTGTCCTTAGAACCATCATCGATAAAGATATATTCAAAGTCATCCTCTCTTTTATACTTTTCGACTTCATTAAAAAATAGTGAAACCGTTTCTTCTTCGTTATAACAAGGCACAATGATACTTATGCGCATAAATATTCTCCTTTTTAATTTGCAATAATAAGTCAAGTATACTCTATTTTAGATTAAAAGAAATAGTAAAATAAAAGAAATCATCGTGTATAAATGCCCAGTTTAAATAACTAAATTATTAAATATGGAAATACACATAAAACGGAATAATGAATGTGAAAAAAGATACAATATCCTATGCTTTTTTGATAATTGATTGAGAAAAAAATGATACAGTCAGTGGTATTGATTCTTTTTTAGAATAAGATAAAAATAAAATGAATAAAATTTCATTTTGGGGTTGACATTTGTTTACTCGTCCTGTAAATTAATCGACAACAACAAATATTGATTCGCTTGAGAAGGAAAGTACGCTTGGAACTGTTTCAGAGAGACTCTGGTTGGTGCGAAGAGTTAGGTGGGAAAAGCTGAAAATGACCTTTTAGAATAATCTGTCGATAGGTAGGCAGATTCGGGATGTTCGCCCGTTATAGCGAACACCAATTTCTCATTTTGAGATGCTGGGTTGAGGGAAGGAAACTTCCGAACAAAAGGTGGTAACACGATACGTCGTCCTTTTACTAGTGTGTGCTAGTAAAAGGATTTTTTTTATATTTTTTCGCAATGAGATAGTAAGTACAAAAAGGCAGCCTTTAACAGAGAGCTTCGGTAGCTGAGAAGAAGCAGGGATAAATTTTTAGAAAATGGCTATTGAGCGACTCACTCCGAGCAAGTTTTTGTAAGGCAGTGACGGCAGCGTCCGATATCAGGCTAGAGTATGATTGTACTTGAAGAGGAGTTCTATGTGAGTAGGACTTAAACAGAGGTGGTAACACGCAAAAGGCGTCCTCAAGAAAATGACACTAGTGTCGTTTTCTTGAGGACGTTTTTTTCGTCAGTGGATAAAAAGGAGGAACATGGATGATTGAGTTAAACAATATTTCGGTAACATTTCATCAAAAGGAAAAGGAAATACATGCAGTTCAAGCCGTTAACTTGACCGTTTCAAGAGGCGATGTATTTGGAATCGTTGGGTACTCTGGCGCAGGTAAGAGTACATTAGTTCGAGTAATCAATTTATTACAAAAACCAACTAGTGGAACTGTTCGAATCAATGATAGAGACATTACAGAATTACCAACCAAGCAATTACGAAAAGCAAGGCAAAATATCGGAATGATTTTTCAACATTTTAATCTGATGAATAGCCGAACAATCTTTGATAACGTTGATTTTTCTTTAAAGTATAAAGGAATCTCAAAACAGGAACGTCATCAAAGAGTTACGGAATTGTTGACATTGGTAGGTCTTTCAGATAAGGCGAAAGCTTATCCATCTCAATTGTCAGGTGGACAAAAGCAGCGGGTAGCAATTGCACGTGCGTTAGCGAATGATCCAGATATCTTGCTTTGTGATGAAGCAACCAGTGCTTTGGATCCAAAAACAACTGTTCAGATATTAAATTTGTTAAAAAAGTTGAACCAGCAATTAAATTTGACGATTGTATTGATTACACATGAGATGCAAGTGGTCAAAGAAATTTGTAATAAAGTAGCAATTATGGAAGATGGGAAAATCATTGAGCAAGGCCCAAGTGTAGAGATATTCAGTCGTCCAGAAAAAGAAGTAACACGTGATTTTATTCGCACAGCGACACATATTGATGAAGCGTTGGAAATCATTACGAATTATCCAGAATTTGCAGAGAAGACGAGTGCTAATTGGTTGGTTGAGTTATCATACATCGGTGATCAAACCAATGAGCCATTGATTGCACAACTCTACAGCAAATACCAAGTGACTGCGAATATTCTTTATGGCACGGTAGAACTGATTCAGCATGTACCCTTAGGAAGTTTGATTGTCACACTTTCTGGAGAAAAAAATCAGAAAGAACAAGCACTAGCATTTCTGAAACAACAAGGTGTATCTATTCATATCTTACAAGAAAACAAACCGCAGACAGCAATTCATATCGTTGAAGGAGGTATTTGATATGACAGATTTTTTTGCAACATACTTTCCTAATGTGATACTGATTCCAGATGAGTTTGTGGAAGCATTACGGCAAACCCTTTATATGACCTTTTGGACAGCTTTAGTTGGTGGAATTATTGGTATTTTATTAGGTATTCTCTTAATTGTTACACGTCCGGGAGGCTTGTCGGAAAATCCGTTATTCTTCCAGTTATTCGATAAAATAATCAATATTGTTCGCTCGATTCCATTTATTATCATGCTTTCTTTATTAGCATTAACAACACGTTTTCTAGTAGGGACAACAATTGGAGAAAAGGCTGCGTTAGTTCCTTTGATTGTCGGCGTTGTTCCATTTTATGCAAGACAGATAGAAAACGCATTGTTAGAGGTAGATCAAGGAGTGATTGAAGCGGCACAAGCGATGGGGACAGGAACTTTAGGAATTATTTTCCGTGTGTATTTAGTCGAAGGGTTACCAGGCATTATCCGTGTTTCTGCAGTGACTATCATCAATGTGATTGGATTGACAGCGATGGCTGGAGCTGTCGGCGCTGGTGGATTAGGAAACTTAGCAATCTCTAGAGGATACAATCGGTTTCAAACAGATGTCACAATTGTTGCTACGTTACTGATTTTACTTCTTGTTTTTATTAGTCAGTTTATCAGTAATCAATTAATTAAAAAAATTACCCACTAAAAGGGAAACTATTTGGAGGAAGAAAAATGAAAAAATTAGGGATTTTAGCAGTAGCATGTTTCGCATTGATTGGATTAGTTGGTTGTGGTCAGAGTAAAGCGGCTGAACAATCGGAGAAAGCGACTACAGTGAAGCTAGGTTTGATTGGCGAGGATACAGATGTTTGGGATGATGTGAAGGATCGATTAAAGGATGAAAATATCAATTTGGAATATGTAAAATTTACAGATTACAATCAGCCAAATGCGGCACTTGCAGATGGATCCATTGATTTGAACTCTTTTCAACACCAGTTTTTCCTAGATAATTACAATGAAGAACATAAGACAAACTTAGTATCAATTGGAAATACAGTAAATGCGCCACTAGGCATTTATTCAGAAAGTGTAAAAGATGTCAAAGACCTTAAAGAGAATGCAAAAGTTGCAATTCCGAATGATGTGACAAATGGTGGACGTGCATTATTACTTTTACAAACGGCAGGGCTAATCAAAGTTGATGACTCAAAAGGACAAACACCAACGGTATCAGATATTACAGAAAATAAAAAGAACCTGAAGATATCTGAACTAGATGCTTCACAAACGGCACGTGCATTATCTGATGTAGATATCTCTGTCATTAATAGTGGAGTAGCCGTAGATGCAGGATTTACACCGACAAGTGATGCAATTTATTTAGAACCAGTAGACGATAACGCACGGCCTTATGTCAATATCATCGTTTCTAGAGAAGAAGATGAAAAGAATAAAGTGTATCAAAAAGTTGTTGATGCATATCAAACAGAACAGACAGCAAAAGTGATTGAAGAGACATCTAAAGGCTCAAGTATTCCAGCATGGGAAACATTTGGTAAAAAATAAGTAGAAGTATAATGGAGGAAAAACTATGACAACGACAACTACAACTACAACAAATGAAATCAAAGAATTTATCCAACAACGACTTACGGAATATCAGGAGCTTGCACTTGATATTCATGCACATCCAGAAGTCAGTAACTATGAATTTTATTCATCAAATTCATTGGTCCAACAGCTTGAAAAAGAAGGATTTACAGTGGTTAGTGATGTAGCCGGACATCGAACAGGGTTTGATGCGCGGTACAGAGCCGAAAAAGCAGGACCAACGATTGTTTTTCTTGCTGAGTTTGATGCTTTACCCGGAATTGGTCATGCTTGTGGTCATAATTTATTCGGTACGTATTCAGTCTTGGCTGCGTCAGCAGTCAAGCAAGTGATCGATGCAATCGGTGGAGAGATAAGAGTCTATGGAACACCTGGTGAAGAAGGTGGTGAGAATGGTTCTGCTAAAGGAAGCTTTGTCCGTGAAGGATTTTTTGAGGATGTGGATGCAGCACTGTGTGTTCATCCGGCATATCGGTATGGCAAAACGACAGAATCTTTAGCCAATGATCCGGTAGACATTAAATTTCATGGCATTGCTTCACATGCGGCGGGCGCTCCTGAAAAAGGAGTGAATGCGTTAGAAGCGTTGATTCAAGTTTTTAACGGCATCAATGCAGCACGATTAAGTTTGCCGAAAGATGTAAACATCCATGGAATTATTACGGATGGTGGGGTAGCGGCTAACGTGATTCCAGAATATGCCGCCGGACGTTTTTATTTACGTGCGAATAATCGTCCAACACTAGATGAAGTGTACAAGCGTGTGGAAAATATTGTGAAAGCTGCTGCGTTAAGCACAGGAACATCTTATGAATTTGGTTTGTTCCAAAACTCAGTGGATGATGTAATTGCGACACCACTTTTTGATGAGCTGTTCTTTTCACATACACAAGAAGTAGGTGTTGATGAGTCAGAAATCGACACAGAAGTTCACACAAGTTTGGGGTCTTCAGATGTTGGAAATGTTAGTCAAGTAATTCCAACCATTCAACCAACTGTTTCCATCTCTGATGAATATATCGCTGGTCATTCTGAAGAATTTAAAGCCGCTGCTAAAAGTAAAAAAGGGCTAAATTCAATTGCGATAGCATCAGAATTGCTTGCGCTGACTGCGCTAGATTTATTCAATGACGCGGATGTGCTAGCAGCTATTCAAAAAGAACATCAAGAAAAAGTGGAGAAGAAAAAAAGAGAAGGGTCTACTTTTTAGATGAGTTAGAATAAATAAATAATTACCTACTACCTCAATTTATAGGTAGTAGGTAATTATTTTTTTAGTATAAAAATATCATCATACATCGTCTAATGATATAATAAGCAACGAAATAAAAAAGAAGGTGTAAACATGAAAGAACGTGTAGTCGTGTTTGGAGATGCAGTAATTGCGATTATTCTAACAATTATTGTTTTGGAACTGCCAATTAACTATTTAGGAAACGGAACGATTGATTTAAGTGCACTTTTTCGAGTCATTGGCATCTACTTTATCAGTTTTTGTTTTGTTGCTGATTTATGGTTTCAGACAGCATATGCATTTAATCGAATCGAGCATGTAAGAAATAAAGACTTAGTGGCCTACATGTTTCTATTATTTTTCTTATCGTTAGTTCCTTCAGCAACACGAATTTTGATTGAGGACACGATACAACAAACTGTACTTATTTATGGAATTTTGACGTTACTAGTGACAACACTCATGCGCCGCTTGATATTTTCTTTGATGAATCAGGCGAGTCCGGATAGTAGATTACCACAGAAACGACGAGATGAGCTGAATCGTCAAGATGCATTTAATTTCTTTGCACGAATTGTGTTACTGATTGTCGGGTTATTTTACACGCGAATAGCCTTAGTCTTTTATCTGGTTTTTCCAATTGTTTCTTTTTTACAAAATATTGTCGACCGAGAAGAAAATCATTTTGTGGATACGTTGAATCAAGAAGAGCAAGCTCAATACTTTCAAGAGCGTAATCAATTGTGGGGGAATTCTGTAAATCGTTATTCAAAATTATTGCGAGAGTCTTTACGAGATACCGATACCGGCGATGCGGAACAATGGAAGCAGATAGTGAACCACTGGAAAAAGCAAATTGAACATGAAATCAGTGAACGTCAACAAAAATTAACTGCTGGTGTTACGCTGACTGATCGCGAAAAAGTACAATTACAAAGAGAAATCCAACAATTTAAAAATCAAAAAGAACGACTAAATGAACGTGGAGCAAACTTTGGAGATCCTCATCAAAGAAAACCACGAGTAAATGGAAGAAAGTCCAAAAAACCTAGAGAATAAATAAAAAGAACAAAATTCCCGATTCGGAAATTTTGTTCTTTTTATTTGGAGCGACTAGTCTGTCTGAATTAAACGTATTTTCTCCCAAAGGTAAAGGACTCCCATTAAAACAAGAATACCCAGTGCTAATAAGAACGTATTTAATCCACTCCCCTCAGACAAAAGAAGTTCCCGAGAGACAGCGGTAATTCCGATTAAGATAATATATTTGACCGGAACGCTATAGCCGTCATCTAAATAACGCATCAGCATCAAAATAATCTCTAAAAGTAAGAAGAAGTTTGCGACACTTTCAACAATGCCGTGTAATTCAATATGAAAAATCATTTGAAAAATCTGCCAAACTGTTTCTGCCATCGAGATGAAGATAGCAATCATTAAAAGAACAATCACACTATCGATGAAGAAACTTGCAACTTTGAATAGTCTTGGGTATTGTTTCATTCCAAACGCCTCCAAAAGAAATTAGATGTGTGAATTTTCTGATAATTTTACAGAAAATATTCTAAATTAGCAATTTATATGCTTATTGCTATCCGTAGAATGAACGAAGGCCTTCTCTGATTCAGAGAAGGCCTTCTAACGAATAAGTATTCATAATTTAAAGTTGAGGGTGTTGACTATTACTAAAAAAAACTATTTCTCATTTAAACGATGTATTCCCATAACCTCTAATACATCCTTGTAATTCCTAGATTACGCCAGTTTGATTAAATTTCATAAAAAGTGAGTTTATTTGTCGCATATAAATATTTTCGTAGAAAAAGATAATAACATGTTTTGTTAAAAAAAGCTAGTTTTATATGAAATTAATATATATCTATAAATAATTGAAAAGAAGGAAACAGGAGAAGTTTTTTTATCAAAAAATAAATATTTTAAATTTGGAGGTGTTCCTCTTTCTGAGAAAGAATTTTTTGAATGACCACAGTAACTGTTAAAAATTATTAGTATAGAATAAAAAATTCGAGACACAGGAAAACTACCTATGCCTCAGTTTATTTAGAAAATTTTCCCGCTTTTGATTATTTCTTGGTGTTGTTTCATGACGATACTTGTTACTTCCTCTGCAGTTTGCTTTTGACCAGCACGAAACCAGCCATTTAAAATGCCGATGAGAAATCCTACTCGGATAGAAATGAAGTAGGTATATTCAGTCAATGATCCTTCTTGATAAATACCTAGTGATTGAAAATAATCTAACAAGATCGGTGCGTTATTTAAAAAGGTGGTATAGATGATATCTTGTCTACCAATATCTAGTAGTATTTTCCATGAGTGTAAATTACTTTCTTTAAGTAAATTTTCTAATAAGTAAGAAAGTAAATCATCTGGTGTTGATTTGTTATGGTTGAGTTTCACATAACTGGTAAGTATTTCGTGTAATTGTAAATCATTTTGCCAAGCAAATACATCAGTTATATCATCGAAGTGGCGATAGAAGGTGGCGCGGCTAACTGTTGAAACACGAGAAATATCAGAAATAGTAATCTCTTCAAATGATTTAGTCGCTACTAGTTTAAGTAAGGCTTGATAAATCAAGTGTGCTGATTTCTTTGATCGGATATCTGATTTAATATGAAACATAAATGCCTCCATTGTTTTATAAGTTGTGAAAAGTTGCAAAACAATTGTATCATAAAAATATTTGTGATACAAATGTATTGTAAATAAAAGAATTGGAGGAATAAAAAATGGGTAAAGATTTATCAGGACATTTAACAGATACACATGTGAAGGATTGGGATAGATTACGTAGTCAGCATGAAATCGCACGCAATGCGTTGATTCGGGCGGATAAAGCAGAATTTAAACGATATAGTTCTGCAAAATGGGCCGACTATGTCAAAGATGAACATGGTGTAGTGACCGCAAAAGTACAACACGATGATTTAAAGGGAGTAACTCCAGAAATGATTCTATGGTGGTTTGAACATCTTGCTGATTCGACAACTTGGAATGGCGTGGATTTCTCAGGTCCGAAAGTTTCTTTGTATCATCTATGGCATAACCGCGATCATGTTGCAGTAACACCATTAACAGATGTGAATGGTAAAAAGAATGAAGGCTTTTTAGAAGGAGCGAAATCACGTATCCATGAATTGACGAATGAAGTGAATGATGTGATTTACTATGAAATGGAAACAGTAGAATTAAATACACATACCTTTACATTCAACGTTATGTTTAATGGGAAAGCAACTGGGCATGTCAAACACGTGTACGGACCAACACCAGATGGAACAGGGAGTACGTTTTATGCGGAAACCATGGTAGGAATCCAAGAAGGTGGCGCGGTATTTAATCGCACGATGGTTCCAAAACTGTATTCAAAAGATCAAGGAATGCAATGGATCGCACATAATATTCAAGAAACAGGACGTTTAGAGGATATTGCGCCGATTTTATATGCAAATCAGGACAAAGTTTTTTATGATCCAGAAATGATTAAATTTGATTAGACAAAAAACTTCAAATTATAGCAACCTCCAGAAGCGAACTTTTGGAGGTTGCTATTTGTATAATCAAATATAGTTTTAAATTTAAAAGTAGATATTGGAATTTTTAGGGGGAATGAAGTTGGAAAAAATAATAAAAAAATGGTTAGCAATATGGACTTATGTAATAATACTTATATCTGGTGTCATAGTAGGGTTTTTAGTATGTAACTGGAATATATGGTCATTCCAAACAAAGATATTTGCATTTGCAACGATTCTCTTACCTATTCATGTATTAGAAGAATGGTATTTTCCAGGCGGATTTCATACGATGTATAATCTAATGAAAAAATCTAAAACACCTGATAAATACCCGATGAATCAATTAAGTGATATGTGGACCAACTTGATAGGTGTTATATTTGGCTGTATAGTTCTTATTATTGGAGTTAACCCAATATTCATGATAATGCAATTATTCTTGTGTTGTGCTGAGATATTTGGTCATACTTCAGGAGGAATATTTTCTTATAAAAAGTTTAAACATAAAGGCAAAAAAACGCTATATAGTCCTGGAACATTTACCACTTTATTTGGATATGTACCAATCACTGTTTGTATAATAATATCTTTTGTTACGGAAGAAGCACCGGCAGTGTGGCAAATACTAGTGGCACTAATTTTTAGTATAATACTAGGCCGATTTTCTCTATTAGGTGTAGAAAAAATATGTATGAATAAAAACACTCTCTATGGATATAGCTGGGGCGATGGATATTTTGAAAAATATCTATAGGACCATAGTACACATTGTTGATTTCAATGATTCTAAATAAGAATTTATGCTATGTTAAGTATGCAAAAGAAGTGACACGGACAACTCTTAATGGACGGTGTGTATTGTTAAAGACAGTGCAATAAAACTTAATATTTAAAAGAAGAAATAAGCCTATCACGTGCGAAAGTGAGGGCTATTTCTTTTTGTCATTTTTAAGCAACATAACAACTAGACTGATTGAAGAAACTGAACGATACTTAGTATGCTCCTAAGGTCAGCTTTTATCTCATTCTTCATTAAGCCAACTACTCAATTTCTTATTTTTATTGTTCTAACGTTTAAATTAAAATCTTTTATTTCTTCTTTCATATGTTTAACCATCTCTTTATCTTTTAGAAAATTTGCAAAGTTTAATTTAAATAGATTGATGCTTCTAAAGATGATATATCTGAAAATCTATTATATTTTTTCAAACTTTTAACTAGCTGTTCTGCTTATATTGTTGCAATTATTAGTTCTATTTTTTCTTGGAATAGTTCTGCCTTTGCAGCTTCAATTGTTCCTGTAATTCTCACAGGTGCAAAAACATTTGGAGGTTTGGTGACACCCACACTATCTTCACGATGTTCATTAGAATCACTATTGAAAAGAACGCAGTTTACAAAAACAATTTTTCTTCTATTATTAGCACTATACTTTCAATTCGCTATAGCTGCTCCGAATATCATTATTTTGTATATGTTTGTTCTGATCATAGCATTTTTAGACGGCTGTTCAGATCCAATCATAATGTCTCTGGTACCGAAATATGTTGAGAAACAAGCTCTTATCAAAGCAAATAGCATTGTGAATACGATGACTCAGCTTGTCAATAAATGAATCTACTTGAAGCAGTTGTAAACACTGTGTGGGTGTCTTCGATTGTTTTAGTGTTTGTTCGTGAATTTATGAATAAATCAGATAGTTGGTGGAGCTACATCAATGCTACATTTTTTGTCGGATCCCTTATTGGAACTTCACTGGTTATGATGCAAACAACTTGGTTTAATAAGAATAAGTTGGCTGCAATTCTAGTAGGTTCAACTATCAGTGGACTTGCAACGTTAGCTATTATTTCTTGGAACAATTCTTTCTTTATCTTGCTGCTGTCAGCCATTATCGGGATAGCTTCTCAGGTAAAAAGTATTCCACAAAACACACTGATTCAACAGCAAGTAGAGCATGATAAGCTCATATATGTCTATTCCTCACTAAACATTGTTTATACCGCTGTATTTTCTCTTTCAATTCTTGCAATTGGCCAGCTAGTGGATCGCCTTGGCGTTCAGTTTGTGTTTATTTTGTCAGGGATGCTATTACTGGTTGTTTCTGCTCTAGTAGTTGCTAAAAGAAAATTGTTTAAGGAATATACAATATAATTTGGTCATAGATAAAATTATCAATGAAAAGATACAGGTGAATAAATGAGGAAAACACAGAACGATACTAGAAAAATTGGGGTATCGTTCTTTTTTTATGCGCCAGGAGAAATGTTCCATTTCTTTCTCTCACTCCAACCGCCACCGCCGTTCGATAACCTAGAGTGAACGTTCCGTTCACTAAAATTTAAAAAGATTCAACCGATGGCCTTGCTTCGCAAGACGAATAAAAAAGAAAGTTCACTACACATTCCTAAAGCTTGAAGCTTTTTTATGAAGGCCAGTTCTGCACGAAGCAGCTCATTCTCTCGTTCCAGTTCTTGTTCACGCGTTCGTGGTTTCCTTGGTGCTTGTGTCTGCTTTTTCTTGGGCATTAAAGGTCTTCCTTTCGGTTTCGGTGAAAGACCGTCAATGCCTTCGCGCAGAAAATCCTGATGCCAACGTTGGAGTAAGTTTCCAGAGGGCAAGCCATAACGCAACGCGGCATCGAGGTAAGAGTCACCACTATTCAAGTAATATATGGCATCCAGCTTAAATTGGGAAGAATAAGTTTGTTTGCATTTTCTTCGATGTAGCGCACTGAAGCCAAGCTGTTCAACGATTTTTACCCATTCCCTTACTGTCGATTCATTTGGAATCCCAAAGCAACGAGCCAGTGTTGCATAGCCAACCTCGTCATTCTGATACGCTTCAACGATGTGCCGTTTAACATCATAATCATATTTGGTCATTAAAAAGCCCCCTAAGTTAGATTTTCTGGTCTAACTTAGGGGGCGCACTTCAAAACTGTGGTCTCTTAATTATTCTTATAGAACTAACGCACCCCGATAGTTCTATAAGGTTGAGGTACTGTACAAAATTCAGTTACTTTGGTGTGTGTAAATAATCGTTGCGATCTTTTTCGTTAAATAATCGAATTTCGGCTCCATTTGAGCTTCATCAATATTTGTTAAATAACTTGGTTGGAATAACTGCATCTTTTGTAATTGATAAAAATTTCGTAAAGCATTTTCAATAGTTAGCTGTTGTGTTACTAGATACTCTGGATCAAACAACGTTTGAAATAATTGATTTTGTAACAAAATCATCGCTGGATTCAACTGATTGAAAATCGATTGCTTCATTCCTTTTTCATAAAATCTTTTTAATACTTCATTGCGTTTACTTAATGCAGTGACTAATTGAAAATACAAGTCTGGAGATATCTTTTGTAGTTCCCGTAAAAAATCATCTGTAATGAGTAATGCAATAGAAACATTTTGCTCAAAGATTTGCTGAAAACCATTATAAAAATCTTGATCAGTTTGCAACATACTTTCTACATATTCAGTAAGTCCATCTGTAATACGAGTCATAACTTCTTCTTTGTTTGAAAAATATTTATATAAAGTAGCCCTACTTACATCCATCAAGCCTGCTATTTCTTCCATTTTTAGTTGCTGAAAGCCGCCTTTTCTCATTTTCCCAATCAATTTAAAAATCATTTTCCCTTGCATTTCTTTTCTCTTTGCTAGAAGCAGATTATCTTGCGTCATCGCCATTCCCCCTCGATACATTTAGTATAACAAAAAATCTTCTCAACACAAAATAGACAAAAATTGTACTTTTTGCCTATTTTGTGTTATATTGAATTTGAAATTATACCTTCACAAGGAGTGACTGTTATGAAAAAAATAACACTAGGTAATTCAGATATAGAGATTTCAGCTATGGGACTCGGTTTGATGGGTATGTCTCCAGGTGTCTATGGCGAAATTAATGATGAAGAATCAATTAGAACAATCCATCGTTCACTAGAGCTTGGCATTACATTACTGGATACGGCTGATACTTATGGCAATGGTCATAATGAGCAATTACTAGGAAAAGCATTACAAGGAAAACGTGACCAAGCCATTGTTGCAACGAAATTTACATTCGGTCCAAATTGGCAGTTTATTGGTGGTCACCCAGATTACGTAAAAAAAGCAATAGATGAAAGCTTACTACGTTTGAATCTTGATTACATTGATATTTACTATCAGCACCGTGTAGATCCTAATGTGCCAATCGAAGAAACCGTTGGGGCAATGGCGGACTTAGTAAAAGCAGGTAAGGTACGAGCGTTAGGTCTTTCAGAAGCAAATTCTGAGCAAATTCGTCGTGCAAATACTGTACATCCGATTAGTGTATTACAAACGGAATATTCATTATGGAGTCGTGATATTGAAGAGGATATTTTACCAACTGTACGCGAGCTTGGTATGACGCATATTGCTTATAGTCCGTTAAGCCGTGGTTTTATTTCAGGGCAATTACGTAAATACGAAGATTTAGCACCAAGTGATATGCGTCGCCATTTACCTCGTTTTAAACCAGAAAACTTCCACAAAAACGTCGATATTGTAGTCAAACTAGAGGAAATGGCAAAAGAAAGTGGTGTAAGTGTTGCACAGCTTGCAATCGCTTGGACAATGGCAAAAGGTGCCGTACCTATTCCAGGTACAAAACACGTGAAATATTTAGAAGAAAATGTGAAGGCAACAGAAATCGAGTTAACTAAAGAAGACTTAGCAAAATTAGATGAAGTCAGTCCTGAAAATGCGGTAAATGGTAACCGCTATTAACGGATATTTAAAAAGGCTCTTTGTCAAATTGGACTGATGGAGTCGAATGAAACATTTACTACGAGAATTTACTTTCGTAGTAAATGTTTTTTTATTTTAGCTAAATTGGATCAAATGGTTTGCTAAGAAGATGCGTGTTCGCATGTTTTTAAAGCTTCGAAAACCATAAGATACTCGTTTTAATACTTTGATATGCGTATGAATATTTTCCAGTTTACTATTGCTGTAAGGTAGTTTTAATGCAAGGCGAATCGCAGATTCGTAGCTAAAGAACGCTTTTTTTATATGTTTGAGTTCATCAGGTAGTTCTTTGGGCGTTTGATGAAGTAGATGGAAAAATTCATCTGGATCTTTTTGATGGAACGCGGCTAAAAGTTCTTGATAAAAAGAATAACTAAGGCGTAATTCTTCTGAAGAAGAAAGTAGACGTTCAATTACATCTGTCTCTGTTAAGTAATTCCAACCGAAATTACGCCACTTTTTTCGTTTCGTGTAATTCAAACGTTGTTCTGGTTTGATTAATAACCGATTGAGTGATTTTAACTGACGATAGATTTTTGCTTCTTCAGAGTTTCTTGGGTTCAGTTGATTCATGATTCTTTTCCGGACGTTATCAAAGCAACGATTGAGATGTTGAATAATATGAAATCTGTCTACGATTAGTTGGGCATTAGGAAAGAATGTTTTCATCACTGAAATATAAGGGGCATTCATGTGTGTTACCTCAGACTTAACTGCTAGGAGTGCTTGTTGTTCGAATTGCATAAAATAATGAACATGGTAGTCTTTTTTACGACTAGGTAAAACATCAACAAGCTTGCCTGTTTTTCCATCCATACAAGAAAAGGAAAACTTATCTGTTTGGGTTTTTAATGACCGAAATTCATCCATTATAAGACTTTCAGGTAACCATTTTTTCTTTACTTTTGTCATAGAAGCTAAAGAACTTAATGTTCTTTGAACTGTTGACCAAGAAACACCGACTTGTTT
>JBKEDT010000091.1:0-2428 GCA_047975565.1 Enterococcus sp. | reverse complement strand
TTTGGTGCTGCTGTAATCACCAATGGCCCAACCAAAAGACTTGTTCCGATCAAAGGAGCAATTGCCTTTTTGTTTATTACTAATTTAGGTGCTTTCTTTTGATGGCGGGCGCTGCGAGTTCTCAGCTCTTGCATTCAAATACCTCCTCAAAATAAAAAAACTTATAAAAAAGTTTTCCTTAAACCAAACTTAAGTAATTAAATTATACGTTTAAATTTTGGAAAACTCAATTTGATATGAATTATTTCTTTTTTTGTAACGATATTGTAATTTAACTGTAACATTGAAAAAGATAGCAGCGTAGCCTAAAAAAATATTTTTTCTTTCTAAAATATTTTTTATAAAAAATCATTTCCCATAAATAAGCGAATACTCTCAAAAATCTGCAGAACGATTTCCGAGAGTATTCGCTTTATTCTTAGGTTAGAAACTGCTATTCTATCCCGTTATTTCTAATTTGATCATACATGTACGTATCGTTTTATAATGAATTATACGTTGCTACAACGTTGTCTATTGTAAATCCAAATTCACGCAGTACTGTATCTCCAGGAGCTGATGCACCGAAGTGATCGATCGTAATTGTTTTACCTTTTGATTCCACATAACGATCCCAACCAAATGAGCTTGCTGCTTCGATTCCGATACGTTTCGTTACTGCTTTCGGTAAAACAGATTCTTTGTATTCTTCTGTTTGACTTTCACATAGGTCAAAACTTGGTAAAGAAACAACAGAAACGTCTTTTCCTTGTGCTAAAAGTACTTTTTGTGCTTCTGCTGCAAGTGCTACTCCAGAACCAGTCGCAATCAAAATGCCCTCTGGCATATCTCCTTGTGCAGGTGAAAGGACATAACCACCCTTTTGAACGTTTGTATCCGCATTTTCTTTCGTACCGGCTAAAACAGGTAAGTTTTGTCGACTTAATACTAGAATTGTTGGGGTATCTGTTGATTCGATCGCAATTTTCCATGCTGCACGTGTTTCATTACCATCTGCTGGGCGATTAACGTGAACACCAGGCATGCAACGAACTGAAGCCAATTGTTCAATTGGTTCATGTGTTGGGCCATCTTCTCCAACGGCAACAGAATCATGCGTCAAGACGTAAGTAACTGGTACGTTTTGAATAGATGCCAAGCGAATTGCTGGACGAAGATAATCAGTAAATACAAAGAATGTTCCGCCATATACGCGTGTTCCACCATGTAGTTGAATCCCATTCATTGCTGCTGCCATTGCAAATTCACGCACACCAAACCAAATGTTACGGCCTTCGTATTGCCCAGGTTCAAAGTCTTTTTCTGCTGCAACCATTGTATTGTTTGAAGCAGATAAATCGGCTGAGCCTCCCCATAAACTTGGAACAGCTTGTGACAATGCTTGGATCATTTCTTTACTTGAAACACGGCTTGCTTGGCTACTTCCAACTTCATAGCTTGGTAATTCGTCTGCCCAATCCGTAGGTAACTCGCCAGCAAAGGCTGCTTCAAATTGTGCTGCTAATTCAGGATAGGCATGCTTATACGCTGCAAATTGTTCCTTCCAAGCAGTTTCAGCTTTTTGTCCGTCTTCGATCATTGTTTGGTGGAAACGTGTTGCCACTTCTTCAGGAACTGTAAAGTCAGGATATTCCCAACCATATACTTCTTTGGCCATTTTCACGCCTTCTTCACCGATTGGTGAACCGTGAACTGCAGAAGTGCCTTCTTTTGGTGCACCGTAACCAATCACTGTTTTCACTTCGATCAATGTTGGTTTTTCTGTTTCTGCTTTCGCTGCTTCGATTGCTTGTGAAATTGCTTCGAGATCATTTCCGTCTTTTACAAGAATATGTTGCCAGCCGTATGCTTCATACCGCGCTCCGACGTTTTCAGTGAATGCTTTTGATGTTGGTCCATCAAGAGAAATATCATTTGAATCATATAACACGATCAATTTGCCTAATTTCATATGACCAGCCATTGAACTTGCTTCTTGAGAAACACCTTCCATCAAATCGCCATCGCCACAAAGTGCATACGTATAGTGGTCCATTACGTTAAAGTTTTCTTTGTTATAGGTTGCAGCTAAATGTGCTTCAGACATTGCCATCCCAACTGCCATCGCAATTCCTTGTCCTAATGGACCGGTAGTTGCTTCTACGCCGTCTGTATGATGTACTTCTGGATGTCCTGGTGTTTTTGACCCCCATTGACGGAAGCTCTTCAAATCATCGATCGTTACTTGGTATCCAGATAAGTGAAGCAAGCTGTAAAGCATTGCTGAACCATGTCCGGCAGAAAGCACGAACCGATCGCGGTCTACCCAATTTCTTGATGTACTAGGATTTACTTTTAAGTGTTTTGTCCATAGTGCATATGCCATTGGTGCTGCGCCCATTGGTAATCCAGGATGGCCAGAATTAGCCTTTTGTACTGCTTCAATACT
>JBKEDT010000036.1:0-1958 GCA_047975565.1 Enterococcus sp. | reverse complement strand
CCATGACTGCGGTCATGGCTATTGCGACAATTACAATCTTAACGATTGTAAAAATCAATAAATATGGTGGAATAGCAACAAATACAAGTCCAATAAATAATACTAAGCCTACGTAACCAAAATCTTTCAATGTGTAATCTTTCCAAATCCCATAATCTTTATCTACGTTTTCTGGAAATATAAATTCTTTTCCTTTTTTCATCTTGTAACACCGCCTTAAGTAAATAGAGTGTAAACCCAATGAAGTAGCCAAACGACTGCGGCGGCTAACGCAACCATACCTGCGATACGTCCAACACCCTTATAGACTTCTGATTACTCACGAGGATCATCTGCATCTGGTAAACGTTTGATAATGATAAATAATGAAGCAAAGATACCAACAACTACGACTAAACTAGTAAGTATCGTTTGAACAGTTGTTCCAGCAGTATGTAATATATCTGAGAGAGTATCTGCTTGTGTAGTAGTTTCGGCAAACGTCGTTTGCGCATTTAAAAGTAATGAATAACAAGCAATTGTGACAGTTGTAACTATCCCTTAAACGTTATTTTTAATTAATTTTTTCATTCGCTTTCCTCCTTTTAATCAAATTTACCAGTATTATCAACGTTTCTATTCAGTTGTTTTATGCTTTAATTTTGTTGTTGTCTATGTACTTTATGTATAGTATATACTTTGTGTAATTCTTCACTAGCAATTTTATGACTTGGAAGCTCTAGCGTAGCTAGACTAAGCTCACCTTTTTGACTTTGCGCTAGGTAATATTTAGGTTCATTCTTCATTCCTAATTCCTGTGTTTCAAGAATTTGTAGGTTACTTTCATATCTTGATACAGCATTATCCACCTCTAGTCCATAAAAATCTAAAAAGCCTTCAAGAAAACTTTCTCCAAAGAATTCCAGATTACTTTTTATCTGCTTAAACTGATGTGTAGGCTTTCTAGTTTCTAGTTTTTCTGCCTTTTCAGCGTTTTCTCCTTCATACAACTTATCAAAGTAGCCACTAAGTTGTAATGGATCAATTCTTACTTCACGTTTAACTGTATCTCGAATGAGTTTTTGGCGAACTTTATTGATAGCCCTACCATTTTCAGCTAATTCACTAGCAGTATATTGGGTATCTTTTAAATATTCTGAATCTTTATCTGAAATAATAATCGCTTTATTTGCTTTAGAGACCAACTTATCATTAATATCTTGCCAGCGTTCAATTTTCATCTGTACACTTCCTTAATTTTTTTATGCTACATTCTACATTATTACGGTATTTTTTTCTAGACTACCCCTATCCCACCCTGTAAAATGGACATTAGGGGCTTTACCTAATACTGCACATATTAGGTATTTATCCTCGTCAGCACTCTTACTGCTTACGAGGGCGCCCTCTTTTTTTGTGTTCGCTCTTATCCATTTTATACCTTCTTCAGAAATCAACCTGGTCTTTCCTGATTCTGATTCTATAAGCATTTCTTTTGGGAGTTCTTCCCTATGTCTACTTAGCCATTTACTAGCATAATCTTTATTAAAACCTAGCTGTTTGCTAACTTCGTTAAGTTCATACCACTTTGTTCTACCTTCCACATAAAACTTCTCCTTTCTCTAATATTTGTAAATATTGTACCACAAAAAACGACCGTTGAACTGTCTATTGAATTACGTTTTGCTTACTTTTCTTACAAATTAATTACATACCTCTTCCGCCACGATCTCGTTTGTCATGTTGCCGTTTCTTCCTCTCCATTTCCCACTCTGTTTCTTTTCTCCGTCTTTCTCTTGTATTATTACTGTAGAGAATATTCATAACTGTATCGTTAAAGGCTTTTCCTAGATAGTCTATAGGTGTTGCTTCTCGATAAGCTACGCCCTCATAGTTTTCTAGATGTACCTTACGGTACGCTTCCATTTCAGCTGTGTTTTTTTGTAAATAATTTTGTGCCTGTTTAACTTGCGCTTTTT
>JBKEDT010000042.1:0-20098 GCA_047975565.1 Enterococcus sp. | reverse complement strand
TCTTTTCCATTTTAGCTGTGAACTTATTGTTATCGATTTTTTGACCGTCAGAAAGAATAGCAAAATCTGTAATGCCTAAATCAATCCCAACGCTTTTATTTGTTTTTGGCAGTTCGGTTATTTCCTCTTCGCATAGTAGAGAAACAAAAAATTTTCCACTAGCATTTTTACGGACAGTTGCACTTAAAATGCGACTATTGACCTCACGACTTTTAGAGAAACGAACGAATCCAAGTTTAGGTAATTTCACCTTGTTACCTATAATAGCCAAAGTATTATTTGTGTTTTTTGTAGTGTAACTTTGAACTGGATTTTTCTTGCTTTTAAAGTTAGGTGCTTGATTTTGTTTTTTGAAAAATCTATCAAAAGAATCAGCTAAATTTTTAATAGAGGATTGTAACGCTACGCTATCTACTTCTTTTAACCATGATGTATCCTCTGATTTTTTCATAGAAGGTAACATGGCAAAACATTTACCATAAGACAAACCTTTGCCAGTTTCCTTATATGAGATATTCCAAGCGTTTAACATATGATTATAGACAAACCTTGATGATCCAATTGTTTTAGCAATTAATATTTCTTGCTCACTAGTTGGATATAGTCTGAACTTATAAGCTTTATGTCGTAACATTACAATTCACCTCATTTCTCTTTCTGATTCAAGGTATTCTTTAAACAAGAACCGTGCAGAGACACCTTTAAAAGCTTTGACTATATTCGGAAGATACTGTTGAAGTTTGCATTCAATAAGCATATGAATATGGTCTTTGTCTGATTCCATTTCAACAATTTGAATATCATTATTTAACGCAATTTGGTTTAATAACTTCTTAACATATGTATCAATATTTCCTTGTAAAATATTCTGTCTATATTTTACACACCAACCCAACTGATACTGTATAGAATAGACATATCCGCGACCATGATGTACTTCTGACATGAAAAAACCTCCTCAAAAAAGGGTTAACATATGTAATCGTTAAATTTCAAAAAGGTTTTAATCTATTATATCGGTTGTTTGACATAACCTATGCCACAACCGAATCCGATGCATCTGCACGACTAAAGTCTCGAGTATTCTCGGCTATTCCATAAAATAGCATGTTTTAAAGTTCAAAAGTGTTTTATTTCCTAGAATGAGCTATTTTTATCCTAAACGAAAAAAAGAAGTCTCAACGACTTCTTTTCATAGAATTTTTTTTATCAGCGATAGATAGCGAACGGACACCCAGCACCTTTCTCCATTATTAAATATAATTTCTTTTCTTTTTTTATCAAAACTTCTAATATTATGTGGATTAATCAGTGTTGCACGGTGACATCGGAAAAGAGTCTCATTTTGCTCTTCTAATTCACTTAATTTTCCAAAGAACTCAATTTGTCTATTCATCATATGTACTACAATTTTATGGGCATTAGTAGATGTCTCAAAAAACATTATCTCGTTAATGCCGATTTTCTTTATAACACCATTCACTTTGAGAAGTATAGTTTCTTCTTGATGTATGGTATTACATAAAAATCGATTACTCGCCAAATTTATACATGCCTGTATATCTTCTCGAATTTTAGATAGGTCATTTTTTAATATAAAGTCCATTGCCTCAATTTTATACTTAAAAACTAAGTATTGTGCTTCACTATGTATTGTGATGAAAACTATTCTAGAATTCGGATAGATTTTTTTGATTTTCACTGCTAAAGTAACACCATCGATTGAGGTTTTTAAATCAATATCAAGAAAGAACAGATTATCTTCATTTTGATCACCATCATTTTTAAAAAAATCTAGCATAGCAAACGGTGATGTAGTGGCTAACGCTAAGCTAACTTCTTTATCATGAAATAACAAATACTGACTTATTATTTTGCTGAAACGAGCTAATAAGTTGGGGTCATCCTCGCATATAAAGATTCTCATTAGTATCCTCCCCATATATATGAATAATCTGTGTAAAAACATTTTCTGTAATTCTAGTTTCTAATGTACAATTGCTTGATTTTGATATCAACAGGTCTAAGTTACTTAACCCAATTCCCCTATTTTCACCTTTTGTTGAGAAACCAGTAATTTTTAACTGGTGAAGTGGGGGGAGCGAGGATTCAGAAGAATTTTCCACAATAATATCAAGCCCATGATTATTTATACGTATGAACCCAATTCGAATCCATCCTTTTTCAATTTTTACTGCTGATTCAATCGCATTATCTAAAATTATACCTAGACATCGAACAAGAAAAATCGCATTTGCATTAATCGTTCTAACTTCATTGGGAATTTCGATAGATATAGTTATGTTTTGACCCTGTGCCTGCAAAACTTTGCTGATGAGCAAACTTTTAACTTCTCTAACGCCTAGATTGCTAAATTTAGATGCATCAAGAGTTTGCTGACTTAAATTTCCTACTGCATGAAGCAAATGGGATTGATAAAAATCCTTTAGTCCTTTTAGATCATGATTATCAAAATATCCTTTCATTGACAATAACGTATTTTGATAATCATGTTTAAATCTACGAATTTCTGTATTTGTTTTCTCTAGACTCTCAATATACTCATGCATATAAATTTCATCCTGATTTCTACGCTTTAAATCATTTCGTTCTTTAACAGCAAATCCCACTATCACTGCTGAAACAACAAATGCAATTCCATAAAGATTAATAAAAAACAAATTGGTATACTCAAAAAATATCTTTTTTTCAAAGATTCTCTCATAAATTTCCAAAATGAAGTAACTACAAATAGCAATAACAGATAAGGAGGAAACAATCCAAATTATCATATTGTTGTCTGTTGGAATATTAAATTTTTTAAAGATAATTTTTAAAATATAAATATCCAACACGTAAAAAACTAGTGTTATCAACAAGATACTACTCGGAAAAATATTTTCCATTAACCCAAATTGTTGAAAAATAATTTTAACCAAATAATTGATTGACACATATCCCATCATTGAAAAGCTGGACATCAATACTGGATTCGCAATCTTTTTTGAAAAATAAATTGATTCTATTAATAGTAAAACCCAAAAAATTTCTGAAGAAGCTACTCCCAAAACTGAAAAAATGCATACACTGACTACAGATAAAACTATGCTAAATCCAAGATAGCGGATATCTCTCAATAATGACAATAAGAATCCACAGGCCCATGCAGTAGCAAAATACTCAACAAAATTAATGAACATTTCACTATTACTTATAAAAAATTTGTTCATTCTAGCACATCCTTATTATCAAAATTCAAAACGAGCTTATTGTTAAATCAAAGAATACAGATATCTGTCCACTTTGTAAATAGACTTATTAAATATCGTTGTTATAGTAATAAGGAAGAAGAACAGTCATTAAAAATCAGCTAAATAATAGGGGATTCGAACAGTCAACGTTCGAATACCCTATTTGAATTCTTATATTTTTTTATACAATCTTGCCAATTCTTCTAATGTAGCTACCGTTTGTTTTTCGCAGTCAATGAGAGGCAAATCCTCTGTTAGATATAATCTACCAATTTGAAAAGTTCGATCAAGCAACTGTTCCTTGAATGAACGTTGGAGTTCTTTGCTTGCCAAATATTCAGACAGCGGTAGATGGTCTTCCAACTCATGTTCTACTTGAGGCCAAATAAAATAGTGTTGGATATCTATGGCTTGACTCCACTCATTAATTTGTTCTAACAATGCATTGTATTCTTCTATTGAACCATTTCTCTGATCACTCTTATAATGTTGGAACATCAAATAAACTTGATATTGCTTTTTATTCAACAGTGTCGCTAAGCATGCGTTCTCCTCTTTTCGATTACTACTTCGATAGGCACACCAAAAATGGTTCCGAATATTCCAACCATTTGTCCAACTTTCAACTTTTGGTTGCAGCATTGCTAAATCGCCAGAAAATAAACTTGTTATCTCTTGATTTAACTTTTTCCATTGTTGCCAATTCGTTTTATACGCACATTTGATTTGTTCAATTTCATCTGCTGAATACGTCTCCTTCAACTGCTTAAATGAAAATGTTGAACGGTCAAATAAATCTAGCATCTGTTTTTGTAGATTCATTGTACTTCCTTTCTAAACTTCTCACGTAATCGTTATTTCAACGTAACAAATTCTTCCGCACTCGTTGGATGAATTGCAACAGTATCATCAAAGTCCTGTTTTGTTGCCCCCATTTTTATCGCAACAGCAAATCCTTGAAGCATTTCATCAATCCCTTGGCCGATTCCATGCAAGCCAACGATTTTTTCTTCTGTTCCAACACACACTAACTTGACCGTACTTTTGATCTTATGTTCACCTAACGCATAGAACATTGGTGTAAATGTTGATTTATAGATACGAAGATTTTCCTCTCCATAGGTTGTACGTGCTTCTTCTTCGGTCAACCCCACGGTACCGATTGTTGGATGGCTAAATACAACCGTTGGGATAGTTTGATAATCTAATTTTAATTCTTTCTTTCCATTGAATAATCGTTCAGACAATCTTCTTCCCGCTGCAATGGCTACTGGAGTCAAATCAACTTTTCCGATAACATCTCCAACCGCATACACTCCAGGTTGTGTTGTGTTTTGATAGTCGTCCACACGAATTGCACCACGTTCATCTACTTCAACTGCTGTATTTTCCAATCCAAAGCCTTTGACATTAGGTTTGCGACCAATTGCCCATAAGACTTCATCAACAATGATTTTCTCACCTGATTCAGTCACAAATACTTTTTTCCCATTTTCAAGGCGAATTTCTTTCGGCACACTATTTTTGTGTAGCTGAACGCCTGCACTTTCATATGCAGCAACTAACTCATCTGAAAGCATCGTATCAAATTTTCGTAATGGTTTCTCATGACGATAAACGAAATGCGTTTCTACACCTAGACCATTTAGTACGCCTGCCAACTCAACAGCAATATAACCAGCACCGATTACTGCAACACTTCTCGGAAGTTCTTCCCAAGCAAAAAAGTCATCCGAAGTCCCACCTAATTCAGCTCCTGGAATATTCCCTTTAACAGGATGCGACCCAGTTGCAATCAAGATGTGTTTCGCTTGAAATTGCTCATTATTTACTTCGACAATATCTTTGGCAATAAATTTTGCATACCCCTGGATAACATCTAGCCCATTTGAAGCGAATCCTTTCGCATATGCGCCATGTAATCTCTCAATATACTTTTCTCTATTTTTGACCAACTCTGCATAATCAAAATTATTTATTGTTGTTCGTAAGCCGTAATCTTTGGCATCATTTAAAAGTTGTTCTCTCATTTGTGCTGCATTCCACATCACTTTTTTGGGAACGCACCCTACATTGACACAAGTTCCTCCTATTTCTGTTGCTTGTATCAAAAGAACGTTTGCTCCATGTAAACCAGCACGATTCGCTGAAGCAATCCCTCCGCTTCCACCACCGATAACGATGTAATCATATGTCTTCATTTTTTCCTCCTGCACTTCTTTCGGCCTTTACTTTAATTGATTCATTTATCTTGTTCCTTCAAGTGCACGTTGCACAGCTGGTCTAGCAAGTATGCGTTGCATATAGTTCTTCACATTTGGGAAATCTTCTAAATCAATCTGATGCAAGTTATGACTTAATACCCACGTAATGATTGCCATATCAGCAATCGAATACTCACCGGCTACATAGTCCCTACTCTCTAACTGTGTATTTAATACATTATATAAACGTGTCGTTTCATCTGCATAACGCGTGATTGCGTAGTCTATTTTTTCTTTTGCATAGATTCTAAAATGATGATTTTGTCCTAACATTGGACCAAAGCCACCCACTTGCCACATTAACCATTCTTCTACCATAATGCGTTGTCTTTCATTTGTTGGATAGAATTTTTTGGTTTTTCTTCCAAGATATTGCAAGATTGCTCCAGATTCAAACACACTGACAGGTTCACCATCTGGACCATCAAGATCAACAATTGCTGGAATTTTATTGTTTGGAGAAATCACTAAATAGTCTTTATCAAACTGTTCATTATTTGAAATATCAATTGGTTTTATTTGGTACTCTAACTCCATTTCTTCTAAAGCAATCTTTATTTTGTTTCCATTTGGCGTGTTGTGATAATACAATTCAATCATTTTATTCTCTCCATTCTTTCTTTATAATCCTCTTTTCTACTTTATACACAATAATACAATCTCTCATTTGATACAAATATAGAGCCTCTCCAAGTATCTTTGGTGAGACTCTATCTATTTTATGTATACATTGTTTCGTGCACTACTTATCCTCACTTATAGTATACCGGAAAATCTGCTGAATTTGTAGACTTGTTTTTTTGCAGAATAGCTCTTAAACTTAGTATCCAACTGAAAAAGGATGTGTTTACTCTATGAATCAATCATTTGACCAACAAGAGCTTCGCCTAATCTATAATGAACTAAAACAGATGCAGTATCAGCTCACTGAGAGTATCTATCAAAAAGAACAAAATGGGCGCCAACATATCAATGAAATGACACATGATATTCGGCTAAATTTAGATAGTATTTCAGATTCTTTAGCAACCTACGCAACAATTGAAGCAATGAACCGACAAATTGATCAATATAATTTCCAATTAGATAGTGCACAAACAGAGTTAGCTAAAGTCAATCGTTTACTCCCATCACCCTATTTTGGTCAAATCACTGTCACCTTTTTAGAAGACCACGTAAAAGAATCATTTAATATTGGAATCAACGGTTTTACCAATGAAGAAGGAACGACACGCATTTTTGACTGGCGTTCACCTATTGCAGAACTCTTTTACCAAAATCAGATAGGAGCAACAAGCTATTCTGTCAATACCCAAAAAATTCTAGTTGATTTACAGAAACGTCGCCAGTTCATAACTGAATACGATCACTTAGTTGCAGCGTTTGACACAGAAACCGCAATTCAAGATGACGTATTGCTACAAGCACTCACCAAAGATCATTCGCAAATGATGTCTGATATTACAAGTACGATCCAAAAAGAACAAAATAGTATTATTCGTGAACAATCAAGTACTCATTTACTTGTTCACGGTGTAGCCGGTAGCGGAAAAACTTCTACACTTTTGCAAAGATTAGCTTACTTACTCTATCGAAAGCGTCAAGAGTTAGATGCTAGTAATCTACTCATTCTATCACCAAATGAATCATTTGGTAGCTATATTTCACACGTCTTACCTACACTTGGTGAAGAAAATCCAGCCATTTTGACCTTTCGTCAACTCGTTCAACAACTTACGCATTCGTCTAATCCTGTCGAAGATGAAGCACTGTACTTTCAACGTATTCAAAAAAAGAAAGAAAGTTATCAAGAACATGTTCTGAGAAATCAATCGTTTCTCTCCTTTATTGCCCAAAAAGTAGATACTCTCTCTTTAAATTTCACTGATATTCAGTTAAAGCAAAAAGTATTTATTTCTAAAGAACTGGTCCTATCGTTTTTTGAACAGACACCAACTCATGCACCACTCATAGAAAGATTAGCAGCTACAAAAGAAAAATTACTGAGTTATTGGGAAAATCGCCTTAAAAAGCAAGCATACTCAAAAAAATTACTTGATCAATTACAAAGTAGTACAGAAGAGCAACAAAAAAAATGGTTCAACCGTCTATTAACTACTGATGATGAAGAAAATTTACCATCCTTGGTTGAAAAAATCTTACGAAAAAAATATCGAAAAATCCAACAAAAAATCGAACAATTTTTTTGGGTAGAGACTGAGGAGCTTCTTCCACTACTCTACCAATCATTTACAAACAAACCCTTCATCCATTCAGAGTATAAAACAATTGATGAATTAGTCGTTCGTTGTTTTATTTATCGGTCATTCATCCAAAAATCTTCTATTCCGGAATATAAAATCATTGTCATTGATGAAGTACAAGACTATACAGCTTCGCAAATCCAATTGCTACGTTTGTGTTGGCCTCAAGCAGATTTCATGGTTGTTGGCGATGAAAATCAAGCTATTTTTAATTCAACGCTTACATTTAGTGAATTAGAAACAATTTTTCAGCATCAAACGAAAACGTATACTCTGCCAACGAGTTATCGCTCAACTGGCGCTATCACTCATTTATTTGGGACATTAGCTACATCAACTATTCCTTTTGAAGTTATAGCAGTCCGTCCTGAAGGAAAACCCGTAACCTTCGTTAATTATACAGATACTAATGAAGAAGTAGATCAATTGTCTTCCCTTATTTCAGAAGACAAGAATTGGGTCTTGCTTACAAAAGATATTGCTCACGTAGAACAGCTTCAAAAAACAGTGCTTGCAAAGCTTCCAATAAAAATCTTGTCGATTGCACAAGCGAAAGGATTAGAATTCCCTTACGTTATTCTTCATAATGTATCAGAATATGAGTATCATGATACCGAAGATCAAAGGCTTCTATATACTGGCATCTCACGAGCAACGCAAGAACTGATCATTACCTATAACAAACAATTATCCAGACTATTGCCTAATGAAGAATATCAGTAAGAATTTCGGTAAAAACAGTAGCCAGCCGTTTTTTGAGATTCTTAGTTATGGACATTTTTTCTCCTCCTATGACTGATTAGGGAATTTAATTATAGTGAACCCAATTATTATAGAGTCTAAATAACACACTTATTATTTTAGACGTTTCTTTTTACGATATTGATTAAGAGTCATTCCTGTCCATTTTTTAAAAGCACGTGTGAATGCACTAGTTTCAGAGTATCCCAGTAACCATGAGATTTCATCTGTTGTTAAATTTAAGTCTCTAGAAAAATGCAGTGCCATATTTTTTTGTACTAACTGTAACTCAGCTTTAAAAGTAGTCCCCTCTTCTGCAAGATATCTTTGAAGACTTCTAGTACTAACTCCAAGACGATTTGAAACATTGTCTATTGTACACTCTTTCGATGGAATCAGAAGCTGTACTATCTGATGGAGACTATTAATGATAGGTGAACTGGTTTTAATGTCTTCAAGTTGACGATTTAATTCAGGTTCAATCAATTTCCACATACTATTATTCCTAGTAGAAAATGGTAACTCTAAATCGGCTAGTTTAAAAACAAGTAGATTATTAGAAGAAACCTCCGAATTACAGCCAACAAATGATATCATGGAAGCCGACAAGGCAAAAGGTCCTTTTATTTTGATGGGTATAATATTTTGACCACTACCAGTCCTTAAAATATTTAAAATGATAAACTGTTCATTTAATAATGAAAATCTAGACAATTTTTGTGTTCCAGATACTTCGTTAATTGAAATTTCTACTGTATCATTGAAATGCTGTACCTCAATATCGACTGGGGAAATTAGCCTTTTATATTGAGCTAGTCGATTTATAGCTTGTATACCATTTGATGATGAAAGAGCTGCAAAAAATATTGGCATAAATAATTTAATTTGTTTCACATCACTTAATAGCAAAAGTTGTTCATCGGTTATTTTCTGCGACAGCACTTCTTGAAACCGATAAAATTCATTATCAGATAATATAATTTCTTCTTTCCATAAACCATTTGTAATATTCGCTTCCTCCAAAATTAGATTTAAATCTAAAAGATTTATTTCTAAAAATTCTTGAAACGACTTATCTATAGCAATTTTCAATTTTATTTTTCTCCCTTCATCAACTAGAATGCATCATCATCCAATCAAATAAACGTGTAGGTAAAATGGTATGAAGAAAAACAATTGGTTTAGCACCGAATCCAATTAAGTAACGTGGATGTGGTTTTCTTGAATTGACAGCTTTTGCAATACATTTTGAGACAATTTTTGGATCAGACATCATGTTTCCTGAGTATTGCTTTCTCATCCCAGATGAAGCTTTTTCAGCATCACGCTCATACACTCCTCCTTTAGCAGATTCTTCTAGGTGATCAGCTGCAACAAATCCCCAATTAGTTTTTATTCCTCCGGGTTCAATTAAAGATACATCAACTCCAAATGGTTTAGTTTCCATACGAAGAGCATCACTAAAAGCTTCTAATGCGTATTTAGTTGCATGATACCAAGCTCCAAAATAAGTTGTAACTCGTCCACCCATTGAGGAAACGTTAATAATTCGACCAGATTTCTGTTTACGCATATAAGGTAAAACCAACTTTGTTAGGCGCGCTATTCCAAATAAATTTACATCAAATTGCCGCTGTGCTTCAGTTAATGATACATCTTCAATAGCTCCATAAGAACCATAACCCGCATTATTAACCAAAATATCAATTGTCCCTTCGTTTTTTATAATTGTTTCTATAACCTGTTCACATGACCCTTGATTTGTAATATCTAAGTATATGGGCATGACACCTATATTTTTTAAAGTTTCTAGTTTATCCATTCTGCGAGCAGCACCATATACCCTATGTCCCCCTTTTGTTAAATTTTTAGCTGTTTCATAACCAATTCCACTACTTGCTCCTGTAATTAATATAATTGCCATTTAATTTCCTCCCATTGATTTAATAATTAAATGTTATCAAATCAAAAAAATATATTAATGTCTTTTTACGCCAAAAAAAATACATTTAATGCCTTTTTCTTATTTTAAAAAGAATAAAAACCTCTAAGCGCGTTGTAGTGATCCCCCAAAATTAGATTTTTGAGGAGTGAAAAAGTCCATCTTTTTTATATTCTTAACCTAATTATCATATAGTAGATAGATGGATTATCTAAATAAATTTCCTTATGGGACACACTTTTAAAGATGCTGTGTTGCCTTAATTTGTTACTATAATATTTCACTTGATATACCTATCATTGATCTGAATGGGATGTTCTTCGAAAAGGAAAATTATTAGTGATTTGATATAACTCTATCTCGTCTAATTTAAATTGAACAGAATGTTTTTAGACAATGTTTAACTTAAATTCAAAGCTATATTTTACCATAAAAATAGCGATCACAAAAATCTAACTTTTTGGGATCGCTTCACAGTTTTTTTGCCTAATATACTAAATTTTTATATTTTATAATCACTCGCTTGTTTCAAATTTTCGTCCATTTCAATTGTATGGCCTTCTCGAACAAACAACGGTAAGCTCATGAAACTATGTGTTTCTTCAAACCATTCCCCTGTTGAAACTAGTTCTTTTTCCATTCCATCATCCATTACTAATCGTGTCCAAGTACCTTTTGGTAGATAGAATCTTGCAACGCCTTCTTTATTAAAGATCGGTGCTACAAGTAGACTTTCCCCAAGCATGTACTGCAGATCCAAGTTATACGTATTTGGGTCATTTGGAAACTCTAAAAACATTGGACGCATCAACGGAATGCCTAATTCTACAGCCTTTTGTGCTTGCGGATAAAGATATGGCATCATGTGCACTTTTAATTTCGTAAATTTTTGTGTTACTTGGACTGCTTCTTCATCAAATAGCCATGGTACACGATACTGAATATTTCCATGGTAACGTGAATGAGAGGACAATAAACCAAATTGAGTCCAACGTTTATATAAATCTGCAGGGGTACTTTCTTCAAAACCACCGATATCATGACTCCAGAAATTAAATCCACTTACTAGGAAAGATAGTCCTCCACGTAACGTATCCGCCATAGATGTATAACTCGATACATTATCGCCACCCCAATGAACAGGGAATTTTTGACTACCTACAGTCGCACTACGAGCAAATACAACCGCCTCGTCTTCGCCTTTCACTTCTTTTAATACATCATAAACGGCTTCATTATACAGATATGTATAATAATTATGTGCGCCTTGAGGATTTGAACCATCAAAGAATTTCGCATCGTACATAGGAATTCGTTCACCAAAGTCCGTTTTGAAACAATCTACTCCCATGTCCAACAAGCGTCTTAAATGTGCTTGATACCAAGTCACCGCATCTGGATTGGTAAAGTCGATATACGCATTTCCAGCTTGCCATAAATCCCATTGCCATGTAGTTCCATCTTCATGAGTAATAAAGTAACCATTTTCTACACCTTCTTTGAATAAAGATGATTTTTGCGCAATGTAGGGATTGATCCATAAACATACTTTTAAATTACGTTCATGCAATCGTGTCAGTAATCCTTCTGGATCGGGAAAGGCTTCTTTATCCCATTCTAAATTACTCCACTCAAAACCTTTCATCCAAAAACAGTCAAAGTGAAAAACATCAAGAGGTAACTCACGTTCTTCCATTCCATCAATAAATTTCATGACTGTTTCTTCTGAATAGTCTGTCGTAAATGATGTCGATAGCCACAAACCAAATGTCCAAGCCGGAGGTAAGGTTCCCCCACCAGTTAATTTATTGAACTTTCCTAGTACATCTTTTGCTGAATCTCCAGCAACAATAAAGTATTCCAAGTGTTCCCCTTCAGTTGAAAATTGTACACGTTGTACATTTTCAGAAGCAAATTCAAAGCTAACTGGTTGGCTTTGATTGACAAAAACACCATAGTATACCCCTGCCGAGCTCCCTACACCTGGCTTGCAAGCTAAATAAAATGGAATGTTTTTATACGATTGTTCGGAACCTGTACCGCCATCTTTATTGATGATATCAACCGTTTGACCATTTTTTACAAATGGTGTAAATCGTTCACCAGTACCGTATAACTTAGTGTCAACGTCAATATTCAGCATTTCTCGCATATAATGTTTTGGACGATTCAAAGACATCCCAGCTTGTCGTGCTTCGATAAAATTCGCTTGAGTCCCTGCTACACTTGATGGGAAAAGTGCCCCCGTTGATAAATCATCAATCGAAGCTTGAGCAGTCGGTTCAGACGCAGTAAGTTCTCGAATAACGCCGTCTGCTCCTTGATAATTAAATGCCATTCTGAAATTACCATGAACGGGTAATTCTAAACTTAATTTTCCTGAAGTAAATAATGCATGTCCAGTCTGAATACCAGCCCCTTGACCATCTACTTCACCTTTATCGATCGTAACTTTAGGTTGCACATTTTTATCAGGATACAATTCATAACGTGGATTTCTATCGCTCACATCAAAGTGGGTCAATTGAACTCCGACAACATCCTCCATTGGCGAGAATGCACGAATCGTTGTATTTCCAACATTCAATGTATCTCCACGTTCAGTAATTTTTTTGTACGTTGCATAAGCGAGTAAAGAATCTTTACCTTGTTCATCCTTTTCAATAGAAGCTTCATACACTTCTTTTGGATTTTCTATATGATACTGCTCTTTATTTAACCAATAACCATCTGTAAATTTCATCTTTTTCTTCCTTTCTTTATTCCGCCAATTCACGAATGTGTTTTTCTTCTAGTTCTATCATCATTTGATCTTCAAATTTATCTAGATTGTTAAAATATAAGGCAACTGCTGATAATATATACCCTACTAATGGAATCCAAATAAATCCAATTGAAATAGAGTGTAACGCCGATGTTGGTTGTGTCGTCATTGCACTACCTGATGATTCTACATAATGTCCCCAAGCTAAGATTGTTGCTAGGATCATTGAACCTAACCCCATACCTAATTTGGCTGAAAATGAAGAAAATGAAGTGACAAAACCTTCTGCACGAATTCCATTACGCCACTCTCCAAAATCAACTGCATCAGAAAGCATTACTGCAATCAGGGCGCCAATCAATCCTTGACTTAAATAAAATAAAACAACCGCTGTCATGATTACTGGAATGTTTCCGTTCAATTGTTCAGACAAGAACAACAACAGTTGAGAAACAATTGTACCTATCATACCAATCATCATCGTATTTCTCTTACCAATGCGGATAACTAAAAATGGTACAGCAGCTGTGGTAGCTAATTGTAAAAATGTTCCCATCAACGTTAACGAGCCTAATCCTTCATGTCCAAGGTTATACTTAAAATAATAAGGCAACGCACTAGAGCGGATCGCAAAAGATCCCCAATAAACAAAATTGATAAAGATAATAATGAACCATGGGTAGTTTCCTTTGATTGCTTTAATACTCTCGCGCATTGGAATAGAACGTTGAGAGTCTTTCGTTACGACTCTTTCTCTGGTTCCTGCAAATGCGATCATCATTGAAATGACTGTCGCAATACCCAAGATAATTGCCCAAGCAGTCCACCCTGCAGCCGATTTTGTTCCGCTTTCTCCATCACCTAATGCTGCTCCTAAAAAAGCGACAGCAGGTAAAGTTAATGGTAAGAAAATCGATGATCCTGCATTCCCAAAAAATTGACGAACCGTTGAAATCGTTACACGTTCTTTTGAACTAGTTGTCATCGCTGGTAAAATAGATGTTACAGGAATATTAATTGCTGAATATAGAACTTTCGCACCAATATATGCGATATAAATCCACACGATTTTTGCTGTTTGACTGTCCATAATAAAGCTTGGAGCAGAAAATGCCATTACACAAAATAAAGCAAATGGTATCGAAAACCATAACCAGAAAGGACGAGATTTTCCCCAACGTGTATGTGTTCGGTCAATAAATTGTCCCCAAAAAATACCATCAATCGAATCAATTACAGCTGTCAATGCAAATAAACCTGTTGTGGCAGCAACTGCCACGCCTAAAGTATCTGTACAAAAGACCAAAAAATATGTTCCTAAAACTTGAAAAACCGTATTACAGCCAAAGTCACTCATTCCATAAGCAAGTCGTTCTTTCCAAGGTACCTGATGATCATTTTTTTTGATAGTTACAGCCCCTGCAGAAGTACTTGCATCATCCATAACTGTACTAGTTGTATCAGCCATCTTTTCCATCCTTTCAATTATGTGTTCTTTACAACAAACCTATTACGTGTTCATCCTAGTTCTATCTCAATAGCCCCCTCTTTCCTGTCAACTACAATTAGTTAGTTTATCGAACAAACTAACTTGTTGGCTATATTGTAATCGCTTTCTAGGTTTCTTGCAACCCCTTTCTTGTGATTTTTTATTAAAACAACCTATCTTCAAATTCATTTGTTTTTATTTGTTTTCACGATAAACAAACTATCTTTTTTTTCGGTTAAGTGATAAACTGTTTTGTAATAAAAAACGAATAAAAGGAGAACCAGCCATGATTTCCGATAAATTTAAAATACGTGAACAAAATGAAGCGACCATCTTATCATTAATCATTAAACATGAGCCTATTTCTCGAATTGAGTTAGCGCGAGAATCCTCCCTAAATAAGGCGACTGTATCTTCAATAATCACAAAATTTTTAGATAATCAGTTTATTATGGAAGTTGGTTCAGGTAATAGTACAGTTGGTGGCGGTCGTAAACCTACCCTTCTACAATTCAACAAGCATAGTGGCATTTCGCTTTCTATAGATGCTGGGTACAATTATATTGAAGGAACCGCCACATTTCTTGATGGTACTATCATCCAGATGAATCGAATTGAAGATATTTTATTTAATTCAAACACTCGAGAACACTATATCCATGAAACTTTGTCAAAAATTCTATCCGATTTGCCTAGTGCTGTTCATGGTATTATTGGCTTGACAATATCCATTCATGGCGTTGTTCATGATAATGAATTTATTTTTTCTCCCGAATATGATTTGGACACATATTCTCATCTGCCCCAGACACTAGAAGAGCATTATGGATTTCCTGTTTTCATTGAAAATGAAGCAAATTTAGCTGCTTTAGGCGAATATACTTTTGCTTCAGATACAACGAATTTACTCACAATCAGTATTGGAAAAGGCATTGGTGCTGGATTTATTCAAAATGGAAAATTAACCACTGGATTTTTTGGTAAATTTGGCGAAATCGGTCACCAAATCATTTATCCAAATGGGAAACTCTGCCCGTGCGGCAATCACGGGTGCTTAGAGATGTACACTTCTGCGGAAGCAATTTTAAATGACTTTAAAAAATTAAAAAATTTAGAAATAGCAAATGAAACAATCTTAGCCGAATTCTATAAGATGGGGGATAAAGAAACGATTCAACTCCTGAAAGACAAAGCGTTGCTATTAGCAACTGGAATCAACAATGTGATTAGCATTTTAGATCCAGAAGTGCTCTCTATCAGTAGTAAATTAACCACTATTCTTCCAGAACTGATTGATGAAATAAGACATGATTTAACTGGTGTCCTAACAGAGGATGTGCAGCTGAAACACGCTGAGTTAAAGGATCAAGCAATTTTGTATGGATCACTTGCAAATAATCTTATCCATTCATTTAATCTAAATGAATTAAAATTTCCAATAAAAAACAACCTCGAAAATTGAGCTTAAATCGCCCAATTTTCGAGGTTGTTTTCTTTTTATTCTTCAGGAAAAACAATCGACCATTCAGATTCTTTGGCTAAAAATTCACGTGCTAATTCTTGTGCACCGCTTAATGTATGATTTGCAGCCCAGCCACATTGAACTTCATTACTTGCAGGAACTTCAGTAGCAACAAGTACATCTTCCATAGTTGCTTTTAAAACAGCAAGTATTTCTTCATAATTATCATGGTTTAATACAGTTAGGTAAAATCCTGTCTGGCACCCCATCGGCGACCAATCAACAATATAATCGGCATGATTACGAATCAGCTCAGCTGTTAAATGTTCTAAAGAATGTAAGCTATTCATCTCCATATGCTCTTTATTTGGCTGTTTGAAACGAACATCATATTTAATGATACTATCACCGTTTCCACCTGTTTTTCTATCTGCCACACGGACATAGGGCGCTTGAACTTTCGTGTGATCTAAGTTAAAGCTTTCAACATTCATTTTCATTTTTGTCTCTCCTTTTTAGTAGCTTCTTTTCTAATTATTTTTTCGTTGCCTCGACAATCCAAGCAAACGTATTGATTTGTAAAAATGTAGCTGTAAACCCTGCTTCATGAAAATAGTTTTCTAAATCTGGAATCAATGGATAGTATTCTCTTTGCAAATCGTCTGCCAAAGTATCTTTCCCTGAAGCCATTGATTGAAGAATCACATCATCGAATCGCATTCGAGAAAGAAACATTGTATCACCGATAATCACCTTACCACCCACTGGTAGAAGTGCTGCATATTGTTTTAATGCACGTTGCTTTTCGATGCCGTTTAAATGATGGAAAACAAAATTGGCGACTATCGTATCAATTTGTGTACTAGGATGCTCAAAATTTTCCATATCCCCATTCGCAAAATGTACATCCTTTAATTCTGGTTTTTGTCTTGCGATTTGCCGCATTTCTTCAGAAGGTTCGATTGGATATACCTTTTTCCCTGCTCGAAGTAAGGCAGTAGTTAAATTTCCTGTCCCACTGCCAAACTCTAACACTTGATTTCCTGATTTTTCTGCAATCATTTGTAGCATCTCTGGATAACGACTAAAAACTTCTGCGTATTCTGGATCTCGCCCCTCTACCGTTGCATCATACTCTTTTGCCCATTCTGTAAAAATCGGTATAAATTCTAGTCCCATTTATAAGCCCACCTTTTCAAATGATTGTACTAAATCTGCCAACAAATCACGAGAATCTTCCAACCCAACTGACAAACGCACTAAACCATCTTTGATTCCAGCAGCTTCCCGTTTTTCTTTAGGGATTGATGCGTGTGTCATTACAGCCGGAACTTCCACCAAGCTTTCTACGCCACCTAAACTTTCACCAAGAGTAAATAATTCAAAACTTTCGACAAGTGCAGTTGCTTTTGCTTCTGCTTTTAGTTCAAACGAAACCATACCAGAGAAGCCAGACATTTGACTTTTTGCGATTTCATATCCTGGATGGTCGGTCAGTCCCGGATAATAAACGGTCGCAACAGCTGGATGTTTTTCTAAAAAGTGTGCAACTTCAAGTGCATTTCGTTGATGTTCACGCATCCGAACGCCTAATGTTTTTATTCCACGTTGCATCAACCAGCTATCTTGTGGCCCAAGAACTGCGCCAATTGCATTTTGTAGAAAGCCGATTCTTTCAGCAAGTTTTTCTTGATTAGTTGTTACTAAACCGGAAACAACATCACTATGTCCACCGAGATATTTCGTTCCGCTATGCACAACGATATCTGCACCTAATGCTAAAGGTTGTTGGAAATAAGGCGTTGCAAATGTATTATCCACAATCGATAGTAAATTATTCGCTTTTGCTAAATCTGTTGCACCTTTGATATCTGTAATTTTTAATAATGGATTACTTGGTGATTCTAAATATAAAGCTTTTGTATTCTCTTTGATATTATTCGTGATGTTTTCTAAATCACTTGTGTCAATGGTTGTATAAGACAAGCCATTCTTCTCAAAGACTTGTGCCATCAATCGAAATGTCCCACCATAAACATCATCACCTAATAAAATATGATCACCGGGTTCAAATAAAGATAAAATAGCATGAATTCCAGCTAATCCTGAAGCAAATGCAAATCCTTTCACACCACCTTCTAAATCGGCAATCAATTCTTCCAAAGCAAATCGTGTTGGATTTCCAGAACGCGAGTATTCATATCCTTTCGGTTTTCCTACACCATTTTGTTTATACGTCGATGTCTGATAAATTGGTACGCTCACAGCTCCTGTAGTTGGATCTGTACTAATTCCCCCGTGAATCAATTTTGTATTCATATGCATACTCTTTTTCCTCCTAATTTATTGTTTCTCTTTATCTGATTTTTATTGTTTAATACTCTGTTCGTGTATAAATATCTTTTGATAAATAACGATCTCCTGCGTCAGGGAAAATAGTAACTATTGTACTTCCTTGAGGTAATTTTCGTGCAATATTTACCGAAGCTGCAAGTGCTGCTCCACTTGAACTCCCTGCAAGTACTCCAAATTCTTTTGCTAATTTACGTGTATATTCAAACCCTACAGCATCACTGATTGTTTCATACCCAGTAATGTTTATTTTTTCAAAAAATGGCGGAATAAATTCTACTCCGATACCCTCAATTTCATGTCCATGGCTTTCTCCCCCGTTTAAAATCGAGCCTTCAGGTTCAACTCCATAGAGTAAAAGCGCTTTGTTTTTCTCTTGTAGATAAGCACCCGTTCCTGCAAATGTCCCTCCTGATCCGACACCAGCAACAAAGGCTGTGATTGGTTTAGAAATCTCGTTATAGATTTCGGGTCCCAAAGTTTGGTAATAAGCTTCAGGATTGGCTAAATTTGTAAATTGTAAGGGCAAGTAACTTTCTGGAATCTCTTGTGCCAATTCCTTAGCTTTTTTTATAGCGCCCGTTATCCCTTCACTTGTAGGGGTATGAATGATTTTGGCACCTAGCGCTTGCATCAAGGATTGCTTTTCCTCACTAAATTTTTCAGGAACAACAAAAATTGGTTGGATATTGTAGGACAATGCGGCTAATGCAAGTCCGATTCCTGTATTCCCCGCTGTTGGTTCAATCAATGTTCCACCAGCTTGTATTTTTCCCTTATTAAAGGCTTCTTCTATCAAAAAATTTCCTAGCCTATCCTTGATGCTCCCACCTGGATTCAAATATTCTAATTTTGCAAAAATCTCAGTACCGTCTGGTATCTCTAACTCCTTACTTGTTAATCTCAGTAATGGCGTATTGCCAATCTGTTCCTGAATATTCTCAATAACCATTTGCTTGCTCCTCATCTATTTAAAACTAGAAAAATGTATAAAAAAAGAGGTACTGACTATTAATCAGTACCTCGAAAATTCTAAAAAAGTCCGAACACTCCTGGTGCACACAGGAATGATGACATCACTTTAGAAAGTAGGTCGAATAATAGGCATGGCGAATTGGTATGCTGCAATTTTGCACCATACAACAACACTCTGTAGTTAAAAGAGTTTGGTAAGCCATGTCTGATTTCCCCTTTCCTAAAGATTGGTAACAATTTACCATTTTGAACGTTCTACTGTCAACAATTAAAACTTAAGATAACAAAAAAAGATGACTACTTTGATGAATTTCACCTGTGCTATGAACAATCTATCGATACTTTACCATATAGTTTGAAACACTTAGGAATTTATATATCAAGTTATGAAAAATTCTCTATTTTATAAAAAATGCATATACACTTCACCTATAAAAAATAAAAGCGTGGGAGAAAGTTCTATGAAAAAAATAAATTTAGTTTCCTTATTTACAATTACCTTTTCTATTATCAGTATTGGCATATCCACAGGTACGAATGTATTAGCCGAAGAAATATCTTATAAAAATCATATAAAAAATACACAAGAATCGG
>JBKEDT010000013.1:0-36207 GCA_047975565.1 Enterococcus sp. | reverse complement strand
GCTCCGGTGGAAATAGAAGCGTACGACTTGCATGTATTAGGCACGCCGCCAGCGTTCGTCCTGAGCCAGGATCAAACTCTCATAATAAAAGTTAGAACAATCATAAAGATTGTTAAGCTCAATTTGTTTGCTAGCATATTGCTTGCTGTTTTAAAAATGTTTGTTGTCTTGAATCAATCAAGACGCCCTACACATTTGGTTTGTCTTTGCTTTGTTCAGTTTTCAAAGGTCTAACTTGTCGCGTTAGCAACCTAGTTATTATAACATCTGTTTTTCTAAATTGTCAAATGTTTTTTTAAAGTTTTTTCAACGGTTGAAAAATCGTCGATGTCTAATGCAACTTCATAAGTATAGCTTCTTTTCTGGAAGATGTCAACTGTTTTTACAGACATTTTTCAAAAAGAATAACTTCATAAAACAGAAAACTATAATAAGATTTTCGTTATTTTATTTGCTGTACGAACAACAGAAATAAATATATCACGTTTTTTTATGTTCTGCAACTCTTTTTGTAATTTTTCTTTTTTATTTCATTTTGTCTATTAAAACAAGTACTTATCTACCTAAAATATAATATTCTCTTTGATCATTTCGATATCCTTGATCCAAATCTGTCTTTTCCTGATTTCAATGGCGCCCATTTCTCTCAATTGTTGCATCATTCGATTCACCGAACTTGCTGAAGCAATCCCACAAAAGCGTGCGATTTCTTCATTTGTAATGATAAAGTCAATTAAAAAACCTTGCTCCCCAGGCACTGTTTTTCCAAACATATCATATAGAGAATAAATCTGTGTACACACCGCTCCAAATTTACCATTCATCAACATCTGTTGCATTTTTTTCATTGAATGCATCAATCGCAACCGATAATAATCTTTGACATAATTTTGCAGTTCTAGACTATTGTTGATGTCTCGCCAAAATTGTACACGATCGATTTGATACAACTCAGCAATTGATGATTCAATTCGGATATTAAATGGTGCATCTATAAATTGCGAATACTCATCCTTTACTAAAGAAACAATTTCAAGACCATTTATGTATTCTAGATTAAATTCTCGACCATCTCTCGATATAACACTTGTTTTAACAACACCGCTCTTTAAAATATATGCATATCTGTCCTGTAACCCCTCATACATTAGATACTTTTTCTTTTCTTTTACAATTATTGGAAATGAATGATCATTTAAATACTCAGCTAAGACTCTATTGTTCACAGTGCACCCCTTAATACTATTCACTTTTCTACTCACTTTATTATTTCTTAACTTGACATTTCTTATTATACATTATTTTTGCTTTTCAGAAAAATTACATAAAACATTAACAAATGTATATATCCTTTCATTTTTTACTTTCATATACACAAAATCGAATTTTCTTTTTTTGATTTCTTGGTACAGTGATTTCACAAACAGAAAGAAGGTCTTTTTATGGAAACATGGACAGAATTATTGATCAATCGCTTGGAGGTTGCGTATAGCAATCGCTTTGATCCGCAGGCAGCTCTTATCTTTTTGAATGATGCCTATCAAGAATATCTGCTTATGCGAAAGAATGAAGAAACAACATCGGAAGAAATCCATTTTGCACACGATTTTATGCAAATTCGTGATTTGTTCATTTGTCAACTAGTTGACCGTTACCCATCTAATTACGCAGAAGTAGAACAAAAAATCAATGAATTAAAAAGAATTTCTATACACACACAACAACTTCAGCAAGAAAAAGCGCACAACACGTACTTACAGCCCTCGTTTTAATCGCAATTTACAAATAAATTGCACAAAAAATATATTGGAGTGAATATTCTGTAATGAAAGAAAAATTATTTAATAAAGGGTTTATCCGTATCACACTTATCAATTTTGTCGTTTATCTTGTTTATTACTTGTTAATGGTCATCATCGCGGTGATTGCACAAGATCAGTTGAACGCTACACCTAGTCAAGCGGGATTAGCTTCCGGGATTTATATTATTGGTACACTACTTGCTCGACTATTTATTGGGAAAAAACTAGAAATCTACGGACGAAAAGGTGTATTAAGATACGGTATACTCTTTTATCTTGTAACAACTGCGGCTTACTTTTACATGCCTACACTCAGCGTTTTATACCTTGTTAGATTTTTAAATGGTTTTGCTTATGGCGCTGTGTCAACTGCAACAAATGCTATTGTTACTGCCTACATTCCAGAATCAAGAAACGGCGAAGGTATCAATTATTACGGTCTAAGCACTAGTTTAGCCGCTGCCATCGGTCCTTTCATCGGGATGATTTTACTACAAATCACAAATTTCTACTTCATCATTTCTTTTTCTGCTCTTCTGATTCTTTTCACAACGTTCGCTTGCTTCATGATTGATGTCAAGAATATATCTCTTTCAGCAGAGCATCGTGCGAAAATAAACACTTGGAGTTTCAATAGTTTTATTGAAACAAAAGTTCTGTTCATCACTTTTATTGCTTTTTTGATTGGGCTTTCTTATTCAAGCGTTTTGGCCTTTTTATCTTCATACGTTCAAGTCATCCATTTAGTTACCGCTAGCTCATTCTTCTTTGTTGTCTACGCAACGGTAATCACTCTCACTCGTCCACTTTCTGGACGTATCTTCGACTTACACGGTGAGAACCATGTGATGTATCCTAGCTATCTTTTTTTAACACTTGGACTCTTACTACTAAGTATCACATCGACTAGTTGGATGTTACTTTTATCAGGTGCTCTTATCGGTTTAGGTTATGGAACATTTATGTCTAACGGACAAGCAATCTGTTTAAAAAAAGTTTCAAAAAATCGAATTGGGATTGCTTTGTCTACTTACTTTATTGGTTTAGATTTAGGATTAGGTGTTGGCCCCTACTTATTAGGAATTCTAAGAGGCTTCCTTTCTTTCTCAGGTATTTACTTTGTTTCTGCTCTTCTTCCAATAATTTGCGCAATTCTTTATGCACTTTTCTACAAAAAAGAACCTATAAAGCAATTGAACTCAGTAAAAGTTTCTCATGTAAAATAATCAACAAAAAAAGACCTTGGAGCATTGTCATGTTCCAGGGTCTTTATGTATGTTCATAAATTTTAAAAACTATCTTAACTTAAAATATTATGATGTCTCAAATAGATCATACTTCTAGCAGCACAACGGATATTTCTCGGTACAAACGATCGAATCTCATCCTCATTAAAACCAATCAATAGCCTTTTTTCATCTAATATAATCGGACGTCGCAGCAAAGAAGGATATTCCATAAATAACGCAATCATTTCTTTCAGCGTCAATTCATCAAACTCAACATTTAACTTTTCATATATTTTTGAGCGTGTGGAAATAATATCCTCAACTCCACCTTCCGTTGCAGCCAAAATCAATTTGATTTCTTCTTCCGAAAGTGGGTTAGCGAAAATATTTTTTTCTTCAAATTCAAGTTGATTATTTTGCAACCATGAACGTGCTTTCCTACAAGACGTGCAACTGGGCGAAGTATATAGTTTTATCATTTTCTCACTCCTTTTTAATTATAATCAAATTTTAACCTAACCAAATAAAAAAAGCTAGTATTATTGATAAAATAATGTTTAATAACGATAATTTTTTTATAAACTCAAAAAAAACGCCTTTTTTTCTAATAATTACAAAGGCCAATAATTAGAGTTTTATAATAAAAAATAAAAAATCCGGAACATCACCCAAGTGTAGTGTTCCGGATTTTTTATTTTTATTGATTTTTTACTTTTTTCACGGGCAAGCCTGTTTCTTTCAAAAATCGAGAAGGCTGTAATTTTCTTTCTCCCTTTTTGAGTATATAGCTAGCATAAAAGCGATTCCGTGCACGTGTCATCGCAACATAGAATAAGCGCCGTTCTTCTTCGATTGTTGTTAATGGTTCCACGATTTTTTCTCGTGCAGTCTTTTTATCTACCTCTACTGCACCTTTATGAGGGAAGAGTCCTTCGTTACAACCAATCAAAAAGACATTTCGATAGCTTAGCCCTTTGCTTTTATGGATGCTTTGCAGACAAAGCGCATCGATTTTCCCTTGGCGATAGGCAACAAGTCGTGTTTTTAATTGTTGATTTTCGCTTTGGATTTTTTTGTAGCGTTCCGTTAATTGTTGGAATGTAGGTATTTTCCCTAATTCTTTTTTCAGCCATTCCATTTCTGAACGGTCCATGTCTTTTTTTACTTTTGGTAGTGCCAAAAACAACGCCATCAACTCTGGATACACTTCAGGATGTGTATCAAAACGTTCTATTGTATCAAGCATACGTTGGATTTCTAGTTCTTTTCCTTGGAGTGTCTTTTGTACACTGATTATTTCTTGTGCTAATTGTGCAGAGCTAGTTGGAATATCTTGCGTAAGTTTTTCATTATGAACTTTTTTTACGTAATAGTTTGACAATATCTCTTGATAAATTTGCTTTCTTGCTAAGTCTTTTTGTATCCCATCCGTTGTATTTATCCATGTCGCTAATTTGACATAGAATGTTCGAAAAGGTTTGATACCAAAGATTCCGTCATAGGTAACATCTGCTTCAAGAACAAATGGGATTTTTCGTTCCATCAATTCTTGCACTAACTGTGTTGTTTGACTGAGAGAGCGATACAAAATAATCGTTTCTTTCAATCTTCCTTTGTCTGCTACAAGCGCTTCTACCTGATTGGTTACCCATTTTGCCTCATCAACTGCGGTAGGTAATTGATAAATTTCTGCTTTTCCTCTTTCATTTTGACCAGGAATCATCGTTTTAGGAATTCTTTCCATTTGATTATGTCCAATGAGTCGGTTGGCGCTACGAACAATTGTTGCTCTTGAACGATAATTTGTTAATAAGAACAATGTTTTGGTAGGATATTCTTTATCAAATTCTCGAATATAAGAAGGTTCTGATCCACGAAAACCATAGATACTTTGATCATCATCTCCTACGACAATCAATTTCGTCGTATTTTCCTTCGTTAAACGTTTAACAATATGCCACTGTAATGGATTCGTATCCTGAAATTCGTCAATAATAAGATACTCATATTTCTGACCTAGATATGCTCTGATTTCTGGAATTTCAAGAAGTTGTTTCAGATTGGTCAAAATATCATTAAAGTCTAGCAATCCGTCGTTTTGTTTTCGTTGCTTTAATTCATCTAGTAAAGCACGCATTCTTTCTGAAATTGGTTGTTTTTGAGCGGAATCGATTTTGTCGAAGTTTACTTTGATAACTTCAATAACTTCTTCTGGAGATAAGTTCATGTTTTTCCAGTAATCCAATCGTCCAGCAATATCTTTTTCACCATATTGATCAAATGTAAAAAGCTGATACTTTCTAATCAATTGTTGTAGGATAGATGCTATTCTTTTCGCTGAATCTTTTTGAAAATCAGGTTTAGCATATACCATGGTCTGCTCTGGGAACTTACTTAGTATTTCGGTATAAAAACGCGTAAAAATACTATGAAATGTTCCTATTTGTACATTCGTTTTACGATTTGCAAAATTATCTACTCGTTTTTTCAGTTCATTCGCAGCATTTCGCGTAAACGTAATCATTAAGATTCGTTCTTCTGCAATGTCCTTTTGGTCAATCATGTAGGCTGTTTTTGCACAAATCGTTTGAGTTTTGCCGCTTCCAGCACCTGCGATAATGCGTAGATTTTCTTTCATATCATATGTAATTGCCGCAAGTTGTTCTTGATTGAATTGGTTATGGGCTCGTTTTTCTAATAGCTCAAAATATGTTTTTTCTGTTGTAGCAGCCTGAGAATCTTCTGGTTCAACTTCTTCTGATAGTCCTGGTGCCTCACCGTATGCTGCTTCATAACTTGCAATAATTTCTTCTTGCAAACGAAAAATTTGTTCGAGCTTAGCATACTTTGTCTTCCAGTGAGTCACTTCTTCTTGTAACTGCTCATTTTTATTTACTCGTTTTTGCCGATAGTTTGGCGTTTCATTCTCTATTTTCATATTCAGCCACACTTCTCTTGTTTTTATTTATCTTACCAGACCCTACAAAAAAAGAACATCTTTTCCAAAATGATTTTTATTTGCGAAAAAAGAATAACTTTTTTCAGAAAAAATATGCTACTATTTATTATGTAAAATAGATTAACTTATAGTGAAGGTGATAAATATGCGTACTTCATTTCATGAAGCTCGTTCTGTTGGCCTCTTATTGACTTTCATTGGTGGCGCAATGGATAGTTACACATATATACATTATGATGCTTTTGCATCTGCTCAAACAGGGAATATCGTTTTAGCAATTATTCAGGCATTTGATAATCAATGGGTCAGCGTGGGGAAAAAGGTCTTGTCCACTTGTTTCTTCTTCATTGGATTATTATTAGCAAAATTTATGATTGACTATTTCCGTAAAAAAGGATTTCATTTTTGGCGTTTGTTTATTTTCTTCTATGAATCCATAATTTTCTTTCTAGTAAGCCTACCCGCGATCAATCAGCATCCAGCTCTTGTTACGATTATGATTGCTTTTACTGCTGCAATCCAATGGGTCTCATTTGATAAAATTGATGGGCGTGCTTATACAAATTTATTTACAACTGGGAATCTTAAAGGTGTTGCGACAAATCTCTACGACGCAATAAAGACAAAAGATAAAGAGTCCATCGCACAATTTCACCATTATCTGAGTGTTGTGCTCGCATTTATTCTCGGTGCTAGTGTGACAGTTGGCCTGTATCATCTCTTGCAAGAAAGAGCAATTTTACTGGTATCACTACTGTTCTTAGCTATGGGTATTTATGAAAGTCTAATGCTTTGGCGTTTTTATAAGAAAGAACAATATATCATCAAATAAAACTATCGACTCAAAACTTTTTTCGTTTCGAGTCGATAGTTTTATCTTTTTATTTGATTTCAGCAATTGGTCGTGAGAAGATTCCCTTTGCTTCTGGTACTTCTGTTGTATAACGTTTTTTCTCAAGCATTGGATCCCAGTCCATGTTTTGTGCGACATCACGAATTTTCTTGATAATAATATCAGCACATTCTGGATTAGCAACAAAATCATAGTTATCGCCATCAATAACGATTTTCGGACAAATATCAAAATTTTCATACCACTCGTTATATCTACGATTTAATTCTTTATAGTAGTTATAAAGATCAGGATCTTGTTCGATTTGTTCGTAATCGCGTCCACGTTTTTGGATTCGTTTTAGCATTGTTTCAAAAGATACTTTAATATATACTAACAAATCTGGTTTTTTCTGTGGTGAAATATCTTCTAATTCTTTCAACATTGTTTCTAAAAGATTATCGTATTGTTCAACTTCTACATCAGATATTCTTCCTAAATCTGCATTCAAATGGAACAACATGCTGTCTTCGTAGATTGAACGATCGAGTACATTGTCTTCATGCGTGAAAGCATCTTTAATAGAAAGAAAACGTTTATTTAAAAAGAAAATTTGTAATAAAAACGCATATTTTGCTGGATCTGAATAAAATAGTGGCAAAACTTCGTTATCATCAACATTTTCATAGAATGGTTTCGTTTGTAAATCTTGTGCTAATAGTTCCGTTAATGTGCTCTTTCCCGCACCAATCGTCCCAGCAACAATGATCATATTTATCAGATTCCTTCCTCGTTCGCAAATTTCGTACTTATTTTACTATGTTCATCCAAGAAAAAAAAGACTGGTATTTCTGTTTATTTGATGCTATGCGCAAAAAAATAACAACCAGTCTGATAGAAAAAACAATTTATATTTTACTCTTTTCCTTCTTGTTCCGGGACTTTTTCTTCATAAAAAACAAGCCCTTTATTTTCAAAATATAATTTTGTTAATTGCCGATTTAACTCCATATAGTTATCGAAATAATGTGTACGATCCCAGTAAATGAGATTATCCTTTCGTGGGAACTTCTCTTTAACATATGAATTCGTCACAATAATCATATCGTAGGCATCAATTTTTTTGATATCAAAGTCCTCATAATCAACAATAGTCATCTGATTCAAATAATGAACTAAATCATTTGCTTCAAGCTTTGCTGTTGATGGGAAGATGCCGATTTTTACCCGATAATTTTGTTTGGTTACAGGTACAAGATGGCGCATCAAAAGTTGTAGACATAAATCAAGATAGCTTATATAAGAGTCACCTAGTTCTTCAGCAACATCCATTGATAAAAACTGGTTTACTAATATCTTTTCTACTCGTTCGCCCTCTTCTTTTGACTGTTTTTTTTCAGCATAGGTAAAGAAGTAGGGAATCACTTGTTGATAGGTTAATTGATTGTACGCAATCAAACACAGTTCGTAGGTCAATTGCTTTTCATTATCAAATACAAGCATACTTTCTTGTACTTTTTTGATCAATTGAAAAATGAAATTATAGATAGTAGGATAGTGTTCCATAAAGTCCATAATGAATTCTTTTTTATTCGTTACATCGTCTAAGGATAAAACACCTTGTTGGTACATAAAATAATGTAAAAAACTATTTTCATTCAAGTAACGTTTTGGATTTAGAGTTACGTCCTCACCTAGCAAACGACTAATCGCTAAAATATCTTCTTGTTGATCACATTTCAACCAATTTCCGTGACGGTTGGACAAAAAATTTTCTCCACGATAACGTGCATCAATAATGGTAAACAACAATAGCAACCGTTGGTAATTAAACTCTGTTAATTCAGGATGCTCGTGTATATATGCATCCGTAGCTTGCACTGCTGTTTCTTCGTAGTGGTAAGGAATCTCTAGTCCATTTGTTCCCAACCAAAGAAGTTGAAACAATACAATACGAACCAATCGTTCATCTCCTTTGACCATAGATTTTCCATAGCCTAAGCGTAAACGATACTGTTTCAAAAATTGTTTTAATGTAGCAGTTTTCCGATATAAAGTGGAAATGCTGATACTACTTTTTTTGGTAAATTCATATTCGTTTCCTTGCTGATTTTCCATAATATAAATCAAATAGTTAAATGGAATACTTTCGTTTTTTAGCAGATACAAGCGGTAGCGATCAATTGAAACAGCCAGTGTATCTTCATTTATTGAAATTCGACCGTTCCCTACTTGATGTATGGCGTGTCCATTTAATTGTTCTTCATCTTTAATAATGTTATGTACCAGTATCATTACTTGTTGATACGTAAGGGCATATTTCTCGGCTATATCTTTTACCAAAAATTGTTGATTTGGTCGTAAATTGATATATTTAAATAATTCGAATTTCATATTTGTTGATTTATCAAACATTATTTTCTCAAAATTCATTCGTATCCAATCCTTTTCTTTTCATTGCTAGATAAGCTTATTTAATAGTGTATTTTTTTCAAATGAAAGAAATTTTTCCTCCAAATGTTCCATATAATACTCTTTGTAGCTGTGTTCGCTAAGCACTATCAAGTCATCTGCAGTTTCATAGACTTCTTGTTCTTCTTTTAATAAGTTATGTATCATTCGGCACTTTGTATCAATTTTCACGATTTCAGGCCATAGCTTTTGAAACGTTTCTTTTGTTAACTGTTTCCAGATAGTCATTCCCTGGTTAGAGAGTTGTTCATAATAATCCATGATTTTGTTTTCATCTTCTCGCCTGTACACCAAAGAGCGAGGAAAGATTTCCCAAAGAAGTTGATCTCCTTGTTTCTTAGACATACTATTCAACACAGAATAGTGGTCACTTTTTGTTTGTAAATGAATCGTTTCTTGATAATAACGGGCCGCTTCATTTGTATTGATTTGTTCGATACGAAGAGGATTCATCTTATTCACCAAGCTATATACTGTCAGTAAATATAATCGATATTTAGAATCAAACAATAATAGTTTTCCTACTTCTTCCCGTAGGTTTCCTCCATCGAATGTTTCTATCAATTGGTTACGTTCTGCTTGTAACTGAATAGACAACTGCATGATTTGTATTTCTTCTTTTTTCGATACCTCCAAAGCATGCAGATCCATCTGCTTGTCCCAAAGAAAAAATTGTTTTTCTTTCTCAGTTTCCATAGGTAGACTCCCCTCTTTTTTCTTACATGCTTAGTTTATGCTCAAATAATTGAAAATAATTATCATTTTTTTCTCCTCATAATAAAATTATTGATATACTGAAGATATAAAGTACATTTTTGACTATAACTATCAATTCTTTTCATCTAATAAAAAAAAATTAATAATAAATACAAAACATTCAACGGTATAATTTTATAGATTGATGAAGGATTGGTTTCAAAGGAGAAATCAGAGTGGATGTCATAGACTTTTTAAATAAAAGTGACCAAGCACAAATTCAACTTTTACGCACCCTATTTTTTGAAAATGGTCATTCTTCGCATGTAAACCTAATGAAAAAATGCAAAGTTTCTAAACCATCCTACAGAGAATATATCCGGATGTTACAAGCGAAGTTAGTGACTCTATCCCAAAACAATTTGCTGACTACAGATAAAACAACAGTCACATTAACGTTAGATGCAACAATCAATTTAAGAGATATTTACTATGAATACTTGATTCGTTCAGAGAAATTCGAAGTTATTTCCTATCTATATAAATATGAAACACTTTCGATTTTAAAACTTTCTCAAAAACTAGCGATTAGTGAAGCATCCTTATATCGAAAAATCAAAGAGTTGAATATCGTTTTAGAAGAATTTCAGCTAAAGATAAAAAATGGTCAATTAGTTGGAAGCGAATCCCAGATTCGTTACTTTTATTTCTTATTTTTTTATCAACTGATTCCTTTTCATGTCAATAACGAACGATTTCAATCGGAAAGAATCGAGCAGAAGGTAAAAACCATCAATGAGAAGTTCCAGCTCCAATTAACTCTCTATGAACAAAAGAAGATGATGATTTGGGTATCGATTATTTCTGATCGCTATAAAAAGAAAAAATTTATCCATGCAGGTTCCGAAGAATTCTTAGCGGTACCAACGAGCTCGTTTTCAAAATTCTCAGATGTTTTCTATACATTTTTTCCTCCTCTAACGGATAGTTGGGAAATTGAAGCACTATACAATTTCCAAGCACTGATTGTTTTTTCTATTTTGCCCTATCCCTTTCTGGCATCGAAGTTTCACTTTTCTGAATTACCGATAATTCAAAAATGCCTGAATATCTTAGTACAAAAAAACTATGTCACAAATGAGTTACATTTATCCATACAGCAACAAAATGAGTTGGCTTTCTTTCTTTATCAGCTTTACATACAACTCTGCTTTTTTTATGGATTCATTTTTCGTTACAGTGAGGAACAATTTATCCAAATGAATAGTCCTTATTTGATTTCTCATATCGAAGAAAAAGCAACTGACGTCTTACTTGACTGTCTCTCACTTTTTCATGTAACGAAAGATAAAAAAGATTCAAAATTTAGCAAGGCTTTATTTTTAACACTTGGGATTTTAAATTATATTGAGCAGTATCAGCCAAAACAACTCGTTGTAGGTGTATCCCTACAGTCGCCAGCTATCGTGCAGAGATTATTGTTAGATAAGTGGAGTAAACATCTCAATAACCTGTTGCCCGTAGCTATCGATCTGTATGAAGCGGATAAAACCTATGACCTATTGATCACTGATTTTCAATTGCTCAATCCACCTGCACCATTTTATTCGATCTCAGATGTGCCCTCAAACTATGATCTTAAGCAAATTGAAGCCTTATTACTGTCAATCTATAATCAGAAATATAATTAAAGAAGGTATGTTTAGTAATGTTTATCACAAAATCAGAAAAAAGAGCAATCCGGTTATCCATTATTCAATTACTCGATAGCGAACGTATCAATGGTGAAAGTACGCAAGAAAATGACGAAATCCGTCAATTAGGCGAATTACTCGATAACCCCACACTAAACACCGAAACATCGACGGCGCAAAAATTACTACGACCTGCTGATCTAACGCTAGGTGCATATATCTTTTTAGTAAACGAAGGCTTTAATCAAGGTGCAATCCGTGAAATTTTTGGCATCGGAAAAAATAAATTATTAAAATGGCGCGAAAAGAATGGCATCAAAAAAATAGGTCATATCGATATCGCTACATATCCTGATTCTGTAAGCGAAGAAGCGGATCAATTTAAAGAAATCTATATCAAACATATCAAAGACTTCACACATATGTTGAAGTAAGTTTATCCGAGGCTGAGAAAAGCACACATTGCTTGTTCTCTCCTCTTTTTTTGCCATTATTCTCGCATTATGTATATGTTTCCACTAAAATAAATTTAACGGAAGCAGGAAAGAAGGAATCCCTATGTCAGAATCAAATGATAAACTTCAAAGCTATGTAGATACTCGAATCCATCAACCAATCAGTCGTTTGAATAAAAAAATCAAGCGGTATAAACGAGTCGTTTTTTTTAGTAATTTTTCAAAATTGATTTTATCTTCAAGCATTCCGATTTTGGTTCCTTTGGTCCCAACATTTCCACGAATGTTAACAGTTATTGCCATTATTAGTGCTACTGTTTCTATTGTACAAGGAATCAATTCGCTCACCGATTACGAAAGTAAAATCGCCTTGATGTCAAAATTTGTGAACGATGTAGAGAAAGAATGGATTCTCTTCGATACACAAACTGATGTGTATGCCACAGATGAAGAATCAGCTTTTCATTTACTGATTAAAAATGTTGAATCGCTCTACGAGGAACGTATCAAAAATTTAATGGACGTCAATAACTAAATTTATCCACTGCCTATTCGTATCATTTGGCAGTTTTTTTTTCTTCTTTTATACTGATGATAAAGAAGAACACAGGAGGTTATCCCATGGATAAACAGACTGAAAAAAATAAAAACTCTAAGCTTATTCAATTTTTAGGCGGTCAAACATCCTATTATGTTTTAGGTTTGCTTGCCCTCGGTGCCCTGACGATTTTTTTGTTCAGGAAGATTGATTTTCTTTTCCAACCGATTTTTGTCATTTTTACTGCAATTTTACCTCCAGTTATTTTTGCGATTATCTTGTACTATTTATTGAATCCACTCGTCAAATTAGTAGCCAAGACCAAATTATCTCGTACTTGGTCCACTGGGGTCATTTACATTTTACTCATCGGGTTACTCGTACTTGGTGGCGTACTCCTCTTTCCGACGTTACAGGCACAAACACGTGAATTGATTGATAGCTTACCTGACTTTGTCACGTCTTTACAAAAAAATGTTGAATCACTTATTTCACAGACTCCCTTAGCTGCGGAATTCCAAAAATTCTCTGCCTCGCTAAACGAGCTGACAACCAATTCAATGAAATTTATTAGTGATTATTGGGAACAAGGTGCCGCAGGAATCGGTTCCGTGTTCTCCTTTGTATCCACCACAGCAATCACACTCGTCACTGGCCCAATCATTGCCTTTTTTCTTTTAAAAAATCCAGAAGCTTTTTATCGAAATATTCTTTCACTATGCCCCCCTGCTTTTCGGAAAGATGGCAAAGAATTGATTAAAACAGCGGATGAGCAATTAGGTGCTTTCCTAAAAGGTCAGGTAATTGCTTCATTGATTATTGGTGTTTTTTACTGGATTGCTTTTTTACTGATTCGACTAGATTTTGCAAGTGTTTTAGCAATTGCTATTGGTTTTTTAAGCATTATTCCTTATATTGGTACGTTCCTTGCATTTCTACCCGCACTGTTTGTAGCAGCACAAGATTCGAATTTTATGGTCATTAAATTCGTAATTGTTTGGTTTGCTATTCAAACCGTTCATGGTGACCTCGTTGTTCCTCGTGTAATGGGAAATCGATTAAAAATCCATCCAATTACTATTTTGATTGTTTTACTTGTTATGGGTGATCTCTTCGGTTTTATGGGGTTGATTTTTGGAATCCCGATTTACACCCTCGTAAAAATACTTGTAGTCTTTACTTTCCGTAAATTTAAAGGTCGCTACAATCGTTTCTATGGAGAAACTGGCTTGTATGAGAAAGATACTTTTACAAAGGAAGAGTATCTTGATGAAGACAACTAAATTCTCATCGCTTCAATATAACAAAAAAACGACCAGGAGAAAACAGTCTTCTGGTCGTTTTTTTAGTTTAGTTAAAATTTTTTACCTAGTATTATTCATTTGATTTCAGCGCATCGATCATATCGATATGTTTTAATTTGAAATGCGTAACAATCATTACAATTACTGTAAATAAAATGGTTAAGCCACCGGATAAAGCATACGCTGGCCACCGGATAACCAGTGGGAAAACGACACTTTCCATTGAGGCTTGCATCAAAATAAATCCAGTTAAGAAATACCCTATGACATATCCTACTAAAATACCTAAAATCGTAAAAATAATATTCTCTCGAACAATATACATGGTGACTTCTTTATCAAAAAATCCTAAAACTTTGATAGTTGATAATTCGCGTACTCGCTCTGAAATATTGATATTCGTTAGATTATATAACACGATAAACGCAAGTGCTCCAGATAAAACAACAAATATCCAAACAACTGCATCTAAGTTTGCCATTGAGTCTTCTTGCATCTTGATTTGGTCTGAAATGAATGACGTATTTGTAACAGCCCCTGTTTCAAGCAAGTCTTGTGCTAATTGACTTTCCTCTGATTCCGTCTGACTACCTGTTTGTAAGAGATAGGCATTTGCTTCAAATTGTTGATCAGAGATTTTTTGATAGTATTCTTTTGTTAAATAGACAAAACTTCCAAGATAGTTCTGAGTAATTCCTTGAACAATCCCTTTATATTCTCTTTGCTGTTCATCATACAGTGTGAGTGAATCACCGATTTCCAAGCCAAAGGACTCCGCTGCCTTTTCTGTAAGAACTACGCCTTCTTTTGGCAACGCGATTTTTTGACCTTCCGTATCTTTCAGATGAACGTATTGACTAAAGTCTTGTGCATCATCTGTCACCATCATCGTCACATTTTGTGAAGCATGACCTGTCTTTTTCAAATCAAGATTTTTCATAGTGATTGGTAACTTTTCTTTTATTTGATTCGAGCCTAATTCTTTTTCTACATTTGCTTTGTCTGCTTCACTAGCAGCATCATTTAATGTAACAATTGCTTGATAATCAACAATTGGGCCGAATTGTTTGTCCGCAACCGAACCAAGTGAGTCTTTTAGACCTACTCCAGCGACCATCAATCCAGCACAACCAGCAATACCAATAATTGCCATGATCATACGTGATTTATATCGAAATAAATTTCGGTAACTGATTTTTTGATTAAAGCTAAAGCGAGACCACAAGAAAGGAATATATTCTAACAGTATTCGTTTTCCTGGTTTTGGTGCTTTAGGTTGTAACAGTGCAGCTGGTTTTTCGCGCAAATCTTTCAGTAGTACGAATAACGCTGATCCTAGTGAGGCAATAAAGAAGGCAATTACTGCTTGAAGGATCGGTAGCCAGTCGTAAAAAATCTGCACATTTGAAATGGTGTACTGCACACTAGATAATTGGAAAATGATTCGTGGTAATAAATTCGTTCCTAAAATGACTCCTAATATCAACCCGATAATTGCCGCCATTGAAGCATAGATTGTATATTTTTTAGAAATTTCAAATTTAGTATATCCAAGTGCTTTCAATGTTCCAATTTCTCTTCGATTCTCTTCAACCATTCGCGTCATGGTTGTAAAAGTAATCAACGCTGCAATGAAGAAAAAGAAGACTGGAAATACATTCGCAATTGCTGCGATCCGTTCAGCTAAATCACCATACTCTTGAAATCCAACATTTTCGGAACGTTCATTATAGACATACTTAGGCGTTTCGATTGTAGCAATTTTCTCTTCATTTTCTTTGATTTCTTCTTGTGCATCGGCTAATTTATTCTTTTCTTCCGAAAGTTGCTGCTTTTGTGTATCTAATTGTTGCTGGGCAGTATCGATTTGCGTTTGTGCTGCTTCTTGCTGTGCTTCTGGAAGCTGTTCTAAAGCAGTTTTTTGTTGATCCAATTGCTCTTGCGCTGTAGCTAATTGTGCTTCTCCACTTTGTACTTGTTCTTGACCTGTCGTTACTTGCTTCTTAGCTGGCGCCAATTGATCCGTTCCTTGCGTTTGTAACTCTTCTAATCGTTCATCAGGTCGTTCGGCAAAAACACGTTCTACTTTTTGCTGATTTTCTTCCATTTGACGCACATATTCATCACTATACGTACCTAGATTTTGTACATTATCAAAAGTTAAATACAGTGTAGAATAGACATCTGTAGTAAAATTATCTTCTGGCAAGTAAATAAAATAATCTACTGTTCCATTTCCTACATTTGTATATCCGCGCTCTAATTCATTGATGAATAAGGGTGAATCTACAAATCCCACAATTTTATAGCTTTTTTGTTCAAGTTCATCCGCATTTGAAAACTGATAGCTTTGACCAAGTGTGTATCCGTCCTCCATTGCCTTTTTGTCTAAGACAATTTCATTTTTTTCTTTTGGCAAGCGACCTTCCGTCACACGCAACTGATTTTGCTTACTCTTTTCGTTAAATGAAAAGACTTGCGCCACTTCACTTTTTTTCGTATTGGCATAGTAAAACATTTTTCCTGCTTCAGCCGAAGCACCTTCAACTGACTTTGCTAAATCAATATCTTCTTGCGTTAATCCTCCAGTTGAGACAATTTGTAAATTAGATAAGTTCTGTTGATCTACCTCATAGCTCATTGATTCTTGCATTACTGGTCCTGCAGTTTTTACACCTACAAAAAGTAATGTTCCTAGCATGATGATCAGTACGATTGCTACAAATCGACCTAGAGATTGCTTGATTTCACGCATACTTGCTCTGAGATATGTCCTATTTTTCATTCATTTTCCTCCTACCAAACAATCTCATCAATTGATGTAGGATGCTCATTTAAAGTAATGTCTCTTACCTTTGCATCATTGATATGGATGACGCGATCTGCGATTGGTGCTAACGCTGCATTATGCGTAATGATCAGTACGGTATTTCCTTCCTTACGGCTTGTATTTTGTAATAACTTTAGCACTTGTTTTCCTGTATCAAAATCGAGCGCTCCCGTTGGTTCATCGCACAGTAGTAATTTAGGATTTTTTGCTAATGCACGTGCAATCGATACTCGTTGTTGTTCTCCACCCGATAACTGCGAGGGAAAATTGTCTAGTCGATGCGCCAAACCTACTTGCGTTAAGACTTCTACAACATCCAATGCATCTGGTGAGACTTCTGTAGCTAATTCCACGTTTTCTTTTGCTGTTAAATTAGGAACCAGATTATAAAATTGAAAGACAAACCCTACATCCGTTCGTCGATAAGCAGTTAATTGTTTATCCGTAAATTTTGCGATATCCACTCCGTCAATAACAATTTGCCCTTCATCAGGTGAGTCCATTCCACCAAGGATATTCAATACAGTGGATTTTCCTGCACCACTGGGACCTAATATAATCACAAGCTCCCCTTCATTGATTGAAAAAGAAATATCTTCGTTCGCTGTAATCACTGTTTCGCCCATTTGATATCGTTTATATTCATTCTTTACTTCTACATATGCCAAAAAGAACACCTCCGCTGTTTCTAAATAACTAATGTCTTATTCTTAAGTATACGGTTCCATAAAAAGAGAAACAAGTCAAAATAATAGAAAGAACTATTTTTTATCTTTTGGAACTATCGCGTACAGCTCCACAAAACTCAATGTTTTTTGGTCATTACTTCTCATCTATTTTAAAAAAATTTGACTAAGAATGGATGTTTAACTTTTGTTATCCTTTACTCTTATTTGTTAAAATCAAGCTAAAGATAGAAATAAACTGCGTAGTTTTATTATGAACTGAAAATTATTCAGTATAGTTTACAGCTCTTTCACCTTTTTTCTTGTCACTCCTATACTTTGATATCGTCAATTTTTATACACATTCCAGCATTTGACTAATAACCGAACACTTTCGAATAGAAATATCTACTTTTTTGATTCATTTAAGGTAGAATAAGACAGAAAAAAGGAATTTAATGAAAAGGAAAAGATACCCATGAAAAATAAAAAAATCGTTCATTTATTGGCAGCATCTTGGTTAGTTGCTCCAACGTTATTAGCGACTCAACCTGCTTTTGCAGATGAAGCAAATACGTCAGAACCAACAACAGAACTCACAAGCACAGATACGAATACTGCTGATGATTCCGTTACCGAACAAGGCACGAGTCCTGAAGCAGAAGAATCTGTTTCTACTGATGATCCATTATCCGCAGAAAGCTCAGATACTACTGGATCACCTAGTGAAGCAATCAATTCAGGAGAATCTGCAGATACTTCTACTGAACCTGAAGTAACATATACAGCAAAGAATTATACAGATGATGCAGGAAATAAAATCGAGTTTTCGGATAAGAATGGTACAAAGCTCATTCCAAATTCAGCAGGAATCATTGAAGGACTACACGAGGGTGAGCAATTGACCTACACAGTAACGCCTAGCGATTCTTATACATTAACTACTTTGACTATTTTGGGTGCACAGTCAGTTATCCCAAGCTCGGATGCTCTCTCAGGAACTTTTCTTGTAGGTAGCGAAAACTTAACGATCCAGGCTAGTTTTACAAAAAAATTAGAACCGGTAGAGCCAGTAATCCCAGAAGAACCAGAGGATACAACGTCAAGTTCAAGTGATACAACAGAACAAACGACGCCTAGCTCAACGATACCTAGCGAGACTGTTTCCTCTTCTGAATCAGAAACGAGCCACTCAACCACAGCACCATCGTCGAGTCAGCCAACTACAGATTCCGGTACAACAAGTTCAAGCAAAGAGCACACAACTACTACAAGTTCGTCAAATAAAAACAAACCAAGCAACACAACGAACTCGTCAAACAAAAACAAACCAAGCACTACCACAAGTTCAGCAAACAAAAACACAAGCAACAAGCAAGAGAAACAAGAACCGACTGTTCCCAATCCAATAACAAATAATTCATCAAGCAGTAACAAAGATATCATCAAAACGCCAATTGATGCAGTTATTCCAACAAATACAACTGCAACGCAACAAGCAATCGTCAAAGAGGCTTACAAATATCTTGGAGCACCATATGTTTGGGGTGCAAAAGGTCCTTCTTCCTTCGACTGTTCTGGCCTTGCCTATTATGTCTACATGAAAGCCACTGGACATTACATTGGTGGATGGACGGGAGAACAACAATATGCAGGAACTCAAATCCCCGTTAGTCAAGCACAACCAGGTGATTTGCTCTTCTGGGGACCGTCAACTGGAACGACGCATCACGTTGCAATATATATTGGAAACGGACAATACATCCAAGCGCCTCATCCAGGCGATGTCGTCCGAATCACAAATATTTCAGATTACACACCTGATTTTGCGGTTCGTGTAAATCTTGCCGGTCTTCCTGCAGCAAATGGCGGTCTAGGATCTTCTATCCTGGACACTATTCAAGATGGAGATTTTAACTTCTCACAAAATCAAACAACAGATGAATTCTTAGAAAAAGTAGCTGATGAAGCACAAGAAATCGGTCAAGAAGAAGGCATTTATGCCTCCGTTATGATTGCGCAAGCTATTTTAGAAAGTGGTTCTGGTAACAGTTCACTAGCTAGCGAGCCAAATTATAATCTCTTTGGTATCAAAGGCGCCTTCGAAGGAAAGAGTGTTTCTTTTAATACACTAGAACAAGATGATTCAGGGCAAAGCTACCAAATTCGTGCGAACTTTCGTAAATACCCTTCTTACAAAGAAAGTCTAGAGGATTATGCAAAATTAATTAAAAATGGGATTTCTGGCAACAAGGATTTCTACAAAGCAACTTGGAAGTCTGAAACAGATTCATATGAAGATGCAACAGCCTACCTTCAAGGTCGCTATGCAACAGATAAGCAATATGCCAAAAAATTAAATGCGATTATCGAAGCTTATGATTTAGATCAATATGATGAAGCTAAAGAAGTGAAAAAAATCAATACATCTACAAAGAAATCGACGAAAAAATTATCAAAAGAAGACACTGTCGTTCTTTCTAATCAAGTATTAGGTGTAACAGATTGGATTCCCGCTTCACTTTCATTAGTTAGTCCAGCACTAAATATTCCGACAATCGTAACAAATTATGCATTTACTGCTACAATTCCAAAAAATAGTGCAGCAGATACAACTGCGAATGATTCTATCTACAATCGACTCGTTCACAAAGCAACACCTTGGGATCGTTGGTATCACTTTAGTTTATTACTTGATCCAGATAAACAAAAATTGATTGAAAATCCAGATTCACTTCCGTTGATTCATTACCTCTCTCTTGATAAATCTTTCTGGTTCCAACTACCAATCCTCTAAGAGAAAATGAAAAAAACATAAATAAGGACCTAGAACATATTTACGTTCTAGGTCCTTATTTTATAAAAAATTTATTTTACTGTTGAAACCTTATCTTCAATCTTGCATGTGCCATTCCCAATGTGAGCCACATAGAAATCAGGTGCATAACCTACAATATCCATATATTCATCATATACATTATTTTTAAATGTTGGAATTTTACTTTCTTCAACCAATGCAATCGCACATCCACCAAAACCAGCACCAGTCATACGTGCGCCTAGAACGCCTTCTTGTTTTTGTGCAGCGTCTACCAGTGTATCCAACTCAATTCCTGTCACTTCATAATCATGACGTAATGATTCATGGGATGCATTCAATAATTTACCAAATGCTTCTAAGTTTCCAGCCACTAATTCAGCTTTTGCTTTAAGTGTACGTTGGTTTTCAGTCACTGCATGTTTTGCACGTTTAATCAATATTTCATCACCAATCAAATGTTCATTGGCAAAGAATGTTTCTTCATCTAATTCACCTAATGATTGGATAGATAATTCTGTTTGTAAAAGTCTTAATGCTTCTTCACATTCGCTACGACGTTCATTGTATTTAGAGTCTGCTAATTCACGACGTTTATTTGTGTTCATGATTACTACAGCATATTTACCTAGCTCTGTTGGAACTAATTCATATTCTAATGTATTCGTGTCTAACAAAATTGCTCGATCTTCTGCACCGAAACCAATTGCAAATTGATCCATGATTCCAGAATTCACACCGATGAATTCATTTTCAACTTTTTGTCCTGTTTTTACTAAATCCAAGCGAGTTGTTGTAAGTCCAAACAGATCTTCTAAAACAATGCCAACAAGTAATTCAAGTGAGGCGCTACTTGATAATCCAGCACCATTAGGAATTGTTCCTTCAACTAATAATTCAAATCCATGATCGATTACGTGACCAGCTTCTTTTAGTTTCAAGACAACACCTTTTACATAATTTGCCCAAGCTGCATTTTTATCATAGTCTAAGTCATCTAAAGTGAAACTGATGACCCCTACTTCTTCAAAATTTGTCGAGTAAACCAAGATTTTGTTATCTTCACGTAAGCGTGCAACCCCATACGTACCGTAAGTGATTGCGGCTGGAAATACGTGTCCACCATTATAATCTGTATGTTCCCCGATCAAATTGATTCTACCTGGTGAGAAATATTGATTTGTTGTATTTGGTCCAAAGATTTCTGCAAATTTAGTATTTAATTGACGATTTTTTTCCATTTTTTAGCCCTCACTTCTATTGTTGTACAATCGTATTATGCGAATGTTTCTATTTTAAATTCAGTTGTTGTTTCCATGATTTCATTTGCTGATAAAAGAATATTTCCAAATGATTCAAACTGTTCTGAACCTGGTGCTTCTTGTGTTTCGAAGGTGATTCCCCCATGATTTGCTAATTTTTCCCCGTGCATTTCTGGTGTATTCTCGCCAAAGTTGGCAGTAAAAATAACAACACTAGGTTCCGTTGTTTCAACAGTTACTGAGACCAACTCATCTGGACTGATCAATTTGGCCGCTGAAGTTTCTAAACCAGATTCTCTCAAGAAGAACGGATGATCGATTCCATCAACTAGCTGTTTTTGCTTGAATGATGTATCATCAAACATTTCTTGTAATTTACGAGGTTTCGTGAAATCAAAGGCTGAATCTGCTACTGCAACAAGCTCTCCTGTTGGAATACTATCTTTTCTTAACGGCGCATATTGTTTGGCATTCACCCATAACGTATGTTCACCGACTGTTTGTGTAACGTCTCCAGTTAAGTTGAAGTAGACATGATTCGTCGGATTGAACAATGTGTCTTTATCACTTAATCCACGTGTTTGAATGCGCCAAACATTATCATTTGTCAATGTATAGCGTACTTCCACATCTAGATTTCCTGGGAAGCCATGTTCGCCATCCGGACTAGTCATTGAAAAAATTACTGAAGTTTCATTTGCACCAGAGATGCATGTATACGTCCATTTCTTTTCTTCAAATCCTGGTGTACCACCATGTAATGTATGGCCAGTCTCTGGATCTACTTCTACTTGGTAACTCTCTTGTCCGATTTTGAATTTACCATCTCTGATTCTTCCAGCAACTCGACCAATCGAAGCGCCAATATAAGCATCTTTTGTTTGATATTCTTCTGCGCTATCAAATCCTAAAACTAGCTCACGCATCCCATCTTTCACTGGTACTTGTAAATGAACGATTCGAGCGCCTAAATCTGAAACAGCTAATTTCATTCCTGATTGATTTGTTAGTGTAATCAGATGAAACCCATTACCAAAATCTTCTTCAATAATTTTCATTATTTTTGCCCCCTAATTTTGATGTGCAATATTTTCGGCTGTTACAGCTTCGTCTTGGTGTGTAAGTTTTGTTTCTAATTCTTTTACGATTTCAGCATGTCTCTTTTCAGTTAAAGTAATCTTCCAAGCAAAGATGATTGCTGAGAAAATCATTAATGCTGCAGGAATATGGAAAGCATACATTTTGAATGTCGTGATTCCACTTGAAGTAATATCAGATGCTGTTGCATTCCCAGTCATTCCAGAAGCTACTGCAACAAATCCAACAATACCATTTGATAATGCGCCAGCGATTTTATCTAATAATGGACGAATCGATAATGTTACTGCTTCATTACGAATCCCATTTTTCCATTGACCATATTCTACTGAGTCAGTAATCGTCATTAATGCAGATAGGAAAATCAATTGTTGAGGGAAATAGAATAAAACTAATCCAACGATGACGATTGGTAAACTTGTACCGGCAAAAGTAAAACATACATAAGAAAGAATCATCATTGAGATTCCAGCTAAGTAAACATAACGACGTGAAATCAATTTCGTCAACATTGGGAACAATGGTACTGCGATGATACCTAAGATAGCAGCAATCAAACCAACGATCCAGAATTGTGATGGTAAACCAAGAACATATTTAAAGAAGTAAAGCAATACTGCTGTCGTTGCCACATTGGCAATTGCATAAGCAATATAAGCCAATGCTAACCACATCAATTGGTCATTTTGACCAATTGCTTTAAAGACATCTTTGATACCTGCTTTTTCTGATTGTTGACGGATAACGCTATCATTTTCTTTAGTACCTAAAGCTGTAATGATTGCTGTTCCTCCAGAGATAACTGCCGCAACTACACCAAACCAGAACCAACCTGATGCACCTTCTGAATGACTACCTGTAACTACATAAGTAAAGAATGTAACAAGAGGAACGACCACAAGTGTTGTCCCATTTGCACCTAGGGATGAACCAAAACGTGCAAACGTTGCCAATTTTTCTCGTTCTTCAGATTTTGTTGATAGTGCTGGAACCATTGACCAAAAAGCAATATCTTTAAATGAGTAAAAACTATCTAGCAAAATAAAGACGATTGTAAACAAAATGATAAATAATGTCGTATTTGATGTTGCTAAACCAAAGAAATTCGTGAATAAGAACATCAATAAAACAGAACTGACCACACCACCAATAACTAGCCATGGTTTAAATTTACCATACTTTGTTCGAGTATTATCAATAATTCCACCAATTAATGGATCAAAAACGATTTCTACTAAACGAATCCCTACAACCAAACTCGTAACGATACCGATCATTTTAGCAGTCGTTGCTTTATCTGCTCCGGCAAACATTGAACTTGTGACAAAAACCATAAAATAAGTGCTAAGTGTTACATAAAATGTATCGTGCCCAAATGCTCCTAATGCGTAGGCAACACGCTGTTTCATTTTGCTTGTTTCCATGATCTTAACCTCTTTTCAAGAATAATTAGTGCTACGTATAAAACCGGTTGATTTATATAAAACGTTTTCTTAAGAACATACTTATATTAATAGGAAAACGTTTTCCTTTCCGTATCTTCCTGTGATTAAATTTTAACTTTTTGTTGCATTTTATTAGAATTAGATTATTCTTAACTTGTAAGGAGCTGAGTTATATGGAACGAGCAATTTTTTTAAAAAAAGAGCACCATTTTTTATCTACAGAATTGTATTTTGAATTTTGTGGTTTTTCAAAAACACTTCCCTTTCATTCCTTCGGTCCTGCGATACGAAATAATTTTATTTTACATATCGTGCTATCCGGTAAAGGAACCTACTATGTTCATGATCAACAATATCAACTAAAAAAAGGAGACATGTTCTTGATCCGCCCAGGCGATTCCACTTTTTATCGTTCCGACAGCGAACAGCCTTGGACGTATGCTTGGCTATCTTTTGGAGGAAAGGCTGCTGAAGAAGTGGTTCAGTACTCTTTGTTTCAAGATGCCTTTTACACAATGGTTTCAAGTGATTGTCAAAAATATATCGATCTTATTTTGCAATGTTTTGATTATGCGTCTAATACGATTATCAATGAATTACGCCTAAATGAATTACTATTTTCTTTTCTCGAAACTTTATTAGCTGATGGTGGTACTCGAACACTTAGTTCGACAAAAAAACCTTCTCGGCTCGCAATTGATGCACTCAAATTTATTCGGGAAAATTATACAAACGAGTTAACTGTTCAAAGCGTTGCAGATCATCTTTCTGTAAACCGAAGCCACCTTTCTCGTGTCTTTCACGAAAGTTATGGATTAAGTATCAAAGAATGGATTACTGGTGTACGTATCAACCGCGCAGCTTTTTTACTTTCCATGACAGATGATAGCGTCGAAAGCATTGCTTATCAGGCAGGTTTTCACAGCCTAGTTGTTTTTAGCAGAAGCTTTAAGGCAGCAACAGGTGAAACTCCTTCCCATTATAGAAATCGGCTGACTAAAGAAAATATCGATCAGCCAACACTTGCAGATATCGTTCAACTATTAGATTCACAAGATATTGTGTCACGTGCTACCTAGAAATTTGTGGACACGTAAATCACTTCAAAAATAAACGAAGGCCAAGCTTCTTCAGCTTAGCCTTCGTTTATTTTAGTCTTTCACGTCACCTGTATTGATTACCGGCTGTGTTCCTTTTTCTGTGATGATCGAAACGAGTAAATTGTTGATCAATTGCACTTTTCTATCATCTGTAAAATTGATTTCTTGTCCATCTTCGATTTGTTCTAGTGCCATTTGGGTCATTGAAACTGCACCTTCAACAATGATTTGTCGTGCAGAGAGAATTGCTTTTGCCTGTTGCCGTTGTAGCATTGCACTAGCGATTTCTGTTGCATAAGCCAAATGATTCAACCGTGTTTCTAAAATTTCTACACCTGCTACTTCAAGACGTTCTTGCAGTTCTCTTGCTAACTCTTCCGAAACCTGATTGGTATTTCCACGCAAGGTAATATCCTCTTCATTAAATGTATCGTATGGATATTGTGTAGCAATATGTCGAATGGCAGTTTCACTTTGAATTTCTACAAAATCTTGGTAGTAATTGACATCAAACAATGCCTTTGCTGTATCAACCACTTTAAATACGACAACAGCGGAGATTTCTACAGGATTCCCATCCGAATCATTCACTTTTAATACAGCACTGTTGAAGTTACGTACCTTCAACGATATATTGATTTTTTGAACAAGTGGTACTGTTAAAAATAGTCCATTCTCTTTGATTGTTCCTAAGTATTTTCCGAAAAACAAAATTGCTTTTGCTTGATTTGGAGAAACGATCGTCACTGAACTTAAAAACAACACTGCAACTACAAAAATAAAAATTGATAACCCTAGTAACCATAAATTTTGAGTTTCTGCACCATAATAAAAACCCCATGCGCTTAAAATCAATAAGATGATAATACTTGCTATCCCAACATACCCATTCATATAAAATGCTTTTTTCTCTTTCATTTGATGCTCCTTTCTACTACCTGATTAGCCCCCATTTTACTCTGACGACGCTTTTTTCACAAGTTCTATCTAGTATAGTTTTTCTGATTTTCTAAAAAAAGAGCATCAGAAATTTTACATTCTGGTACTCTTTCTACGTCATTATTCTCCTCTCAAACGTACTTTGGCATTTTCGAGAGGTAGTTGCTTGTCTTCACTAATATACCAGCCATGTGAATGGGCGGGTGTACCTTCTGATGCAGTTGATCGATAATCTAATTTAGTAACTACCCACTGATTTTCTTCCATAAAATAATCTTCAAGCAAAATTTCAATTTGCATACCAACTGTCAATTCCAAATCTTGACCTACAGATTTAAAGATATAGCGTTCTTTATCCACATCATATTTCAAGACGCCTGTATCAATGATTGGCTGAGAAAAATAGTTCAATTCTTCTTTGATTTTCATTAACTTTCCAAATAACTCTTGGTATACACGCTTCATTTGGCGTCCTTCCGAATTATTTGGGAATATAATGTTCATTTGTTCTTCTTTTTCATCGTAAAAAAGATTCTGCATCGTCGTTAACCAGGATTGTAAGCTATTCATTCTTTCTTGTAAATCATTTAAGGAGGGATCAACAGTTTTTGACATAGGTACGGTCTCCTACTTTCTTTTATGTGTCTATGTACTTCAAATTTTACATTGCCACTCTTTATCCTATCAGAAAGCGCCTTACTTCGTCAATTTCCCAATCTAAAAAAGAACTTGGACTCTCTAACAAGTTCAAGTTCTTTTCTTTATCTCCCCTAATCACTAATGGATTCAATTGATAACTGATGTTTTCTCTTTGTATGATAAATCAATCCAATGGCAAGAATAACGAGTATCATTCCAAATATCGGAGTAAAACTTACATTTAAATCTTTCGTTACTTGTGCACCTAATGAAGAACCTAACGTGATACCAATATTAAATGCTGCAATATTGAATGCTGAAGCGAGTGCAATATCTTTGGGTACAAACATTTCTGCCAATTGTACTACATATAATTGAAGTCCAGGTACGTTCATAAAGGCAAAAAGTCCCACAGTTAATACAGCAAGTGTTCCGATAACCATCCCACCAATTTCAATAGCAACAAATAAAAATAAAAGTGCTCCTGTCAATAAATAGAACATACGTAACAATGCGCGTAATGTATTTTTATTTGCCAACTGTCCGCCTAATGTATTCCCGATTGCAACCATCACACCATATACAATCAATAGAATAACGATTCCACTTGGACTATAGCCCATATATTGTTCTAGAATAGGTGATAAATAAGTATACGCAGCAAAAGTCCCACCATAGCCAAACGCCGTAATTAGATAAGAAAAAACAAGTGGTTTATTCGTAAAGATACGTTTGATTCCTTTTAAATCCACTTTTCCAGGAATAGGTAGATTTTTTGGCACTAAGATGAAGCTTGCTATTAGCCCAATCACTCCCACAACTGCAATAAATACAAATGACATTCTCCAAGTCGTTTGTTCACCGATGAATGTTCCTAGTGGTACCCCTGTGACTGTTGCTACTGTCAATCCCGTAAACATAATGGCAATTGCACTAGCACGTTTTGATTCATCAACGACATCTGCAGCAATAACCGTCGAAACCGACATAAAAATCCCATGTGCTAAAGCAGAAATGATTCTTCCTAGAATAAGAACCTCAAACACTGGAGCAGCCGCTGCTAGCAAATTTCCTCCAATAAAAAGGAGCATAATTGCAAGCATTAACGTTTTTCGATTCCATTTTCCTGTCAAGATCGTCAATAATGGTGCTCCTAGTGTTACACCCAATGCATACAATGAAACAGTTTGGCCAGCTTGCGCTAGACTCACATGGAAGTTGTTCACAATCATAGGGAGTAGCCCGACACTAATAAATTCCGTAGAGCCGATCGCAAAGGCATTGATTGCCAAAGCAAATAACGTTAATGTTGGTGATATATTTTTTTTCATTTAATTTCCTCCGTTTTCTATAGTCACTCACAAGGAAATACTATATACTATACATGAGATTTATAGAAGTACCAACTTTTTAGTTCTATACATACCAAAAAGTAAGTTTTGTACAATACGTGCATATAAGGAGGATATTATGGAAGAAAAAATTTATAACATTGGGGTTGAAGCAACCATGGATGTCATTGGTGGTAAATGGAAACCAATTATTTTATGCAACCTTCGCCACGGTCCACTTCGCCCTAGTGACCTTTGTCGAATGATTCCTGGAATCAGCCAAAAAATGCTCACGCAACAATTACGTGAATTGGAAAACGACCACATTATCGATCGCCATGTCTTTCAACAAGTCCCACCGAAAGTTGAATATTCACTCAGCGATTATGGGGATACATTAAGTACTCTTTTAGATACCCTATGTAGCTGGGGAGAACGCCATGTTTCTCAACTACAAAAAGAGGGCTGCCAAGTTACATTAAAGAACCCTGGAAATCTTCCACAGGTCAATTAACCATACAATAAGGTATCGCTGCTTTATTGCAGTAAAAAACCTGGAACAAGGGGTCACTACGACTCACTGTTCCAGGTTTTTTTTGATAATTAATTTATTTCTACAATAGTATCTAAAGGCTCTGGTTTTTTGGTATTTTTTTTGACACTGAAAAATGCAATAATCAATAAAAGGAATGTACACAGTGACATGCCAAAAAAGGCTATATTCAATCCATGCAATTGCGCATTACCGCCATAAGTTACTTGAGAATGCGCCGCGGTAACAGTCATCACACTAACGAAAATTGCTGAACCTATTGCTCCAGCAATTGTTCTTAGAGAGGTTAAAAGTGCGGTTCCATGCGCCATTTTTTGTTGTTTGATACCACTCATTCCCCATGTAACAAGCGGCATCATTAAACAACCAATCGCTAAGCAACGCATTACATTGTATAAAGCAGCTATCCAAATCGGCATCGACATTGTAAGGAGGAACATGCCAACATTACTAAATAATAAAAATGCTGCTCCTGTGATAAATAACTTTTTCATTCCAAATCGATCATAAATCCTACCAGCAAATGGGCTAACAATCGTCATTGCCAACGATCCAGGTAATGTTACTAGTCCAGAAATAGTTGCCGAATAGCCCATAATCGACTGTACGTATAACGGCATCAAAATTGAAGATCCCATCATTACTACGTAAAGAAGCATACTACTAATCAAACTAATACGAAATTCTCGATTTTTTGCTACTCGTACATCTAAAAACGGCTGTTTTAATTTTAACTGACGATAAACAAACAGTAATGCAGCCAGTGCACCAAGGAGTAATGGGAACAATACTTGACTATTCGTAAAACTATATGCGCCAATATTTCCAATACCAAGAGTAATCCCACCAAATGCGAATGCACTAATCACAAAGGATACTACATCAAAGGACTGCTTTCTTACTTCTAAAACATTTGAAAATACACCGATAGCAAATAGAAGTGAAAGTAGCATAATTGATATTGATGCATAAAAAATCATGCGCCATCCACTAGAATCAACAAGCATTCCAGCGATTGTTGGTGCGATAACTGGTGCTGCACCAATTGACAATCCATACCACCCCATCACTTCACCGTGTTTTTCCATAGGATAGATAGTTAATAAGATGACCTGTGCCATTGAAGAGAGAATTCCATTCCCACTAGCTTGCAATATTCGACCAATCATCATTGTTAGAAAATTAGGTGCAATAGAACAAATTCCTAATCCTAAAATAAATAAAATAATCGCAGAAATATAAAGTTTTTTTGTTGGAAACCGTGTAATTAAAAATGCGGTCAATGGCATCATGATCCCCATTGCAAGTGAATACCCACTAGTTAACCATTGTCCTGTATTTACCGAAATCGATAGGTCATGCACGATGGCAGGGAGTGCGGTTGTTAGTGCTGTTGACATCATTGTTGTTGCAATACAACTGATAATAATATTGATAAAAATCAGTGTACGCTGTTTCTCACTTATTTTCGTATTCATCCATTCATTCCTTTAGTCATTATTTTCAGAGGGGGTGATAATTTTCTTTAAGAGATAATAAAATTGTTCTCGTTCTTCTTCCGAAAGATTCGCCAATAAATTTTTGCGGTCTGAGATATATTTATCCCGTTTTCCTTTATAAACAGTTAATTGTTGACGACCCTCATCTGTTAGTGTCACGTAAGACACTCGCTTATCCGTTTCATTTGCTTTTCGCTGTATCCACTGTTTTTGTTCCATTTTCTTCAATAATTCGCTTAAAGAAGATGGTCGAATCATCAACGCTTCGGCTAACTCCTTTTGACGAATCGGTTCGTATTCAGCAATATGTACTAAGCACCGATATTGACCAATGTTGGGATTTGACTGTTCCAATTGTTCACGCGTATATGCACTCTTTTGACGAGCGACTTGGAAAAACAATGCAATAATTTCATCTTTTGATACCATCAGCTTCTCTCCTTAGCCCCAAATAGTTAGTTAGGTACCTATTTATTTTAGATAGGTACCTAACTATTGTCAAGAAAAAAACGAATACTCGCAAAAATTTACAGTTGAATTTTCACGAGTATTCGTTTTAAGTAGACTATTGCCATTTAAATAGCCACATTGATTTTTGTTATGAAATCAACGGAACGACCCAAGATGTCCAGATCCAGCTAAGCGGCATGACAAGTACCATTGCCGGAATCATATCTGCAACTGGGAACATTTTGATTTTCACCATTCTAAAACCAGTTGCTAGCATCAAGAATCCTCCGCAAGCTTTAAAATCTGTGATCATTGTTGGTGTAGTTAATGGGAAAATAAATTTAGCAAGTACAAATAAAATCAAGAAGAAAATTGCTTGTGGAAGTGCAACAACAGAAACAACTAACCCTAGATTGCATGCAAACACTACTGCGGTAAAGAAATCAAGAACAGATTTTGAAATCAGAATCGTACTATCTCCTGTCATACCTGAAGCTAAACTACCATAAATACCTGTGCCACTTGCACAAAATAAGACAATAATTGTTACTAATGTTGCAAGAAATTCTTCTTCAGACATTCCTACTTTTTGATTTGGCAAGATTTTAGCAATCGGTTTTTGCATCAACACAGCACCCTTATCAATCAATTGTCCTAAATGAATAGCTAGTCCAATTGCCGTTCCAATAACAAGTGCAAAAATTACTGCCGGCATGTTTTTCATTGGTGCAATCGAAGCTATTCCCATCCCCATGGAACATACGCCAAAAACAGTCATCAATTCAGATTTAAAGTGGTCATCTAGTTTTTCTCCTAAAATAGCTCCCAGAATTCCACCGAAAAATACAGAACCTACGTTTATAATAATACCAATCGGCATCAAAAGACTTCCCTTCATATTCAATTCTTTATAAAATTTTTTCCAACGTTATTAGTTTATCAAGTAATTCTAAGGAATCCAATTCAATTTTTATTGTCAAATATTCCAAAAAGGAATATTTTTTAGATTAAACGCAGCTATATTCTTGTTCTTTTTTATCATAAAAAATAATAGCTCCCACAATTCAAACTATTTCTACTTATTTTTCTTTTGTTCTATACTAAAAGTCTAGAAAGGGTGATTTTTATGGTCTTTATTGGCATACTTTGTCTGATTTTGATTTCAACTACACTTGCCGCACATTTTTCAAAACGTATTGGGATTCCCGCTGTAATTGGGCAGCTGGTTGTAGGTGTCTTATTGGGAAAGGCGGCGCTAAATTGGGTACAGTCCAATGAGCTGATCTCAATTTTTTCTGAAATCGGCGTCATTTTATTGATGTTTTTAGCTGGTTTAGAAAGCGACATGTCTTTATTAAAAAAATACTTTCGTCCAAGCATCTTTGTCGCGATTTTAGGTATCGTATTTCCCGTTCTATTTGGCTGGGGAACAGCCACTTTCTTTCACTTACCAACAAATCAGGCTATTTTTCTCGGAATTATTTTAGCGGCAACGTCTGTAAGTATCTCTGCTGAAGTATTAAAAGAATTAAATGTCGTCAATACAAAAGAAGGCTCCACCATTCTTGGCGCATCGGTTGTTGATGATATTTTGGTAGTGGTCATACTCAGCTTGAGTCTCTCCTTACTTGGTGGAGAATCTCAAACCAATCTACCACTTCCATTGGTTTTATTAGAACAGCTGGCCTATTTCATTTTGATTTTTGTAGTCATTCGTTGGATTGCTCCTTATGTCATTCGTTTAGCCGATAAGCTCTATGTACAGTCAGCAGTAATTATCATGTCCCTAGTTCTTTGTTTGGGAATGTCTTTTGTTGCCGATTTGGTCGGTCTAAGTGCGGTTATTGGCTCGTTTTTCGCTGGGATAGCTATTAGCCAAACTACTGCAAAAAAAGAAGTTACAACAAGTATCGAGTCGATTGGTTATGCCATTTTTATTCCTGTATTCTTTGTTAGTGTCGGATTAGAAGTTAGTTTTGTAAACTTTACTGATCAATTACTTTTCATCATTGTCTTCACTCTTGTTGCAGCACTTTCAAAACTTTTTGGTGGATATTTCGGCGCAAAGTCTGCACACTTCAGTACGGATAGTTCCTTAATGGTTGGCTCTGGCATGATTTCTCGGGGAGAAATGGCGTTGATTATCCTACAAATTGGTTTTCAATCGCATTTGATTGATTCCACGTATTATTCTCCATTGATTTTGGTTATTTTGTTAACAACCTTGATTTCCCCACTTGCGTTAAAATATTTTACACAACGAACCTATCCTAACGAATAATCACTTTGTTTTGCTAGGTTATTATTTTTACTATCTGAATGAAAGGTGTACAATAAAAAAGAAAGAGGGGAATACAATGAGTAATGAGTATAAAACAATCGTCGTCCCAGTTGACGGCTCGATTTTAGCTGATTTGGCTTACCAAAAAGCAAAACGCTATGCTGAAACTTACGATTCAAAATTGATTATCCTAAATGTTGTAGACACAACCAGTATTGAAATGCATGATTTTGAATTTGGCATCGATTTAGATCCTGTTCTTGAATCGGCGCAAACATTTATCAATGACTATGCAGAAGATGCAAAGAAAAGCTCGATTGATTATGAAGCAATTGCTACAGTTGGCAATGCAAAGAATGTTATCCTCAAAACAATCGAAGAAAAACAAGCAGATGCAATTTTTATGGGTGCCAGTGGTACAAATGCTATTACGCGCTTGATTATTGGTTCTACTACAGATTTTATTGTTCGTCACGCACCAATTGATGTCTTCGTTGTGAAAACCCACTTAGATAATCATACGCGTCCAACACATTAATAAATAAACAAACAAATCCCCCCACCAAAATTTGGTGGGGGGTGTTTCATCGTTTCATATTGCTAATTTTGCTTTACAAGCTGATTGATTTCTACATCTATTGTGTGCAATAGCATCATTGCATTTGCTCTAAAGGATTGACTAAACGTATCGCTAGTGTTGGGGTTTAATTTACCAATTTTATTTTTTAATACATCATAGACAGCCAATACTTTGTCCGTTTCTTCCCATTGAATCATCCAGTAAGAGCCTTCTAAAGCCTGATCTGCCATAAACTGGGCATTCGCTTTGACTACATCACAGATTAAGTCTGTTTCAGATACTTCTTGTCCATCTTCTTGTAATTCAAGTAACTTCGCTTGTACCTTATTCATTGAATCTAAATGAATGAAATCCATAGTAGCTCACTCCTTTTTATTAAAGAAAAAGACTTTGAACATCCTATATAGGAATCAAAGCCTCTTCCATTTACTTTTATTCAAAAATTCCTTTATCAATCGCTTTATCTGTCCTATAGGATGGATCAGAAATCCCTTGTTTCTCTGTTAATTCTTGAACTTTTTCTTGAATATGATCTAGAACAAGACGCAAACTTTCTTCATTTTCAACAAAATCCAATTTGTCTCCATCAATTTGGATTTTCGGGCATACATCAAATTCATCATACCATTCATCATATCGTTTATTTAATTCTTGATAGTAGGTATACAAGCTGGGGTCATTTTCGATTTGTTCATAATCACGACCGCGTTTCTTGATTCGTTTAAGCATTGTTTCAAAAGAAACTTTTAAGTGAATCATCAAATCCGGCCGTTTTTTTGGTGCAGCATCTTCTAATTCGTTTAACATTGTATCTAAAAGTGCATCGTATTGTTCCACTTCTACACGGCTCACACGATCTAAATCTGCATTTAAGTGAAAAAGTAGACTATCTTCATAAATTGAACGGTCTAAAATATTGTCATCATCACGTAATGCATTTTTCATTGCTGAAAATCGTTTATTTAAAAAGAAAATTTGAAGTAAAAATGCGTATCTTTCTGGATTTGAATAAAATAATGGTAATACTTCATTGTCTTCAACATTTTCGTAAAATGGTTTTGCGTTCATTCTTTGGGCTAATTCACCAGTCAAACTGCTTTTTCCTGCGCCAATCGTCCCTGCAATCAATAACACTGTCAACTTGATCCTTCCTTTATCTAGCTATCTTTTTCTTTTATCTCCATCGCTTAATAAAATAGAAAAATTTCCATTTTAGTTAGGTAAAGAGTCCTTTGCTTATTTTACTCTCTTAGTATAAAAAGTAAAGCGGTTTGTTAAAAACTAATAATTTCTCAACATTTTTCATCATTCAGAAAATAAAACAAGCCTAGACAAAAGTCTCAGCTTGCTTCTATTTGTGATCTGATTGATTAAGATATTGTAGTCTTACTTTTTATTTTTCCGATAAAGAAGATACCCTGCAACAATCACGATAAAACTTCCTATACCAATCCAAACGGGACTTGATTTGGTATCATTTGTCTTAGGTAATATTCCTGAACTTGTTGCAGCTGTCTCAGTTGAATTCGTTGTAGTTTCTGTAGTTTCCGTAGCATTAGTAGAACTACTGCTTGTACTTTTCGCCAATCCGCTTGTTGTCGAATGTAAATCTGCTTTGATACGTGCAATCGAATCTTCTAAATCACCTTTTTGACTTTTCAATGCCGCAATTGTTTCTCGTGTTTCGGCTGCACCTTTAGAAAGTTTTGCTTGGAGATCTTCTGCACCAGATTGGGCAGTATCCACATTACTTTCAAGTGTTGTTCGATCTTCATCTAGTTGATTTTGCAATTCTTTCGCAGTGTTTAATTTGTCCTCAAGAGTTGCTTGTGCTTCTTCTTTTTGCTTTTCTGCACTGTCAATTGCCTCTTGAAGTTTTTGTGAGCGTTCCTCTGAGTTTTCTTTTGCTTCTTGTAATTTTTGTTCGATTTCCTTTTGCTTTTGATCAAACTGCTCTTTAGCCTTCGTAATCGACGCATTGATTTCTTGCTGTTTATCTAATAAATCATCTAGTCTACTACTTCCAGTTGTTGTTTCAGATGACGAACTTGTTGATTCTGTAGTAGATGCTTGTGTACTCGTTTGGGTCTCTGATTCCGTATCATTAGTTGTTTCTGAGGAACTTGTACTTTCGTTGGATTGTGCTGTTTCTGTAGTTTGTGTCTCTTCAGGAACAAATACAGTAGAATCACTCGTTGTATTCTCTTCAGCAAATGTCGTTCTTGTAGCTAGATTGACCATCACCAACATCCCTAAAATAAAGCCTAATTTTACCCTCTTTTTCATTTATTCACCTTATTTCCTTGTCAATTCTATTATTATAGAATAAATATGCGAAGAGACACATAAACACTTTTGACGGTTTGTCTAAACACAATACTCCAAAAATATCTAGTTCTACTTAATGATCAGTACACTACATGGTGCTTGATCCATAATTTTCTGCGTCGTTGAACCAATGGTTTTTCGTGTCATTGATCCCTTGCCGGTAGCACCGACAATAATCAAATCAATTGGATAGCTATTCGGCACCATGGTACAAATAATCTCTGCTGGCTCTCCTGCTTCTACAATTGCCTGAATTTCAGGAACGCCGCGTTCCTCCGCCTCTTGAATACGTTTCAATGTATCTATTTCGATTCGCTTTTTTTCCTCATTGAATACTTTTGAATATGCAAAAGAACTTGTTTTTAATTCTTCTTCATTGATTACAGCAACCAAATATAACGTGGCTTG
>JBKEDT010000059.1:0-4593 GCA_047975565.1 Enterococcus sp. | reverse complement strand
TTTGCCCCACGATACCGCACGCTAGAGTGTAAAAAGGGGGTATACCGCGGTAAAATAGGAGAAATGGCGGTAAAATTGTGTAAGACTTGGTGAACTAAGCGTAAGTGTGAGTAAGATCGAGGAATACTGTGCAAAATACTGCGATTAGTGTGTAAATTACAGAAATTAGTGTGCAAAACATTGCGTTTACCTTCATTTATTCGCTGCGTATATGTGTAGTAGATAGATTATCGTAAGTATATCAAGTACTCATTGAACGCCCTTAAACCACAGACATAGCGCTAATACCCTTGCTCTCACTGTATCTATAATAGCCCACCTGTACCCTCTGCAATGTTCCCTTACCCTCTGCCCTACCCCTCGTGAATGCACCATAGTTTTGTTGTATCATCACCGTACTACCCTGATACCCCCCAAGTGTAACCCAATATCCCGTACCCCTCTATACCCCCCTCCCGTACCTTCTGACCTACCCCTACCCCCACCCTATGCCAAGCATTGTGATGTGCTGTACATAATTGAATCAACCTGGTACCACCATTGATGCAAACATATATGAACAATCATTCATATGTATCTTCATTCATATGTATCTTCATTCATATGAGCAAGTATTCATATGTGTACATGCCTCTGATACATGTCTGATACATGTCTGATGCCGTGTATACCTGGTACTTGGCATCAATAATGCCACACAAAAAGCCTACACTATGTAGGCTTATGCTGATTAGACAGTTAGTCTTCATATGATCTGTTAATAATGTAAATCATATCTCCATCAACAAATTGTAAATCGTTGTATTCAAGATCTACATCATCATATTGTTTAATATATTTTACTTGCGATTGGTCAACGTTCAATGCTTCTGCAACTTCTTTTTCACTTTCATAACTTGTTGCGTAAACTTCGTTTCCAGCTGCAAGTAATTTGATTAACTCTTCTTTTTCCATTTCATCCCCCTCTTTCTATTCATTTTAAAACAAACATGATATGAACATTATACCAATGTAACCAATAGCAAGAAACAACAGCATTAGTGACCCTGCTGCAAGATACGTGATTATATCGATCATCTGCTTCATATCTTCACCTCCTGAATGATTATACTGTACCTCATCTTATGATTGCTGCGGTTTCATGTGTATAGGTGTCATTATAAGTGTACTGCGACATGAATCATCTGCAAGTAACTGAACAGGTGCAAAGTCATCGAGAGCGTTGTATGATATTGTAACTTCTTTAGTTTTGTCAAGCTTAGCAAAGGCTCTGAGTGACTTAATATCAAGCGCAATAAGTGTTTCATCATCGCTACGTAATTCAATGAATTCTTGTTGTAATCTTTTAGATTCATGAAATACATATGTTAAGCCGTTGTACATCGTTACAGACGTACCACCTGCTGCAAACAGTGATAGCACTGTTAAGAGCTCGTATGAAGGTAATGTTATAGCGTCGGTTGCACCTGTAATAACCTTGTGTTGTTTTGCATAAAGTGATTCGCCTAAGCCGTTACTGATACGTACATCCATGTTATCAGAACTTAACACTGGATTACTATAGAGCATGCGCTCTAATTCGTCAATAGGAACAGAAAAGAACTCACCTGTAACTGATTCATCCCATAAGTGTTCGTTGTGCACAAGTTTGCTATACACAGTCGAGCTTGTTGCATACAAACAACGTACGCTTTTACCACGTCTTTCAAATGTCACAAAATCCATTGCACCAACCTGGATATCATTACTTGCTGTTTGCTTCATCTCTTTCATAAATAGTAGTACGTCCGACCGTGTCCCGAAAAAATGTTTCTTTGCTTCAAATGTTTTAGTCATGATAATACCGTCCTATTAAGTTAGTTTGAATTTGAGTTAATTTGCGTTACTTAGGTGTGATCTAGACGTGTACTGCTTACTTAGTTATTGGCACAGCAGTATAACCAAGCACATCTAAGTCATAAATTTCAGTATCAGAAAGGTATGTGCGTGTTTCTGGCACAATCACTGTACCTAGGTTGAGTAAATCTACAAACGTGTATCCATTATGCGCTAATGCGTTATGATCTTCGCCTCTAATGCCATCACATGATTCAAATTCAATGTATGCACCACAGATCATATAAAATGCGTTAAGTGGTTCGTTAGTAATGTTGAAGCCTTCCTCAAGTAATGAAGCTAATAATTTGATTGATTCTGTTGAGTTTTCCATAATAGTTGTACCGTCCTTTTTAATATAGTTTTGAGTTATTGTTTACTTTCTTGCTTGCGTATCTCTCTTACATGTATTACTATATAATATTTTTTATCACTTGTAAATAGTTTTTATTACTTTTTAAATTAATTTGCGTTAGTTGTTTCATATTGATAGTTAATCATATCTTCAAGTACACCCTTTTGCAGTTTCAAGTCTTGTATTTCTTCTTGCTGCACTTGATTCATATGAGTCACAACAGCGTTATGATGATTAGCTTTGATCATTGAAACGCCAAAACAGATATTCAAAGCAAGTAGCACAAGTGCTATAACTACTGTAGTAAGTAACATGCCTTGTGTTTTTATTAATTTTGGTTCAGTTTCATTGTTCTTGATGTTTCCAATAAGTTCTTTTTGTGTGTTAGTCATAATATTTGTACCGTCCTTTTTTAAGTTTAATTTGATTTAATATTTCCTGTATCTCTCTTACATGTATTACTATATAATATTTTTTATCACTTGTAAAGAGTTTTTATCATTTATTTTTACTTTTATTTTTGTTGATCAAATTACTTCTATTAAATAGTAGAAATAGATGGTTTTTGTTGAATTAGTATTAAATTACTTCTATTAAATAGTAGGAAATCGATGGTTTTTGTTGAATTAGTATCAAATTACTTCTATTAAATAGTAGAACTCGATGGTTTTTGTTGAATTAGTATCAAATTACTTCTATTAAATAGTAGAAACTGGTATTTTTTGTTGAATTATGATCAAATTACTTCTATTCAATAATAGGAACTGGCAAAAATATCAAAATAAAAATACATTTGATAATAACTGTGGTATACTTGTATGTATAAGGGAACTCGCTGAGTGCTTCTACGGAACCTCAGCTTTTTTTTTGTGTTTTTTGATCATATATTACGAAATTACGAAATTACGAAATATATTACGAAATAATTTTTTTTTTTTTTTTTTACATTACGAAAAAGTAATACAAAATAAAAAACATACAGTTTTACATTACGAACTTACGAACTTACGAACTTACGAAAAGTATATAAAGAACAGTACATACGAATTGATACAGTGTTAGATGTGTCAACAATGCAAATATAGCTACTTTTGTGTATTACTGCGAAGTAGTTGTATCAATGAAACAGCAACAAGCTAAAAAGACACAATACGAAGTCTTATCGTACTGTGTCTTTTTAGCTTGTTGCTTTAATGATGCTTAATAATAAAACGGTGAACTGGGAGTTAACTTAAGAAGAAAACGTCTATATATGACCTGAGTTCGAAAAGTTGCGAATCTTTTCATAAGCCTTGTGTAGCTTACCAATAACTACACAACTCAATCAATGACGATTCCTTTGCAACCGTTGATACAAGGTAGCAGTTTGTATCATTATTGATTGAGTTCTATAGTTAGATATCCAGCAAGTAACTTATACATATATTATACGATTATTTGTCTGAAAAGTAAAGCCCTTTTTTTACCTTTATTTATTCGAATAGCAGCGTCCTTTTTTTGATATTTCACGGGAATCGCAAAGGAAGTTTTCGTATGTCACAGGGGCCCCTGCCCCTAGTGAAAAGCACTAGGGGGTCCCTACCCCCTACGATATGTCACAGGGGGCTCTACCCATAGCTGCTACTTACGTTTTCGAATAGAGTCAACATATTCTTTTCTAGACCTGATACCTTCAGGTCTTACAATCTCAGGCTTCACCCTAATAGTACTTGGGTCATTATCCATCTCTTCAAATCGTTTCTCTAACAAGTCAGCTAACGCATTTAAATCCTCTGGGTTGCCTCGTTGATTAATGAATCGTCTAGCACTTGTTATATCGTTCTGATACTTTGCTCTAGCAGAATTAGCATTACGATATCTTTTTTGGTATTCAACAGAACCAGGGTCTGCTTTTTTTACTTCTTTTGTTTCATTATCCAAATGTTTCACTTCCTATCAATGTGACTTGTAACTTAGCTTTATTATACAATATATATGCTCAAGTTTCAATGACTTAATTTGATGTTTTGGTTCATTAATTTGGTTAAATTGGGTTCAACTGGGTTTAACGAATAGTACCAAAATATATCACCTCTCTATTGTTGTTTTTATTTTTTTATTTATCTCGAGAATTTCACAGACACATAAAAAGAAAAAAAAATGCACTTTTTCTTTTTTTTCTTTTTTTTTATATAAACTCCGACGTTTTCACAATCTCGAAATATAAGCTTGATAAATTAACATTCTCAAAATAGTTTCACAAACTTTTTTAAATTGTTACACTCACAAAAGGTTAGGTGACTAACTAAAAACTCAACATTGGTGTAACAATTTTTTCAAACATTGTGAAACTATTTTGATTATGAGAAAACTCTAATCGTTAT
>JBKEDT010000026.1:0-2380 GCA_047975565.1 Enterococcus sp. | reverse complement strand
GGTGAGATGCGGGAACAAGCAATTCGTATCGCTCGAGGAGACTATAGTCGAAAAGTAAAAGTTCATGGAAAAGATGAACTTGGTCAGTTGGCGGATACCTTCAATCAACTAGCCGAACGAATTGAAGAAGCACAAGATACAATGGAAGCGGAACGAAATCGTTTGGATAGTGTTCTATCTCATATGACAGATGGGGTCATTGCGACTGATCGCAGAGGAAAAGTCATCACAATCAATGAAATGGCACTTTCGCTTCTAGATGAAACAACGGAAGATGTCATAGGACAATCGATTTTAACGTTACTAGATATCGAAGAAGAGTACACCTTGCGTAAACTTTTAGAAAATCCAAGTGAAATGATTTTAGATCGTTCAACAAGTATGGATGAAGCAGATCAAATGATTTTGCGTGTTGATTTCTCAATGATTCGCCGTGAATCAGGGTTTATCAGTGGATTAGTTGCGGTCATCCATGATGTTACGGAACAAGAAAAGACAGAAAAAGATCGGCGTGAGTTTGTTTCGAATGTTTCACATGAACTACGCACACCTTTAACAAGTATGCGTAGTTATATCGAAGCTTTGACTGAAGGGGCCTGGAAAGACGAAGAAATTGCACCAAATTTCTTGAAGGTAACTTTGGATGAAACAGACCGAATGATCCGAATGATTAATGACTTACTTAATCTATCTCGAATGGATACGGGAAATACGCAGTTACAATTGGAATATGTGAACTTTAATGAGCTGATTAATTTTGTGTTAAACCGTTTTGATATGATGGTGACGAATCAAGAGAAAAAGTATGTCATTAAACGTGAGTTCACCCAACGGGATCTGTGGGTAGAAATCGATACAGATAAATTGATTCAAGTAATTGATAATATCATGAATAACGCAATCAAGTATTCTCCAGATGGAGGTACTATTACATGTAGATTACTTGAAACGCATAATAATGTAGTATTAAGTATCTCTGATCAAGGACTTGGTATTCCTAAGAAAGATCTGAACCGAGTGTTCGAACGTTTTTATCGTGTAGACAAGGCACGTGCACGCGCACAAGGTGGTACAGGTTTAGGACTTGCTATTTCAAAAGAAGTCATCAAAGCACACGGTGGGGCAATATGGGCCGAAAGTAAAGAAGGGTTAGGATCGACATTTTATATTTCCTTACCATATGAACCTTATGAGGAGGACTGGTGGGAATGAAACACAGTGATAAATTTATTCGAATTGGATTAGTTGTAATGGTCCTGTTGAGTTTCTACTTTTCTTACATGATCTGGTTCAATCCTGCGACAAATCAGACGACACAACAAGTAGATGAATCGAAAGAACAAGTTGTGTCGAATACACAAGAAAAACGAAAAGCAGCTGATTTATTTTTACCGTTGCGTGTTGTGCGCTTTTCTGGGGATACGATCCAAGAATCAAATGGAGAAAATATGATCAGTCATCTGCAGACAGTTGTTGGGGATGGAACCTATGGAAAATTGAAAATGACTGTGAATAAAGATGAAGATGCCTTCAAGGAAAAGCAAACAATGACTTCTGGCTTTGAATTCAATTATACTGCACCGTTCTCATTGAAAGAATATAAGAGTGCATATGAACTATCTCTTGAAGTAGATTCTAGTTTAGCGGATGAATCAGATATTTCATTCAGTCGCGTACAATTTGATCAAAAAAATGAAAAAATCCGATTCTTTGATTTTGTTAAAAAAAGAGTCTATGAAGCAGATTGTTCAATAAATTGGACGAAAATCAAAAAAATACAAAGCAATGGTTCATGGACGAATATAGCAAATGCAGATGATACGATTGCACAGCAATACGATACCAGTGAATCAATCAAATTAAAAAAATATAGTTATATCCTATCGCAACAACCGTATACACTATTTAGGAATGCGTTCTTCCAAAAAACTACTGAAGTAAAAAATAACGAAGAAAGCAAAGATTTGATTTTTTATGGAGATAACGAGACACTGACTGTTCACTCAGAAAATCAAGTTGTTGATTTCCATGGAACCTTGATGGAAGATGTGAAAGATGACACGATTTTTGGCCAAAGTTATCCATATGTAAGTATGCTTGGCAATAATTTAGGTAGCCTTCGTTACTTTGATCGGGATGAGAATACACTGATTTATCGTACTTTTGTTGAAGGCTTTCCAGTCTTTGGGACAAATAGTAAAGGCGAATTTTCAATTGAAATCAATTCAAACGCACCTACGAATGAACAAGTAAAAATAGAAACAAGTTTAAATGCTATCCAAGTACCGATTCCGTCAGATGAAGAGGTTGAATTGCCAAGTACGACGGATGTAATTGACCAATTGACAAATGCTGGGGCAGAAAACGATAAAATCAGTTC
>JBKEDT010000019.1:0-32150 GCA_047975565.1 Enterococcus sp. | reverse complement strand
TTTGTGACGAGTTCTTTGCTTTTTTTTAACTATTTTTTTTAATAAAGAACAAATATCTTTGATTTTAGATAATTCCCATTCTCTCTACAAAAAGTGTTTTATAATAAACTAACGCAAAAAAGCGGCTTTCTAGCCGCTTTTAGTAGAAAATTGGAAAAAACCAGGTGTAAAAAAGACGTTTTTTCACTCTTTAAAATGTTGATAAATTCCAATTTTTACTGATTTTTGCTATTATTTCCGATACATCTTAAATTCCAAGAAGTAGTCATTATAGATTCCAAGATACTCAGAGCCTAGGTTTTCATAGACTTCCAAATGCGAAAGAACATCTTGATTTGGATAAAATTCTGGATCTGATGAAACTGCTTTTGGTAATAATTTTTTTGCTGCTTTATTCGGTGTCGAATACCCGATATATTCTGCATTTTGTGCCGCATTTTCAGGTTCTAACATAAAGTTGATAAACGCATAAGCACCTTCTTTATTCTTAGCCGTCTTCGGCATCACGATATTGTCAAACCATAAATTCGACCCTTCAGGAGGAATCACATAATGAAGATGTTTATTGGATGCCATCATGTCTGCTGCTTCTCCTGAGAAAGTAACAGCTACAGAAGCTTCTTCGTTGATCATATACATCTTGATTTCATCAGCGACAATTGCTTTGATATTTGGTGTCAATGTGTTCAATTTATCCGATGCTTCTTGTAGCTCATCCATATTTTTACTATTCAATGAGTACCCTAAACTATTGAGTGACAATCCCATCACTTCTCTTGCTCCATCAATCAGCATCAAACTATTTTTTAATTCAGGTTTGAATAAATCATCCCAATGCTGGATTTCGGATGCATCAAAAAATTTATCATTGTACACGATTCCTAATGTTCCCCAAAAATAAGGAACGGAATAGTTATTTCCTGGGTCAAATGATAAATCCAAAAACTGTGGATCGATATTGTCAAGACCTTTGATTTTTGTATGATCCAAAGGTAATAGTAAGTTTTCATCCATCATTTTTTGAATCATATATTCGCTTGGAATCGCAATATCATAATTCGTACCACCCTGTTGGATTTTTGTGAACATTGCTTCATTTGAATCAAACGTTTCATAGTTTACTTTATAGCCCGTTTCCTCTTCAAATTTATCAATCAACTCTGGATCAATATAGTCGCCCCAGTTATAGATTGTTACAACATCTGCGCCAGCCATGCCACTTGTCTTTTCCAACTGATGCACACCAAACCACAAAACAAGAATAATCAGGACAATGCCTATTATCAATGACTGTAATTTTTTCATCGTAAACGAGCAACCCCTTCCCGTAATGTCCGACGGTTTTTCTTTGTTTTCTTTGTTCGATTGTCTTTACTAATAAAGTAATAACCGATAACTAAAATCAGTGAAAACAAGAAAACCAACGCACTCAATGCATTGATTTCAAGACTGATGCCTTGACGTGCACGAGAATAGATTTCAACAGATAAGGTTGTAAAACCATTTCCTGTAACAAAGAAGGTCACTGCAAAGTCATCTAGCGAGTAGGTGAATGCCATGAAATACCCCGCAATGATTCCAGGTGAAAGGTAAGGCAAAATAATGCTTTTGATTACTTGTAGATTGGTTGCACCTAAGTCTCTTGCTGCATCGATCATTGAATCGTTCATTTCTTGCAGTTTAGGTAAAACCATCAAGACGACGATGGGGATACTAAATGCAATATGCGCAAGTAGCACACTTTCAAATCCTAAGCTAAACCCAACTAAAGTAAAGAAAATCAAAAAGCTTGCACCAATGATAACATCTGGCGAAACCAACAAAATATTATTGATACTCATCAATGCGGTTCGTGTCCGTCGTTTCTTCGCATAATAAATGCCCATGGCGCCAAAAGTACCAATCAACGTAGCTATAAATGCAGACAAAAAAGCCAGCATAAAAGTATTTAAAACAATAATAATCAAACGTGTATCTTCAAAGACAGAACGATAATTGTCCCAAGTAAATCCGGTAAATTCATTCATCGTTCCTCCCGCATTAAATGAATAAAAAATCAAATAAAAAATCGGAACATAAAGGAAGATAAAAACAAGCGCTAAATAAAGCGTGGACCATTTAAATTTTTTCACCGTTTACGTCCTCCTTTTTTCTTTTCAGCGGTCAATAACATCACAACAAACATAGCAATAATCAAAATTACACCAATCGTTGAGCCCATCCCCCAATTTTGTGTAACCATGAAGTGCTCCTCAATCGCTGTCCCTAAAGTAATGACACGGTTTCCTCCAATCAAGCGTGTGAGCATGAAGAGAGATAAGGAAGGGATAAATACTGCTTGAACACCACTTTTGACCCCACTAAGCGACAATGGAAAGACTACTCGGCGGAATGTTTCAAAACTATTCGCACCTAAATCTTTACTTGCGCTAAGTAATGAAGGATTCAATTCTTCTAACGCGTTGAATATTGGCATGATCATGAACGGAATCTCGATATACGTTGCTACAAATAGGAAGCTAAAATCTGTAAACAGAATTTGTTGTGGCCCAAAGCCTAAAAATGACATGAAGTTATTCACACTTCCATGCACACTAAAAATCCCGATAAATGCGTATGCTTTTAGTAATAAATTGATCCATGTTGGTAAAATAATCAACATCAACCATAATTGTTTATGTTTTAACTTTGTTAAAAAGTATGCTGCAGGATAACTAACAACTAGCGTAAAAAATGTAATCAAAAATGCATAAAAAACAGAATTTACCGTCATTGCTACGTAAGTTCCTGAAGTAAAGTACTCTGCATAATTACTTAGAGTAAACTGCCCATTCATATCAAAAAACGATTGATAGATAATCAGTAATACTGGAGCAATAACAAATAAAACAATCCATAAGAAATAAGGAATAGAATAAATTCTCCGAATGGTTTTCACGTGAACATGCCCCCTTTACTCTTCGTAGCTTTCAAGTCGTGCATCAAAATCTTCTTCGCTTTCATTGAAGCGCATGACATGGATATCTTCTGGCTCAAAAAATAAACCAATCTTACTACCTTCTTTGGCCTTTCTCGTTGAATGAACCATCCACTCATTGCCCTGCTCATCCTGACAAATGATTTCGTAATGCACACCTCTGAATAATTGCGTGTCTACGGTCACAACCAGCTTGCCTTGTTCCGCTGTTGTGATCGTCAAATCTTCTGGACGTAGAACAACTTCGACTGGTTCATTAGGTCGCATACCCCCATCCACACATTCAAATTGTTTTCCAACAAATTCTACTTGATTGTCCTCGATCATCACACCATTAACAATATTGCTTTCTCCAACAAAATCAGCAACAAAGTGATTGATTGGTTCATCATAGATGTCTACAGGTGTACCACTTTGTACAATCTTCCCCTTGTTCATGACAAAAATCTCATCACTCATTGCTAACGCTTCTTCTTGATCATGCGTAACAAATATAAATGTGATTCCTAGACGTTGTTGCAGATCACGTAGTTCATACTGCATATCTGTACGAAGTTTCAAATCAAGCGCAGATAGCGGCTCATCCAAGAGCAATACTTTCGGTTCATTAACAATCGCTCGAGCAATCGCCACACGTTGCCGTTGTCCACCAGACATCTCACTGATTTCTCGTGTTTCATATCCGGGAAGTTGGACAAGTCGCAAGGCATCTTTTACTTTTTTTTCAATCTCTTTTTTAGATAACTTTTTTATTTTTAAACCAAACGCAACATTATCAAATACATTCATATGCGGAAATAGTGCATAATCTTGAAATACTGTATTTACCTGTCGTTTATTGGCTGGAATATCATTTAATCGTTTGCCTTCAAAATAAATATCGCCTTCAGTTGCATCACTGAACCCTGCAATGATACGTAAAATCGTTGTTTTTCCACACCCGGAAGGTCCAAGTAGTGTATAAAACTTTCCTTGTTCAATATCAAAACTAACACTTTTTAGAATCGTTTCATCATCGTCATAACGTTTGACAACTTGATTGAACGAAATAATTGGTTGCCCCATGATAACTCCTCCTCTAACTTATAAATAAGATTTTGTCGCTGTAAGTAATGCACGGCATTTTCGACTAGTATGGTTTTTTAGTTGGTGCGATTTAGATGCCTGATAATAGATGGATTGTCCCTTCTTCGCAACATAAGTAGTTTCACCTAGTGTGAGTTCAATTGCTCCTTCTAAAACATAAATAAACGTTTCAGATAAGGAAGGTTCAAATGTTTTGTATTCCCCTTCTTTTTCAAAAGTAAGTAATACAGGCTCGATTTCTTTTTCATTAGAATCTGGGATCAACCAACGTAATTCATAGCCATTTTCTTCATCATAATAAACGGTACTCTCTTCTGTGGTATACACAACTTGAGCTCGTTCTTGGTTTTGTTTAAAAAATTCTTCCGGCGTAATTCCTAAAACTTCTAATATAGTAAAAAAAGTTTCCATTGAGGGGGAACTAAGGTCTCGTTCTAATTGTGAAATGTAGCCTTTGGTTAAATCTGTCCGTTCGCCTAGCTCTTCTTGTGTTAAGTTTTTTTGAATACGTAAATTGCGGATTTTCTCACCAATTTCCATTTTCTAACCTCGTTTTTCTTCGTAAGTTTTCTATTACTAAACTAAAAGTTTAATACCGACCTTATTCAGTATACGAAGTTTTTATAAAAAGGCAACCCTTTTCACTGATTTTTTTCAAAATAATCGAAAAGAAAAAAGAAAGAAATTTCGTCTCTTTTCATTCTTCTAAATTCTCTTTAAACAGGAGAAAATCTTTACTTACTTTTTCTCCTGTTGTGTTATGATAGAAGAAAATTTTAAATAAAGGAGTTTTTTTCTTGCAATCATTTAAAGCATTCTTGCTCACTGATACATCAACGTTTGAAGCAAAGGTTACTGATTATACACTCCCTGAATTGAATAAAAATGAAGTCTTAGTCCAAGTGGCTTACTCCGATTTAAATTATAAAGATGCACTTGCTACACAAAAAAATGGGGGCGTTATCAGACAGTACCCGATGATTCCCGGAGTTGACCTAGCTGGGACCGTTTTCTCAAGCAAGTCACCTGAATTTTCTCCTGGTGACGCTGTTTTAGTTACCGGCTATGGTCTAGGCGTAACGCATCCAGGTGGCTTTAGTCAATACCAAAGCGTTCCAAAAGACTGGTTGATCAAACTACCTAGTGGATTGAGTTTACGCGATACAATGATTTTCGGAACAGCTGGCTTCACTGCGGCTTTAGCTATCCATGCCCTTGAACAACACAATATGAGTTTAGAAGATTCAATTGTTATCACAGGTGCAACAGGTGGTGTAGGAAGTTGTGCACTTGCGATGCTTGCTAAGCTTGGATATAAGAACATCACTGTTTTATCTAGAAAAGCAGAAACAGCTGATTGGTTGAAGGAACTAGGTGCCCAAACTGTTCTTTCCCCTGAGGAATTTCTTCCTGAAAAGAAAAAACCTCTGGCTCGACAACAGTTTGACTTTTTGATTGATACAGTTGGTGGCAAATTACTTAGTCAATTACTACCAATGATGCGCGCAAACGGAAGTGCAGCTCTATGTGGGAATGCTGGTGGAATCAAGCTCGAAACAACTGTTCTACCATTCATCTTACGTGGAATCAACTTACTTGGCATTGATTCAGTTAACGCATCACACCACGTACGAGAAAAAATCTGGCAACGTTTAGCAACTGACCTAAATGTAGCAAATCAATTACGGGTCTCTGAAATTTCTCTAGAAGAGGTTCCTGCTGTAGTACAACAACTTCTCGAAGGGACACATCATGGACGAACAATTATCCGTATGGAGGAACAACAATGAGAATTTTAATTACAGCTGGTGGTACAAGTGAACGTATCGATCAAGTACGTTCGATTACAAACCATTCCACTGGTCGTCTTGGTAAGACAATTGCTGCGTCCTTTACGCAATCCATCGATGCACTACAAATCGATTATGTCACAACCAAGCGTGCCGTTTTACCGCAACAAACAAGTGCGTTGACTTTTTATTTTATTGAATCGACTACAGATTTATTATCCACGTTAAAACAGTTGATGACTACGCATACCTATGATGTTGTGATTCATAGTATGGCGGTGAGTGACTTTACACCGGCTGTTCACTTAAATGAACACACATTACTGGATACATGGCGTACTCACGCACCAACAACGACAGAAGAATTCGATGTCTGGTTGGATACCCTCCAAGCTGCACAAGAAAAAGCAACAAAAATCGGATCAGCAGATGCCGAACATTTGATTTTGGTTTTGAATAAAACACCAAAAATCATTCAATTTATTCGTACGTGGCAACCGCAAACAATTCTTGTTGGTTTTAAATTACTCGTAGATGTTTCAAAAGAACACTTACTAGATGTTGCAAGAGAAAATCTGAAAAAAAATCAAGCAGATTTTACGCTAGCAAATGATTTAACAGAAATCACGGACGCACAGCATCATGGCTATCTTGTTGCTGCTAATGGAGAAATTACTGAAGGCAATACAAAACAAGAACTAGCAGAACAACTTGTTCAAGCGGTTCTATCCAAAAAGGAGTCTTTCGCATGAAGCGAATTTTATTAGGTATTTCAGGAAGTATCTCTGCCTATAAAAGTGCAGATATTACCAACGAGTTAACAAAATTAGGGTATGAAGTCGATGTTATTATGACCGAAAGTAGCACGCATTTTATCACACCATTAACCTTGCAATCTTTGTCAAAACGCCCTGTGCATACGGATGTCATGCAAGAAAGTCATGCGGAGCGTATCAATCATATCGAGTTAGCAAAACAAGCAGACCTCTTTATCGTTGCTCCAGCAACAGCAAATATCATTGGCAAGTTGGCAAATGGGATTGCGGATGATTTGCTTTCAACCGTTGCACTTGCATTAAAACAAGATGTTCCAAAGCTCATTGCTCCAGCGATGAATACGTATATGTACCAAAATCCAATCACTCAAAGAAATCTTGCCACACTAAAAGAAGTTGGCTACCAAGAAATTGACCCTCGAGAAGCTTTGCTTGCATGTGGTGATTATGGCCGCGGTGCTTTAGCTACTGTGGACAACATTATCAATCAAATCACTAAAACAGTTGGGGTATAAGAAAGGAAACACTATTATGAAAAACACTAGGTCATTTACTTTGACTGCTATGTTTTTAGCAATCTTGATTTTGCTTGCAATTACACCGTTAGGCTTTGTTCCAATTGGGCCAATTAATGCAACAACGATGCATATACCTGTTATTCTTGCATCCATTGTTTTAGGACCAAGACTTGGAGGATTCTTAGGTGGTGTATTCGGATTAATCAGTATGATTCGAAATACCGTTATGCCAACTCCTCTTTCCTTTGTCTTTTCACCATTTATTCCAATTATCGGTACCGATCACGGTAGTCTAAAAGCACTACTTGTTGTGCTTATTCCAAGAATCTTAATTGGTATCTTGCCGTATTATATTTTTAAAGGATTAGCAAAAGTGTTCAAAGGAAAATCGCAGCCCGCCAATCTTTTTCTCTCTGGATTATTTGGTTCAATGATCAATACGATTTTGACAATGAACCTGATTTATTTCCTTTTCCAAAAAGAATATGCAGAAGTCATTGGCAAAAGTATTCATGCTGTCTATAGTGCAATTTTAGCCGTCATTTTTACAAGCGGCGTACCTGAAGCAATTCTTGCAGGGCTTATTACAGGGGCAGTCGGTACCATTCTCTTACGTCTACAGAAAAACAACAAAACGCAAGTATAGGGATATTTTTCATATGGATAGCTTCAAGAAATAAGAATGACCACGTAGAAAATTGTTTTTCAAATTTTTGAAGTGGGCTACTTATTTCCGCAGAAGCTGTAGGAAAAATACTGACTACATCAGGGATATTTTTCATACGGATAGCTTCAAGAAATAAGAATGACCACGTAGAAAATTGTTTTTCAAATTTTTGAAGTGGGCTACTTATTTCCGCAGAAGCTGTAGGAAAAATACTGATGGTTCCTAATAAGCGAAGCAAAATAAGCCCAGGACAATTTTGTCCTAGGCTTATTTTTTTCGTTAGTTTTTCCAATCAGCTAGTGCATCTTCTACTGTATCTTCTCCATCAGACACAACAAGCGTTGTCTTCGTGATTTCAGGATGTTCAATCAGTGATACTAAAACATCTGCAATCATTTCACGACTTACTTTAGGAGTAAATTCTTCACTAGGTTTTACTAGTTTCACCTTAGTTGCCGCATCATTTGTCAAAGTAACTGGTTGAACAATTACATAATCTAATGGGGTACGGTTCATCAACCATTCATCCGCATAGTGTTTGCTGATATAATAATCCGTCATTGATGCAGGCCATTTTTCACGTGTATCCGCAAAGACAGCACTAACCATGAAATAACGTGCAACATTTGCTTGTTCAGCAGCAATCATTGTTTTGATTGCTCCATCTAAGTCTACTTGCAATAAACTTTTTCCTTGTGATCCTGCAGCAAAAATCAAGATGTCTGTTTGAGCTTTCTTGAAAGTTTTAGCTAATTCTTCTACTGTATTTGTTAAATCAAAAGATACATACGAGACGTTCTCTGATTTTACTCGTGATTGTGTGGCTACATCACGTACGCCTGCAAAAACAGAATTGCCTTCTCCCGCTAGTTTTTCAATCACGTGTTGTCCAATTTGGCCATTGGCTCCAACTACAAATATATTCATCTTTCTACATCCTTTCTTCTCAAAATCATGGTAACACACTTTGTCCAGAAACAAATGTAGAAACACTTGATACAAAAAAGAAGCTTGATCATTCAAGCTTCTCTCATACTTACGCTATTGTTGGTACCACTTCTTCACCAATGATACGTACTTCTGTTTCAAGTGTTACATCAAATTTTTCTTTGATTACTTGTTGAATGTGTGCGATCAATTCAATATAATCTGTTGCAGTTGCATGGTCGATATTTACAATAAAGCCCGCATGCTTTTCAGAGATTTGGGCACCGCCCCATTTTAATCCTTGAAGTCCTGCATCTTGAATCAACTTCCCTGTATAGTGTCCTTCAGGGCGTTTGAATACACTCCCACATGATGGGTATTCTAATGGTTGTTTCAATTGACGTAATTCTGTAAGTTCGTCCATGCGTGCTTTAATCGTTGCATGATCGCCTTTTGTTAATTGAAATTGCGCATCTAAAACAATCGCATGTAAGTCTTGAACATGACTATGGCGATAAGAAAATGCCATTTCTTCATTTGTGATTGTTTGGATCGTTCCATCAGATAACAAAAGATCTGCTTGGTCAAATACTGCTTTGATTTCTCCACCGTAAGCACCAGCATTCATGAAGACAGCTCCACCAACACTGCCTGGGATTCCACAGGCAAACTCAAAACCAGTTAATGAATGTTCTAAAGCTACATAGGTTGTGTCAATCAACTTCGCACCAGATTCCGCACGAACAACGGTTCCATCAACAGTTACTGTATTCATTTCAGCAAGCATGATGACCACGCCACGGATACCTCCATCACGCACGATCAAGTTGCTTGCATTCCCTAAAACCATCCAAGGAATAGACTGTTCTCGGCAATAATCAACGATTTGTTTTACTTCTAGTTTGTTTTTCGGGAAAACAAGCGCATCGGCTGGTCCCCCAGTTTTGGTGAATGTATAATTCATCAAGGGTTCATCTAGTAAAATTGTTACTTCAGGTAACGTTTTAATTAATTGTTCTTTATTCACGAAAGATTTTCCTTTCTCTTCAATATCCACATTATTCTAACACGCGATACGCCACCTGACTACCCCTTAGAGTTGATGTCGTGTATGTTCACGAATCATTTGTGCACATAATTTATGGCTAAGTAATGTATTCTTTTGCTTGATATCTCCATCTTCTTGATGCAAAACTTTAAGAAATTCTTCGACCATTGGCGCAAATCCACGCTTATACAACGTTGTCTCCCAATCACCAAAGGCAACAGTTTGTACCCCAGTTATGTCTTGAATTGTAAGATTTGTTAAATCTTTTAGTATATAGGTTCCTTTAGGGCTAGTTACTTGATAGGTTTCCGTATTTGCCCCACTGCGAAGGTCCATCGTGACGATTGCTGTACTTGAATCTGTTTCAAGTGTCAGCATTGCTAGTTGCAATTCTTCTGACTGCTCAATGATTTTACTTGTTACATGCTGAATCGGTTCATCAAGTAAATAGACTGCCGTATCTACTGCATGTAGGAATAAATCATAAATCACATATTCTGTTTGTTCATGTGCATCCACTCGATTTTTTTGGATCTGGATCAAGCGTTTCTCTGGAATCTCTTTCAATCGTTGTGTCATCGGTGCAAAGCGACGATTGAAGCCAATCATTAGATAGAGCCCCTTCTCTTCAGCTAACTCTTGTAATTCTGCAACTTCTCTGACACTAGTACTCAATGGTTTGTCGATGCATACATGGATATTGTTCATCAAACATTGTTTCGCCAATGCATAATGTGCTGGTGTTGCAGCGTGAATAAAGCATGCGTCGATGTTATGTGCAATCAACTCATCTAACGTTGTATAGATATTTGTAAATCCATAGCTTTCCTTCAATTGTTGCTGTGTTTCTGGATTACGTGTTGCAAAATAAAAATCTTCTTCACCTTGATGCTGTGCATAAGTTGGTAAATATGCTTTCTTTGCAATATTTCCCACACCGATAACGCCAATCTTCATAATTAAGCCTCCCAGATAGATTTCTCTTCTTTTCTATTATACTATTTTTCGTTAGAATGAGAACTAGGAATAATTTGTCATAGGAGTGTGTAAAAATGAAATGTGTCTCTTGGAATGTCAATGGTCTACGTGCCGTTGTGAAGAAAAATTTTATTGACGTATTTAATGAATTAGATGCGGACTTCTTTTGTCTGCAAGAAACAAAATTACAAGAAGGGCAAATCGAATTAGATTTACCTGGCTATACACAATATTTTAATTATGCAGAGAAAAAAGGCTACTCAGGAACAGCGATTTTTGCGAAAAAACCTGCTAACAATGTCTATTATGGTATGAATAAAGACGTACATGACCAAGAAGGACGGTTGATTACACTAGAATATGATACGTTCTATTTAGTTACTTGCTATACACCAAATACACAAGCTGAGCTAAAACGACTAGAGTATCGTCTGCAATGGGAAGATGATTTTCGAAACTACCTTACTGACTTAGCTGCACAAAAATCAGTGATCCTTTGTGGTGATTTGAATGTTGCTCATGAAAAAATCGATTTAAAAAATTGGAAAACCAATCAAAAAAATGCTGGTTTTACTCCGCAAGAAAGAGAAAAGTTTTCCACATTACTTGAGAGTGGATTTGTAGATACCTTCCGTTTCTTTTATCCTGAAGTAGAAGGCGTTTATTCTTGGTGGAGCTACCGCTTCAATGCACGAAAAAACAATGCAGGTTGGCGTATCGACTATTTCTTGGTTTCTCAAGACTTAACAGACTACTTGGAAGATGCGCATATCTATACAGATATTGTTGGTAGCGATCATTGTCCTGTTGAAGTAACACTTAAATTAAGTGTAGATTAATCAAATAAACTGTTCATTTCTGCGTATTTTTGTTACAGTACGTTTAGAAAAAGGAGGAGTTCACATGAATTTTATCGCAATGGACTTCGAAACAGCCAACCATGAAGCACACAGCGCTTGCTCTCTTGCACTCGTGATGGTTCAGCATAGCAAAATCGTTGGTGAATATTACACATTGATCCAGCCTGAGACACCATTTTTTTGGCGCAATGTCCAAATTCATGGCATCCACGAGAAAGATGTTGCAAATGCACCGAAGTTTCCAGAAGTCTGGCAACAAATCAATAAATACTTCCAATCAAATCGTTTGATTGTCGCACACAATGCACCTTTTGATACAAGAGTGCTTGCTGGTTGCTTGGATTATTATTCCATCGACCAACCGCATTATTTATCTTTATGTACTGTCAAAAGCAGCAAAAAGCTATTTCCTGAGTTGCCAAATCATCGGTTAAATACGATGTGCGAAAGCTTGAATATCAATTTAGAAAATCACCATGATGCACTTGAAGACAGTCGTGCTTGTGCAGAGATTCTTTTGTATCAAGAAGCACATTTTGGTACAGAGCCATTAAAAAAACTAGTTACACTGAAATAAAAAGAAAGTTGGGACAAAATCATGTCCCAACTTTCTTTTTTAGTTTAGTTCTTTTAGGATTCTAGCTAGAAATGCTTCTGCTTGTGCACCATATGCATGAAATGCTGCATAGCGTTTGTCCATATCCACATTGTCTTTTGTCAAAATAAGTTCTAGATAGTCTTCTGGCTTTTCTTCATCGAGCAAGTTTCCCCACTCAATAACACAAAGTCCATCGCCCTCAAAATACTCATCAAGCCCCATATCAGAAGCACCTTCTGATACACGATAGACATCCATATGATACAGAGGAATCCTTCCTTGTCCATATTCACGGATCAATGTATACGTTGGACTCTTGATCATTTGATCTATCCCTAATCCTTTAGCAATTCCTTTTGTCAAAGTTGTTTTTCCTGCGCCCAAATCACCAGTCAAAATCAGATTATCTCCTGGCTGTGCTTCAGTACCAATAACCATTGCAAAACGCTGTGTTTGTTCTACACCACTTAATTCAATCACTCTGTCACCCTCTATTTTTTCTCTTGGCGTAAGTATACATGGTATAAAGGTTGTTTTCAATGCGTTTAGCTTCAAGAAATAAGAACGTCCACGCAGAAAATTGTTTTTCAAATTTTTGAAGTGGGCTACTTATTTCCGTAGAAGCTGCATTGAAAACACCGTCTATATTAAGCTGTTTTCAATGTGTTTAGCTTCAAGAAATAAGAATGACCACGCAGAAAAAAGAGGATGGAACAAAATATCCACCCTCTTTTGTTGAGTTATTCATAAAATCAGTTCATCAATGTTTGTGCAGCAGTAATAATCGATAGTTTGTAGACATCTTCTTCATTTGCTCCACGAGACAAATCTGAAACTGGTTTGTTCAATCCTTGTAAGATTGGTCCAATTGCTTCGAAGTTTCCTAAACGTTGTGCAATTTTGTAGCCAATGTTCCCTGATTGTAATTCTGGAAAGACAAAAACTGTTGCTTTCCCTGCTACATCAGAATTTGGTGCTTTTAGTTGTGCCACACTTGGCACATACGATGCATCAAATTGTAATTCTCCATCAATTTGGTATTGAGGCGCTAGACTTTTAGCAATTGCTGTTGCTTCAACTACTTTGTCTACTTCTGGTGCTTTTGCAGAACCTTTTGTTGAAAAGCTCATCATTGCGATTTTTGGTTCGATGTCAAATAACTCAGCTGTTCTTGCTGAATCGATGGCGATTTCTGCAAGTTCTTGCGCCGTTGGATTCACATTGATTGCACAGTCAGAAAAGACGTATTTCTCTTGATCACGTCCACGTACCATGATCATCGCACCACTTGTACGGCTTACGCCAGGTTTTGTTTTGATGATTTGTAGCGCTGGTCGAACTGTATCTCCAGTTGAATGGATTGCACCAGATACCATTCCATCTGCAATGCCCATATAAGTCAACATCGTACCGAAGTAGTTGACATCTTTTAAGATTTTTTCTGCTTGTTCTTTTGTTGCTTTGCCGTTACGACGTTTTACAAATGCTTCAACCATCTCGTCCCAACGATCATATGTATCTGGATCAATGATTGTAAAGCCTGATGTTTTGATACCGCGTGCATGCGCAGCGTTTTTGATTTCTTCTTCATTCCCAATAAAAATAGGTTCTAATAATTCTTCTGCTTTAAGTCGTGCTGCTGCTCCTAAAATACGTTTATCTGTTGCTTCAGGGAAAACGATTTTAATGCTACGACGAACGATTTTAAATTTTAAACTATCAAAAAGTTCCACAAAATAACCTCCAGAATTTATTTATATCTTCATGTGTCTTATCATACACTATCACGAAAAAAAAGAACAGATTTTTCAGCTGTATTACTGAATAGATAATGAAATTGTTATCGTTTTCACATAATTTCTTTCCTTATAAGAAAACATTCTTCAAAATTCATTTTATTATGAAATACAGCTGTTATACTTTCATGAAAATCAGTGTATAGTACAGTAAATCTACTCTACTTTTTCTGGTAATTGCCAATTGATTGGTGTTACACCCAATTCTTTCAGCGCATCGTTTGTACGAGAAAATGGGCGTGAGCCAAAAAATCCTCGATGTGCAGATAACGGGCTCGGATGTGGTGACTGAATGATGATATGCTTGTTCGTATCGATCATTTTTATTTTCTGTTGCGCTGGTTTTCCCCACAAAATAAAGACAATTGGTTGTTCTCGTGCATTCAATTTTTCGATGATTGCATCCGTCAATTGTTCCCAACCTTTCCCACGATGAGAATAAGCCACTCCCTCACGTACAGTCAAAACTGTATTAAGAAGTAAAACACCTTGCTCTGCCCAAGAACTTAAATAGCCGTGATTCACTGGAGCAATGCCTAAATCATTCTCTAACTCTTTGTAGATATTTCTCAAAGAAGGCGGAATTTTTACTCCTGGCTGGACAGAAAAAGACAAACCATGCGCTTGATTCACACCATGATAAGGATCTTGTCCTAGAATAACTACCTTCACCTTTTCAAAAGGAGTCAATTCCAATGCTTCAAAGATATGGTACATATCAGGATGAATGTTTTGAGTCGTATATTCTTGTTTTAAAAATTGGTGCAATTCACGGTAATACGGTTTATCAAATTCTGACTCAAGAATTTCTTGCCAACTATTGTGGATGATTTTTTTCATTCATGTCACTCCTTTTTTTCAGCATAACGTAAATTTTTCTGGTAAACAAGATTCTTTCTTCTCTCACTCTTTTTTTGTCTTATGGTAAACTATAGGAAAGGATCAGAAAGGACGAACACTTTATGATTAAATTAATTGCTTCAGATATGGATGGAACTTTATTAGATGCACATATGAGTGTACCTGAGGAAAATATTCAGGCAATCAAATTTGCTCAAGAACAAGGCATCGAATTCATGGTCGCTACTGGCCGAAACTCACAAGAGGCGCGTGCAGCACTTGATGAAGCGGGTATCGAGTGTGCTATGGTCACCCTAAATGGCGCACAAGTTTTCGATGATGCTGGCTCTTCTTTATTTACTGTACCAATTCCCAATCCTCAAGCGGTTGCTGTTTTAGAACTGCTAAATAACCATGAGATTTACTATGAAGTAGCAACAAATAAAGGTCTTTACTCAGAAAGTCAGAGCAAGCGTATCGAAAGCTTTGCATCCATGCTTGCAGATCACATGCCCCACCTTACGTACAAAATGGCAATTGCCATGGCTTCAGCAAATCTAGAAGTCTTACACATCAATTACATTCCAAGCATCAAAAATCTTTTGCGTGATCCATCGATCGAGGTATTAAAAATTATTTGTTTCCACGTTGAAGGACCTAAAGTCTTACGTCCAGTTTCTCAGGAAATCTCATTATTTGGAAATGGCGAATTAACTTTGACGTCTTCTAGTCCGAATAATATCGAAGTCAATCATCGGGATGCACAAAAAGGAATTGCAGTCGCTCATGTTGCGAGAGATCGTGGTATTGATTTGAGCGAAGTGATGACTATTGGCGATAATTTTAATGATGTAAGTATGCTAAAAGTTGCGGGTGTCAGTTTCGCTATGGCAAATGCAGAACTAGAAGTAAAAGATTACGCAAAATATTCAACCGCATCAAATCTCGAATCTGGTGTTGCTAAGGCAATCTACAAAGCAATCAACGAAGACTTATAGCCTTCGGTTTAGAAAAGAGGTGAACCCAATGTCTGAATTTTTTATCCAAGAAAAACAACTTAGCCAGGCAACACGTACGTCAGTCAAAGATGCCAAGGGACAAACTTTGTTTTTAATGGTTGGTCGTTGGGGTTCGAAGGGAGACGTGCTTTCTTTATATACACTAAAAGGAGATTTAGTTGCACGTATCAAACAAATCAGTCTCACTTTTGGTACACGGTTTGAATTATATGAGGGATTCGAAAAAATCGGCACCATGCAAAAAATCTTTAATTGGCCTGGTGATTTCTATTATATCCATCATCTACATTGGACAGCACAAGGCGATATTTACAATCATCATTATCAGATTCATCACTTCAACCAACGAATCATGGCAATGAATACAGAAACACTGTTTTCCGGTGATTATTATGTATTGAATATCACAGATGATGCAGATGCACCAATGTGTATTTGTATTGCTGCTGTCTTAGATTATTGGCTCTATCATAAGAATTCTCAAAGAAAAAGACAAAATAAAATCAGTTTTGGTCTTGAATGATCCAACAATCAAATGAAGTATTTATTAGAAAAGACGGAGATGACTAGTCATCTCCGTCTTTTACATACAAGTTAGATTTCTTTTTGCATATGATCATAAAGATGTCCACTGATTACCATTTCGCCGACATCTTTAAAGCCATTTCGTTCATACAAACGTTTGGCTGCTGGATTTTCTTTATCCACACTCAATCCGATGCGTGTTTTATTTGCTTTGTGTGCTAATTTAGGCAGCGCTTCTAATAATTCTGAACCGATCCCATGGCCACGAAAATCTTCAGAGACTGAAATCGAATCAAGGTACCATTCATCCGGGAATGTTTCATCATCCGTGAATAAGTCGATTTCATCTTCTATTCCGTGTGCCAAAAGCACTTTTTTGAACTGATCATCGATTGTCGCTTCATCCTCTGAAGTATATCCATAGGCTACTCCTGCGATTCGACCATCAATTTCCTTTACAATACCTCGAGGGTACCCATAGCGATAGTCAGGTTCCGATACAGCATCTGCTAAAATAGCCAATGTCTTTTCTTCCCCATATTCATCAATAAAAGGTAATTCCATATCCTTTAAAATAACTAACAATAGTGGTGCAATCTGTGGTCCATCTTCTTTTGTCGCAAATCGAATCATGCACATACCTCCCATAGTTCTTCTTTTAGTGTATCATGCCTCATGCAATCAAACAACGGACACACATAGAATCTATTTTAGATAATCTTCAATTTTTTGGGTGATAAAATAGCCATTCGTAATACGTTTAGTTGCTTCTAAACGACAATAAGGGCACACAATCGGTGTTTCTTCCTTTGGATGTTCAACAACATTTGTTACTTCTTCATAAACAAATTTTTTCCCACAGTTTGGACAAATCATTTTTTCCATGCTACTCACTCTCCTTGTCTTTAAGCTTACTCCTATCCTGAAAAATTGAGAAGTAAAAACTCTTTTAAACTAGGTAAAAAATAACTATGTTTTCTTTTTTATATTTTGGTGTCTTTCTTATTCATGTAACTCTAACGGTAGTCCATCTGGATCAAAGAAAAAAGTCATTTTTTTATCTGTGAATGTGTCCAAACGGACTGGTTCTGTCTCAATACCTAGTGTGTGAAGTTCTTCAATGACGTCTTCAATTGACTCAACTGCAAAGGCTAAATGACGTAACCCTCTCGCTTCTGGATAGTTGGGGCGACTCGGTGCATCTGGCTTTGAAAAGATTTCAAGTTCACTCTCACCAAGTTTTAAGTCTAACTTGTAGTCCCCTTGCTCTTTTCGATAGTTTTCGCGAATGACTTCAAAGCCTAACTTATCGACATAAAATTCCCGTGATTTTTGATAATCTGAAACAATGATTGCTACATGATGTATTTTTGATAGATTCATAAGTTCACTCCTTAAAAAATAGAGGTTTCTTTTTCTTTATTTAAAGCGAAAATATATCCTTAAGTCAATTTTTTTCTTCCATTTGAAGATAATTTTCAAATCCAATTGGAAAGTAACGATAATTTGATTCAATTTCTAAGAAAACGTATACTTTATTAGTGAATATAACTTAATTAAGAAGGGGGTAACTTTATGTTTCTCGCATGGAACGAAATTCGTCATGATAAATTACGCTATACACTGATTATTGGTGTTATGTTCTTAATCGCTTACCTCGTCTTCTTCCTGACTGGGCTTGCTTATGGACTCGCACAAGAATATCGAATGGCAATCGATAAATGGGATGCAGATGGAATCGTTCTTGCATCTGAAGCGAATGACAATCTCAATATGTCAATGCTGACCTTAGCTACTCAAGACAAAATCAAAGATGCTGAGACAGCAAGCTTAGGCGAAACGGCGGGTGTCATTACTACAGATGACTCAAAAGAAAAAATCGATACAACGATATTTGGTATTGAAAAAGATGAATTTATCATGCCGAATCTTACAGAAGGACGGGCTTTTTCTAAAACTGGAGAAGCTGTTGTTGATTCTAGTTTAAAAGAAGAGGATTCCATTGAGTTAGGTGACACACTTCATTTGTCAGGTAGTGATGAGGATCTAACAGTTGTAGGATTCACTGATAACGCGCGATTCAGCGTTGCACCAGTACTTTACGTCTCAACCGATACGTATCAAAAAATTCGATTTGAACAATCCGATACAAGTGAGAATGCACGAGTAAATGCTTTTATAGTGAAAGGAAATTTGGATGATGTCACACTTGATTCAGATGACTTAGAACTTACAGATATTGAATCTTTCATTTATGCATTGCCTGGATATCGTGCACAAGTCTTGACATTTGGCTTTATGATTGGCTTCTTGATTGTTATTGCAGCAATTGTTATCGGTATTTTTATCTATGTATTGACCATTCAAAAGCAAAATATTTTTGGTGTCATGAAGGCACAAGGAATTTCAAGTCGCTATATTGCAAACTCAGTCCTATTGCAAACATTTTTACTTGCCTTTATCGGAGTTACCATCGGCTTGCTTGCGACAATTGGTACGTCCCTCGTTCTTCCAGCGGCAGTCCCTTTCCAAGTAAATTGGCTCTTCTTTATGGGAATTACCGCATCGATGCTCGTGGTAGCTATTTTAGGGGCCTTCTTCTCTGTTCGTTCTGTTACTAAAATCGATCCATTAAAAGCTATCGGCTAATCAAAGGCAAAGGAGGTATCTAATTTCTATGGAAGCAATTCGATTTGATAAAATCACTCGTTCATTTAAAGATGGTGACACAACCATTCAAGCATTAAAAGAAACAACCTTCTCTATTCAAAAGGGAGAGTTTGTCGCAGTCATTGGACCAAGTGGTTCTGGGAAAAGCACTTTTTTAACAATTGCTGGTGGATTACAAACACCTTCATCTGGTGAAGTCTTTCTAAATGAACAACCTTTTAGTAACTTAAATGAAAAGAAACGTGCAGCAACACGTTTTCAATCAATCGGCTTTATTTTACAAGCTTCGAATTTAGTTCCTTTCTTAACAGTGGAACAACAACTGCAACTCGTGCATAATGTAAAACATGAGAAAACCGCCAAAGATGCGATCCATACGAGTCTTGCTCAATTGGGTATTGATAAGTTGAGTAAAAAATATCCAGATGAACTATCCGGTGGTGAGCGTCAAAGAGCAGCGATTGCACGCGCACTTTATAATGACCCTGCTATTATTTTAGCGGATGAACCAACAGCAAGTCTTGATTCTGAGCGAGCATTTGAAGTTGTAGACATCTTGGCAAAAGAATCAAAAGAAAAAAACAAAGCTATCGTGATGGTCACGCACGATCAACGTCTGATTAAGAAATGTGACCGAATTTTCGAAATGATTGATGGTCAGTTAACTGAAAGAAAATAAGAAAGAGGCTAGACACTATGTCTGGCCTCTTCTCACTATCTATACTGCGGTCAATTCTTCTTCATTGACAACATTTTCTTTCAACCAATCGTTCACATACTCAATGACTTCTTGCCAGCCATCTTCTTTATAAATAGAGTGACTATGCCCTTCAAAAACTTTAAAATCTACTACTGGAGATTTACTTTCTTGATAACGTGCAACGATTTTCGCTGTAAGCTCTGGTCCAAAGAAATTATCTTCTGATCCAGTAATAAATAAAACAGGTTGGTAGATATTTGTATGATCTACTGCAGCTAATTTTGTAAATGCCATGTCACGAACGATTTTACGACTTTCTGGTGTTGCCCATTTTTCATACTCAATGGCGCTATCTTCATCAGAAAGCTTGTTGAAAAATTGTTTGTGGTACCATTTTTTTGAACCTAAAAATGGATCATTTTCACTTTTGAAAAAATTAGCAGCCGACAATGTTGCTCTTACAACATTCAATGAGATAGGTACATCTTTCGTTGGCGCACCATTCAAACTAACTCCTGCAGCAATCAAATCATATTCTAATAGTTTTTGCATCACCAAGCCACCAGCTGAATGCCCAATAGCAATCGGTTTTTCTGGTAGAGAAGACAAGAAATCTACAAAATAATCTAAGACTTCTTGCAATCCGGTTGTTGAGAGTTCTACTGGAGGATGTGCTCTTAGTTCTGACGGCACCCCTTTATGCCCAGGATATGCGGGTGCATATACCGTATATCCTTTTTTTTCAAAATATTCCTGCCATTCGTCCCAGCCCAATTCATTCACAAACAATCCATGAATCAATACAATTGTTTTTGTTTTCATCGTTCTCTCCCCATTTCGCTAAGAAACTTTGGGTTTTCTTCATTTACTGGCTGACGGCAGTCACCACAAGATGTGTTTATGACCCTTATTCAACTGTAAGTGTACACACATCTCTTTATCAAAACAAACATGCTGTTTCATCAAGAGAAAATTTATCTTTTTGTTAATTATTCGAAAAATAAAAGCCCCTGTTTAGCCATTCCTTTTCGCACGAAATGACTAACCAGTAGCTTTATCTATGTATATTTAAAGGATGTTTCATCTCTATCAAAAAAATGAAAAGTAATTTTCAGATAATTTTCATTTTCAAAGACTTATAATAACACATTATATTTTTAAATGAAAGACTAGTATTTTTTTTAGAAAAGCATACAATAGATTGTGGTAAAAAAATCACAGCACACTATATTTAGTGGTTCAAAGGAGTTCTTGTTCATGAAAGCATACTTTCAGTTCTTGGCCCATCAACTAAAAGGATGGCCACAACAAAATTACTATTTGTTCTTTTTCAGCCTAGGCTGCCAAATTATGACACTAGTCAATAGTCCAATTACTTGGCTTTCTGTCTTAACATTTATAGGAACAACTTTAGGTGTTTTATGTATCTTATCAATCAATGCAGCAAAATCTGTGAACGGTGTTCTAGGAATACTTTCTGCAATTTGCTTCATCATTGTTGGATACTCCGCAAAAAATTACTTGAGTATTGGCGAACAAATTGCCTACATGGTTACTTTGGATATTCCAGTTTTGCTAAGTAAAAATTGGAACAGTAACATGGCATCAAAAATCCGCAAATTCACTGGTAAAACTTGGGGAATTGCAATCATTAGTACAGTTATCGTCTACTTTGTTTCAGGCTATCTGATTGGTACACTGACAGATGATCCTCGTCCTTGGATTGATGCAATCGCCTTTTCAATCAGCTTAACTGCCGGAATTATTAGTTTCTTACGTTACAACAATCAATACTACTGGTGGTTAGCTTCAGGACTTGCTCAAATGGTTCTATGGTATATCTCATTCAAACATGGTTCAGCAAGTTTAGCTATGTTTGTAAATAGTTCTGTCTACCTACTAAATGATGTACTTGCCTTTACAGTATCTCCTTGGTACAACGAAAAAGCACGTGAACGTATGCAACAACAAGAAACAGAATATTTTGAACAACATGCATAATAGATGATAAGAGGCTGAGACATTTCTATGTCCCAGCCTCTTCTTTTAAAGAGTACGTGTTAGTAGTTTTACTAAGTCTTGCATCTCTTCTGATTGATTCTCCAAGTGACTTTTAAATTCCGTAAATATCTTCAGCGCTTCTGTTTGCTCTGCTGTAAACTGATAGCCTTCATCAATTAACCGTTGTGTGCCTTCTTGTATCGTCTGATTCTTTACTTGAACGACTTGCTGAAGCAACTGCTTGGATACTTGCTTAGGGGCCGGGTCTTTTGTTAAAGCTTTTTGTTTTTTTTCCGCCTTTAACGTATGCAGCAGTCCCTTTCGAATCGCTCGAGGAATACCATAAAAAAAGTTTTCACTAAATCCATACCGACAGTATGTCAAAAAGATAGTCCGGTAAATAGTCATTTGAATGAACCTACCTGAACTTGTTTGTATCTTTCTTTGAAAGTCTTCCCACTTCTGATTGGTTGATTCTTTCTTCGTTTGACGCAACCATTTTACTAAATTCTGATAGAAGGCTTCTGATAAAGTTTCTTCAGTCTCCACTACACTAATTTTCTTCAAATCATTACGTAGAAATAGCTGATAATTTTTTAAAAAATCTTGTACATCTACCGTTAAATCATTCGTAAAATCTTCGAAGTGTTTTTTTTCAACGCTCTTTTTCTTTGGCTCTTTCGTTAAACATGCTTCAATTCGTTTGGTTTCTGCTTTTAACGCTTGATAATCTGCTAGATAAATCGGTAAATCCGCTTGGCGAAATTCAGCAACACGCACTGTTAAGCGTTCATCCACCACTTGCGGATGTTTAAACCTTCGATTATGGTATAAAGCTAAGCAGTACGCTTGCCAAATTTCTTCAGGAAATGCAATGTTTTGTTGCTTCAACCATAACAGTTCATCCAAAGCAACATCCACTTTGGTCATCCCTTGTTGGATGGATGTAGCGATGGCTGGTGAGACATGTAAATGTTCTGCAAAATGAGTGATACCTAGTTTTAGCTCCTTGTTTGTTTGAGGAGATTTTACAATATATTGTACTTTTAATTCACGTCCACATGCGCAATATAATTTTTCTTGTCGTCGTTCAGTATGATAGAACGGATTGATTTTAAAATCAGCAAAAACCCAGTCTGTTGCCGCCAAATAATTATCTTCAATAAACTTTGACTTAATGAGATAGCGCCGATATGTATCTACCAATGTACGTTGCGGTTTCGTCAATTTTTCGTAGATTTCAAAACGTTGGCTACTTGTATAAAGTTTTGAGATCTTTACGGGGTATGATTTTTTATGCAACGTTTCAGGATACCATTCTTTAATAACTTCTTCCCACTCCACGCCTTTTCTCTCCTTTCTCTTACGGATGGAACTATCCGCTTCATCTTAAAAGGGAAAGCCTACACTGTCAAGCAAGTTTTCCATTCTCTGATTCAAAGTAAAAAGGACCAGGAACCCTTTAAAGTTCCCAGCCCTCTAATCAATCAAATACTCAATACTCCTGTAGTAAACAGTACAAGTGCTAAAACGCCAAGTAAAGAAATCCCAATCAATAGATAGCGGTCTAATATCCCATGGCTTCTTGCTGTGCTGGTTTGTATCGTTTCTTTTCTTGCCCTTTGATAGAAGAAGATTCCTGGTAAGAAAAGAACCAAAATCAGCATCACTTCACTAAACGCAACGAAAATCATTGCCCAAACTTGGAAGGCACTCGCAAGTAAGCCCACCAGAAATTGACCCCATTCTTTTCTTTGATACGATAGTTTCATCTGATATAGTCCTAAAAATAACCACGTAAAGAAAATTGCGGCTGTACCTAATGTATATGCAAAATTATATGCTTTATCTGTAAATAATAGAGAAAGTAAAAAGATATTTGTACATACAGTTGTCAAAATAATTGCACGTGTTGGTGCACCTTTTTTGTTTAGTTTACTCCAATAACTTGGTACCAACCCATCTTTTGCCATATTTGCCAATGTTTCAACGGGTAAAATCGTCCAAGATAACCAAACACCTACTAATGAGATAATCAAGCCACCATTAATAACCACTGCACCCCATTTACCAACCATCTTTTCAAAGACGTAACCCATAGCAGGTTGCGTTTGAATCGTTTGTAATTCATTCATTGACAGTGAACCATAAGGTAATAATGATACGAGTGCGTACACGATCAACAACCCAATCAATCCTAAAATGGTTGCTTTTCCAACATCCGATTTTTTCTTCGCTCTAGAACCAACAACGGAAGCTCCTTCGATTCCGACAAATACCCAAAGCATGACCATGATACAACTCAAAACTTGATGTGAGAACGCAACGCTTTGCCCATTGATATCAAGAATAATCGTACTTGAGAAATTATCGATGAATTGTTGTAATGAAAATGAGAGAGCTGCAACAACAATAAATAAGAAAATTGGTACTAACTTACAAATCGTAACTATTGCATTCACAAAACTAGCATTTTCAACACCTTGATTGACGAGCAATGCATATCCCCAAAGAAGTATAGTACTAAAGATAACCGATGCCACATTTTGTCCACCAGAAAATATTGGAAAGAAATACCCCAATGCACTCATTAACAACGTAGCAAATGCTACATTCCCTAGCCAACAAGTTAACCAATAGCCCCAGCCACTTATAAATCCAGAAAATCGACCAAATCCTTCTTCAGCGTAACTAAATATGCCTCCTTCTAAATCCGGCCTCTTCTTATTGATATTATTGATTGACAGCGATAACATCATCATCGCCGCGCCAACAAATAGCCAACTAAATATTGCAGGCCCTGCCGCTGCTCCTGAAATATCTGACATAATTCCAAATATTCCGCCACCAATTGCTGATCCAACTACTAATGCCGCCAGTGGAAGTAATCCAATGCCGTTTTTCTTTTGCTGCTCCGTTTCGTCCATGATATCCTCCAACTCAAACTTATGCTTTCATTCTAAAGTATAACAAACCTCTCTTTTTATTGCTCTTAAAATGGGAACTATTCCATTTGTTTCATTTTATCAGTTTATTCACTTTTTCATTATAATAACACATTTTTTGTATAAAAATTCTTTTTATTTCAAAAAAACAGAAAAACAACACATGCGTCAACATGGTATACTAACTAATATGTTCGCTACTTAACTTAGGAGGTCTCATAATGAACATTCTTTACATCTCAATTGCAGGTAATACACGTGCTTTTGTTCAAAAGCTAGTAGAATATGCTGAGTCAGCTACTACTTCTGATGCACCGGCACTAACTATCAAAGAAATTCATGAAAACTCTGATTTTATAAAAGAAACAGAACCATTCTTTGTATTTGTTCCAACTTACTTAGAAGGTGGAAACGGTGTCGATAATGGAGATACTGAAATTTTGACAGAAACAATGCGTGAATATCTTGAATACTCAGATAACTACAAACAGTGCTTAGGCGTTGTTGGTAGTGGAAATAAAAACTTTAATCGTCAATATTGTCTAACAGCTAAACAATATGCCGAACAATTTGATTTTCCATTTTTAGCAGACTATGAACTTCGTGGTACACCTAAAGATGTTGAAACGATCTATGCTCAGTTACTTCATCGTTGGAATGAACAAGTAAAATAAAAAGAAGCAATCGAGACATTTTTTCTGTCTCGATTGCTTCTTTTGTTAATCATTTACTTCTACGTCCATCACGACAGTTTTCGCTTGGGCTTGACCAGTTTTTTCTAAAACAAAGTGTTTCACTTTGTCCATGTTTGTTAGTAAGACCATCATTGACGTTCCTTTACCCGCTGCTTTGATTGCATCCAAATCAGCAGTTGCAACTAATGTTTCCGAAGTTACTCGTTGACCAGGTGTTACTTTGACATCAAACGGTGTTCCATTTAAGTCAACTGTATTGATTCCCATATGCAGTAATACTTCTAACCCATCATCTGTTGTGATACCAATTGCATGTTTGGTTGGGAAAACTGTGCTGATTGTTCCTGAAACTGGTGCATAGATTTGATTACTTGTTGGTTCTACGAAGTAGCCATCACCCATCATTTTTTGAGCAAATACAGGATCTGCTGCCTGTTCTAGTGCATAAACTTCGCCATCTGCCACAGCAGTAAATTGATTGTCTGCTGTTTCTTGTCCTTCAGCTAATTTTTCTTCTTCAATTTTTTCTTTCGGAATTCCAAAGAAGAATGTTACCACAAAACCACCCGCATATGCTGCTAATAGACCAAGTACGTAGCCAAACCAACGTCCATTCGCAATCAATGGAATCAGTGCTGCTCCTGAAGGTCCAATTGCGATTGCACCAACATTTCCAATCAATCCTAGAACCGCACCACCGATACCACCACCGATACATGCTGTAATAAATGGACGTCCAAGTGGTAACGTCACACCATAAATCAATGGTTCACCGATACCTAAGATTCCTACTGGTAGTGCACCTTTGATCATTTCTGTTAGTTCTTTATCTTTACGGCAACGAATCCATAAAGCAAGTGCAGCTCCGACTTGTCCGGCTCCTGCCATTGCTAAAATAGGTAGGAGCAATGTGCTACCTGTTTCATCAATCATCTGTACATGAATAGGTGTTAAAATTTGGTGTAACCCAAACATTACCATTGGTAAGAACAAAGCTCCTAGTACAAAGCCAGAGAACGCACCACCGACACCTAGTACCCAATTGATTGCGCCAACCAATCCATCTGAGACAAATCCAGCAAGAGGCATAATCAAGAAGATTTCAAGTAAACCAATTGCAATCAACGATAACGTTGGTGTTACGATAATATCAATAGAATCTGGGACGATTTTGTGCAATCTTTTTTCTACAAGTGCGAGTACCCAGACTGCAAAGATAACCCCTAAGATCCCACCTTGTCCAGCAGCTAGTGGTTCGCCAGTAAATAAGTTTGTTAATGGCGCTTCTGGATTCATTCCAGTCAACATCACAACCGCACCGATTACCCCACCAAGTGTTGGCGTTGCACCAAACACTTGCGCTGCGTTGATTCCTGTATAAATAACTAAGTAACTAAACATCCCATTTTTAAGGATGTTCATGACATCAATATATTGTTGCCATGTTGCTGCATCGAGCGTTCCAGCAGTAACCATATTTCCTAAAACAGAAGCAATCCCTGCAACGATCCCTGTTCCAACAAAAGCTGGAATCATTGGAACAAAAATATTAGAAATATCTTTTAGTAGATTTTTGATTTTTGAAGGTTTTTGTTTCGCCTTTTGTGCTTGCTTCATCTCTTGCGCGCGTTCGTTTACCAGATCTTTCCCTGTCCCTTGGGTCTGACTTTGCGCTTGGATACCTTGTGGCAACGGTTCCCCTAGTTTGACACCTGCTTGATCCACCATTGCTTGCGCCACTTTATTGACCTTTCCAGGACCGATGATTACCTGTAATTGCTCATCTTCTACCACGCCAAGAACTCCTGGAATGGCTTTTAATTCATCGATATTGACCACTTCTTCATCACGGATCTTCATGCGGACACGTGTCATACAGTGAACAATGCTTTCGACATTGCTCATTCCACCAACTTGTTCATAAATTCTAGTTGCTAATTCATTTAACGTTAATTCATTCTTGGCCATGGTACATCCTCCTTATAAGGTTTTTTTGACAAAACCTTTCGCTTCAACTAGTTTTTCCTGCGCTGCTTCTTTGTCGCTATTTGTTAAAATCATGACAATCGCTAATTTTACATTTTCGTCTGCATCGTAAAAATATTTTTCGGCAATTTCATATGGAGCATCTGTTGCTTGCATAATGATTCGTTTTGAACGTTCGACTAATTTTTCATTTGTTGGCTTCACATCAACCATTAAATTGTTGTACACTTTGCCGATACCGATCATACTGATTGTTGAAATCATATTCAAAATCAATTTTTGCGCTGTTCCAGATTTCAAACGGGTCGAACCAGTTAGAAATTCTGGGCCAGCATCCACTTCGATTGGAAAATCTGAATGTTTGCTGATTTCTGCATTTTTATTACAAGAGATAGTTGCTGTAATTGCGCCAATTGAACGAGCATAGTCTAATCCACCAATAACATAAGGTGTCCGTCCACTTGCTGCAATACCAACTACTAGATCATTTTTCGTTAACTGAAGTTTGATCAAATCTTCTTTTCCTAATTCAGCTGAATCTTCGGCACCCTCGACAGCCACAGTCATTGCAGCCTCTCCGCCAGCAATCAGACCAATGACCATCTCTGGCGATACGCCAAAGGTTGGTACACATTCTGCTGCATCAAGTACACCAAGGCGACCACTTGTTCCAGCCCCCATATAAATCAAACGTCCCCCTGCTTCAAAAGACTTGATTGTATGTGCGATTACTGGTTCAATTGCGCTTAGTTGTTCATTTACGGCTTCCGCAACTTTTTGATCTTCTTGATTCATTAGATTCATTGCTTCGCGGACACTCATCTCATCCAAGCCAAAAGTTGCTTGATTTCTTCGTTCTGTTGTTAAATTCTCTAAATTCATTTTAGTCATTGATTTGTCCCTCATCTTCTATAAATTGATAATGATTTCCTGCACCGATACAATCGATCAGTGCTAGATCTTGTGGAATAACTTGTGCAACCACGTTGACCTTTCTATCTGCTGCCAATGGATGTTTTACTAATTGGATCTCACCCATGTAACGTAAATATTCTTTATTATCCAGTGTCACTGAACCTTTGATACGTGGTTGTTCAGGCTCAACTTCAACAAACGGTATTTCTTTGAAACGTGCATGTGCACTTCGAACCACATCTCTCGCATCGTCTTGTCGGTTGATATGCTGTCCAAGAATATGTTTGAAGTAATGACTCCCTGTTTGTTTTACATGTAACGTGATTTCTTTTTCTTTACTGTAGTTACTAAATTGACGTTGTGTTTTCTTTTGTAACCCACCATCACCGATATAAACCAGATCAACATCTAGCTTTAATAATGCAAGGGCTCCTGCTAAAGGATGCAGGTGCCGATGTTCTTCTAGTGTAGGCAACCCTTCATAAAGCGGGCCACGAAGATTCGCGTCACCTGGCACAAATGCCTGGACGGTAAACCCTTGTTCATGCAACCATTTATTTTTTTCAAAGAACCACTTTTTATCTAGTCCAGTCTCTGGTCTTGGATAATAATTATGCCACGCTTCTAAATTAGAAAAATCAGCATTTAGCGCTTTCAATTTAGCGATATCTTCTGGCGTTACTGTGCTCGCATTCAAGCTCACAGTTAATTCATGTGAACACTTTGCGATTTGTTCCATGGATATCTCGTAGTCCATTCGTAAACCAGTCACACCTAACTGAAGCAAGTTTTGTAACTTATTAAAAGAAAATCCTGCACGTGTCAACGCTTCTCCAGAAATATCTACCATTAATTTTAGGTCATTCTCTCTTGCTACCTTACCTAATTCTTGTAGTTTCTGTGCGTAAGTTGTAGCATCGTCTTCTGGAATATGCATTGATGTGAAGATACCTTCAAATCCAATACATGCCATTTGTTGAATATATTCTTTTTTCTCTATTGTTAATGGTTCATTCATAAATATCGAAAAGCCAAACATTCCTTCACCTCATTTTGGATGCGCATTCATTTCTATGGACACAGTATATAACTTATGAAATGAAATTTCAATATTTATTTTAAATTATTTTAATTTTATTTCTAAAAAAAGAACCCGAAACATTCTTCTGTCTCAGGTTCTTCCTTTTATAACACGTTTATTTATAGCTTTTTCATACTTATTCGTAGCCAATCAATTCCGTATTTTCTACATAAAATTGAAAAAATGTTTCATTCGTCATTGGATGAAAATACGCATTGATGACACGAATCAGTGCATTATGACACACCAACAGATAGGTATTCTCCTCGTCTGCTAAACATTCTTCTAAAACTGGAACGATACGACGATACATATCCATTACAGATTCCCCATTTGGAAATCGAACAGCAAATTCAAGCCGTGCTTGTTGAAATACAGCGTCTCTACTATCCATACCATCAAATTCACCAAAGTCCATTTCTTTCAAGCGTTCATCTGGGGTCATTGGTAGATTATTGTAGGTAGCAACTGCGTGTGCAGTATCTCTGGCGCGTTGAAGTGGCGAATAAATGATTTTCGTGATTGGTTCCTCTAAGTTCGCTACTTTTTTTGCTAACGTTGCTGCTTGTTGTCTTCCCTTCTCAGTTAGTGGTGGGTTTGCTATTCCTGTAACTTTACTTTGTGCATTCCAGGTTGTTTCACCATGTCTTGTAACATATAACATTTGCAACTCGTCCTTTCAGCGTGCATCATTTGAAAAAGTGATTTCTTTCATTGCTATACTAAAGCATAATAGTAGGAAAGATTATTTTTATGAAAAGAATCTTATTTATTTTTCGGAGCTGATTGGTTCGAGTACAACCTTTTTTACGGTGTTTCTCACCAACTCCTTCGGAAATAAATCATTCCTCTTTAAAAATCTAAAAAGCAAAGCGATTTTTCCGAGGCTCTCCTTATTTCTCGGAGCTGATCGGTTCGAGTACAACCTTTTTGGAGCTGACTGTATCTAAAAAGTGGCGATCGTGTTCAACAAGGAGCATAGTAGGTTGCACAGATAGGATCAATTGTTCTAATTGCTGTTGATTAAACACATCCAGATAATTAAGTGGTTCGTCCCAAATATACAACTCTGCTTCTTGTGCTAATGATTTAGCAAGTTCAACTTTTTTTCGTTGCCCCATGCTCATTTGTTCGATTCGATTAGCAAATACTTCACGTTCCATTCCTAACTTACGCAAATTATTTAAAAATGCTTCATAATCTAATTTGTTTTCTTCAGCAAATGCTTGGAGTGTTCCTTGATTGTCTTCATAATCTTGACGAACATAGCTGATTTTCAGTGTGTCTAACGAAGAAACCTTCCCTTGGATCAATGTTTCGGTGTCCCCTAACAAAGTATGCAGTAACGTCGACTTTCCTGCGCCATTTCCACCAATCAGCGCAAGTCTTTCACCCTTTTGAAGCTGAAAATCTACTGGTAAAAATAGAGGTTGCTCTTCATAACCTACTTGTAAGTCTTCAACCGATAAAAGAAGTTTTCGATGTGTTGGTTGGAAATTCATTGTCAATTGATCTACTGTCTCAATATCTTTTAATAACTTTTCTTTTTCTGTTGCTTGTTGATCCATGCGATGTACAAGTGATTTAGAGCGTTTCATCACACGTGCAGCACGTGCTCCCACAAAACCAGTATCTGGAACATATCCGCTCCCCTTTTGGTGAGGATTTCCGTATTTATCTTTTTCACGACTGTGCGACCACTCCGATTTTTCAGCAGCAGTCTGCTTTAAGCGCCCAATTTCTTTTTTTAGTTTTTCATTTTGTGCGATTTCAAATTCATCTCGATGTTTCTTCTGTGTTTCATACGTAGAAAAATTTCCTTGATATAAAACCAATTGTGATTTTTCAATAGCTAAAATATGGTCGACTACTTCATCTACAAACGTACGGTCATGACTAACAACAATGAATCCTCTTTTTTTCTTCTTTAAATAGGCAGCGACTTGTTGCCGACCTAAACTGTCTAAATGATTCGTTGGCTCATCAATCAATGGGTAGTGTGCTTCATCCACAAATAACAACGCCAACAGCACCTTTGTCTTTTCTCCACCCGATAAGGTTTGAAATGGGCGCCACAAAATATCTGGATTTACTTCCATCAATTGTAACTCACGCTCGATTTCCCATTGTTCAAATGTACCATGCTCTTCCAATGCATAATACGTGAGTTGGGTAGGGTCTTCGATTTTTTGTGGAAAATAAACAAATTCTTGCTGATGGACGATTTGACCACTATACGCTAATTTGTTTTGTAAAATATTTAAAAGTGTCGTCTTTCCACGTCCATTTCGTCCAATCAGCCCAAGTTTCCAAGTGGATTCCATGTTTAAGTCTGCTTCATCAAACAGCATCGTTCCTTGGCTATCATAACCAAAGCTTAATTTTTTTATTTCAATATTTGACATATAATCACCTCATAAAAAATAGACCAGTCCTATTTTCAGAACTGGTCGCTAAAGGTCATTGTATACAAAAAGACCCATAGAAGAAAACCATTGCCAATTCTGAAAATCTGCACACTGTCCCCCATAACATGGGTAAAACAATCTCAATGCAGCTTCTAAAAATTGACTTAGTTTTTCAATCTACGGATCCCTCTTCTCGGTTTATTTGATTAAAGAATAGCACGATAAATGAAACTTTGTCAACTTGATGACTCTAAATTTCTTTTAAAAATGTTTTCTATTCTTTTTTTTCAAATAAATACAAGCTGAAAATATTTTTACATGTTGCCTGAATATTCAGCAACGTT
>JBKEDT010000021.1:0-27074 GCA_047975565.1 Enterococcus sp. | reverse complement strand
GGGGCATAATGTCCCAGCTTTTTTTGCAGAATTTGTTTTGATTTTTCACATACTCATACTATAGATGGAAGTGATTTGGATGACAAAAATAATCAGTGGTAAAGAACTTGCGCAAAAACTACAAAAAAATATTGCAAGTGACGTGCGAGAATTAGCAACGCAAGGAATTATTCCTGGGCTAGTTGTTTTGCTTGTGGGAGAGAATCCTGCAAGTCAAATCTATGTAAGAAATAAAGAAAAAATCGCAGTACAACTGGGTATTCGCTCAAAAATAGAACGTTATCCTGAATCGATTACAGAAGAAGAACTATTAGCTGAGATTGAAAAGTACAATCAAGATCCAAATTATCATGGGATTTTAGTGCAGCTTCCATTACCAAAACATATTGATGAGGAAAAAGTTCTACTAACGATTTCCCCAGATAAAGATGTAGATGGATTCCATCCAATGAACTTGGGAAAACTATTTATCGGCAAACCGACACGTGTTCCTTGTACCCCTTATGGCATCATGAAAATGTTTGAAGATGAAAATATTTCTTTAGAAGGAAAGCGTGCAGTAGTTATTGGACGGAGTAACATTGTCGGTAAGCCAATGGCACATTTACTAATGATGCAAAATGCAACAGTTACTGTCGCACATTCAAAAACAGAAAACCTTCCAGAATTAGCGAAAGAAGCAGATATTTTGGTTGTTGCAATTGGGCGTGGAGAGTTTGTCACGAAGGACTTTATCAAACCAGGTGCGGTCGTTATCGATGTAGGGATGAATCGTAATCAGGACAATAAACTTGTTGGGGATGTAAAATTCGACGAAGTGGCTCCTTTAACAAGTTACATCACACCTGTTCCTGGTGGTGTGGGTCCAATGACAATCACTATGTTAATGTACCAAACTGTGCAAGCAGCAAAAGATTTAGTATAAGAGATAGGTGAACACATGAGTGAAGAATATCTAACAATTACGGCGTTGACCAAGTACTTAAAACGCAAATTTGACGTCGATCCATATCTAGAACGGGTGTATCTAACAGGAGAAATTTCAAATTTTCGGTTTCGAGCAAATGGCCATCAGTATTTTAGTTTAAAAGATGACAATGCAAAAATTTCAGCAATGATGTTTAAAGGTGCGTTCCAAAAGCTTGCATTCCAACCAAAAGAAGGAATGAAAGTTTTTGTTGTTGGCAGGATTTCTTTATATGAAGCATCAGGCTCTTACCAAATTTATATCGAACATATGGAACCAGACGGTGTAGGTGCTTTGTACCAAGCGCTAGCAGAATTAAAAGAGAAATTGAGCAAAGAAGGGTTATTTACTGCACCTAAAAAAGCTTTGCCTCGTTACCCGAAACGAATTGCGGTCCTAACTAGTCCTAGTGGAGCAGTTATTCGAGATATTATTACAACAGTGAAAAGGCGCTACCCAATTGCACAAATCGTTTTATTTCCAACGGTTGTTCAGGGCAATCAGGCAGCAGACAACGTTGTTGAGAATATTCACCGAGTTGAAAAGCTAGGAAATTTTGATACTATGATCATTGGTCGTGGTGGCGGATCGATTGAAGATTTATGGCCATTTAATGAAGAACGTGTTGCGCGTGCTATTTATGAGGCACAAACACCGATTATTTCTTCAGTAGGGCATGAAACAGATACGACGATTGCAGATTTAGTAGCAGATGTTCGTGCAGCAACGCCGACAGCTGCGGCTGAACTTGCGGTTCCAGTTTTGACGGATGAATTATTAAGAATAAAAGAACGGCAAACACGACTGGAAAAAGCTTTTGTCAATCAAATCCAGCGAAAAAGAGAATATTTTGAACGTATTCGTAGCTCGTATATCCTAAGACAACCTGAACGTCTTTATGAAGGACAAACAATTAAATTAGATCAACTACAGCAACGAATGAAACAAGCGGCTCAACAAATTTATTATAATGAAGAGAAAAATCTTCTTCAATTGCAATCGAGATTGCAACAAGTTACACCGCTTTATCGTGTGAGAGATGAACAACAACAAACAGCCTATTTGGCAAAACGATTAAACGAAAAGATGCTTGACTATTTCCAACAACAAGAACTTAGATTCCAACGTGCTGTTCAATCACTCGACTTACTTAGTCCGTTAAAAATCATGGGGCGTGGCTATACGTATACAACTAGGGAAGAGCGAGTAATCAAAACAGTAACTGAAGTCCAATTAGATGAAAAAATCAAGATTCATTATGCGGATGGTACAGTTGTTGCGAAAGTTGAAGAAATCAATAAAGGAGAATAACTATGGAAAATCCAACATTTGAAGAATCTCTACAAGAATTAGAAAAAATCGTCCAACAGTTGGAACAAGGGGATGTTCCTTTAGAAGCAGCATTAGAATCATTCAAAAAAGGTATGGAGTTAAGCAAACAGTGTCAAGATACCTTAGAAAAAGCAGAAAAAACGTTAACTAAGATGATGACAAAAGAAGATGAAGAAGTCATTTTTGAAGAGGGTGAAGAAGCGTAATGGTTACTTTGAACGAATTCTCAGAAACGCATTTACCACATGTGGAGCAAGAAATGCTCGATTTCTTAAAAGAAGTGACAAATGATGAGCAACTTTATCAAAGTATGTGTTACTCGATTCAAGCAGGTGGCAAGAGGATTCGTCCATTACTCTTACTGGCTTCTGTTGCATCCTTCCAAGCACCGATAACATCAGCTGTTTATCAAAGTGCTGCTGCGCTAGAAATGGTGCATACGTATTCTTTGATTCATGATGATTTACCGGCAATGGACAATGATGATTTGCGTCGAGGGAAACCAACAAATCATAAGGTGTATGGAGAAGCTCTAGCTATTTTAGCTGGTGATGGTCTCTTGACCTCAGCGTTTGAATTGTTAAGTCGTACCACGCTTGATGCATCGCCGAAACTATTGCTTATTCAACAATTAGCTACAGCAAGTGGAACACAAGGAATGGTAGCTGGGCAAGCTGCAGATATCGAAGGCGAACATCATGCGTTAACATTGGAAGAACTTGCTTTTGTACATGCAAGAAAAACGGGAAAACTCATTCATTTTGCATTAGTTGCGGGTGGCGTTTTAGCTTTTCAACCTGAAGAAGTTTTACAAGAACTAGGTAATTTAGCGGATCATTTAGGATTAGCCTTCCAAATTCGTGATGACTTGTTGGATATTTTAAGTACAACAGAAGAACTTGGAAAATCTGCGGGAAAAGACGTCTTAGCTGAAAAGAATACGTATCCTAGTTTATTAGGAATCGAGGGTGCCAAAGAAGCACTGGCACAAGAATTACATGCTGCGGACATGTGTATCCAACAACTGGAAGAATCAGTAGTTAAATTTGATGGTGAGTTGTTACGACGACTTGTCCAAAAATTTGATATTTAAGAAAGAGGAAAAGAATGGAAAAAGAACGAGTAGATGTCCTAGCAGTACGTCAAGGACTATTTGACACACGTGAACAAGCAAAGCGTTCAGTGATGGCCGGGCTAGTATATAATGAAAAAAACGAACGGTTTGATAAACCGGGCGAAAAGATTCCTGTAACCAATGAACTTCAAATCAAAGGGAAAAAATTACCGTATGTATCCCGTGGTGGATTAAAATTAGAAAAAGCATTGAAAGAATTTGATTTTTCGGTAAAAGATAAAGTACTTTTAGACATTGGTGCGTCAACCGGAGGATTCACAGATGCAGCATTACAAAATGGTGCAAAGATGAGTTATGCTCTGGATGTTGGGTATAATCAATTAGCGTGGAAAATCCGTCAAGATGAACGTGTAGAGGTAATGGAGCGGGTAAACTTTCGTTACTCAAAACCAGAAGATTTTCAAAAAGGTCAACCTGAAGTAGCTGTAATCGATGTATCCTTTATTTCCTTAAAATTAATGCTTCCACCGTTGCATGATATTCTAAAAGAAAATGGGGATGTGATCGCATTGATCAAACCTCAATTTGAAGCGGGTAAAGAATTTGTTGGAAAGAAAGGCATTGTTCGAGAAGCAGCGACACATCAACGTGTGCTGGAAGATATTTTAGGGTTTGCTGTTCAACATGGGTACGATGTTCTTGAAGTCAGCTTCTCACCAATCACTGGCGGAGAAGGAAATATCGAGTTTTTAGCACATCTACGCAAAACTTCTGGTGAAGGCATGATTTCTGCTACGATTGATCCTGAACAAATCGTCACCAATGCACATACGAAATTCAATTAACGGATAAGACGCTACATTTCTTTTTTGAGAAAGTAGCGAATTTTCTTTAATCAGTAATAAAAATAGGCTATTATTTATGAGAATACATTGTTAAGGAGCGAAGTGAAATGCGAAAAAAAGATCGGCATCGGTTGATTACGCGATTATTGACGGAAAATGTTATCCGAAAACAAGAAGAATTTGTAGAAATTCTGAAAAATAAGGGTATATCTGTAACGCAGGCTACTATTTCTCGAGATATCAAAGAAATGAAACTTATCAAAGTTCCGGCAGCTAGTGGCGGTTATCGTTATAGTTTACCAGCCGAAACAAGTGAAGATGTTCATTTGAAACTAGCCAAGATGATGAAAGATGCATTTGTTTCAATTGATCAAATGGAAAAATTTGTTATTTTGAAGACTTTGCCGGGAAATGCTTCTGCAGCAGCAAATTTAATCGAAAAAGGGTATAAAAAAGAGTTGTTTGCAACACTTACAGATGATGACAATGTATTAATGATTACGCATACAGAAGAAGAGGCAGAAAAACTTCGCAAAGAATTTTTACAATACCTATAATAGAATCCTAGGTGAGGAGGATAGGCATGTTACAAGAAATTACAATTACCAATTTTGCGATAATCCCACACTTACGCGTAACATTTCATGAAAACATGACTGTATTGACCGGTGAGACAGGTGCAGGGAAATCAATTATCATTGATGCACTAGGGTTACTTGCTGGTGGTCGTGGTTCAAGTGATTACATAAGGCAAGGAGCAAAAAAGTGTACGCTAGAAGGGTTGTTTGAATTACCTAAACAACCAGATTTTTTAGCTTTAATGGAAGAACTTGGGTTGGAAACAGAAGAAGATTATTTAATTGTACAAAGAGATATCACTGCTTCTGGGAAAAATGTCTGTCGAGTGAATGGCCGAATCGTGACACTGACTAATTTACGAAGAGTCGGTAGTTATTTAGTGGATATTCATGGTCAAAACGAACATCAAGAGTTGATGCAACCAGACCTACATCTTGGATTATTAGATGAGTTTGGAAACAAAGACTTTCAACAGCTCAAAGAAACCTACCAACAAGACTATGAAAGCTATCAAGAACTAGAGAAAAAAGTGCGTAAAATCCAACAAAATGAAAAATCATTTGTCCAACGGATGGATATGTTGCATTTTCAACAAGAGGAGATTGCAGAAGCAGACCTTCAACTTGGTGAAGAAGAATTGCTGATTGAAGAACGAGATAAATTAAGTAATTATCAAAAGATAGTGGATAGTTTAGCGGGTGGATATTCTGCGCTAGTGGGTGAAGAACAAGGAAGTATTGATGGTGTAGGAATTGCTGTAACAGAGCTTCAGGCAATTGCTCAGCTGGATACAGAATATGAAAAAATTGCGGATAATGTCCAGAGTGCCTACTATCTGCTACAAGATGCAGTTTCAGATCTAAGTCGCCAACTAGATAGTTTAGAACTGGATGAAAATCGTTTAGCAGAAGTCAACCAACGTTTAGAAGTTATCCATCAATTGAAAAGAAAATATGGAGATTCTGTTGATGCGATTTTGTCCTATTATGAAGAAATCAGTGAAGAATTAGCGGTTTCTGATTTTTCTGAAGGTCAATTAGAAAAGATGGAACAAGAGTTAAATCAACAAGAAAAGAAATTAGTTGAACGTGCTAGCAAGTTGCATGATTCGAGAAAACAAATTGCAAGACAGTTGGAGCAAGCAATCTTGAAAGAACTAAAAAGCTTGTATATGGAGCATACAGAATTTGAGGTACGATTTACACCTACTAAAAATCAACTAACAAAAAGTGGATTGGATCAAGTGGAGTTTTATATCTCTACAAACCCTGGAGAACCATTAAAACCATTGGTACGTGTAGCATCAGGCGGGGAACTTTCACGTGTGATGTTAGCACTAAAAACGATTTTTTCAAATATCCAAGGAATCACGAGTATTATCTTTGATGAGGTAGATACAGGGGTAAGTGGGCGAGTTGCTCAAGCAATTGCAGATAAAATTGCTCAAATCTCACGAAATTCACAAGTGCTATGTATCACACATTTACCGCAAGTTGCAGCTGTTGCAGATTACCAATACTATATTTCAAAGCAGATCGTGGATGGGCGGACGCAAACGTCTGTACTTGAACTAGATACGTCTAAACGTATTACTGAAATTGCACGTATGCTTGCAGGAAGTGAAATCACACCGCTAACAATCGAGCATGCAAAAGAATTGCTAAGTATGGCAAATCATGCGCATTAGTTACAAAAAAAGGTGAAACAGAGTCATTTCTGTTTCACCTTTTTTTCGTTTATTTAGAAATTATAAAACACTCATGACCGCTGTCAAAACGACAGAACCGACTGTCAAAATCAACATTGTCCAAATGACTACTTTAGTAATTTTTGAAAAAGTACTTGTTTGTTTTTTTTCGTTCATAATCCCCATCCTTAGACATGTAATGTTAGAGTTAGTTTACAACCTTTTCTTGATTTGTTCAAGTGCCCAAGATTACAAAAGGTGTTTTTTCTTTAAATAGCGAATAGAAAGAATACAAATCAGAATCGTGATGAGCCCAATCCAAAAGAATGCATCATCACGCCCTGCAAAGGGTAGCTTCACGTTCATGCCATATAATCCACCGATGATCGTAGGAATGGTTAAGACGATTGTTAAAGAAGTTAAAATTTTCATTATGTTGTTTAGATTATTCGAAACAATTGCTGAGAATGTCGAATTCATCTGATCAACTAGTTTTAATTGAATTTTTGAGGAAGTCATTGCTTGCTCGGTTTCAATCAAAATATCATGAAAATGATTTTTGAGTCCATGATTCTTTTCGAACGTTGGATGACTAGCTATCTTTTGTAAGGCATGCATATTTGAAGTAGTTGCTTGTTCAAAATAAACAAGACTTTTTTGAATATCCATCATCTGATACAATTGACTGTTTTCGGTCGCAACTTGTAATTGGCTTTCGAGAAGGTCACATTGTTTACGAATCGTAGCTAGATAATAGTTGTAGGAAATCGTAATTTCCCACATCAATTGGAAAAATATTTTTAAACTATTCGAGATATCGTTATTTTCGTAAAAATGTGTCATTACTTTTTTCAAAAACTGTGGCTCATGCTTCATAATTGTGATAATCTTTTTCTGAGGTGTTATCACAATGGAGAATGGGTAGGTGTTTAATTGAAGGTAGCCACTTGGACTAGACAGTAGTTCAGGATATTGTAATAATAATAGAGCTGGATGAGTAAACTCTTCTTGTAAGAAATCTTCCGTTCTGGAGTTTTCTGCATCATCTAAGATAGATGTGATGTAATCTGCACGCATATTGAATTTGTGTGTCAGTTCATCAATTTCTTTGAAGGATGGATCTTCAACAAGATACCAGATTGTTTGTGCATCTTCTTTTTCTTGTTTTGTTAGTTGGTGTTCTTTTAAAGACAGATAGTGAATCATGTATATGCCTCCAATCAAAAATCGTCTTTCTTCTATCATATAGCTATTCAGCAAAATAGCAAAGCAGAAGACAAAAAGTCGATTTTAGGCAAAGAAATAAAAAATTTTTAAATTTTAAAAAAATAAAACAGCTCTATAAAGTAGTTTAGTATAATTTTATTATAGTCGAGAGAAGGTTTTTTTGTATGGAGTCTTTTTCACCAATCATGCTTTTTTGGTATATATTTCCAGGAATCGTGTTATTTGCTTGTCAATTTTTAGTAAAGCTACTTGCGTTAGATCGTCATTTTAAAATCAAAGCACCAGACTTAGCTATTCCATTTCTATGGTGTGGGATGCATGTATTGTCAAAAGATACATCGAATATATCAGCGGTTCCATTTATGTTGATTTCTGTCTTACTATTAGGTATCTGTGTTGCAGTTTTTCATGCATATTATTATGAAGAAATCATTTATTCACGATACATAAAAATGACATGGCGGTTGGTCTTCTTGCTAACAATGGTTGCATACATCGCTTTGATTATTTGGAATATTTGCTATTATTTGCTATAAGTAAATACAGTGAAACAGGCTGCAAAAATCTTTTAAAAGACTTTTTGCAGCCTGTTTTTTCTAAAAAATAAATCATTCATAAAACTTCACTTTTGATTTCCCAGAAAAGGTGGTAGAAAGTGGGGGAGTGTGGTAGACTATTTTTAGTAAATGGAGAATTGGGGGGCTTTTTTATGTTTATGGGCGAATATCGTCATACGCTTGATTCTAAAGGCCGTTTAATCGTGCCCTCAAAACTTCGTGAACAACTGGGAGAAAAGTTTGTTATTACACGTGGACTAGATGGCTGTTTATTTGGCTATCCACTGTCTGAATGGGAGACATTAGAGTTGAAACTAAACGAAATGCCTTTGACAAAAAAAGATGCTCGGACGTTTGTTCGTTTCTTTTATTCGGCAGCTACTGAATGTGAAATAGATAAACAAGGAAGAATCAATATCCCACTTACTCTAAGAAATCATGCAAAGTTAACAAAAGAATGTGTCGTCATTGGTGTATCAAATCGAATTGAGATTTGGGATGAAGAAAAATGGCAAGCATTCTCTGAAGAAGCAGAAGTAAACTTTGATGAAATCGCAGAAACAATGATTGATTTTGGATTATAAGACTATTGAAAAGAAAGAGGCCTACTGATGACTGAAACATTTCAACATTATACAGTTCTACTAAAAGAAACTGTTGATGGGTTAGCGATTAAACCTGATGGGGTTTACGTAGATTGTACTCTCGGTGGTGCAGGGCACAGCGAGTATTTACTAAGTCAACTAAATAGGAATGGTCATCTCTATGCATTTGATCAAGACCAAAAGGCAATCGATCATGCAAACGTTCGATTAGCAAAATATGTAGAGTCTGGAATGGTTACGTTTATCAAAGCGAACTTTCGTACGATCAAAGAAAGTTTAGCAGCACTTGATGTGTATCAAGTAGATGGTATCTTGTACGATCTTGGTGTTTCCTCTCCACAGCTAGATGAAGCTGAAAGAGGATTTAGCTACCATAAAGATGCACCATTAGATATGCGTATGGATCAAGAAGCAAGTTTTTCTGCTTATCAAGTGGTAAACGACTATTCATACCAAGAATTAGTGAAAATATTTTTCCGCTATGGCGAAGAAAAATTTTCAAAACAAGTAGCACGTGAGATTGAACGTGTACGCGCAACGCATCCAATTGAAACGACTGGAGAATTGGTAGACATTATCAAATCTGCAATTCCTGCTCCGGCAAGAAGAAAAGGCGGCCATCCTGCGAAGAGAATTTTCCAAGCGATTCGGATCGCTGTCAATGATGAGTTAGGTGCGGAAGAAGATTCACTTGAGCAAGCAATTGAACTTCTAGCATTGAATGGACGAATCAGTGTGATTACTTTCCATTCATTAGAAGATAGAATCGTCAAAACAATGTTTAAAGAATATAGTTCTGTACGAGATTTACCACCAGGTTTACCAATTGTTCCAGAGGAATTTCAACCGGAACTCAAATTGGTAAATCGTAAACCAATTCTTCCTTCAAAAGAAGAATTAGAAGAAAATAATCGCTCGCGTAGTGCGAAATTACGTGTTGCAGAAAAAATCAAGATGAAAGAGGATTAGGCGAATGGCAGAATTAAAAAATGCAAATGAAGAGTACCTTTATGATCTCCCGCAAGAAGATGATCAATCTCAACTAAATGCAACTGATTCTGTTTCTACATCTGTAGAGGCTTATCCAGAATTACCAGAGAAAAAATTAGCGCGTATTTCGATCACTGAGAAATTTTTTGTTGGTGCAGTGATTTTTACAATGTTGGTTTTATCGATTTTTATGGTAATGATACGTACAGATATAAATAAAGTTGAAAAAGAAATTTCAACAGTACAAACAAATATTACTGAGCAAAAAGAAGAAGTAAGTCGCTTAGAACAAGAAAAACATGAACTTACTCGAACGGAACGAGTTAAACAAATCGCAGAAGAAAAAGGGTTGTCAATAAATGACGATAATTTAAGGACAGTGAAGTAAATGAGATTTAAAGAGAAATTCTGGCGGTTTATGAAGAGGAAAAATCGGAGTCCGATGAACAATCGCAAACAAGTAGGCATCTTTTTATTCGCTACGAGTATTGGATTGTTCTTTTTATTTGCCGCGCGTCTTACCTACATTACCGTAGTTGGTGATGTTGCTGGGACTTCTTTAGAAGAAAAAACAAAACAACTTTATCAAGGAAGCGAAGTTGTTAAAGCAAAACGAGGAACTATTTATGATCGAAATGGTGTGCCGATTGCTGAAGATGCAACGTCCTATTCGATTAAAGCAATCCTATCTAAGACATATACTTCAGGAGATAAAAAACTTTACGCTGAACCAAAAAACTTTGATAAAATTGCAAAAATCCTAGCAGATAATTTGGATATTGAAAAAGCAGATGCGTTAAAAATATTAAAAAATGGCGCATCAGACAAATTTTATCAAGTCGAGTTTGGAAGTGCGGGTAAAAACATCACGCTTGAAGTAAAAGAAAAAATCGAAGCACAAATGAAAAAAGAAAATATCGAAGGGCTTTATTTCGATGAACATACTGCACGTATGTATCCAAACGGAATTTTCTCTTCTCACTTTATTGGCTATGCGACAACTGATTCAGATGAAGGACTTGTTGGAAAATTAGGCCTAGAGTCAGCGTATAATGATGTTCTAAGTGGGACGGATGGGAAAATCATCTACCAAAAGGATAACTACCAAAATCCACTGCCAGGTACTGTCGCAGAAGAAGTTCCCGCTGTAGATGGTAAGGATATCTATACAACACTGGATAGTCGTTTGCAAAGTTATCTTGAAACTCTGATGGATTCAGTTGTTAAGCAATACAATCCAGAAGAATTGACAGCGACACTTATGGAAGCTGATTCTGGAGAAATCTTAGCAATGGCACAACGCCCAACATTTAATCCAGAAACAATGGAAGGTCTTACTGGCGATAGTGCTGTTTGGCGGAATTTCCTTGTTCAAGATACGTATGAACCTGGTTCAACAATGAAAGTCTTTACAACAGCCGCAGCTATTGATGAAGGGGTGTATGATGAAAATGAAACATATACATCTGGAAAAATAACAGTCGGTGACGCTACGATCAACGACCATGATTACGGTGCAAAAGGCACATTAACAATGCGTCAAGCATTGTCTTGGTCAAGTAACGTTGGGATGGTCATGTTACAGCAACGCATGGGCGATGCCTGGTATGATTATTTACAAAAACTTGGCTTTGGTCAAAGTACACATTCTGGCTTAGATGATGAAGTAAGTGGTTCATTGCCAACTTCAAACATCGTTGACCAAGCAATGAGCGCATATGGTCAAGCCGTTGGGGTAACGAACTTCCAAATGATGAAAGCTTTCACATCGATTGCAAATGATGGAGAAATGGTTCAGCCACGTTATATCGACAAAATCGTTGATCCAAATACAGATGAAACACAAACAACTAAAACTGAAGTTGTAGGGCATCCGTTTACAAAAGAAGCAACTGAAAAAGTGCGCGAATATATGCGTGATGTTATTGAAAGTGAAAACTATGGTAGTGCTTATGGTAAATATAGTGTGCCAGGTAGCAATATCTCTGCTAAAACGGGTACTGCACAGATTGCATCAGATACAGGGGGCTATCTAACTGGCTCTACTGCATACACATACTCAATCGTGTTAATGGTTCCTTCTGAAGATCCAGAGTATATTTTGTATTTAACAATGAAACATCCAGAAACATATAGTAGTGATGCTTTACCAAGTATTGCCAATCCATTATTGAATCGAGCAATGGATTTCAAAGAAACGGATGCTGCTGATGAATCATCTGATACGACAGATACGGATGAAAAAGTAAAAGTTGCAGATTATCGTAATCTAAAAACGGATATTGCTGCTTCAAATGCACAAAAGAGTGGGCTACAACCTGTTGTAATTGGTGATGGTAAAAAAATCAGCAAACAATCAACAGAAAATGGGAAAGAATTAGCGACTGGTGAAAAACTGCTCCTATTAACAAATGGTAAGAAATATATGCCAGATGTCACAGGGTGGTCAAAAGCAGACCTGATGAAACTATGTAAGCTATTAGGAATCGAAGCAAAATTTGATGGAGATGGCTATTGTACAAAACAAAGTATTGCTGTTAATGAACTGATAAAAGGTGACACATTGACATTTACTTTAGAATAAAGACTTAAAAAGAATTAGGAGAGAAGAAAAAATGGAGTGGACACAAGCACTAATCCCAATAGCAAGTAGTTGCGCCATGACGGTTGCCGTTATGCCACTATTTATTGGATACTTTCAAATGAAAAAACAAGGTCAACCAATTCGTGAGGAAGGACCAGAATCACACAAAGTGAAGGCAGGCACCCCTACTATGGGCGGCTTGGTCTTTCTTGTAGGTGCGATTTTAACTGGAATTTGGGTAGGTGCGTGGCAAGATCAATTAACTCCGACTCTATTTATCCTCCTATTCGTTTTAGGTTTGTATGGTGTCATTGGTTTTTTAGATGACTTCATCAAGATATTTAAAAAGAGAAACATGGGATTAAATTCCCTACAGAAATTGATTGGACAAATCGTTGGTGGAATCATATTCTACTTTGTCTATCGTGCAGAAGGTTATCCAGGAGTTCTGAACTTCTTTGGCTTAGATATCTCGCTATCTTGGTTTTATGGTTTGTTTGTTCTATTTTGGTTAGTTGGATTTTCAAATGCAGTGAACTTAACAGATGGAATTGATGGACTTGTTGCAGGCGTAGGGACTGTATCGTTCATAACATATGCGCTTATTGCTTGGCATCAACAACAATACGATGTGTTGATCGTATGTCTAAGCATCATTGGTGGGTTGCTTGGTTTCTTCTACTATAACCACAAGCCAGCAAAAATATTTATGGGTGATGTCGGTTCATTAGCCTTAGGCGGACTACTTGCAGCAATTTCAATTATGCTGAATCAAGAATGGACGTTATTACCTATCGGCCTGATTTATGTGATTGAAACAGGAAGTGTAATGCTTCAAGTAGCCTCATTTAAATTAAGAGGAAAAAGAATTTTCAGAATGTCACCAATCCATCATCATTTTGAGATGGGTGGATGGTCAGAATGGAAAATCGATGTTGTATTCTGGGTAGTCAGTTTAGTAACATCAGCAATCACTTTATGGATCGTTTGGTAGGAGATGACAAAAATGAAAAATATCAATATGTATAAAAATAAAAAAGTTCTTGTCCTTGGATTGGCCAAGAGTGGATATAGTGCGGCTAAACTCTTAAATGAGTTAGGCGCACTTGTTACCGTTAATGATGGAAAACCGTTTGATGAAAATCCAGAAGCACAAGATTTGCTTGCTCTAGGAATCAAAGTAATTGTAGGAAGCCATCCGTTAGAATTATTAGATGAAGACTTTTCGTTGATGGTTAAGAATCCAGGTATCCCATACACGCATCCTTTGGTAGAAAAAGCGCAAGCTAAGGGGCTACCGATTATTACAGATGTCGAATTGGCTTATGAAGTAGCTGAATGTCCAATCATTGGGATTACTGGAACAAATGGGAAAACAACGACCACAACGATGATTGCGTTATTATTAAATGCGGAACGTTCTAAAGGAACAGCACGCTTAGCAGGAAATATTGGCTTTCCAGCTAGCAGTGTTGCGGAAGAAGCACAAGCAGAAGACGAAATCGTCATGGAATTATCAAGCTTTCAATTGATGGGAATCACAGAATTTCATCCAGAAATTGCAGTTGTTACAAATATTTATGAAGCCCACTTAGATTACCATGGTTCACGTGAAGCTTATGTCGAAGCAAAATGGCATTTACAAAAAAATATGACAAAAGAGAATTTCTTAGTACTTAACTGGAATCAAGAAGAGTTAAGAGAGTTAGCGAAAAAAACGAATGCTACAGTTATTCCTTTTTCAACAACAGAAAGATTAGCTAAAGGAGCCTATTACGAAGAGGGTATTCTTTACTACAACGGTGAAGAAATCATGCGTGCAGATGCACTTGGTGTACCAGGCATGCATAATATTGAGAATGCTTTAGCAGCAATTACTGTTGCAAAATTGAAAAATGTTTCAACCGAAGCCATTCGTCAAACACTACAACTTTTCCATGGTGTACCACACCGTACACAATATGTTGGTGAAGTTGAAGGAAGAAAATTCTATAACGATTCCAAAGCAACCAACATTTTAGCTACGGAAATGGCATTGGGCGGGTTTAATAATGAAAAATTAATATTATTAGCTGGTGGCTTGGATCGTGGGAATGGGTTTGAAGAACTAGTTCCTTCAATGCAAGGTTTAAAAGGAATCATTACTTTTGGTGAAACAGCAGACAAATTGACTGATGCAGCAAAACTAGCTGGAATCACACAAATCGAGCGAACAGAAAATGTTGAAACAGCTGTACCATTAGCCCTTTCAATGAGTGCGCCCGGAGATACAATATTATTATCTCCAGCAAATGCAAGTTGGGATCAGTACAAGAATTTTGAAGTACGAGGCACTTGCTTTATGGATGCAGTAAAAAAAATAACTAAAGAATAAAAGAAATGAGCGAAAATGATGAAAGTGTTAGTTACAGGCGGTGGGACAGGTGGACATATCTATCCTGCATTAGCATTTATTAATTATGTAAAGCAACAAGACGAAACAGCAGAATTTATGTATATTGGTGCAAAACGAGGATTAGAAAATAAAATCGTTCCACCAACCAACATACCTTTTCATACATTGGAGATTCAAGGCTTTAAACGAAGCCTTTCTCCTGAAAACTTCAAAACGATCCATTTATTCTTTAAAAGTATTCGGCAAGCGAAAAAAATATTGAAGAGTTTTCAACCAGATGTGGTCATTGGAACGGGAGGATATGTTTCGGGTGCAGTAGTTTATTCAGCTGCAAAATTGGGCATTCCTACAATTGTTCATGAACAAAATAGCGTTCCAGGTGTAACGAATAAATTTTTAAGTCGTTATGTTGATAGAATCGGATTAGCCTTTCAAGATGCTGCAGAATTCTTTCCAAAAGAAAAAACTGCATTTGTAGGAAACCCTCGTGCACAAGAAGTTGCAACAACTCCTAAATCGAATATTCTAGAAGAATTTGGTCTAGATCCTGCTAAAAAAACGGTATTGATTTTTGGTGGGAGCCAAGGCGCCAAAAAACTCAATGAAGCAATTTCTGAAAGCTTAGCTGAGTTGAATGGAAAATCTTATCAAGTGCTTTATACATCTGGAGAACGTTATTATAAAGAAATCCAAGAAAAAATTAAGCTTTCAAATCTAGAATTGACAATGTTACATATTCAGCCATATATTAATAAAATGGCAGATGTTATGGCAAATGTCGACCTTTTAGTTGGCCGAGCTGGAGCAACGTCAATTGCAGAACTTACTGCACTTGGCTTGCCCGCAATATTGATTCCAAGTCCGTATGTAACAAATGATCATCAAACAAAAAATGCACAAAGTCTAGTCAAAACAGGCGCCGCTAAAATGATCACTGATGCTGAACTCACAGGAGCTAAATTGGTTAGCCAAATTGATGCCATTATGGAGGATACAGCTGTTCAACAAAGTATGGCTGAAGCGTCTAAACAAATGGGTGTACCTGATGCATCAAAACAACTCTATGCGTTAGTCCAAAAAATAACAAATAAGTAGAAGGCGGTGAATTTGAGTGAGTGATAAGACGAATGATTCAAATAATCCGTCAGAAGATGAACAACTAACACCGTGGCAAATCGCAAATCGTAAGTACCTTGAAGAACAGGCAAAGAAAGCTGTTGAGCAAAATAGAGAGTCGACTGATGAAGATGATTTAGTTGATGAAGAAAATGAAGCTGCTAATGAAATCTCTGAAGAAGAACTTGAAAAAATCGAAGAAGAGATTGAGGAAAAAACAACTGGTGAGCCTTATAATGGCTCATTTGCAGATCGACTCCCTAATCTTAAAACACAACGGAATCGTATCCTATATAAACGATTGAGTATTATTTTTATTGTGTTGAGTATCCCGTTACTCTTTCTGGTTTACTATATTTCGCCATTGAGCAAATTAGCAAAAGTCGAAGTAACTGGGAATAAAGAAGTTACCGCAAATGAAGTTGTTTCTGGAATGAAGCTAGAAACAGGGGGAAATCTATGGGACCAATATTTCCATAAAAAAACATATATCTCCAATTTAGAGAAGAAACAGCCACGAATAAAATCCGCATCTATCCAATTGGAAAATCTAAACCAATTAAAAGTGAATGTTGCTGAATATGACGAAGTAGCACTTGTCTCAAAAAATGATCAGTATTATCCAGTTTTAGAAAATGGAACGGTCTTAAGTGAGGCAATTGAAAATCCTACAAAAAATTTACCTATTTTAGAGAATTTTACTAGTGATGCAAAAATCAAGGAATTCTTAAAAGAATATAAACAACTTTCTTCTGAAAAACAAAAAACGATTTCTGAAGTAAAATATGCACCTTCTGATAGTAATAAAGAATTATTGAATTTATACATGAATGATGGAAACCAGGTAATCATCAATATCTCAAATCTTGTCAGCCAAATGAAGTATTATTCTAAGGTTGCGAAGGATATGGATGGTACAGGTGTCATTGATATGGAAGTTGGAATCTTTTCTTATTCAACCTCTGAAGATACGGAAGATTCTGGAACAGAAGAAACAGACACGAGCACAACAAATTCTGAAGATACAGATGAAAATCAAGAAAACACTTAGAAAAAAGCAGAATGCTCTTTATAAAGAGTGTTGATTTATGGTAAAATTGTTTAAGTGAATATATAATCAAAAAGTATATTTTAAAACGAACGATATTGTTCGCTTGTATATTGGAATAGAGTAAGTAGGAGGGAATCCCATTCATGGCAAAAACAGGAATGTACGTAGGCCTTGATATTGGAACGACATCGGTCAAAGTTGTCGTGGCTGAATATATCGACAGCCAAATGAATATTATTGGAGTAGGAAATGCGAAATCAGAAGGGATTAACCGTGGTGTTGTCGTAGATATCGACAAAACGGTTCAAGCAATTCAAAGAGCGATAAGACAAGCAGAAGAAAAAGCTGGTATTCAGATAAAAGGAGTCAGTGTTGGCTTACCCGCTAACTTACTTGAAGTTGAAAATTGCCAAGGGATGATCGCAGTCAATAGTGAATCAAAAGAAATCACTGATGAAGATGTGCGAAATGTTGCTTCAGCAGCTCTAGTTCGTTCAATACCTCCTGAACGTCAAATCGTAGCTATTTTACCACAAGAATTTACAGTTGATGGCTTTGATGGTATCCGTGATCCACGTGGAATGATCGGTGTTCGTCTTGAGATGTTTGGTACTGTCTTTACAGGACCCAAAACAATGGTTCATAATATACGCAAGTGTGTGGAGAAAGCTGGCTTAATCGTTAATGAATTAGTGATTACACCTCTAGCTTTAACTGAAACGATTCTCTCAGATGGAGAAAAAGACTTTGGTACGATCGTTATTGATATGGGTGGCGGACAAACGACCACTTCAGTAATGCACGATAAACAACTGAAATACACAAATGTTGACCAAGAAGGTGGAGAGTTTGTAACAAAAGATATCTCTATTGTATTAAACACTTCTTTCAACAATGCAGAAGCACTAAAAATCAATTATGGTGATGCTTTCCCAGAACGTGCATCTTCAAATGAAGAGTTCCCTGTTGATGTTATCGGTCAATCTGAACCGGTCAAAGTGGATGAACGCTACTTATCAGAAGTAATCGAAGCACGTATGGAACAGATTTTCCAAAAAGCGAAAAAATCATTAGATCAAATCGAAGCATTGGAACTTCCAGGCGGAATCGTATTAACTGGTGGAGCAGCTAGCCTACCAGGTGTTGTTGACTTAGCACAAGAAATCTTTGGTACAAACGTAAAATTATACGTACCAAATCAAATGGGACTTAGAAATCCTGTATTTACAAACGTGATCAGTATTGTTGATTACTCTGCGAACTTGACAGATATCTATCAGTTAGCAAAATTAGCAATTACGGGTGAAACAGCAGTTGCACAACAAAATGTAATGCAACAAGATGTAGATTTTTCACCTTATGAAGATATAGAAGAACCTACTTATCAACAACAAACACCGGATTCAGATTCAGAACCTGAAGAAAAGAAATCTGGTACAAGTGTAGTGAATAAAGTCAAAGGTTTCTTTGGTAATATTTTTGAATAATTCATCCTGGGAGGAATAAAAATGGAATTCTCTATTGATAATAATATCAATGACGGCGCAGTAATCAAAGTTATTGGCGTTGGTGGCGGTGGCGGAAACGCTGTAAACCGTATGATCGAAGAAAATGTTAAAGGTGTGGAATTTATCACTGCGAATACAGACGTACAAGCATTGAAAAATTCTAAAGCAGAAACTGTTATCCAATTAGGCCCTAAATATACTCGTGGACTAGGTGCAGGTTCTCAACCAGAAGTTGGTAAAAAATCAGCAGAAGAAAGCGAACAAGCATTACGTGAAGCTCTAGACGGTGCAGATATGATCTTTATCACTGCCGGAATGGGTGGTGGTACTGGTACTGGTGCTGCACCAATCGTTGCAAAAATCGCTAAAGAATTGGGTGCCTTGACTGTAGGTGTCGTTACTCGTCCATTCACATTTGAAGGACCTCGTCGTGGTCGCTTTGCTGCTGAAGGTATTGCACAATTAAAAGAAAATGTCGATACATTACTTATTATTTCAAATAATCGTTTATTAGAAGTAGTTGATAAGAAAACTCCGATGCTAGAAGCATTCCGTGAAGCAGATAATGTTTTACGTCAAGGTGTTCAAGGTATCTCTGACTTGATTACAGCTCCAGGTTACGTAAACTTGGACTTCGCTGATGTGAAGACAGTTATGGAAAACCAAGGTACTGCTTTGATGGGTATCGGTGTTGCAAGCGGTGAAGAACGTGTTATCGAAGCAACGAAGAAAGCAATTTCTTCTCCATTGTTAGAAACATCTATCGATGGTGCTGAACAAGTGCTATTAAACATCACTGGTGGTTTAGATATGACATTATTTGAAGCACAAGATGCCTCTGATATCGTATCAAATGCAGCAACAGGCGATGTAAATATCATCTTAGGTACATCAATCAATGAAGATTTGGGCGATGAAATTCGTGTAACTGTTATCGCAACGGGTATTGACCCAACAAAAAAAGATAACAAGTCTAGCCGCCCAGCTAGACAAGGGCATGTCCAATCAACACCACAAAAACCTGTTTTAGATATGGATCAAGCTCGACCTACAACTGCTGAAGACGAAGGCAACTTTGGGGACTGGGATATCCGACGTGAAAAAAACGTTCGCCCAAAAGTAGAAGATAGTCAATTTGATACAATTGAAAAAAAAGATTTTGATACATTCAATCGTGAAGAAGTAAAAACTAGTGATGATGATGAATTGAGTACTCCTCCATTCTTCCGTCGTAGACACTAAGAGGAGGATAGAGCACATGATTGCTGACAACTTGCACGAAATCGAGCAAGCCATTCAGGACTCGTGTGCTCTTGTTCATCGTAATCCGAACGAGGTTACTTTAATTGCGGTAACAAAGTATGTCGATAGTGAAACAACTCGAAAAGTAATTGCTACAGGTATTAAAAACATTGCTGAAAATCGAGCAGAAAAATTAATCGAGAAAAAACATCAACTTGTTGATATTCCAGATATTAAATGGCATTTGATTGGTAATTTACAACGTAGAAAGGTAAAATCAATTATAAATGAGATTGATTATTTTCATGCGTTAGATAGTCTACGATTAGCAGAAGAAATTGAAAAAAGAGCTGAAAAAACAATTTCTTGCTTTGTAGAAGTAAATGTTTCAGGTGAGGAGTCAAAACAAGGGATTCCACCATCAGAAGTACACACATTTATTGAATCATTAGCTGTATATCCGAAAATCAAGGTTGTCGGCTTAATGACGATGGCACCATTTGATGCCACTACAGAAGAACTGCATGAAGTATTCCATAATCTCAGTATGTTACGAGATACAGTGCGAGAAAGCAAGTATGCACATGCACCTTGTGAGGAATTAAGTATGGGGATGAGTCAAGATTTCTCAGTTGCCATTGAAGAAGGAGCAACATTTATTCGCGTTGGAAGAGCTTTGTTAAGGGACTAAATAAGGGGGAGTTATCATGCTATTTGGTGGGAAATTCGCAAGTTTTTTCGGATTAGCTGAAGAAGAGCAAAAAAACGAGTATTCTGATAAAAAACAAGTAACAAATAAAGTAGAAGGTAAACCTGTTGTTACGAAAACAGAGTCTACAGTAAACAGACCGGCTAGACCGTCTATGGTTCAATCACAGCCTAAAATGCAACAACCAAGACAACAAGCTGTTAGTCAACCAACAATGAGACAACAACCAATCAGACAGCAGCCAGTACAAGCAATGCGTAGTAATACGCATCAAAACACTGTACGACCAGCCATTACAACAAGTTCAGCCATGCGTAAAGAATATGTTGAACCAATGATGGGGGAAAGAAAAGTGGTTGAATTACAAACAGTTCCTAAATCTATGAACAATGCGCGACAAGCAAAACAAACAGTCGGCAAAATTGCAATTATTGAACCAAGAGCATACTCTGAAACAATGGCTATTGCAAAGAAAGTCATTGGAGGAGAAGCAATTTTAGTTAATTTTCACTTAGTAGACGAAGCACAAGCCAAACGTATTATTGACTTTTTAACTGGAACTGTCTATGCTTTGGATGGAGATATCAAACGTGTGGGTGACGAGATTTTCCTATGTACACCTGCTGGACTAGAAATCGATAGCTCAAATGCTGAAAATATCGCAAAAAGTGAAAACCTATTTGACTTATAGAATATAATAAAAGGAGGAAACTTTTATTTTAATTTATCGTTTATTAAGTTTATTCAATAATGCAGTATATTTGTATACAGTATTATTAGTCATTTATGCGCTACTTTCTTGGTTCCCCGGTGGATACCAATCATCATTTGGTCGCTTTTTATCAAAAATCTGTGAGCCTTATTTGAGCTTATTTGATCGTTTGAATTTAAGAATCGGACCAATAGATTTGACGATTATGGTAGCTGTAATTGTTTTAAACCTAGCGAGCCAAGCAATAATCACCATTTTACTATCAATTTTTTAAGAAGTGGAGCGGTCTATCGTGGATACAAATGTATATCAACATTTTAGAAAAGACGAGCACGAATTCATTGATATAGTTGGTGGGTGGCTTGAACAAGTCGAAGGCCAGTATGCACCGTATCTAACAGATTTTTTGGATCCAAGACAAGCATATATCGTTGAAACACTCGTTCGCCAGAATAGCGATTTGTCGTTTAAATTTTCTGGCGGTTATGAACAAGCAGAACGTAGACGATGTTTGATTTATCCAGATTATTATCAGCCAACAGATGAAGACTTTGAAATCAAATTATATGAGATCCGTTATCCAATGAAATTTTCAACTCTTAGTCATGGTAAAGTTTTAGGTACATTGGTGGGTACAGGGATAAGACGTTCTTATTTTGGTGATATACTTTCTGATGGGGAACGCTGGCAAGTTTTTATTGCGCAAGAAATCAGCAATTTTATCGAACTCCAAGTAACGAGAATTGGGAAAGTTACCGTTCATTTAGAAGAGAAGAAGTATACAGATATACTTACACCGATTGATGAATGGAGTGTTGAAAAAGGCACGGTATCTTCAATGCGTCTTGATAATATTATCTCAGAGATTTATAATATTTCTAGACAGAGATCGAAGCAATTGATTGAATCAGGAAAGGTCAAAGTCAATTGGACAGAAAACACACGTCCTGATTTTCAACTCGAATTGTTAGATATCGTCTCCGTTCGAGGATTTGGACGCATCCAGATTCAAGATATCGAAGGAAAAACAAAAAAAGAAAAGTGTCGTTTAGTTTTTGGTGTATTACGTAAATAAAATTTTGAAGGTGGTTTACTCATGGCTTTAACTCCATTAGATATCCAGAACAAAACATTCCCTACAAAGATGAGAGGGTACAATCAAGACGAAGTAGATGACTTCTTAGATCTTGTTGTTCGTGATTACGAAGATTTAACACAAAAAAATCGTGAATTAGAAAAAGCGATGAAACATGCAGAAGAAAAATTAGAATATTTCAATGAATTAAAAGATGCATTGAATCAATCAATTATTGTTGCACAAGATACTGCAGATAAAGTAAAAAGTAGTGCAACAAAAGAATCAGAAGTGATTGTTACTTCTGCACAAAACCGTGCAGATGAAACAGTAGCAACTGCAGAACAACATGCACACAAATTAACAACAGATGCAGAGCAACATGCGCATCAATTAACTGTCAAAGCAGAAGAAACTGCGCATAATTTGACAGAAGAAGCGAAACAAAAAGCAACAAAAATCTTAACAGATGCAACCGACAAAGCAAAACAACTTGCGAATGAAACAGAAGATTTGAAGAAAGTAACACGCGTCTTCCATCAACGTTTGAGTTTGATGTTAGAATCACAATTGGAACAAGTAAAAAGTCCAGAATGGGATGAAATCCTAAAACCTTTCTCTTCATATGTAACAGATAGCCACGAAGTTGTGAAAGAAGTTTTGGATAAACACCTTGACAATGAAAATGATTCTAGAGTAAACTCAAAAGCAGAAGCAGTAAAAAAAGCTGAAAAACCAGCAAAAAATCCTGTAGAAGCAAAACCAAAAGAAGTTGTTGAAGCAGCTCCAAAAGCTGAAGCAACACCTGTGGTCGAAGTTACTGAAGCTACAAATGAAAAATAAGTAGAACAGAAAATCTTTGTATATTCTTCAAGCGAACCATTGATAGTGTGAGAATGGTAAGACACTGTACAACGATAGATCCTCTACTTTTGATTATTTCTGAACAAACAAGTAAGAAATAACGGGTGATTACGTTAATGATCAGTAAGCAGTTGAGCAATCAACTGAAATTTGGGTGGTACCACGACATGTTCGTCCCTTGCGGGATGCGCATGTCTTTTTTTGTTCTCTCGAGAAAAGGAAAATAGTAAAGGAGCGAAAGCGTTTATGAAAATGAAAGAAACATTACATTTAGGCAAAACAGCTTTCCCAATGCGCGGTAATTTACCAAACCGTGAAGGCCAATGGCAAAAAGAATGGGAAGAGGCTGACTTATACCAACGTCGTCAAAAATTAAATGAGGGGAAACCTAGTTTTGTGTTACATGATGGTCCTCCATATGCGAATGGGAACATCCATTTAGGTCACTCATTAAATAAAATCAGCAAGGATATTATTGTTCGTTCAAAATCAATGTCTGGCTTCCGAGCACCCTATGTTCCAGGTTGGGATACACATGGACTACCAATTGAACAAGTGCTTGCAAACAAAGGAATCAAACGTAAAGAAATGTCACGTGCTGAATATTTAGAAAAATGTCGTGAATATGCATTATCTCAAGTAAACAAACAAAGAGATGACTTTAAACGTTTAGGCGTTTCAGGAGATTGGGATCATCCTTATGTAACCTTAGATCCATCTTATGAAGCAGCTGAAATCCGTGTTTTCGGAAAAATGGCTGAAAAAGGGTATATCTACAAAGGATTGAAACCAATTTATTGGTCTCCTTCTAGTGAATCATCACTTGCAGAAGCAGAGATTGAATATAAAGATGTAAAATCTCCCTCAATTTTTGTGGCTTTTAACGTAAAAGACGGAAAAGGATTGATTGACACAGATACATCCTTTGTTATCTGGACAACAACCCCTTGGACATTGCCAGCAAACGTAGCTATCTCTGTAAATCCAAAATTTGTTTATGATGTTATCGAAGCAGATGGACGTAAATTTGTCATCGCACGTGACTTGCTAGAGAATGTTACGAAAGAAATTGGTTGGACAGATGTAAAAGTCTTAAAAGAAATTAACGGTGAAGACATGGAATACATGACTGCACAACATCCATTCTATGATCGTGAGTCTGTAGTTATCCTAGGAGATCATGTCACATTAGAAGCAGGTACTGGATTAGTTCATACTGCTCCTGGTCATGGTGAAGATGATTATATCGTTGGTAAAAAGTATAAATTAGACGTTCTTTCACCAGTAGATGCTCGTGGTGTATACACAGAAGAAGCACCTGGATTCGAAGGTATTTATTATGATAAAGCAAATCCAATGATTACTGATTTGCTAAAAGAAAAAGGCGCACTTCTTAAATTAGATTTCTTCACGCATAGTTACCCTCATGACTGGCGTACAAAAAAACCAGTAATTTTCCGTGCAACACCACAATGGTTTGCTTCAATCGATGACTTCCGTCAAAATATCTTGGATGAAATCGAAAAAGTAGATTGGGTAATTCCATGGGGAAAAACACGCCTTTATAACATGATCCGTGATCGTGGCGATTGGGTAATTTCTCGCCAACGTGCGTGGGGTGTTCCGTTACCGATTTTCTATGCAGAAAATGGCGAACCAATCATCACACCGGAAACAACAGAACATGTAGCTGAATTATTTGCAGAATATGGCTCAGTGATTTGGTCAGAACGAGAAGCAAAAGACTTGCTTCCAGAAGGCTTCACACATCCGGGATCACCAAATGGAATCTTTACAAAAGAAACAGATATCATGGATGTTTGGTTTGATTCAGGCTCTTCACATGAAGCAGTCTTACGTCAACGTCCAGAATTAACATTCCCAGCTGATTTGTATCTTGAAGGTTCTGACCAATACCGTGGTTGGTTCAATTCAAGTATTACAACAAGTGTGGCAATCAATGGTGTTGCACCTTATAAAGCGGTTCTTTCTCAAGGGTTCACTTTAGATGGTCAAGGCCGTAAGATGAGTAAATCTTTAGGAAATACGATTCTACCTGAAAAAGTAATCAATCAAATGGGTGCAGATATCTTACGTCTATGGGTAGCTAGTGTGGATTACGAATCAGATGTACGTGTATCGATGGAAATCTTGCAACAAGTTGCAGAGGTTTATCGTAAGATTCGTAATACAATGCGCTTCCTAATTGCGAATACTGGTGACTTTGATCCAAGTACAGATACTGTTCCGTATGCAGAATTGCGTTCAGTAGATAAATATATGCTGGTTCGTTTAAATCAAGTAATCCAAGAAATTCGAGAAAATGGTTATGAAAAATATGATTTCATGAATATTTATCGTACTGTAATGAACTTCTTGACTGTGGATTTATCTTCATTCTATTTAGACTTCGCGAAAGATGTTGTGTATATCGAAGCTACAGATGATCATCAAAGACGTAGCATGCAGACTGTCTTCTATCAAGCAGCTGTTGCATTGACTAAATTATTGACACCGATCATTCCGCATACTGCAGAAGAAATTTGGTCATTCTTGAAAGAAGAAGAAGAATATGTTCAATTAAGCGAACTACCTTCTTATGAAGTATTTGCAAACCAAGAAGAATTGTTAGACACTTGGACAGCATTTATGGAATTTAGAGATAAAGTCTTAAAATCTCTTGAAGAAGCACGTAATAGCAAACTAATTGGTAAATCATTAGAAGCAAAAGTAACGATTTATCCAAATGAACAAGTTCGCGAAATGCTTACTGCTACAAATGCAGATCTTGCACAATTATTGATCGTTTCTCCAGATTACTTTACAATTGCTGAAGTAAATGCAACTGTTCCTGAAGAAGCCAATAAATTTGATGATGTAGCTATCTTAGTTGAAAAAGCAGAAGGCGAAACGTGTGATCGTTGTCGTCAAGTACGTAGCGATGTTGGTGTAGATGAAAAACTACCTCAATTATGTGGCCGCTGTGCACACATCGTTGAAGAAAATTTCCCTGAAGCAGTTGAACAAGGATTTGAATAAACTTAGCTAGAAATAGATAATGAGACCTGGAACAAGAAATGTTCCAGGTCTTTTTCAAAAGAATCCTTTCTACTTCATTTACTCAATCAAAGAAAGAAGGTAGTAAAATGGAAGCTAAATTTCGCTTTGCAGATGAACAAGATTTGCCCCCGATAGTCAGAATCTATAACCAAGCAGTAGTAACTAGAAAATCGACTGCAGATTTAGAACAGATAGATGTATCAGAACGAACAGAATGGTTTTTACAGCATAGTAGGAACAAAAGACCAATTTGGGTGATCGAGCTTGATGAGAAAGTGGTCGGTTGGATTAGTCTTACAAATTTCTATGGACGAATCGCCTACCAAGAAACTGCTGAAATCAGTATCTATATCGATAGAGAGTATCAAGAAAAAAAATTGGGGCATTGTGCTTTATATTTTGTTGAGCAGCAAGTGGACCAACTAGGAATCAAAACGATTTTAGCGTTCATTTTTGGGCATAATCAAGCAAGTCAGCACCTATTTAAACAACATGGGTATCAGCAATGGGGGCATTTGCCTAATGTAGCTAAATTAGACGAACAAATTTGTGACTTGGATATTCTAGGAAAGAGCTATTCATAATAATTGTATCAATAGGAACAAAGAAGCTTGGAACATGATTGCTGTTCCAAGCTTCTTTGTTTTACCTATAGAAAGAGTAGATAAAGTTTAATCTAATTTAGACCGTTCACGGTACCAATTATCAGGTTGCCAGATCCATTCGAAACCATCTTTTTCAAGAAGGTCAAATGCTGCTTGAGGGCCCATAGTGCCGGCTTTGTAATTAGGAAAATCTGGAGCTTCGTTATCCCAGAATTTGCGGATAACATCAACGATATGCCATGATTGAGCAACTTCATCCCAGTGAGTAAAGTTTGTTCGTTCACCATTC
>JBKEDT010000072.1:0-12995 GCA_047975565.1 Enterococcus sp. | reverse complement strand
TCGGACAGTAATAAAAAATGATTGGCTAAGTATCTTTAAGGAGATAAAAAAATGACAGTGATCCGGCAATACGAAATGAAGTTCTTTTTAAACACGACAAAGGCGCTTACCAATTCGAGCATCCTTCCAATCTCCTATACTTGGGAGATTACTTGTAAAATCAGAGCAAGTAGGTTAGATACTGGGGAAATCTACCAAAGGATTGATCAACGGATCAATGAGTTGAAAGAAGCGTTTGAGCAGAACACGAATGAATTTATTGCAGAGAATGTGGCAAATGAATTGTTCAAGGTTTTAGTGAAAGATTTTCAAAAGGATAAATTGATATTAAATTATTTAAGAGTAAACAGTTCACCAATGATTGGGTATGAAATCATGGTTGACAACTGGGGTTAGCCAAATGAAAAAATTATATAACTTAGGTGTTCATACGATTCAGTTTTTCTGGATCATTCTATTTGGATTAACGGTTTTCTTTGCGTTGCTCTCACCCAACATTATTTTAGGAGATAATCCAATTTTTGGTACAAGCACAACATTGTTAACGACTGTATTTATTCTTATGAGTATCGGAATAGTGGCATTGCTAGTCACATTTGAAAAGCTTCGGAAAAAAGTCGCTTCGGTTTTTATTGCGCATAAATATGTTGCAGCCAGTAGTTTATTGGTACTTGTATTTCTCTTACAAGTAATTTTTGTTTACTTTGTGCATCCAGGTGCGGGATTTGATGCAGGAATGCTACATTATGCTGCTACAAATAAAGAAAGTATTTTTGATCCAAATGTGAGAGGTTACTTTAGTCTAAATCAAAACAATTTACCACCAATGCTACTCATGCACTGGATAGTAAAGGTAACTGGACAGACTTCTTGGCAATTTTTTGATTATTTGACGGTGCTATTCGTTGATTTATCGGTTCTCTTGAATCTTGTGACTATTAAAATCGTTGCGCCAAAAGCATTAGCGTTTGGCATGTATCTGCAAGCTATATGGTTACTTGTTTTTCCGAGTATTTTAATGCCCTATACAGATACATGGGCGCTTCCATTAGTATCAGGCTATCTTCTTTGTTACTTTCTCTTGCAGTCAGATACGGTTCATGGTGGCGTCAGAGGACTTTCTGGAGTGCTATTTGGTGTACTAGTCGTTTTGACATATTTTATCAAGCCGTCTGCGATTATTCCGGTAATTGCGATTGTATTGGTCAATGTATTGAGCGCCTGTACACATAAAATCACCTTGAAGAAAATCATGTGGTACTTTTTATTTATAAGTATGATTGGTGCAGTGAGCTTTGGGACGTATCGAGCAATAACTTCTTTGATAGCAGAACAAACTTACATTAAAATCGATGATTCACGAAATATTCCCGCAATTCATTTTGCGAGTATGGGGATCAGCGGGGATGGAGGATATAGCGAGAAACAAGCGGAACAAATGGCAATCTTACCTACGAAAGAAGAAAAAAGCGAGTATTCAAAGAAGATTATTTTGAAGCGCTTAAAAGAGTTACATATAGTAGGATATCTTCAGTTTCTAGTGAAGAAACAAGAAAGGAATACTGCAGATGGGACCTTTGGTTGGCTCAAAGAAGGAAACTTTTTTAGAGAAAATCAGAAACCTTCACAAAAAGGGATTCGGAATCAACTAAAGAACTTTATCTTCTTATATGGGGCGCATATTGCAGATTTCCGCTTTTTTGCACAACTTGTCTGGTTATTTTGTTTACTTGTGATTCTTTTGGGATGGGGGACACCAACAAAGGAAATCTTGATTTTGAAATTAAGTTTAATCGGTGCATTCGTATTTCTTTTATTATTTGAAGGTGGACGTAGTCGGTACATGATTCAATACCTACCTTGTTTTATTTTACTTGCCGCTTTAGCTTGGGAAACTACGAAAAAACATATCCAACAAGTACTTTATTGGTGGGAGAACGGACAGGGAGAAACTATTTCGAAAAATGGATAGCAACATATAAGATTGAGACAGAACTTGTTTCAATCTTATTTTTTTGTAGAGTCTAAAATTGCTTTTACTAAATGAGCATGCTACTTTAGAGCTAGAAAGAAACAGTTGAGAAAAGGAGAGGAGCAGCATGGTTTTAGAAGCGCAGATAACTTTTTCAAAAGAAACCACTAAACTTTGGGTGGAAAACCTACAGCTAAGTATTACGTTAATGGATACAACCACTTTGCCAAAAGAATTGCATCCTGAATCGCTTTACTTTTTATTTAATGAAAAGTCACTCGTATTTATTGGTAGCCAATCAGAAGTTGAACGTTTGGACACATTTTCATTTACAGAAGTGATTGAATGGCACACACAGCAAGAGGTAGATAAACAATATCTTGAGCGTATATTTACGAATGCTGCCTTGGCCGCTGGAATTGCACTAGATGCTACACCGCAACCAGTTCCACAAAATGTTGTGAAGCAAACTACTGAGTTAGAGCAAGCAACTATACAAATAATTGAAAAGATGGGGTATCCATTGGTTCCGATAGTACAGAAAAAGCGTCCTGCTAAAGCACGACATAAGTGGACAAAAGCAGTGAGCGAAGTGGAGTTTTCTATCGATACAAGAGAAAGTATTGCGACTGTTATGTGGATCAAGAGAAACCAAATGCTGATCAAAAAAGGGGCGACAATGATGAAAACTGCGCCACTAAATAAAGATGGTTCAGTTGGTTTGTCTGCCAAGATGGGCCAACAACTACGCTCAGAACACGAGGATCAGTTCAAAGAATTTGTGACAACGGAAGATATTGTCTTAAAGAGTGTGAATGAAGTTGGTCTATTTCTATATTTTGCAGGCACAAATAGTTGGCTTGAAATGGTAGATGCCTCAGGAAAAACATTGAATGAATGGACTGTTGTTGATTAGCTAATAGGAAATAGAAGGACTTGAAACGACTAGTTTCAAGTCTTTTTTTGCGTCATCAAAAGTTATAGTCCGCTAGTTTATGTCTATGATTTGGATAAACCGTTGTACTTTCTATTTTGTTCTAGATGCGTTAAAATCTTAATTAAAATAAGATTAAAAATAATTGTGAATGAAAACAAAAGATAATTAAAAATATCAAATGTTATTTTTGGGATGTTTTTTACATGGTGTTATTTAGTAAAAAAAAACAAAAAAGAGGTGGACAGATGGAAAAGATAATTCTTTCAAATTGGGTCAAATCGTTTTTTAAATGGTCGTGGTTGATTTTGCTAGTAACCGTATTCAGTGCATTTATAGTAAATCGTGTCGTGGATACAAAAATAGAAAAAATTTATCGTGCATCTGTTCAAGTAATCGTACCAATTAGTGCCACAGATAATGAAAATCAAACGGTTGCCAATGAAATATCAACAAATTTAATGAAAATTCCAACGTATAGTGAATTAATCAAAAGTTCAGATGTATTAGATGAACTATCTAAACAACTAGATGCTGAAGGAATATCACTCGATTCCGAAGAATTAAGTGAAATAATCAAGTTGGTCCATACGACGGATTCGCAGGTCTTTTCTTTAGTCGTAGATTACTCAGATCCTGAAACAGCTGTAATTATTGCAGACCATTTATTTACTATCTTTGCCGAACAAGCAACCAATCTCCTTGCGGTGAACAATATTACCGCAGTTACTAGTGCACGACTAGAAAGTGAACCGATTACACCCAATGTCCCCAAGTTAACGATTGTTGGTGCAGTTTTTGGTTTTTTACTCTCACTAATGATAATAATTATTAGCGAATATTTACTCAATCTTTCTCGAAAAAAGAAAGAATTTATACTTGTTGAGTTGCATGAACTAGGAAATCTTCCAAAGAAAAGCATGTTTGATTACCTGAAGAGAGAAAAACATAAAGGAGATGAATCGGATGGAAAAGTTAAAGGGAGTTGATGGGCAGGGGCAAGACGCATACTCAAAAAAACTGCAACAGGCCTTACGTGATATCAGAATCAATCTTGGCTTAGTCATCCAAGCGCAAACTCTACAAATGCTTACATTTACTTCTTTAAAACCAAAAACCGGGACAACTTTTTGTGCCTATGAGTTAGCCAAACTCTTTATAAAAACGGGGTGGACGGTTGCACTAATTGATGGCAATGTAGATACTCCAACTTTAAGTGAATCAATTTCTCGTAAACAAGGGGTCAGTGACTTACTTATTGGATTTCAACCAAAACCGATAAAAGATGAAAATAATGTAGTTATTTTTCCGATAGGCACGCTCCCTGAGAATCTATCTGAAGGGTTAGCGACTACGGAAGGAAAACTATTTGTGCAAAAATTACGTGAAACCTATGATTTGATTTTTTGGGATGTTGCTAGTTTTGAAAAATCTGCGGATGCGCGCTATGTAGCAGGACTCAGTGATGGAGCGATACTCACAATCAATCGTAGAACGAGTTTACAAAAGTTACACACAGTGAAAGCAAAATTAAATAATTTTGATATTCCACTGATTGGCGTGATTACAAATGGTTGAAGAAGGGAGATAGTGTGATGGATTCTAAAAATAGATTAAATAAAGTAGTCAATTCTTTAATACAGCTCTCAATGAAGCGTGTTCGTTATCCGCACAAAAAAGAATGGCATGTGCATGCAGGATATATGCCAAATAAAAAAAATATAGCGGTGCCGGCCTTAGCTACAGAAGCAGACAACAATACGATAACAGAGTCATTAAAAAACGAGGTTATTTTGGTTATTGGGGCAGGAAATGGAGCAAAATACTTTATTAGAGAAGTAGAAAATCAATCCGTAAAAGTAAAATGTCAGATCGTAGGATTGATTGATGATGATCCAGCATTGGTAGGGCACTATCGATACGATGTCCCCGTTTTGGGAAATACGAATGAACTTGCAGCGATTATTGATGAGTATCATGTGACACGATTGATTTTAGCTATTCCATCCCTAACGTCAAAAGAGTTGGATCAATTGTTACAAAAGATACCTAAAACTGTTCATTTAGCGACAATCCCTAGTTTAGAAGCATTGCTTACAGGACAATCGATTACTACATTACATCATATTCCGATTTCAACAAAAAAATTACTCCATCGAGAAGAAATCATATTGGATGAAAGTGACACACATGATTTTCTTAAAGAAAAAGTCATTCTGGTCACGGGAGCTGGCGGGTCTATAGGCTCTGAGATTTGTCGTAATCTTTTGAGGCATCAACCAAATAAATTGATTTTAGTAGGTCATGGAGAGAACTCGATTTATACAATTTATCATGAGTTATTAAAGTTAAAAGATGAACAACAAAACACGAAAATCATTCCAGTGATTGCTGATATACAGGATGGGTTCCGAATCATGGATGTGATGAATCAGTACAAACCAGCAATTGTTTATCATGCTGGTGCACATAAGCATGTTCCGATGATGGAAGTCAATCCATATGAAGCAGTGAAGAACAATGTGTACGGCACAAAGAATGTGGCGGAAGCAGCTCTTCACTCAAATGTAGAAAAATTTATCATGATTTCCACAGATAAAGCAGTGAATCCGACCAATACAATGGGGTCTACAAAACGAATTGCAGAAATGCTAGTAACAAATTTGAATGGCGTAGGAAAAACAAAATTTTCAGTTGTTCGGTTTGGAAATGTTCTTGGTAGTCGTGGAAGTGTTGTTCCTCTCTTTCAAAAGCAAATTGAAACAGGCGGACCAGTAACGGTCACAGATTTTGAAATGACACGGTATTTCATGACGATTCCAGAAGCCAGTCGTTTAGTTATCCAAGCAGGTACTATAGCAAAAGGTGGCGAAATCTATGTATTAGATATGGGGAAAGCAGTAAAAATCTATGATTTAGCCAAACGTATGATTGAGGAATTAGGGTATACCGTTGACGAGATCAAGATTGTTGAGAGTGGTATTCGTCCAGGAGAAAAACTCTATGAAGAGCTATTAGTATCCAAGGAATATGTAGAAAAACAAGTCTATGAAAAAATTTTTATTGGACGTGTTTCTGGATTCACAACGAATGAAATTGAAAAATTTTTATCACAATTACCACCTTTTGACGAGGTTCGATTAAAACAAGAATTAATTCAATTTGCGAAAGATTCTTTGAAGGTAGAAGGAGGTATATCCATTCATGAAGTCTAATATTTTACTTGCATCTCCACACATGAGTGAGGAGAAATATGAAGAAGCATTTGTTCAAGAAGCTTTTGATACAAATTGGGTAGCGCCAGTCGGAAAGAATATTTCTTTATTTGAGCAAGAGATTGCTACGTATACGAAAATGCCAGCAGCATGTGCAACAAGTTCTGGCACTGCAGCGATGCATTTAGCACTTGAACTGCTAAACATCGGACCTGGAGATCAAGTAATTTGTTCGACATTCACGTTTGTTGCAAGTTGTAATCCAATCGTTTATGTGGGAGCAACACCACTTTTTATTGATAGTGAAGAAGAGACGTGGAACATGGATCCAGAGCTTTTACGACAAGCTTTAGAGGAAAACCCGAAAGTCAAAGCAGTAATTGTTGTTCATTTATATGGAATGCCTGCAAAGATGGCTGAAATCATGGAGATTTGTGCACAGTACAATGTGCCAGTAATCGAGGATGCAGCAGAATCTTTAGGATCTACGTATCGTAATCAATTGACTGGGAGTTTTGGAGCGTTTGGTATTTATTCATTTAATGGAAATAAAATCATCACGACATCTGGTGGTGGCATGCTCGTAGCAACTAGCGAACAGGACATTCTTCATGCTAGGCATTTAGCCACACAGGCACGTGAGGATCGTCCTTATTACCATCATGAAAAGATTGGATATAATTACCGGTTGAGCAATATCTCTGCAGGCATTGGCCGTGGACAAATGCGTGTTTTGGAGCAGCGAATCGATCAAAAAAGAGCGATTCATCAGAGCTACCAAGAACGTATTGCTAAGAAGATTGGCCGTGTAATGTCTGAACCAGATGGAAGTCGTAGCAACTATTGGTTAAGTTGCCTGTTACTTGAATCCAAGGATCCGTTAGCAGTAATGGACTACTTAAACAAAGAGAATATTGAATCTCGACCACTATGGAAACCCATGCATTTACAACCAATTTTCCAAAATGAAAAGAGTTACCTGAATGGTGTTAGTGAACGGTTGTTTGCAACGGGGCTTTGTTTACCTTCAGATACAAAAATGACACAAGAGCAACAAGAGCGAGTAATCGCTATTTTGAATCAGTGCTAGGAGAGGAGAATCGACATGAAGATTTTACAAGTTACAACAATCAGTGATACAGTCAATGATTTTTTGCTTCCACAAATCGACTTGTTGGCACAGGCGGGGCATCAGGTAGATGTTGCATGTGAACTGGTAGCAGCACCCAAATGGGATGAAAAAAACCATCCAACACATTGTATCCATTTCAGTCGTTCTCCATTAAAAGTACAGAATGTCACGGCCTATCGACAAATGTATCAGTTACTCAAACAGGAAAACTATGACCTCATTCATACACATACACCCTGTGCATCAGCAATCACAAGACTTGCGGCTTCAGGAATGGGTGTAAAGGTGCTTTATACGGTACATGGCTTTCATTTTTTTGAAGGCGCACCGGCGATGAATTGGCGCATTTACTACACTATGGAAAGACTATTAGCACGTTTTACTGATGGACTTGTAACGATGAATGAAGAAGATTATCAAGTAGCTTGTCAGTTGCCAATTCGCCAAGCTGGCAGTGTCTATCAAGTACATGGTGTAGGTATCGATTTAGAAACACAGCAGGTGTCACAAATAAGGAAAGACTATCAGTTAGCTACTGATGAACAAATCATTTGTTTTGTTGGTGAACTTTCAGAGCGGAAAAATCAGCGAATATTGATTGAAGCACTTGCATTATTAAAACAAGAAGGACGAAAAGTAAAACTTTTTTTGGTCGGTGATGGCACAAAATTGGAAGACTATCAGGATTTAGCACGACAACAGGGTGTGGAAGATGAAGTGATTTTTACTGGCTATTGCGAGAATGTCCAGAGATTCTTGGAAGGAGCAGATGTGGTTGCTTCTGCATCGAAGCAAGAAGGGCTACCTGTGAATATAATGGAAGCTCTATTTTTTCACACACCGTGTGTTGTTTCAGATATTCGGGGACATCGTGATTTGATTACTGATGACCAGCTGGGGCTTGTAGTGAAAAATAATGCGACGGCAATGGCTCATGGTATTGGTGTTGTCTTAGATCATTCAGAGGAGTTTACGCCTTATTTATCAGAGGCGTATCAAGTGGATTCGGTAATGTCTGAGATGACAAAAGTTTATCAAGAATTTGAGAGGTGAGAAGATGACAAAAGTAGCAATTATTATGGGTATCTACAACTGTCAGCATACGCTTTCTCAATCTGTAAATTCGTTACTTGCACAAACTTTTACGGATTGGCAGTTGGTGATGTGTGATGATGGATCAGCAGACGCGACCTTTGAAGTAGCAAAAGAATTTGAAAAACGATACCCCGAAAAAATCCATGTGTTAAAAAATGAAAAAAATGTCGGACTGAATAAAACGTTGAATCGTTGTTTAGCTGCTTGTGATGCCCCATTTATTGCACGTCAAGATGCGGATGACTACTCACATCCAGAACGTTTAGCAAAAGAAGTAGAATTTTTAGAAGCACATCCAGAATACGCTTTAGTTAGTTGTGCAAAAATCCATTTTGATGAATCCGGTGATTGGGGGGTATTCCATGGAATCGAGGAACCAACAGCATTAGATTTGGTTCACGGAGCCCCATTTTGTCATCCAGCAGTTTTAATGAGAAGTCAGGTGTTGACTCAAATTGGTGGATATAGTGAAGCAAGGGAACACTGGCGGGTGGAAGATTATCAATTGTGGTTCAAATTTTATCGTGCAGGGTATAGAGGAGCCAATCTTCCTACGATTCTCTATTCCTATAAAGATGATCGCGAAGCATACAATAGAAGAACCTGGGGAAATCGATTGAATGAAAGTCGATTGAAGCGTGTGATCATCAAAGAATTAAACGTGGGTATCCATGCGTATCCAGCAGTAGTCAGACCACTAGTAATTGGATTACTTCCACATGGAGTATACAACAGATTACACCGCCGAAATTTATCGTTAAAAAACCAAGGGACGATTCGGAGTGAGTAACTATGTGGACAATGAGTGTGACGTTGATTGCTTGTTTATTTGCGGCCTTCTTGTATGAACTTGAAGAAGAACGGCTACGTGTATTTTCTTCAGAGGAAGTTTTTATTTCCTACAAACCAATTTTATATGGATTCCTTTTTTTTCTTTTATTAGCTGTCGCCAGTTTTCGTACTGGATTTATTGATACGCCAACCTATCGGCGTTTGTTTGAAGAAGCAGGAAATCAATGGACCGTATTGATGGAACAAGGAATTTCTTTTGAGTCTGAGTTTGGTTTTGTCTTGCTGATGAATGGGTTGAATAAAATAACTGATAATTCTCAAATTCTCTTATTCTTTTGCGCATTAGTTATTTTAGGTACAGCTTTTTACATGATTAAGCGTTATTCCGTGGACATTATTTTTAGTTTTTTACTTTTCTTATTTTTAGAATATGTTGATGGAATGAATATTGTCAGGCAAGTCTTTGTGGGCGCACTATTTCTTTTGACGCTACCTTTGATTCAAAAAAAGTATTTTTGGCGTTATGTAGTAGTTATATTGTTGGTGTCAACGATCCATATGTCAGCAGTTATTTGCATCCCGTTATATTTTCTTTTGCGAAAACGCCCATCTTCCGTTCCTATTTTACTACTTATCGGGGTGGGACTTGCACTTTATCTGTATCCTAGTTTATTAGAACAAATTGTCGAAGGATTTTTTGGAACCAGTTCCAAATATGCGACGTATTTTCATGAGAGTGAATGGCAGTATGGAATCAGCCCATTTCGCCTTCTGGTACAAGGTGCTCCCCTTTGTTTACTCCTCATTTATGAATGGAAACAACGGACAGCAAAGAAGGTTGACGAAGAAGAGTCACCGTACTACTGTATTTTTGCAAATATGATGATTTTGAATTTTTTATGCAATTTACTAGGATCAAACATGGTTATTCTGGCTAGAGTTGCTGCGTATTTCAGTTTTGCCAGTGTGTTGATGATTCCGTATCTACTGCAACGTTTATTGACAAAAGAAAGCTATGCGATTGTGCGTTGGATCGTACTTTTGCTATATGGACTGTTTTTTATTTATCAATTAGTTAGTTATCAGGCTGATGGGTTTCTAAATGGTCTTGAGCCAATTTTCTGGGAGGTGCCATGATATGCAACGAGTTTTATTTTTGATCCCAACATTAAAAGGTGGCGGAGCCGAAAAAATCTTAGTAGATCTAGTGAAGCAATTGAAAAAAGAAACATTTGTAATCGAAGTGCGCACCCTTTTTCATGAAGGTCCTTACTTTGAAGAATTACAAGAACTAGTCACTGTTTCGTGGTGTTTTCCAAAACAGTTTCGGGGAAATAGTCATGTAATGAAAATTTTATCTCCTCAGATGTTGTATCGACTGGCAATACCTGAAACATATGATTTGATTGTTTCTTTTCTGGAAGGACCAAGCACACGTATCTTGGCTGGGTGTCCAGATGACAAAATAAAAAAAATCGCATGGGTACACAATGAATTTCATAGTTTGAAGGAATTGGGTGCTGCCTATCGAACAGTCAAAGAGTTATCAGAGTGTTATGCAAAGATGGATCAAGTTGTTTTCGTTTCACAGACTGCACAGCAAGCGTTTCATGAAATTTTACCAGTTGAGCAGTCTTGTGTATTATACAACCCACTTGATTTTGATAAATGTGAGACGAAAAGTCAGATGCGCCTATCCAGTAGTCATTTTGATAAAAAAGGAACGCGATTGATCACGATTGGGCGATTAGCCTATCAGAAAGGATATGACCGTCTTTTAAATAGTTTAAATCGTTTAATATCCGAAGGAATAACAGATTTTTCATTGCAAATACTAGGTGAAGGAGAAGAGGCGCAGACATTAAAAGCAACCTGTGAAAAACTCGGACTGGATCCCTATGTTGAGTTTGTAGGATTTGTCGATAATCCGTATGCTTTTCTAGCGGCTAGTGATTTATTTGTTGCCCCTTCAAGATATGAAGGATACAGTACAGTGATTACGGAAGCAACCGTTTTAGGTGTTCCAGTACTTGCGACAAATTGTTCTGGAATGGAAGAAATATTGAAGACAACTGGTTGGATCACGGAAAATGACGAAGTAAGTTTTTATCAAAAGCTAAAGGAAATTTTACAAAAACCTGAAAAGATCGACGAGATGCGTCTGCTGACAAAACAGCGTGGAGAGGAACTACGTGCAGTGGACTATATGGAACCAATCAAACAAACGTTGTATACGTATCTAGACTGAGAAGGAGGGGGCATCATGGAAGTGAACGTGTCGGTCATTGTTGCTATTTATAACGTGGCACCTTATCTTGAACGTTGTTTAAACTCTTTTGCAAATCAAACATATCAAGAGTATGAAGTGTTGTTGATCGATGATGGGTCAACAGATTCATCTGCAGAAATCTGCGCGACTTTTGCTAGGCTTCCTCGATTCAGCTATTTTTATAAAACAAATGGTGGCCTTTCAGATGCTCGAAATTTTGGCTTAGAACAAGCACAAGGAAAGTATATTCTCTTCTTCGACGGTGATGATTGGGCAGAACCTGATTTCTTGAAAACTATGGTTACTGTAAGCGATAGACAGCATTTAGACGTGAGTATTTGTGGGTTATTTGTAGACACCGTAAATCAGATGGAGCAGTTGCTTGATCGTGAGGAACAACGATTCTTCTCTCAACCTTGTGTTTTAACCTATGCGAATTTACCGCTAACCGCTTCATTTATTCAAAAAATGGGATTTGTTTGGAATAAATTGTATCGCCGAGAATTTTTGGAGGAACATCGCCTACAGTTTGAGAAAGGATTATCACTAATTGAAGATAGTACATTCAATTGTCAGGTATGGCAGCTGAATCCTACTGTTGGATTTATTGAGGAAGCGCTGACACATTACATGCAGCGGCCACGGGTTACCTTGAAGCAAGGATCTGTAAAAAATAAGGCGCTACATTTAAGACGTAGAGCATTGATTCAGATTGAAGATTGGCTAGAAACATGGGGATTTGATTCATTAGTGATTCAAAGAACGATGGCAGATGTCTATGTGCAAACGCTGAAATACAGTATCTTGGAGAGTGCTTCAAATCAGGATAGAGAGTATCAACAGTCTATTTTTGAACAGATGCAGACACCGTATCATATGCAGTATTTAAACAACTATCAGCATCAATCCGTAGCAGATCGGTTAGTTCTCTTGTTGATGAAGAAAAAGCAACTAGCATTATTGGTTCGCTTGAGCCAGTTAAAAAAAGAAACTAGCCATAAAAATCTTCACGTAGCTCAAGAACAGGGGGCGAGTGAAAAATGAGGATTCCATACACAGATGAATTTACAGATTTAAAAATCAAACATTACCTTATTTATCGCACCTCACGTTTGGATAAACAATTTATTCGACAACATATCACAGCGAAACAAAAGATCATAGTCGCTTTAGCTGCGGATTATGGAAATTTAGGCGATGTGGCAATTAGTTTTGCACAACGAAAATTTTTGGAAGAGATATTTCCAGAAGCAGTTGTTATTGACTTCCCGGTGAGTAAAACATTTAGCCATATGAAGAGTTTACGAGCGATATTAAATCCTGGCGATGTCGTAACACTTGTTGGCGGTGGGAATTTTGGGAATCGGTATCCATTCTTGGAGTATAGTCGACAATTTTTAATTGAGCAATTATCCGATTTTCCTTGTATTTCTTTTCCGCAAACGCTGGAATTTTCGGAAGATTCTGTAGGATTAAAAGCATTTGCGAATGCCGTACGTATTTATGAAAAAAATCAAGTCATTCTAGTTGCTCGCGATAGGCAAAGTGCGCAACGTTTTTCAGATAACTTTGCCACGCAAAGTTTG
>JBKEDT010000028.1:0-29028 GCA_047975565.1 Enterococcus sp. | reverse complement strand
TAGTGATAACCACCTAGTTTTAACTGGTAACGGGATACCGTTACGATGAAAAATGCAGCACCAAGTCCAAGTGCTAAAACAATTGAAATGACGATTTCTACTCCCGTAAGTGATTTATATTTGGTTACTTTGCCGGTTTCTTCATCGATACTATATCCATCAGGCATTCCTTCATCGACATACGTAGACATATCTGTCAAAAAAGTTTGTGCTGTTGCAAAATACTGTGCATCACTCATCTGACTAGATAAAGAATCCAGAAGTTCATCCCGTCGACTATCTGTAAGGTAATAAATCATGTTTCCAGATGTGGAGATATAGATTTGCCGCTGCCCCATATCCATGAGAAAAACAGCACCATTATTATTATTCCCCACTTTATCGCGTAGATAATCATCGGCAAAATCACGGGGTTCTTCTGTATTCGTGGTCGTAGTGACAATGAATACTTCGCTTTTCGATTGTTCATTTAATTTTTCGGCCTGTTGGTTCAAAAGTGTTATTTGATCATTGGTAAACAGACCTGCTTGGTCATCTACTGAGTCAGCCAATACTTGATTGGGTAACAAAAGAAGCATGAAACCAAGTAAGATGAGTAGCGAAGAAATGAAAGTTTTTCTTTTGGTATACATCATAGGAGGAAATACCCCCCTAACAAAAAGACACCTAAAAGTGCAGCGACAATTCCTGCTGTTGCTAAACCCAGTCGTTTATAACTGACTGGCAAGACACCGCTTGTCCGACCAGTTTGTCCATTCATTGCGTAATAATAGATTTTTTTGCTTGATTCATGACTTCGGTAAGTGACTAACCAGACAGGAAGTAGCATGTAATGCTCTGCTTCTGAATCAAGAGAAATCTGACTGCGAACATTTGTTAGCGTGGTGTAGCCAGTGGCAGTTTGTTGCAACATGTTCTGACTATATTCTTTTAGTTCTTTGACAACCGGTTCACGCAAATCTATAAATTCAATATCACGTTTCTCGGCTTGAAATCCAGAGAGATATTGACTCTTAAAATCGACTGCTTGCTGAATCGGGAAGGGTTGGACACTTTCAACCATTTTTTGTTGCGTATTTTTAGATAAGGCATTCTTGACTAATTCTTTGAAAGAAAGATTTCCTTTTCGTTTTACAGCAAATTGTTTTGTCTCAGTATATTCAATATCACCCACGCGCCAAACACGAAGTCGTGTTCCAGTAGCGTCGAGTTCTCCAGATAGTTCTGCATCTACAGACCAATAGGGGAAGTAGACGCCAGTGAGCGTATCGATTTGTTCTTTTGAAAAGAATGCTTTAGGAATAAAACGTTTTTTCTTTGTCCAAGCTAAGAATTTTTCAACTGCTTCCTCTTTTTCGATTGCAAAGGGAAGGACTTTTTCTGGAAGAAAGTCTCCGCTCAAGCGTCCAGAAAGAACTACTGGATTGTGGCAATAATAACAATAGGTTGCGGCAGTTGTTGCATCAGTTGCAATTTCCGCACCACAACTGGGACAAAGAAAGAGTTCTAAGGCGTCCTCTTTTGTTGTTTCTGACTGTGTTGTTTGGTCGACTTGTTCTTCTTCAGAAGAATCCATAGACTCTTGTTCAGTCGAATCAGGGCCTTCGTTTGATTCTGTTGTTGTTTGTTCAAGCGTATCGTCCATACGAGCTTTTCTTTGTTGTTCTTCGTAAAGTGTGACTTCTTCTTCAGTGAAGATACTTAAACAATACGGACAGTGAAATTTTTGGTCTTTAGGATCAAAAGTCAGTGCACCACCACAATTGGGGCATTTATGTGTCAATACGTCCATACATAAACTTCCTTTCTAACAGATGTGTTAGTCAAGCGGGACACCTTGGAATGGTTTTCCGCAGTTCGGACAGAATTTTGGAATCCCATTTGTTAAGTCCACAACACCGCCACATGCGCTACACTTCATTTGTAATTTTGGTTGTGCTTGAGGCTCTGGCTTTGCTAGCCCACAGTTACTACAAAATTTACCAGTATTTTCGGTACCACAAGTTGGACACGACCATGTATCCGCAGATGCTTTGGCAGCTTGTTGGTTTGCTTGTTGCTGCTCTTGGGCCTGTTGCTGATTGTTTCTTGAAGCTTGTGCTAAAAAGTCTCCATTGGCATTCATGCCCATTCCCATGCCCATGAATCCAGTCATTGCACCAGCATCGTTTTTACCGGCAGCTTCCATCCCACGAGCGATGGAGCCTTGAACATAGCCTTCTCGAACGCTTGGATCACCAAGCATAGCTCCTTCGTTACGCATATTGATGAGTTTTACAGAATCATCTGTATAAGAGATGCTAGCAACTGCAACAGAGACGACTTCCATGCCGCGTAATTTTGTCCATGACTCGTCAAGAACGCCACTCATGTAGTTACTTAACTCTAAGCTTTTTGATGGGACGTAAGAGATGCGTTGTCCATCAGCAGACATTTGGTTGATTGCTGACTGAAGTGCAGTCAAGAATTCGGCTAAATATTGTTCGTTGATATCTTGGATTTCTACTTGAGATTTATTTTTAGGAAGTGCGTTTGAGTAAAATAAAATTGGATCAGTGATATGGATCGAGTATACACCATGTGCACGTAAAAATAATTCTGCATTATAAAAATTATCAAAATAATTTAATGGAGAAGTCGTTCCAAATTTGATTCCTTTGATTTCTTGCAAGTTGATGTAAAAAACTTGTTGTTTCTGTGGTGTGACGCCACCAAATTTGAAACGATCAAATGTTTCTGCGATTGCTTCTTTTAGTGAACCATTCAACATTGAAGGAGCGCTATCGTTTTTGATGGTGTAGTAACCTTCTTCTGCTGTATAATCAATGATTTTTCCGCCATCAACAAGTAACATCATCATATTTGGATAGACGTGAACAACCGTACCATCCGTTAGAACATCTTCGGTTCCTTTTTTATTTGCACCACGTTTATCGTTTTTACGGACTTTGACACCTTTTGTCATCACCGTAGAATCGCTCATATCATCAGGTTCGATCACTTCGACCCATTGATCTGCAAGTCCGCCTCCGATTGTGCTAGTAGCAGCTTTGATTAGTCCCATAAAATACATCCTCCTTTTGAGTTAGCTGTAAATTTTTATCTGGCTCAATTATACCATAGTCCCACAATAATCATGATTTCTATTCGAGAGAAATGCACAGCGAATTTCGAGAAAAAACAAGGGGAAATCAGACGTTCTTTTTTGTTAAAACTGACAGCAGTAGTGGTTTTTTTATGGAGAATCACGTATAATAGTAACTAGTGAATTTTTAATAAAAGGGGGTTCAACATGGCATATCAAGCACTTTATCGCGTTTGGCGTTCGCAAAGGTTCGACGACATTGTTGGCCAAAAAGCAGTAACACAGACATTAAAAAATGCCATTGTATCCCATAAAACGTCCCATGCGTATCTTTTTACAGGACCACGTGGAACAGGGAAAACGAGTGCCGCAAAGATTTTTGCAAAGGCAATCAACTGCCCAAATAGCAAAGATGGAGAACCATGTAATGAGTGCGAAATGTGCCGCTCAATTACATCAGGGAGCCAAGAAGATGTTATCGAAATCGATGCTGCTAGTAATAATGGTGTCGAAGAAATCCGATTCATTCGTGATCGGGCAAACTATGCACCAACTAAAGCTGCCTATAAAGTTTATATTATTGATGAAGTCCATATGCTTTCTACCGGGGCGTTTAATGCACTTTTAAAGACATTAGAAGAACCAAAGGAACATGTGATTTTTATTTTAGCAACAACGGAACCACATAAAATACCAGCAACAATCATCTCTCGGACACAACGTTTTGATTTTAAACGTATCCGCCCACAAGATATCACAGAACATCTTGCCTACATCATGGAGACAAGTGATCTACCTTATGAAAAACAAGCACTTGAAGTTATCGCACGTGCTGCAGAAGGTGGGATGCGTGATGCATTGAGTATCTTAGACCAAGCCATTTCATTTAGTGATGGTACGGTAACTTTGATGGATGCGATGCAAGTCACAGGTAGCTTGACCTATGAAATGATGGATGATTATCTTAGTGCGTGTGTTGGACATGATGTGGCGAAAGCACTTGAGAAATTAGACGAGATATTGATGCAAGGAAAAGAAGCGCGACGATTTTTAGAAGATTTACTTCTTTATTGTCGAGATATCTTGATGTATCAACAAGCTCCAAAGCTTTTAGAAGAGAAGGCTACACAAATCAGTGAGACGTTTAAACATTTAGCGGATACTATTCAAGTGTCACAGCTTTTTGCAATGATCAAAACGCTTAGTGAAACACAAAATGATATTCGCTATACGAACAGTGCAACGATTTACTTGGAAGTAGCTACTGTAAAATTAGCACAAGCACAAGCGGTGTCTACACAACCAAGTGGTACACCAGCACGTGCAACCGAGGATGGTCAAGTACAAAAATTACAAGAACAAATAGCATCGATGCAAAAAGAAATCGAACAATTAAAAACTTCTGACCACACGGCACCGAGAGAACAGGCACAAGCCACTGGACATAAGCAAAAGAATGTTCCAACCTATCGTGTTCCTCGTGAACGTGTATTCCAAGTGTTAAAAGAAGCAACAAAGCAAAATCTACTTCAAGTGAGAGAAGTTTGGAATGATTTCTTGATGAGTCTATCTGTAACGCAACGTGCAGTATTGAAATCAAGTGAACCAATTGCTGCTGGTCCGACAGGTATCGTCCTTTCTTTTGAATACGAAATCGTTTGTCAACGTGCAGCAAATGATGAAGAATTACATCTTGCTGTATCCAATAATCTCAGCCGAATGATTCCAAATTATTCACCTGAAATGGTCTGTGTACCTAAAGAGGTTTGGCCAGAATTAAGAAAATCATACGTTGTACAAAGTAAGCAACAAGGACGTGAACACACAGAGGAGCCAGCACTCGATCCAGTTTCTGAAGAAGAGGAACCACAAGAAACTGGACAATCTGTAGTTGATAAGGCGCAAGAACTGTTTGGTGAAGCACTTGTCCAAGTAATCGATGATTAAACGACAATTTTATATAAGATAAATAAAGGAGAGTAAATAAATTATGATGCGCGGAATGGGAAATATGCAAGGCATGATGAAACAAGTACAAAAAATGCAAAAAGAAATGGTAAAAGCACAAGAAGTCTTAAATGAAACAACCTTTACAGGTGTTTCAACAAACGACTTAGTCAAAGTAACTTTTACAGGCGATCGTAAAATGAAAGATATCGCTATCCAAGAAGGTGTTATCGACCCAGAAGATCCAGAAATGTTACAGGATTTAGTTATTCTAGCAGTCAACGATGCATTAGCTAAAATCGAAAAAGAAACAGAACAAACACTAGGTAAATATACAAAAGGGATCCCTGGTATGTAAGAAAAGCAACTAAAGGAGAAATGAAACATGCAGTATCCAGAACCAATAGCAAAATTGATTGAAAGTTATATGAAATTACCAGGTATTGGGCAAAAAACTGCAACTCGTCTTGCATTTTATACGATTGATATGAAAGATGAATCAGTGAATGAATTTGCAAAATCATTACTTCGTGTGAAACGTGATTTACATTTTTGCAGTATTTGTGGGAATATAACCGAAGAAGATCCGTGCGAGATTTGTCAGGATAAAAGTCGAGATCAGAGCATGATTCTAGTTGTTGAAGAACCTAAGGACGTCATGGCACTAGAGAAGATGCGTGAATACCACGGCTTGTATCATGTCTTACATGGGGTACTTTCTCCAATGGAGGGCACGGGTCCAGAAGACATTAATATTGCACCACTTTTGCAACGCTTGCACGATGCAAAAGTGCAGGAAGTGATCATCGCCACAAATGCAACAACTGAAGGGGAAGCAACAGCAATGTATCTTTCTCGCTTGATCAAGCCAGCAGGGATCAAAGTGACTCGTTTAGCACATGGATTATCTGTAGGTGCAGATATTGAATACGCAGATGAAGTGACTTTACTGAAGGCTGTAGAAGGACGCAGAGAGTTATAAATTTTTCTTACAGACGTTTTTTCGTTACAATTAACTTGTAGTAGCGTGTGTATCAAAGAATAAGATGGAGGCAAATGAAGTGACAGGTTTATTTATTACGATCGAAGGACCAGATGGCGCTGGGAAAACAAGTATTTTAAAGGAATTATTTCCTTTATTGCAAAAGGTAGCAAAAGTCGAAATGATTCAAACTCGTGAACCTGGAGGAATACCGATTTCAGAGAAAATCCGTGAAATCATCTTAGATCCAGCCAATGCACGAATGGATGACCGAACAGAAGCCTTATTGTACGCAGCTTCTCGTAGACAGCATCTTATTGAAAAAGTCTTCCCAGCACTAGATGAAGGAAAAATCGTTATTTGTGATCGTTTTGTTGATAGCTCATTGGCTTATCAAGGTGCTGGTCGAAAAATCGGTATGGATGAAATCAAAGAAATCAATGATTTTGCCACACAAGGATTGGAACCGGACTTCACGCTCTATCTAGATGTTGATTCAGACACGGGCCTTCGTCGAATCATGAAACATCGCACGGAACAAATTGATCGTTTGGACAGCGAAGGATTAGAATTTCACCAACGTGTCCGCCACGGATACTTGAAATTAGTGGATGCTTATCCTGAACGTATCCATAAGATCAATGCCCGCAAAGGATTTGAAGAAGTTTTAGAAACAAGTTATCATACAATTGTTAACCAATTTCCACAATTTTTTGAGAATTAGGAAGGTGAAGAAAGATGAAACTTATTTTAGCGATTATTCAGGATAAAGATAGCAACCGTTTAGCAAATGAATTTATTGATGCAAATATTCGAGCAACAAAATTATCTTCTACTGGAGGATTTTTGAAAGCGGGCAATAGCACATTTATCATCGGTATCGATGATGCACGTGTAAATGAAACGCTTGAACTAATCAAAAAAACATGTGAGTCAAGAAAACAATTTGTTTCAACACCCGTAACACTAGATATCTCAATGGATGGGCAAGTACCCTATCCTGTGGAAGTTGAGGTTGGTGGAGCAACGGTATTCGTATTACCAGTTGAGGGATTCCACCAGTATTAGGAGGAGCTATGGAGACAGCGGAATATCTAGCTCAAACACAGCCGATTGTTTTTCAGCAACTGCAGAAAAGTTTTGAGCATGGGCGGATTGCCCATGCTTATCTTTTTGAGGGGGCTCAAGGAACAGGAAAGCATGAGATGGGCGTGTGGCTAGCACAACATTTATTTTGTACCAATTTACAAAGCCAAGAGCCTTGTGGTGTATGCAACAATTGTGAACGTATTGCTCGTAATGAACACCCAGATGTCCTTGTGATCGAACCAGAAGGTCAAACAATCAAAGTAGATCAGATTCGTAATCTGCAAAGTGAATTTAATCGTAGTGGGTACGAGTCAAAGAAAAAAGTATTTTTGATCAAAGAAGCAGAAAAGATGAACAGTAGTGCGGCGAATAGTCTACTAAAATTCTTGGAAGAACCCCCTGGTGATTTTTTAGCAATTTTGGAAACAGACGCAATAGGAAGAATTTTGCCAACAATCCAATCACGATGCCAACTGATGTATTTTCAAGACTTATCACGAGAAAAACTGATTGAAAAATTAGAAGAAAATGGAATTTCAAAAGAGACTGCAGAACTTTTGACATTCTTAACGAACAGTTTGACAAAAGCAGTTGAAATCTCAGAAAATGAATGGTTTAATGAAGCTAAGGACTCTGTAAAACAATGGTATACATATATAAAAAAACAAGATCCACAAGCTTTTATCTATGTCCAAAAGAAATTGATCAAGGTTTTCAAAGAAAAAAGCCAGCAATTTCAAGCTTTTACGATCTTGTTATACCACTTCCAAAATGGATTACATGAATCACTGAAGGAACACAGAGCTGAACAAGTAGAACAGTTAAATCGCCAGATAGAATTACTGCTTGCAGCAGAACAAAAATTACGGAGTAACGTAAGTTTTCAAAGCGTAGCAGAGCAATTTTCTTTACGGACGATAGTTAAGGGATACGATACATCAATGATTTGAGGAGGATGACAATGGTAGAAGTAGTGGGTGTCCGTTACCGTGAGGCTGGACACATCTATTATTTTACACCTGGCAAATCCGAATATTTTTATAATGACAAGGTATTAGTTGAATCTCAGCAAGCCTTACATATTGCAACTGTCGCTATCCCTAAAAAAGAGATTGCTTCAGAAGACCTGCCAGATGAGATGAAGCCAATTGTGCATAAAGCTTCAGAAGAAGAACTAAAGAAAGAAGCGAAGAACCAAGAAGAGGCACAAGCTGCATTAAAAATCGGAAAGCAAAAGATTCGTGAGCACGGCCTAGAAATGAAATTAGTGAAAGTCGAGTATACATTCGATCGTAGTAAAATGATTTTTTCTTTTACATCCGATGGACGTGTGGACTTCCGTGAACTAGTAAAAGATTTAGCATCGATTTTCCGTACCAGAATCGAATTACGCCAGATAGGTGTTCGTGATGAAGCCAAAATCTTGGGCGGAATCGGTCCATGTGGACGCCAATTGTGCTGTTCGACTTTCTTAGGTGATTTTGTACCAGTATCAATCAAAATGGCAAAAGATCAAGGACTTTCATTAAATCCAACAAAGATATCAGGACTATGTGGTCGTTTGATGTGTTGTCTCCAGTATGAAGACGAAGCTTACGAAACAGCGAAGAAAGAATTGCCGGATTACGGAAAAGCAATTGACACACCAGAAGGAACAGGGAAAGTTATTGGCTTGAATTTATTGAGCAGAATTGTCCGTGTTCGTATACCTGGCCATGAAACGCCTATTGAATATGAATGGGAAGAACTAAAAGAATTTGCTCAGGTAGGTGATACAAATGGATAAGCGTTCACTTTATGATGGGTTAAATCAACTAGAATCAGAGTTGCGTAATACCTTAACAGAATTAGCTGAAATGAAAACAGCACTCCATGAAATCGTAGAGAAAAACACTACCTTAGAAATGGAAAATCAACGTTTGCGTGAACACTTACGCGAATTGAATCAAGTAGCAGAAGCTCCAGCAGAGAAAGTCAAACAAGAATTATCAAAATCTCGTATGAATTTAGAAAAAATCTACGAAGAAGGATTTCACGTTTGTTATGATCTTTATGGATCGAGACGCGAAAACGATGAGCCGTGTGCGTTTTGCTTAGAAGTTATTTACCGTGAAAGCGGTCGTTAATAGAGAAGTTATAAAGCTGGATTGAGCGGTAAACGCCTAATACCAGCTTTTTTAACTATTGGAGGATCAGCATGAAGAACCAGAAAAGTTTTAAAGGTGTGAAAGAGACGGGAACACTGTACCTAGTGCCTACACCAATCGGTAACTTAGAGGATATGACCTATCGTAGTGTAAAGACTTTGCATGAGGTAGAATTGATTGCTAGTGAAGATACGCGAAATACACAGAAACTATTGAATCATTTTGACGTACACACACCACAAAAAAGTTTGCATGAGCATAATTTCAAAGAACGTGTCCCACAATTGATTGAATTTTTAGAAGAGGGGCAATCAATTGCGCAAGTAAGTGATGCCGGAATGCCGTCAATTAGCGATCCAGGACATGAACTTGTTCTTGCCTGTATCGATGCATCGATTCCAGTTGTCGCATTGCCAGGTGCAACAGCAGGTATGACAGCATTGATTGCATCAGGACTAACACCGCAGCCATTTCTTTTTTGGGGATTTTTACCGCGAAAGAAAAAAGAACAAAAAGAAGTTTTAGCGCATCTATCCACAGAGGAAGCTACATTGATTTTTTATGAATCACCTTATCGAGTGGGTGCGACATTGTTGAATTTGCAAGAGGTCCTTGGAGATCGTCAGGTTGTTTTGTGTCGTGAACTGACAAAAATACATGAAGAATATCTTCGCGGAACAATAACAGAGTTACTTGCTTATATAGAAGAAACGCCTGTGAAAGGTGAATGTTGTTTATTGGTTTCAGGTAATGATGGGACACAGCAACTAACGGATGAAGTCGTTTCACTAGGAAGTTATAAAGAGCAAGTTCAAGTATTGATTGAACAAGGTGAGAAGCCAAATGCTGCAATTAAGGCAGTCGCCGTAAAAAATGGAATCAAAAAACAAGAAGTGTATCGTGCATTTCATGAATTAGATGAAGTATAAAGAAAACTTTAGGTAGTTTTATTTCTGTCATACTATGTAGCTGAAAATAAGAATCCGAGGTAGAAACTATCTCGGATTCTTTTAGTTTCTATAATTGAACAAGAACGTTTGTTCGTATATAATGAGGGTGGGGGTGAAGAAGATGGAGCTACAATTTCCACTAAAAAACGATACATCACGAAAAATCATTCATATCGATATGGATGCTTTCTTTGCATCTGTTGAAGAACGTGATGATCCAGAATTAGCCAAACATCCCTTAGTTATAGCACGACATCCGAATGATACAGGAGGGCGTGGAGTAGTCACTACGGCCAATTACAAAGCAAGACAATATGGGATTCATTCAGCAATGAGTGCCCAAAAAGCATATGAGCTTTGTCCAACAGCTATTTTTAAAACTGGAGATTATCAGAAGTATCGAGAAGTATCACAGCAAGTACGTGAAATCTTCTTTCGCTATACCGATTTGGTCGAACCAGTCAGTATTGATGAAGCTTACTTGGATGTAACGATCAACAAAGTAAAAAAACATTCGGCTATCGAAATTGCTCGAATGATCCAAAAAGATATCTGGGAAGAAGTACATCTCACTTGTTCCGCAGGTGTTAGCTATAATAAATTTTTAGCTAAACTTTCTTCTGACTTTCGAAAACCTAGAGGATTAACAGTAGTCATGCCACAAGATGCAGTTGCGTTTTTAAAAAAATTACCAATTGAAAAATTCCATGGCGTTGGGAAAAAAACGGTACCGAAAATGAATGAGTTAGGCGTATTTACAGGAGCTGATTTGTATGAGCTAAGTGAGATGACGTTGATTCATCATTTTGGAAAGATGGGGTATTCATTGTACCGAAAAGTTCGCGGAATTCACGATTCACCTGTTCAAGTTAGTCGTGAACGAAAATCAGTAGGCAATGAGCATACATATGGACAACCATTACAAACAGAAGACGCCGTGGACCTACAGTTGCATCAATTAGCAGAAAGAGTAGCACGTGCCTTAAAGAGAGAACAAAAACATGGAAAAACAGTAGTGTTGAAAGTTCGCTATACAGATTATTCAACCGTGACGAAACGAGTGACACTGCCTAATTATATTCATACAAAAGAAGAACTTTATTATCAAGCAAGTTTGATTTGGGAAGATATTTTAGGTATTGAGAAGGGGATTCGATTACTAGGAATCACCCTCACGAATTTGGATCCTATGGCGTACGAGAATATTGTATTACCTTTGTGGGAGGAACCTAATGAAGAAGAAAAGGACTAGAACAAAATACTGTTCTAGTCCTTTTTTTTAGATTAGTTCTTTTTTATGAATTTGTTCAAAGGTATCTGTAGCATCAACGCATTTATCCCATAAGACAACTTTATTTGCAGCAAGAGATTTCTTTACATCGATGATCCGTTGATTGCTACTTCCTCGAAACTGGAGTTTTAAATCACGTTTGGCAAGCTCAAAGCGACCATCTACTAAGATATCTATTTTTGATAAGAGTTCAAGTTTGTCCTCTGAATCAACTAGCAGCTCTTCAAATGTGTAGCCAGACCATGACCAAATATCTTTTGTCGTTCCAAATTCTTCTCGCACGTGGTTAACTACTTGTAAGCAGACTTCTGTATTCAAGAAAGGCTCGCCACCAAGTAAAGTGAGTCCTTGGACATACTCATGACGAAGATCTTCGATGATCGTATCTTCGAGTTCCTTCGTGAAGGGCGTACCATAGCGAAAGTTTTGAACCGCTTTGTTAAAGCAACCTTCACAGGCAAATAAGCAGCCACTAACATATAAGCTATTTCGAACGCCTTCACCATCGACAAAGTTAAATGGTTTATAATCAGCGATGTAGTTCAGGCTATGATCTTTTGCTAGCCATTCTTTGGGTTGAGGATTTCTCATGGAAAAACTTCTTTCTATAATAAAATAAGATTCTTGATTATTCCTTCATGTGTTTGACACGAGAAGAGATTTCTTTATGACGGCCATGAACCATTGGACGTGCTTGAGGATTTCCTAGGTAGCCACACGTACGTTTGACAACATCACATGTTTTTGGATCATTGTTTCCACATTCAGGACATTCAAATCCTCGTTCGGTAGGTTTGAAGTCGCCTTCGAAACCACATGCATAACAATGGTCGATCGGTGTGTTTGTTCCAAGATAGCCGATTTTATCATATGAATAGTTCCAAACTGCTTCAAGAGCTTTTGGATTTTGTTGTAACATTGGATATTCACAATAATGAATGAAACCACCTGAACAGTATTGTGGATAGTCCTTTTCAAAGTCCAATTTTTCAAATGGTGTTGGTGCTTTACGAACATCATAGTGGAAACTATTCGTGTAATATTCCTTATCGGTAATATTTTCAACTAGTCCAAATTTTTCAGTATCTAAACGGCAAAAACGATCTGTCAAACTTTCACTTGGTGTAGAGTAGACACTGAAGTGATAACCGTATTCATCGCCCCAAAGGTCAGCATTTCGTTTTAGTTCTTTGACGATATCTAAAGTAAATGCTTTGGCTTCAGGGTCATGTTCCCAGCTACCGCCAAAGAAAGCAGAGGCTACTTCATAGAGACCGATGTAACCAAGAGAGACGGTTGCACGTTTGTTTTTGAATAGTTCATCTACAGAACCATTTTTTGCAAGTCTTTCCCCAAAAGCACCATACATATAAAGAATGGGTGCATTGGCTGGAGTTGCTTCTTTGCAACGTTCTACCCGGTAAACGAGTGCGTCTTTTACAATTGCGAGACGTTCAGAAAGAATTTTCCAGAATGTTTCTTGATTTCCATTTGCTTCCATAGCGATACGAGGTAAATTTAAGGTAACAACGCCTAAGTTCATACGACCAGAATTGACTTCTTCACCTTGTTCGTTTTTCCATCCTTGTAAGAATGAGCGGCATCCCATAGGTACTTTGAAACTTCCTGTAAGTTCAACGATTTTGTCATAGTTTAAGATGTCAGGGTACATACGTTTTGTTGCACATTCAAGCGCTAATTCTTTTACATCGTAATTTGGATCATTTGGTTCAAGATTCACACCACGCTTGATTGTAAAAATCAATTTAGGGAAGATAGCTGTACGTTTTTCAATTCCTAATCCGTTGATCCGAATTTGTAAAATAGCTTTTTGGATTTCACGTTCAAACCAGTTTGTTCCAAGTCCAAAGCCTAGAGAAGTAAAAGGTGTTTGACCATTTGAAGTGAATAGCGTATTGATTTCGTATTCTAAACTTTGCATTGCGTCATAGATATCTTTTTTTGTTTTTGCTTTTGCATATTCTTCACGACGGTTTGGATCATCGATCCAATGATTTGCATCAGCAAGATGCTTGTTGTAGTTTAATTTGGCATAGGGTGCAAGGAGTTCATCTGTACGGTCAGAAGAACAGCCACCATATTGACTAGAAGCCACATTGGCAATGATTTGTGAAATTTGTGCGGTTGCAGTTTGAATCGATTTTGGAGATTCAACATCTGCATTTCCAATTTTAAAACCATTGGCAAGCATTCCTTTAAAGTCAATCAAACAACAGTTAGTCATTGGTGTATATGGATGATAATCCAAGTCATGATAATGAATATCACCTTTTTGGTGAGCGTTAGCAATATGTGCTGGAAGCATTTTTAGACCGATTGATTTTCCAACGATACCGGCAGTTAAATCACGTTGGGTATTAAAGACGTTACTGTCTTTATTGGCATTTTCATTTACAACACTTTGGTCTTTATTGATCAATTTTTCAATGGAGAAATTGATATCCGTAGCTTTGCTACGTTCAAAATCTCTACGTGTACGATAATTGATATATTCTTCTGCTAATTCGTATTCGTTGTTTTCTAGTAAAGTATGTTCAACGATACTTTGAATCTCATAGATTTTTACATTGGTTGTAAAACGGTCAAGAATTTCTTGATCCACACGTTCTACAATCATTTCGATGCGTTTATGTGTTAAGGGATCAAGTGAACCATGAATCTTTTTTTCACCTTTTAATAACGCTGCATAGATTTTTTGATCATCAAAGTCAACAAGACGTCCATCACGCTTGATAATTTTTAGTTGAGAGAGATGGGGATTTATTGTGTTATTTTCCTTCTCAAGATACTTCATTTTCATATTTGACCAGCTCCCAATTCTTTGTTCTAGCGAAGTATTTCTCGCTTTTTACTTTATCTATCATAAAACAAGAAAACGAATTGAGCAAGTCATCTCAGGACTACATATTGTGTTTTTAAAACTGTATATACAATTCGAACTACCATATATAGTATATAATTTTGTGCAAAAAATAGTGAAAACTTGATACAAAGCGATTTTGATTTTTAAGGAATAGTAGAAAATGTATAAAAATCATGTAAAAAAATTTTTTTGAACTTTAAAATGTATATAGAAATGTAATTTTCAAAAAGAATATGCTACTATGCAGTTGAATGAGAAAGGAGCTGTCTCTTTGAAAAAAATGATCGAAGTAAAAAATGTAACCAAATTTTACGGAAATAAAGACAGTCAAGTGAAAGTGTTAGATAACATTTCCTTCTCAATTGAAGAAGGAGAATTTGTGGGCATCATGGGGCCAAGTGGTGCAGGGAAAACCACATTGATGAATATTTTATCTACTTTGGCTTCACCTTCGATTGGGGATGTGCGCATCGAAGGAAAAGAAATCACTAAGATGAAGACAAATGAGTTAAGTGATTTTCGAAGAAAAGAATTAGGATTTATTTTTCAAGAGTTTAATCTGATCAATACATTGACAGTGAAAGACAATATCTTGCTACCTTTAGCAATTGAACATCTTCCTATAAAAGAAAGTGAACGACGATTGATGCAAGTGGTGGAGATGCTGGGAATTGAAGAAACCCTTAAAAGATTTCCTGAAGAATTATCTGTTGGACAGCGACAACGTGTCGCTGCTGCACGGGCGTTAGCAATTCATCCGAAAGTCGTTTTTGCAGATGAACCAACAGGATCTCTTGATTCGAAAGCCGCATCAGAGTTGTTAAACTATTTGAGTGAAATGAATAAGCAGAGAAATGTCACGATTTTGATGGTGACACATGATCCATACACAGCAAGCTATTGTGACCGTATTTTATTTATAAAAGATGGGATGATTTTCTCAGAGGTTGTTCGCCGAGGCTCACGCGCTGAATTTTTTGAAAAAGTAATCGATATGCAAGCGACAATTGGCGGAGGAGGCAAATGGAATGCTTTATAAGCTTTTGATCAAAAGCTTTTTTAACCAATTTCGGAAGTATTTAGTTTATTTTTTGAGTATGACATTTGCTGTAATGATTTACTATTCTTTTCGCTCGATTACGCATGATCAACCACTTGTACGGATGGTCAGTCCAGATGTAAGTATTAGTAGCATGCTGAACTTTGGAAGCTTTATGATTGCGATGATTCTCTTGTTCTTTATGTTTAGCACAAGTCGATTCTTCTTTCACCAAAGAAAACATGAGTTTAGTCTATATCAGCTGATGGGACTCCGAAAAGATCAAGTAGCAACTATTTTCTTCTTTGAAAATCTGTTACTTGGCTCACTAGCTATTTTGGTCGGTATCTCATTAGGAATCATTTATTCAAAATTATTTTCAATGATTTTTGTTCGAATTTTAGATTTGAATATCACAAGTATCTTTTTTGTGTCAACGCAATCGATTGTAGATACGATCTTTGCTTTTTTTATCAGCTTACTGGCGGTGTCCGTCTATTCTTTTCTGAAAATCTGGCGCTACCCAATGCTGGAAGTACTTCATAAGTCACCAAGATATTTAACGACAAGTCAACTGTATATTCGAACAAGAACTCGACTGCTAGGAACTATTGGTGTATTGATGATTACACTTGGGTACTTGGGTGCAGCACGCTTTCGAGCAATTGTTCTTTGGGCCGCGGAAAAGGACATTTCGTTTGGTCTTGTATTTTTTCTACCATTAGTGATTTTCATCAGTTGTTGTGTAGGGACGTACCTTGTGTTTAATTATACGATGCGTTGGTTCTTTGATGGATTAAGTCGGACAAAATGGCACTATCAAGGATTGCATCGCTTATTGTTAGGAAATACGAAAAAACATTATTTTACAAACTGGCGAACATTGTCAATGATCACGATTTTCTTAGGATTATCACTTGCGATGATCGGTAGTGCTGTTGCAATAGCTACTGCAACGATTCGAACGGAAAAAATCACACATCCAGTAGCCTATCAAGTTTCTTCGGAGTTGGCACCGCAAGTTGAACAAATAGCAAAAGATACCGGTCAAAAAATCGAGTATAAGAATGATTTAAGTTTTAAAGTCGTCGGAAGCATGTACGATTGGAGCACAATCGACGATTCAGAGCCAACATTTCAGGTAGTGAATTTGATTTCAATCGATGATTATGAGCTAGTGAAGAAAACGAATGACCAATTGCCTGCAATTCATTTGCGCAATGCAAAGGACACCGTGCTACTTGATCAAACGAAAGTATACTTAAGAAACTCTTCTACACATGCCAAACATATCCTATTGCCTGATGTGGAAAATAGTACTGTGCAAAAAATCATCCCAGATTATTTAGGAGATGCCTTTGTTCGATACAGTGACACTACGTTAGTCGTCAGTCAAAAACTATTTGAACAAGTACAAGGTGTCGAGTACCATGTGACGAATATACAAACTTCAGGTGGAAATAAAGAAAAAACGAATACGGCAATCACCAGTAACATCAAACCAACTTGGCAAAACAAGGTTTATTATGCGTATGACTATGACGCAAAGCACATACAAGGAACGATCAGTGAACAAAAGGTGCAATCATCAAAGAAACAAGGAATGGCGCAAGTTTCAGGTGAAGAAGTTCGTTTAGATTTTTCAAACCGCTATCCACAGATTCGTGCAATTAGAAGACAAGCCGGATTATTGATTTATGTCTTTTTATTTGTAGGGATGATTGCGGTATTCTCGACAGGAAGTATCCTGATGGTCAGAAAGTTGGCTGAGGCAGAAGAAGAGAAGGCTAATTATCAATTACTGAACAAACTAGGAATCTCAAAAAAACAGATCCACCGGTTGATCTATGGGCAAACAGCTTTCTTTTATTTTCCACCGATGTTATTAGGTATCCTTCATGCCTACTTTGTGATTCTGGTGTATAACCAATTTATCGAAATAGAACAGTATGGATTTGCATATGTGATATGTGCTAGCTTTATTATTATATTTTCGTTATTTTACGTAGTTACTTGTAGAATGTATTTCCGAATACTAGAGGATTAAAAGTAAATACTAGCCAATTAAATGGAAGACCCAACTAAAGCGTTGCTCGTTTTAGCTTGGTCTTCTTTTTTATATGACAAAAACGTTATATAAAAAATGCGCTATGTAAGATAGATAGATTTTGTTACTAGTCAAAAAAAATTACACTATTTGTATGAAGCAATGTCTGGAGGTAGAAGTATGAAGCTGTTTTTTAAGCGAGTATGTGCAAATGAATGGACACAGTTTATAGCTAAGGTCTTTTTTTATTGTTTTGTACTCATCTTCTTAATTTATCTTTACCACTATAAGACGATTCAAGGTGGGAATTTTATCTATAACGAATTTTAGGAGGGCTTTCATGAAAATCGAAAGTATAGTTGAAGAAATTGATGAATGGGGGGAGAAAGAACCAGAACGAGTGGTTTACCGAAGCGCAACGGAAGACTATACATTTGGCCAATTAAAAACATATTCTGATGCGCTAGCACATGCATTGGCTACACAACTGGCACCCAAAGAGCCGATTCTTGTATTTGGAGAACTAGAGTTTGAGATGCTCGTTGCTTTTTTGGCAGCCTCGAAATCAGGGAGAGCCTACATCCCAATTGAAGCATCTACACCAATCGAAAGAATACAGATGATTTTGACTGTTGCGAAACCTGGAATGATCGTTTGTACAAAAACATGGCCTGAACTATTGGATACGGATATACCAATACTTTCGCTAGATGAAATGCTGCCCCTCTGTGAGCAAAAAGGAACAGATATAGGGAAGTTACATCCAGTCCAAAAGAATGAGGACTATTATATTATTTTTACTTCTGGAACAACTGGGCTACCTAAAGGTGTGCAAATCAGTCACACGAATTTAGCGAGTTATGTTCAATGGCAACTGTCTGATTTTCCTATCAAAACAGGAATGCGTTTCTTGTCACAAGCACCGTATTCATTTGATTTATCTGTAATGTCTATCTACCCAGCCTTAGTATCTGGAGGCTCGTTGGTACCATTAGAAAAGAAGGTAGTGAATGAGTTTAAGCAACTTTTCGCACAGCTGCTCAATTTAGCTGTTGATGTGTGGGTATCGACACCTTCATTCATGGATATTTGTTTGCTTGAGCCTACATTTGATGAACAACACGTACCAAGTATTCAGCTATTCTTGTTTTGTGGAGAGGAATTACCTAAAAAAACGGCAAAACAATTGCTTGAGCGTTTTCCTAATGCACATCTCTACAATACGTATGGACCAACTGAAGCGACTGTTGCCGTTTCAGCAATAGAAGTCACGCCAGATGTGCTCACTGAGTATGAGCGAATTCCCATCGGGTATATAAAAGAAGATACAGAGGTTTGGATCATGCGTGAGGGAACAGCTGTCGCAAGCGGCGAGTCGGGTGAAATTGTCCTTAGTGGCCCAAGTATTTCAAAAGGATATCTAAATAATCCAAGTAAGACAAAGGAAGCATTTGCTACTTTAGACAATCAGTGGGTATATCATACTGGTGATACTGGTCGATTATTGAAGAATGGGCGATTACTCTATGAAGGAAGAATAGACTTTCAGGTCAAATTACATGGGTATCGAATTGAAGTAGAGGAAATCGAACATCACTTAAATCAATTGAGTTTAGTGAACCAAGCGATGGTGGTCCCAAGATATCAGGGAGACAAAGTGACACAATTGATTGCCTATGTAGTTTCTGAAAAGAATCAGGATACACGAGCAAGTGAACTGTCAAAAAAAATCAGAGCAGCACTCGAAGGAACGATCATGCATTATATGATTCCACAACGCTTTATCTATGTGGAACAGTTACCATTGACCGTTAATGGCAAAATTGATCGAAAAGCATTGATCCATGAGGTGAATGGTTCATGAACACGATGCACATGATTCCCTATGCGTCACCGATTTATTTTGTTTGGTTAGGTATCGCGCTGCTTCCACTAGTGTTTGCCTTGCTTAAGGGACATCGACTAGCTTGGTATCAAGCGGGAGTTACACTTTTCTTTTTAGCAATCAGTTTTGGCGGGCAATACAAAGAACAAGGAGTAGCCTTGATTGGGTATGTCTTGTTCCAGACAGCGCTAGTCCGAATTTACTTTGCGACTCGTCAGAAAGTAAACCGTACATGGATTTTTTATCTTGTCACGTTATTAGCCATTTTACCGCTTGCATTGACGAAATTAGTGCCAGTGATCACGCAAAATCATAAAGAACCACTTCTTTATTTTTTAGGTATTTCTTACCTCACATTCAAATCGGTACAAATGATTATGGAGATACGTGATGGCAGTATCAAAGAATATACAAGCATGCGTTATATCCAATTTCTTTTGTTTTTCCCAACGATATCTTCGGGACCGATTGATCGGTATCGGCGCTTTGAAAAGGATGTTATTGAACCAATCGACCCAAACGCTTATGTGGACCTATTAAATAAAGGAATTCAAAAAATATTTTTAGGCTTTTTGTATAAATACATTATTGGCTATTACTTAGGAAGTGTCCTTTTACCTTATGTGAGTCAGCTTTCATTAGCGCATGGGGGCATTTCGCTACCATTAATAGGGTACATGTATACGTATAGTTTGTATTTATTCTTTGACTTTGCTGGGTACAGTCTATTTGCAGTAGGAACAAGTTACATCATGGGCTACAATACACCGATTAACTTTAATCGACCATTCTTATCTTGGAATATCAAGGAATTCTGGAATCGTTGGCATATGTCCTTGTCTTTTTGGTTCCGTGATTATGTGTATATGCGTTTGATGTTCTTCTTGATAAAAAACAAAGTATTCAAGAGCCGCATCGTGGCATCTAATGTAGGCTATTTTGTCTTGTTTTTACTCATGGGAATCTGGCATGGGCTAACTTGGTACTACATTGTATATGGTATATACCATGCACTCTTGATTTGCTTGACAGATAGCTGGCTTCGCTTTAAGAAAAAACATAAACAAAAGATACCATCAAATCAATTTACGCATGGATTGGCAATATTTTTGACTTTCCAAGCAGTATGCTTTAGTTTACTAATATTTTCAGGATTTTTAGATAAACTATTTTTTATATAAAAATGAGAGAAAACCAAAGGAGAGAATAAGAAATGAAAGAAGCAGTAGTAACAATTTTAGAAGAAATTACAGGAACAGATGAAGTGAGAGAGAACTTAGATATTGCTTTATTTGATGAAGGCTTGATGGATTCGTTAGCGACTGTACAAATGTTAGTTGAATTAGAAGCGCAACTTGCAATCGATGTCCCTGTATCTGAATTTGAGCGTGAGGAGTGGGCAACACCAAATAAAATCATTTTGCAAGTTGAAAAACTGAAAGGGTAAAGCAGATGAAAAAGAAACTCTTTGCTACTTTTGGACCTCTAGGGGTGGCAGTTGTCATCTTAGCAGTGTTTTTCTTTTCTTCCTACCAATTTACGCAACCGAGTGAAGCAGTTGTACAGGATGCAGCAAGTTCTATGGCAAACAATATCCTCAGTGGCGATGTCATCAAAAATGAAGCAATGAAAAGCAAAAATTATGTTCCTTTTTTTGGGTCAAGTGAGTTGAATCGAATTAGCCCGTTTCATCCAAGTGTCTTGGCAAAAAAATATCAGCGATCCTATACACCATTTTTGTTAGGCGCACCGGGAACACAGTCATTAAGTCAGTACATGATGATGCAATCTATGGGGGATGAAATGGACCATCGACGAGTTGTCTTCGTTATCTCTCCGCAGTGGTTTGTGAAAAATGGGGTAGATAAACCCGCTTTTGATGCACACTATTCAAAATTACAAGTAGCGCAATGGTTAGTAAGCACCGGGAAAATCCAGGTGCAAGATCGCTATTTGGCAAGAAGGCTCTTGTATTACGATCATCCCGAGAAAGACCAAGAAATGAATCGACTCCTCACTAAAGTAGCACAAGGGATGCGCTTATCAAAAAGTGATCGTGCTGTTTTAGCCTATAAAATCCGCCTGTTTACCCGAGAAGATGAATTGTTCAGCACGCTTGGGATGCAAAGCCGACAACAACAAATCGATCATGCTAGCCAACAATTACCAGCTATCTATGACAAGCAGAAACTGTCACGCTTAGCCAATCGACTAGGTGCACAACAGACAACAAACAATAAATTTTTGATTCAAAATTCGTTTTACCAAAACCGAATTGCGAAAATAGTACCAAAATTAAAAAATGCTCAAAAAAATTGGGAGTATCGTTATTCACCAGAATTTTCAGATTTTCAATTGGTGCTACAAGAGTTGGCGCAAAAACATAGTGAAGCACTTTTTATTATCCCACCGGTGAATGAAAAATGGGCAAGCTATACTGGATTGTCTCAATCAATGCTTGAAGGATTCACGAAGAAAATCAAATTTCAATTACAAAGCCAAGGATTCAATCAAATTGCAGATTTGTCAAATCAAGGAAATGTTGATTATTTTATGAATGATACGATTCATTTAGGTTGGCAAGGGTGGCTCGCTTGTGACCAGTACATCCAACCGTTTTTGGAAAGTAAACAACAGGTACATCCTAGTTATCAGTTGGATAGCGCTTTTTATAGTAAAGAGTGGCAACAACAATCACCAGATCAACTTAAGGTAATTCCGACACATATCACGTAATTTTAAACTCGTCCAAATCCACAAAACATTTTCTTTGATGTTTTGTGGATTTTTCCATGAAAATGACTAAAAAAATTCAGAGAGAATGGTATACTTTTTAAAGAACCAGTAAAGGAGTTGTGAATATTTGGATAAAAAAGAAGAACAGTTACTGATTGATTTAACTTCTGCTCGTGGTGTACCAGGAAATGAAGAAGAAGTTCGCGAAGTCTTCAAAGAGTATGCAAAAACTTTTGCAGATGAAGTTTTCTTTGATGGACTTGGCAGTGTAATTGCGAAACATGGTGCCGGTGGTGGGCCAAAAGTCTTTATTTCAGGACATATGGACGAAGTTGGCTTCATGGTAACAAAGATTACGGACAAAGGATTTATTGAGTTTCAAACTTTAGGTGGCTGGTGGGGACAAGTGATGCTTGCCCAACAAGTCGAAATCAAAACACAAGCCGGTGAATTGATCCATGGTGTGATTGGTTCAAAACCACCACATGTTTTAACACCAGAAGCTCGCCAAAAGCCTTACGCAGTGAGTGATATGTTTATTGATATCGGTGCATCAAGCGATGAAGAAGCACGTAGCTGGGGAATTCGTCCTGGAGATATGATCACACCGTATATTGAATTTAAACGAATGAACAACAGCAAATTTTTACTGGCTAAAGCATGGGATAACCGTATTGGTACAGCAGTTTCATTACGTGTGTTAGAAAATGTGGCAAAAGAAGGGCATCCGAATGTTTTGTTTGCCGGAAGTGATGTTCAAGAAGAAGTCGGCCTTCGTGGCGCACGTACAAGCACACATTTAGTGAATCCTGATGTTGCATTTGCATTAGATACGGGTACTGCGGGAGATACACCAGGTATGACACCTAAAGAAGCAGATTCTGTCTTAGGAAAAGGACCACAAATATTGATTTATGATGCGTCAATGGTTCCGCACAAAAAGCTGTTGAATTTTGTGATCAACGTAGCGGAAGAATTATCGATTCCATTCCAATACACGGTGATTACTGGTGGGGGAACAGATGCTGGTCAAATGCACGTGACACGTGATGGCGTACCGTCAGTTGCAATTACTGTGCCTGTACGCTACTTACATTCGCATACATCGATCATCCATGAAGAGGATTATTTAAATACAGTAAAATTAGTAACAGAGCTTGTAAAACGCTTAGACAATAAAGCAGTTCAAGAAATCCGTAGCTATTAGTAGGAGTGTGTATTATGAAAGTCAGTCTTTCCACTTATCGAGCACGTGCTCGTGAGAGTTTAAAAAATCAATGGGGAATAAACGCTTGGATCGTGTTTCTCTCAATTTTTATCAGTGCAGTCATTGAATCGATCTTTGGCAGTGTTTCGAATTTTCCAGAAGGATCCGTGTCACAACAAGTATTGACGTTTGTCTTAAATACCTTCGTGTTATTTGGGTTTACTTACGCATTGTATTACATTGGTCTTTTTGTTTTACGTGGAGGTAAAGCACGCCCTGGAATGCTGATGACGATTTTCCAAAAAGAATACTATTTGCCAATGTTATTACTTAATTTGTTAAATACAATTGTAAATTGGTTGATTGGAGCAGTTGTCTTCATCCCATTACTTCTATCAAGTGGGTTAACCTCTTACGTAGAATTAGTTATCAATAATGGTGCAAGTGTCACAACTGCGCAATCGTCTGTTCAATCGATTGACGTGACATTTATCATCCTTGTGTTGATTACAACGATTTTGTCCTTTTTACTGATGACGATTGTTGGTGGACTTTTCCAATTTGCGATTTGGACAAAAATGGATTATCCAGAATTAACTATTCGTCAGTGTGTTGGACATGCGTGGTTCCTATTGAAAGATCGTTTAGGACGCTACATCTTGTTACAATTATCCTTTATCGGATGGTACATCATCGGAACGATTGCATTAGCTATTGGTCTACTATGGGTAATGGTGTATGTCAATGTTACAATTGCAGCGTTTTATGATGAAGCAAGAAATGAAAAAAGTGAACACTATTTTGCTGAATTAGAAGCAAAATAAAAATAGAAAAATCAGTAGTAGAGCCGACATGAGAAATCAGATTCTTGTGTCGGTTTTGTGTTATCAAGAATCTTTAAGTATCCGATTCTTTGTGATACGATGATAAAAAAGGAGAGAAGAATATGAAGCTTACAGTTTTAGGATGTTTAGGGGCATACCCTTATAATGGACAAGGAACAACAGGGTATTTATTACAATCGGGCACATTCAATCTATTACTTGATGCCGGGAGCAATACGCTTGTGCGATTGGAAGAAAAAATAGATCCACTCGATTTAGATGCCGTTATCTTGAGCCATTATCACCACGATCATATTGCTGATTTAGGGGTATTACAATATTATTGGCAACTATTCCCAACAAAAGAACCAAAGCCACTATTACCGATTTACGGTCATACAGAAGATGAATTTCACTTTAATCAATTGACAATGCCAGAAGTAACACAAGGAAATCCATACTTTGAGGCAGAAGAATTGAAATTAGGCCCATTTTTAGTTACTTTTATGAAGACGATTCATCCTGTACCTTGTTTTGCAATGCGTTTTGTTGAAGAAACTACAGGGAAAGTCTTTGTTTTTACCGGAGATTCTGGGTATCTAGAAGGATTTAAAGAATTTGCGAAAGATGCGGATCTCTTTTTGGCAGATACGTATCTATTTGCGGGAAATGAAAAACACAAAGCGCACTTTACATCCAAGGAAGCTGGTGAACTTGCAAAACAAGCAGAAGTGAAGAAACTTGTTTTGACACATTTACCACAACTTGGCAGCTTAGAACAATTACAGGAAGAAGCACAGCAAGCTGCTGGGGACACAATTCCAGTTGAGCTTGCAGCCGTCAATAAAGAATTTGATATCTAGGAGGCACTACTTATGATTTTTGTCCCAAATGAAAACAACGATCCACGAATCAATTTAGCAATTGAGCAATACTTGTTACAAGAATTACCGATTGATGAACCGATTTTATTGTTTTATATCAATGAACCCTCTATTATTATTGGCCGGAATCAAAATACGATTGAAGAAATCAATCGCCCATATGTGGAGGAAAAGGCAATCCATGTTGTCCGACGCTTGAGCGGTGGCGGAGCAGTGTACCATGATTTTGGAAATTTGAATTTCAGCTTTATCATGCCTGATGATGGCGATTCGTTCAGAGATTTTGCTAAAGTAACACAACCAATTATTCAAGCATTACATGAATTAGGGGTATCTGGAGCAGAGTTGAAGGGTCGAAATGACTTGGTAATCAATGATATGAAGTTTTCAGGAAATGCAATGTATGCAACAAGTGGTCGAATGTTTGCACATGGGACGATCATGTTTGATAGTGATATCGAAGAAGTTGTGAATGCGTTAAAAGTAAAAAAAGACAAAATCGAATCAAAAGGAATCAAATCGATTCGTTCGCGCGTGACAAATATCAAGCCGTTTCTTCCTAAAGAAGAGCAAACCATGACTACGAAAGAATTTCGCCAAGCAATTTTACTAAAAATCTTTGGTGTTGAATCAGAGGCTGAAGTGAATACCTATAAATTAACCGAGAAGGATTGGGATAAAATCAATCAAATCTCTGATAAATTCTATCGAAACTGGGAATGGAACTATGGAAAATCTCCTTCATTTGATATTACGAGACAAAAACGTTTCCCAATTGGGTCTGTCGAAGTGCATTTAAATGTTGCACAAGGAAAAATTACAGATGCGAAAGTTTATGGGGATTTCTTTGGCCTAGGAGAAATAAAAGATGTAGAAGATTTGTTGATTGGGCAACGCTATACGCGTGAAGATATTGATGCAACAATCAATCAATTAGATATCAAAAAATATTTTGGTGCGATCGAGCCAGAAGATCTAGTTGGGTTGATTTATTAGATAATATAAACGAAAACAGTGAGATGCTAGGATGCATCTCACTGTTTTTTTGAGAAAATCGCTATTCTTAGCGTATTTCTAGAAAAATCATGCGTTTTCATTCGGAAATTTGTTACTAGCAGCAATCAAAATCAAAAGACTTTGGTTGAGTTCATCCATCTTAGAATGCTACAGAAAGTATTCCCTTTTAATTTGTGCTTTTTACTGGAAGAGACACTTTTAATTGATCAACTTGTTTGTTCTTTTCTTGTGAAAGTTTTCCTTGATATTTTTCAGTTAATGAGTGTAGGGCAGATAAATCAAGCTCCGTTTGTTCTTGTAATCGTTCGGTAATTCCTCGATCAAATAGATTTTCTTCATAATGTGCGTGATGCGTACATTCCAACACTAGATGAGCATCAATGATTTCCATATTTAAAGAAATCCTTCGTTGATGCGGATTTTCAATCGCGTAGGTTTCTCTAAATGCACGATCTAATGTATGTAGCAACATAGTCATCAAATCATTATCGGAGACAAGTAGTCGTTCAGGCAAAGAAGTATGAAAATCAATCTGGATACTCTTTTTCTCAGCTACGCGTTGGTAACTTGCTAAAATCAGATTGGTTAATCGATGCTCTGAGAAGTGAGCGACACGTTTTAATGCCTTCACTTCTTCGGTCACTTGACGTAAAAATAGCTGTATTTGCGGGTCTTGTTGATTTGGTAACGATAAAGTAAGAGACTCAATTTGCTTTAAAAACTGCTGTTTTGCACTATCTAATTCATTCAGATGATCAAGCAATAGTTCATGATCTGCTTCAAGTAGTTCTGTTTTTGTATTTAAAAAATTCATTTGGGCTTTCGCCTTTTCGAAATCCATCACGTACTCTATGATACTGTAAATGTATAGAACCAATAAAATAATGACAAATAATAAATCTGTCCAATTGATTGTTGAAATCTGTAAATTTAAAGCATTTTGGATATAGAGTGAGCAATGATTGATTGCAGCAAAAAGAATCCAAGGAGAGCAGAAAATGAAAAAATAATTTTTATGATACACTTCACCCAGACAAACAAATGACGTGAGTAAGGCCGAGAAGACAGTGAATGTATTGATAATGGACATCCATTCAGTGAGTTCAGTTGACGAAAAAATAGAAAATAAAAGAAAAAATCCATCAAAAACTACCATCAAAATGATCCATTTTTGGTAATGCTTTTGATATGTCGTCATTCGTAATGAATAGTATGTACAAAGTAGAATAGGCGTTAAAATCGCGAAGATATTTGCAAGTTGAGAATGAAGTAATGGTTGAAAAAAGAAACTACTCAACGTATTTTCCGAAACACCGAATAAACCAATGGAGAAAGAAAGACAGCTTAAAACAAGCAAGTTCCAGTTAAAGGTGTGCTTTTTATAAAATTGATGTATCGCAAAGATAAATGCACTGATTCCGAGAAATAACGCGATGATCATGATCAAAAGTTGTGGGATGGAGCTCGAAAATATGTAGGTAGCAACTTCTTGCGATTCACCAATAAATACTTTTGGAAGAATTCCGGCAAAATTTTTGTAAGGGGTACTTACTTCAATAGTTAACTCTTGCTTGTCGTAATTTTCTGGAAGAGGCAATAGAATCGTTGACAACCCAGGAGATGTTAGATTACTTGATTGCTCTTGACTAGTATAGAGAACTTTTGAACCTAATTTAACAGTTATCCACTGATGGTTTCCTTTGATCAATAATTCTTCATTTCCCTTGGTTTGAATGATTTGTTGTTTCATAGTATAGGTTTCATTCTTCTCTACATTTGGTACATAAGAAATATATGCACTAGAAAATTGTGTCTCTGGTTCATTATTTGTGTACATTGACCAAGAAGTATCTAATTCAGTGATAGACGATTGTGATAGTGGTCGAAGTAGAGAAGTGAGATAATAACCAGAGATAAGTAAAAATAAAGTGATAAATAATAACGAAATACTTGTACGAAGAGAAAAATAATTTATTTTATTTTTATTACGGATGTTATTTAAAAATGAGACCATTATTTTTGAAAGTCCTTTCTTTAATCTATCTTCAGAGTAATTGTTTTTATTGACCTAGTCAACGATTATATGCAATTGACTGAAGATATATGAAAACTAGTAAGTGAAAATAGAATAGGAAAATAATGTATTTATTTTTTCATAAATGTTATTATTTATATAAAGTGAAATAAATTTTATAACATAGAAAAGAGAAAATGTATGCTGAAAAAAATTACTTTCTTTGGCTCTTTCGGTTTATTGGCAATCTTAACATTATCGTTAGTCACTCTTTTATTGCCACATTTTTTTGGTTGGGAACCGATTATCGTAGAGGATGCGAAAATGTCACCTGCATATGAAGAAAATAGTCTTGTATTCGTAAAAAAACAGGAGCTAGATCAAGTTTATGTGGGAGAACCAATTTCGTATTATGTCGATCAAGGTGAAACAATCAAAACAAGATGGGTCATTGCAGTCGAGCCATCTACACAGACGATTTATACAAAATCCAATACGCCACAAACGGAGGAAGATCATGTTGTAAGTGGTGGACAAATCGTTGGGCAACCTATTTTTCAAATTCCTTACATTGGTATTTTACTTTCTTCAACTATTTTTGAAGTAAGCAACTATCTTGTCTTAGTTATCGCATCAAGCGTTATGTTGATCACCTCATGGAATGCACTCGATACTTTCTTAAAAAAACGTAGAGAGCACCCAACAGTCACAAACTAAATTTTTTGAAGGCTTGTACAAAGCGTTGCTTCTTCGTATAATTATGAAGAAAGAGGAGGAGAGTTATGCGTAATGAAATGATGCATCGTCCAGTGGTCAAAGAAGAACTCTTGACATTTATGCGGACGGAACAAAAAATGCTACCGGGAAAACTTGGTGAGCTAGAAGAACAGGCTCATGTGGATGAAATACCGGTAATCCCTCATGAAACAGTTGTTTTTCTACAATTTTTATTAGGTCAATTAAAACCAAAAAATATATTAGAAATAGGTACAGCAATCGG